>JAJECX010000041.1 GCA_022821805.1 Anaerolineae bacterium
TTCCTTATGCTCTCTTGACTATTCTGTATAGCTCGGCGGGTTGCCTCTGTCGTTGTGGCGCGAGGGTGAAGTATCTGTCCCATAATTCGTCCTTTTGCTCATTGGAAACAGTACCATTATAATCCAAGACCATACAACTAGCTACTAATTATCAGTGTAAAGGAATATAGGCTGAAACTCAAACATATTGGATTTGGGGGAGGCAGCAATGATTGCCAAGCCAGCTGACCGGCGATGCGATTATGGGCGCGCCCAGTCAGGCAATTGCGCGTCCAGTTGAGCGAGCTCGGCGGCGGTGATGGGCCGAATTTCAGTATCGTGCAGATGGGTATCGCGATTCTCGACGATCAGGAAGCTCACATCGCGGGTGGCCACGAGATTGTGCCAGACGCCAGCCGGCACATTATAGATGGTTCCCGCCTTCATCTCAACCGCCTGCAGCGCGCCATAATCAGGGCGTGTAAAAAGCAAAGCCCGCCCGCGCAGCAGCACAAAGACTTCATCGGTCTTATTGTGTCTTTCAATCTCGTCGAGGTTCTGTCTCTTGAAGAGCGGCTCCCAATTCAGCAGGGCGGCTTGCCAGCCTTCGGTGAACACCAGGGGCGCGAAGCCTTCGCCCGCCCAATCATAGACTTCCAGCATAGTTTGCGCTCCTAAAAGAATGCGCTATAGATAAATGACTTGGCCGCTGCGGCTGCTCTCAAACGCGGCATCAATGATCTGCATATTAACCAAACCCTCAGCGCCGCCGGGATTCGGCCTAAGGTCTTCGCGGATACAGCCGATGAAATGCGCCATCTGTCGGTCGTACATGATTTGCGGGCACTGCTCTTCGCGCACGGGCGGGAAACCGGGATCGATTGTCTTCACCGTCTCCGCCACGCGGTCGGGGACTTCCAGCCGCGTCGGGAAGAGTTGGGCAAAGGCTTTGCTTCCGTAAAGCTGTGTGCTCGCCTCCGGACCGTCGGCATGGGGCCACCACCACCCGGATTCGACGATGGATGTGGCGCCGCCGGCCCAGTTGATCCAGAGGGCGCCGCTGTCATCGACATCGTAGTTGGTGTAATCGGTCGAGATCCGCGCGTAAACGCTGAGCGGCTGCGGATCGCCCAGGAAATAGCGCGCGACATCAATCGCGTGGACGCCCATATCCGCCAGCGCGCCGCCGCCCGCGTAGCGCGCCTCGACGAACCAGCCGCCGGGTCCCCAATTGACGTGTACGCCATAACCTTTGGTGCGCAGAATCTTTCCCAGTTTGCCGTCGTCGATCTGCTGTTTGATCCAGTTGACCTCTTCATCAAAGCGCCAGCAATGGGCGACCATCAGTTTTGCGCCTGATTGCTTGCTTGCTCGCAGCATGCGCTCGGCTTCCCGCGTATTCAGCGACATCGGCTTCTCGACCATGACGTGGACGCGAGCCTCAAGGGCGGCAATGGCTTGGGGCGCGTGCAAATAATTGGGCGTGCTGACGATCAGGACGTCCACATCGCCAGCGCGCAACAGTTCTTGGACAGTCGCGTACTGCCGGCTTATGTCAAATTGCGCCGCGTAATCCGCCATTGACGGGGACTGGTGATTGACAACAGCGACCAGATCGACGCCGTCGACGCTCTGCGCCGCTCGGGCATGTACGCGCGAGATATGTCCCGTTCCGCTGAAGGCGATTTTTAGAGTCATGTTTTTTCTATCCCCACGCTCGTCTCCTCCCCCAAAACATTTTGAGGATTGGACAGTTTTCGTCAAGCTGGAATACGCCACTAGGTCTTCATTTATTGGGGCTCTTTTTGGGCGGCTCACAGGGTCGCGTAGACACTAACCGTCAGTCGCCCCTACGCTTCTCGTCAAATTGGCGCTCGAGACTGTTGACCAGCCGCACTCTACGGCAATTGTATTAGACCTGAGGCGCCCGCAGCGAAAGCATTAGGATGGGGAGCGTAATCGCGATTCTTTGAGTTCGGGTGAAGAGTTCTATGACCTCGAAGTTTACTGCTCTCGATCTATAGACAACAACCTCAACAAGTTCTGTTTGTTTTCGCTATACTGTGACCAGCGCGAAATCCGCAACTTGGCATTTCTCTCAGCCCAGGGTGTATCCCAGGCGGTTGCTCACAACATACTGAATGCGCGCGGAATTGTACAGGCTAACTGGCAAATGAGGATGACGTATGCAGAACAGCGCTGGCTTCACCACGATCTTCGGACGCAACCTGATCGGCGAATTGCCGAACTTCGTTCATCAGCCCTACCTGGTGGTGACGATGCCCGACCTTTGGGACCTGTTTTCTCATCACTTTGATGACAATCTGGCTGGTCCTTACCTCGTCTCGACGATTGATGGCGACGAGCTAAAGGAAGAAGTCGCGACGCTGCCGCACTGCAATTGCATCATCGGGCTGGGCGGCGGGCAGGCGCTGGATGTCGCCAAATACTTCGCCTGGACATTGCGGCTGCCGCTGTTTCAGGTTCCAACTTCGATGTCGGTCAACGCCGCTTTTGGGCATCGCACGGGCTTGCGCTTCGGCGGCAACGTGCGTTATCTCGGCTGGGCGGTACCGGAAGCGGTTTATGTTGATTACGATGTGATCCAAAACGCGCCGCCGGTCGTCAATCGAAGCGGTATTTGCGAGATCCTATGCTATCACACGGGTCATGCCGATTGGCGGCTGGCGCATGCGCGCGGCAAGACCGAAGACAAATGGCCCTACGACCAGGAATTGGTTGATGAAGCATCGGCGGTAATGGCGACGGTGATGGACGCGCTGGACGATATTCGCGAAGTCAATGAGAAGGGCATCCGCACATTGATGACGGCGAACCGTTGGGGCGGGGCGGCATTCCACAACGCCGGCTGGAATCCGCGGCATATTGAAGGCGCCGACCACTTCTTGTTCTACGCGCTGGAGTATTACACCGGGAAGAAATTCATCCATGGGCAGCCGGTCTGCCTTGGCATTTATGTCGGCTCGCTGCTGCATGATGACAAGCCGAAGGAGATGCTCGCCGCCATCGTGCGCGCCGGCGTCGATATTCGGCCGGCGGCGATGGGCATCAGTTGGGACGATGTGACCCACGCGCTGGTCAACATGCGCCAGTTTGTGCGGCAGGCGGGCTTGTGGTACGGCATCTTCCACGAAGCCGAGATCGACGAAGCCTTCGCCGCGAAAGTGTGCGATAATGTCGAAGCGGCTTACGAGGGGGTGACGCTTTGATCTTGCCAATCGTACTCGCCTGCTCAGCGTCGCCATAGGAAAACCAATATGCCAAAACTTGCCATCCTCGGCGGTACACCCGCCAAGACCAAGCCCTTCCCCGTCTGGCCCATCTACGACGACCGCGAACGCGAAGCGCTGAACGAGGTGCTCGAGAGCGGCGTCTGGTGGCGGACGCCGGGCACGAAGACGCTGGCTTTTGAGCAGGAGTTCGCCGCTTATCATCAGGCGAAGCACGGCATCGCCGTCACCAACGGGACACACGCGCTTGAGGTTGCGCTGGCGGCGATGGGCATCGGCAGCGGCGATGAGGTCATCGCGCCAAATGCCACCTTTGTCGCTACGGCGAGCGCGGTTCTCTTCGCCGGCGCCCTGCCGGTGTTGGTCGATGTCAGCGCCGACAGCTACTGCATCGATCCCGAACTGGCGGAGGCGGCGATAACGGAGAATACGAAGGCGATCATCGCCGTGCATATGGGCGGGCGACCGGCCGATCTCGATCAGCTTAGGACGGTGTCTGATAAGCACGGCATATTACTGTTGGAAGACGCGGCGCACGCCCACGGCAGCGAGTGGCGCGGGCGCAAAGTGGGCAGTTTTGGCATCGGCGGCGCCTTCAGTTTTCAGGCGAGCAAGACGATGACCGCTGGCGAGGGCGGCATGATCATCAGCAACGATGACGATTTCGAGCGGCTGGCCCGGTCGACGCATGATTGCGGCCGCCGGCCGGGCGAATGGTTTTATGACCACTTCATTTATGGCTCAAATTATCGGCTCAGCGAATGGCAGGGCGCAGTATTGCTGGCGCAGTTGACGCGGCTTGATGAGCAGACCAGCCGCCGCCATCAGATGGGTCGCATGCTGGATCGCCTGCTGAGCGAGATTCCGGGCATCTCGCCGCAGTCTCACGATAGTCGCATCACGCGCAACGGACAGTACGCTTATATCTTCCACTATGACAAGCGCGCCTTCAGCGGAGTCGAAACCTTGCGATTTGTCGAGGCGCTGGAGGCGGAAGGCATCCCGACGCAAGCACCCTATCCGCCGCTGCACAAACTGGATTTGTTCACCAGCGGCGCTTATCGCGACCGGCTGAGCGGCGCGCAGGCGGCGGCGCAGCATGATTTTCTCGAAGACGCCTTTCCCAACTCGGAGCGCGAGGCTTGGGAGACGGTCTGGATCACGCAGAACGCGCTGCTGGGCGATGAAGAGGATATGGGCGAAATTGGCGCCGCCATCCTAAAGATTCAGAAAAACGCGCGCGACTTGCTCTAGGCGCGTTTGCCCCAATTCATTTGCGAAACCGCGCGCATTCCAGCGCGCCGCCGCGCCCATTGCGGTAAAATCCCAACTTGCGTTGTTAGAGTCTTTGGAAGGGGAACGGAATGAGAATCTTGATCATGTGCGATATGGAAGGCGTGAGCGGCATCGTCAACTGGGATCAGGTTGGGGGCGGCAAGGCCGGTTACCCCGAAGGGCGCAAGCTATATACAGCCGAAGTGAATGCGGCGGTGCGCGGCGCGGCGCGGGCGGGCGCGACGGAAATCATCGTCATCGACGGGCATAACGCCGGGGGCGACTGGCGCTACAACTCGCTTTACAAAGACATGCTTGACCCCGCCTGCGAATATGTGGCGCATCATACCTGGACCGATTACCGGGCGCCGCTGGAAGCGGGCGTGGACGCCTGCCTGATGGTCGGCTATCACGCGCGCAACAATACGCCGGATGGCGTCTTGGCGCATACCATTTCATCGGCGCAATGCCGCAATCTCTGGTTCAACGACGAACTGGTGGGCGAGGTCGGCGTTAACGCTGCGCTATGCGGGCATTACGGTACGCCGGCGCTGCTGATCACCGGTGATGTCGCGGTCTGCCGGGAAGCGACCGCCTTGCTCGGCGGCGGGCTGACGACGGTGGCGGTCAAGCGCGGACTTTCGAAGTATTCGGCGCGCCAGATCGCCCCGCAGCGCGCTCGCGAAATGATAGAGGAGGGCGCTTATCAGGCGCTGCAGGATTTGCGCGCGGTCGAGCCGTATGCGCCGGCGTCGCCGGTGACGATCACGGTTGAATTCGGGCACTACGACACGATGATGAATTACAAGCCGCGCGAGGATGTGGAGTTGGATCAGCCAGCGCAGAAGATGTACAGCCGCGCCGACACCTGGATGGAAGCCTGGGACAAGGTCTGGCCCTTCTAAGCCCCTATCTCCCGGACCATGTCGCCGTCTCTATGGCGAACATGCCAAAATGAACAAAGAGGAGTGGTCGTTCACGTATTCTGTTACTCGCTTCTACGCCAATCTTCGCTCTTGATTGGGAGCATTGCGAAATCCGAGTCAGCTGTCACTACAACGGCGTTCAGGCGCTGAGCCAAGGAGGCGATCAGCAAGTCAACATCGGAGAATTGTCTACCATGATTGCGCATGGTAGCCCACAATTGGGCGGCCGCTTGCCAATCCTCATTGATCAGCGCCACGTGATCCATCAAGGGAATTAACTCTTCTTGGAAAAAACGCATTTTGCGCGTGGCCTTGACTTTGAGCAAGCCACGCGAAACTTCATATCGTACCGGATCGCATAAGCCCAGAACATTGCCCGCTTCGCTGGCCTGGGTGAGGCGCGCGAGCACTTGCGGGTGACGCCGAATGCGGTCAGCAATGACGTTGGTGTCCAGAATGCAAGTCACTGGGTCCACTCGGACTCATCCCAGGCTTCAATGTAGTCTTCAGTCATTGCAGCTGTCATCTCGTCGAGCTGCGCTTGAGTCAAGCCATCGGCCAGCGAATCCATGGCCGCATTGAGACGCCGCGTCCTTTCTTTTGGTGTCAACGGAGTTGATTTTCCCGGGAGTTCGTCAATATGCTTGCGCAAAAGCTGGCGCTCATTGTCACTCAGTTCGGCGACGGCGCGCAAAATCTCTTCAAAGACCACCTTAACCTCCTGCTAGTGACCTGCTGTAGCCCAGTCAAAATGATGATTCAGCAAAGCTATTATAGTCGAAGCGCTCCCTTGATGACCACAGGCCAAGCATTGTCTCGCGTCTCCCCCAATTTGTGGCGGATTCAGGCGAAGCTAGTAAACTTAAGTCTGATGCTTTCAGGACGGACGAAGGCATCTGCAGTTCGTTCCGATTGTTCAATGTTCTGTGAAAGGAATTTACCAATGAAGTTCAGATTTGTGTTTGTCCTTTTGATTGTCGCTCTCGCTATTTCGAGTTTTAGCGCGCTTGCGCAAGACCCGATCGAAGAGTGGGCGGCTGGCATCAAGGATGCCTATGGCGGCACGGAAATCACCGTGGCGGTCGCCTCCCATCCCTCGATTGAAGCCTTCAAGACGATGATCCCGCGCTTCGAGGAATTGACGGGTATCTCGGTCACGCTCGACGAAATGGAAGAGGGTCAGTTGAGTCAGCGGCGTTTGCTGGAAGTCTCGGCTGAATCCGCCAGTTATGACGCGATGATGATCGCCATCGAATGGAGCCCCCAAGTGGCGCAAAGTGGATACGCCGTGCCACTGGAACCCTGGATCGAATCCGACATCACCCCCGACTGGTTCAATTACGAGGATATCTTGCAGGCTTATCGCGATATGTTCCTCTGGGAAGACGGCATGCACTACGGCATCCCCTTCGCCGGCGAGACCGTCTTCATGTTCTATCGCGAGGATCTGCTGGAGGAGCATGGCATTGCCGTGCCGACGACCTTCGCGGAAGTGATGGAAGCGGCAAAATACTTCAGCGAGAACGTCGATGGCGTGGATGGCATCTCTTATCGCGCTCGGCTGGGTTGGGAGTTCACCTATATGTGGTCGATCTTCCTGGCGCCATTCGGCGGCATGATGGTTGATCCGGAGACGGGCGAAGTCGCGCTGGATTCGCCGGGCACGGTCGCCTCGCTCGAATACGTGCGCGATCTTTGGCAATATGGCCCGGTTGGCGTTGAGTCCTTCTCCTTCCCCGAAGCCTGGGACGCCTTCATGCTGGGCCGCGCCGCCATCATGATTGAGGCATCAGCGGCCGCGCCCGAAGTGGAGAATCCGGATAAATCGCTGGTCGCCGGCATGACCGGCTACAGCAAGCTGCCCGCGGGTCCCGCCGGCGCCTATTCCGGCGTTTGGGGCTGGTCCTTCGCGATGATGGATGACTCGGAAGTGAAAGAAGCGACCTGGGCATTTATCGCTTATCTGACCAGCGAAGGCTTGCAAGCCGACTACTTGGCCAATGGCGGCATCGTCTCGCGGCAATCGGCTTTGGGCGATCCCGATTTGCAAGCGGCGAACCCCTATTACCAGGCGACGCTGGACGCGCTTGGTCAAGCGGCCGACTTGGGCGCTGAGGGCTTGGCGGTTGTATTGCCATCGCCGAAGTGGAGCCAAGTCAGCAGCATCATGGGCACGGAAGGCGGGCGCGCCTTCATCGGCGAGATTACGGTCGAAGAAGCGGTGGCCAGTATGCAGGCGCAGGTTTCGGAAGCGCTGGCGGAGTGATTTCTACCCCATCCCCCGGCCCCTTCCCCGAAGTATCAGGGAAGGGGAGACCTGTGCAGAGCGCATGGCTTCGTGAAGCTAGACAAACGTAAGAACGCAGCCCCTCCCTCATTTGCGCCGCGTAGGGTCGCGTGGACACAGACCCGGCGACACTGGCGGTCGGGGAGGGGTTTGGGGTGGGGGATTCCGGAAATCGACTGGACGAATCTATGAGTGGCAACAGGATTGGGCGCAGGCGCCGACCGCCGTGGCTGGCGCCGGCTTTGCTCATTATTCCAGCTTTCCTGGTGGTATTCGCGCTAGCGGCTTATAGCGCTGTCTGGCTGCTGCAGTTGAGCATGGTCAAGCTGACCTTCGGCGATCCTTTCCGCACCGCCGAGTGGGCCGGCTTGGAGAATTACCAGTGGCTGCTCTTCAACGAGTTCACCACCTTCTGGGCGTCGCTGCGCGTCACTGCCGTTTATGTCGTTGGCACGCTGGCGCCGGAATTGGTCATCGGCTTTTTGATCGCGCTGCTGCTCAATCGCAAGATGCGCGGCAACTCGATCTTCACCGCCGCCCTGATCATCCCTATGGTGCTGATGCCATCGATGGTGGGCATGGTCGGGCGGCTATACTTTTCTCCCTACGGCTTGATCAATTACTTCACCGAGTCGCTCACAGGCATACGGCATAACTGGTACGGCGCTGACCTGGCTTTATGGGCGGCGGTGCTGGTTGATATCTGGGAATGGACGCCCTTCTTCATCCTGATCTTGCTGGCTGGATTGCAAACGCTGCCGGTGGAGCCTTTTGAGGCGGCGCGGGTTGATGGCGCGTCGCGATTGCAATCCTTCGTCCATCTCACCTTGCCGCTGATGCTGCCCTTGATTATGACGACGCTGATCCTGCGCTTGATGGATGTGCTGCGTCTCTTTGATGTCATTTTTGTCATGTTCGGCGGCGGACCTGGCACCGCGACAACGACGCTGCCGCTCTATATCTATCGCACGACCTTGATCCAGCGCGATGTCGGGCGCGGCTCAGCCGCCAGCGTGATGCTCATCATCATCATCGTCTCGCTGACGGTCCTCTTGATTAAGCTGCGCGACCGCATCCGCTATGAGGCATAGCGCAATGAAGCTGGGAAATCTGCGCGCGCTGTTAAGTTCTCGCTTCCTGGATCTGCTGACGATCGGTGTTGTCGCCGCTTTTCTGTTTCCTTATATCTTCATGGTGAGTTCCGCCTTCAAGACGCGGCTGGACACCTTCGCCTATCCGCCGATCTTCTGGGGATTCACGCCGACGCTGGAGCATTTCGAGAATATTTTCAGCGACATGAACATCCTCTTCTATATGAAGAACAGCACCATCATCGCTGTTTGCAGCACGCTGCTGACGATTCTCATTTCGATACCGGCGACGTACAGCTTCGCCCGCTTTCGTTTTCGCTACAAAGAGGGCGTCGCCTACGGATTTTTGTTCCTGCAAATGGTGCCGGGCATCTCGATCGTCTTCGCCTTATTTTTCATCGCCGGTTCACTGAACTTGTCGGATACGCATATTTTCTTGATCGTGGTTTATCTCTTGTGGAATGTGCCCTACGCCATCTGGATGATGCGCGGATTCGTCGAGGGCATTCCGGTCGAATTGGAGGAATCGGCGATGGTCGATGGCGCCTCGCGCTTCAAAGCCTTCCGTTTGATTACCTTGCCGCTGATGGCGGGCGGCATCGCAGCCACAGCGATTCTGATCTTCATCGGCGTTTGGAATGAATTCAGCGTCGCCTTCTTCTTGACATCGACCGAAGCGCGCACGATGCCGACCACGATTGCGTTTTTCATGACCCACTCCGGCATCAAATGGGGACCGATGTTCGCGACCGCCACCATCGGCACGCTGCCGGTGGTGATCTTTGCGTTGCTTGTGCGCCGTTATTTTATCTCCGCGCTGACTTTTGGGGCGGTGAAAGGATAAGACTTCATGCTTTATGAGCAAATTGACCAGGCAATCGAAAAGCACCGCGATGAGGCGCTGAAGCTGTTGCAGGAGCTGGTGCGCATCCCTTCGCTGGAAGGAGCGGAGAAGCCCTGCATGGATGTGCTGGAGCGTCAATTGCGGACGATGAAGCTGGATGTCGACCGTTGGATACCGGATGACGATGAGCTGGCGGCGCACCCGGCTTATGTGCCGACCGGCTGGTCATACGCCGAGCGGCCCAACGTCGTTGGCGTAGTTCGCGGGGCGGGCGGCGGCAAGTCGCTGAAGCTGAATGGCCATGTCGATGTGGTGCCAATTGGTCCGCCCGAGCTCTGGGAGCATGGTCCCTGGAGCGGCAAATTCGTCGATGGCAAGGTCTTCGGCCGCGGCAGCGCCGATATGAAGGGCGGTGTGGTCAGCAATGTCCTCACCGCGCTGGCGCTGCAAACAGCCGGCATCCGGCTGGCGGGCGACCTGATCGTCGATTGCGTCGTCGATGAAGAATCGGGCGGCAACGGCACTTTAGCGACGGTCTTGCGCGGTCATAACGCCGATGCTTGCATCTTCACTGAGCCAACCGGGATGGATCGGCTGTCGGTGTCGAATCGAGGCGCGCAGTTCTTCCGCATCACCGTGCCGGGGCAAGAGGGCGGCGTCGAATACAAACACGAGTTGACCAACCCCATCACCAAAGCTTTTGAAGTTTTTCACGCCGTCGAAGCCTATTCGATCATGCGCGAGTCAGTCGTTTCGCATCCGCTGTACGATAATGCCTACAATACCAAAGTGCCGACCGGCATCTGCAAGATTCAGGCGGGCGAGTGGCCCTCGACGGTCGCTTCGCAGGCGATTCTTGAAGGCACGATTGAATGCCTGCCCGGCGAGGACATCCACGAGATTAAGGAAGATTTCCGTCAGTATATTCTCGAATGGTCGCAGAAAGACAGTTGGTTCAACGAGCATCCGCTTCAGATCGAGTGGTTCGGCTTGTGGTTTGACGCCGCCGAAATCGACCCGAACCATCCGATGGTGCATACCTTGAGCGCGGCGGCCAAGTCAGTGACCGGGCGCGATGTCCAGGTTGATGGCGCAGGCGGCTGCGACCTGCGCCTGACAGTGCTCTATGGCAATACGCCTTCGGTGCTCTTTGGTCCCTCGGGCGCGATGATCCACAGCACGGATGAATATATCGAATTTGAGCAGGTGATCGACTGCGCCCGCGTGCTGGCGCGTATGGCGGTGGACTGGTGCGGCGTCGCTGAATAACTTACTTGGAGAAATTCACCTTTCCCCTCCCTGAAGCTTCGGGTCGCGTAGACACTGAGTTCCGGGAGGAGCTAGAGGTGGGGTTGGAGATTGGCAGACATGGCGAAATGGTGGGAAGAGCAAATTCGCGCGGTCACGCTGGAGTTTCCCGCAGCGGATGTCGCGACGATCGATGTCAAGGGCATCGTAGACGAAACGCATCGGGGGGATGCGAACACGCTGAACGTCTTTTCTACCGGATATTATCCGGGCGGTGCCGCTTTCTATCAAAGTCAGATCGCGCCGCACTACCCCGGGTTGGGCGCGCGCGATTTGCTGGCGGATGCGATCGAAGCGGCGCATAGGAATGGCCAAAAAGCAGTCGCCTATCTAGCATCAATTTGGGGCAATCGCGATCTCTATTTCGCGCATCCGGATTGGGCGCAGCGCAAAGCCGACGGACGGGTCACCGCTTGGGACGAGCACTTCAACTCGGTGGCGATGGATCCGCTGAGCCCATACCGCGATTACTTCGCTTCCATCGTAAAGGAGATCGCCGACAACTACGAGGTGGACGGATTTTATTTTGATGAGCCCAGTTTTCAGAGCTGGTCGGCAAGCCAAGCCTGCCGCCGCGCCTTTGAGGCCGAATTCGGCCAGCCCTTGCCAAGGGAAGAGCGCTGGGAAGACCCGGTGTTTCAGCTATTTTTGTCCTGGCGCTTCGATCAGATCGCCGAGTGGCGCCGCTCACTCTACGATGTCGCCAAGAGCGAGGATCGCTGCGTCTATTTCCAGGGCGCCTTTCCGCTGGCGTCCTTGAGCGGCGACAAGTATTACTTGTCTGGCTCGCCGCCGCTATTCTCCTGGTATCACGAACGCTTTGGCGCCGCCTGGCATGTGCCGATGGCGCATGGAGATGACATGGCGCGCACCGCCAAAACAGCCGATATCGTGCATATGGAACTCTACCGCGCCAGTGTGCGCGAGCCGCTTTGGTGGTATGGCCTTGCTCTGCGCTATGTTCAGTCAATCGCAAAAGGCAAGCAGATCCTCGTGCTCAGCATGATGGCGCAGTCGCCATTTGATCTGTATGGCTTGGGCGAAACGGAATTGCGCTTGTCGACGGCGGAACTGCTGGCGAACAGCGCGTCACCGTTATTCGCGCGCTATTATCCCGACCGCGTGGATGAAGACGCGTGGGATAATGTTTATGCCCGTTTCGCCGAAGCCAAGTCGCTCGCGCCCTACCTTCTTAATCGTGTCAGCATCCCTCACGTCGCGCTGCTTTATTCGGGGACGACCGAGGAACGTTTTGAGAATCGCGACGGCAAGCCCTCGCATCGGGGCGAGCTCAAAGGCTTCGCTAAGGCGCTGCTGCAAGAAAAGATACTCTTTGACGTGATCACGGAAGCGGACTTACTCGCCGGCATTGACCAGTATCAGACTTTAATTTTGCCCAACGCCAGTTGCCTGTCGGCCGAAGGCAAGGAAGCGGTTCGCGCCTTTGCCGCGGACGGCGGCGTCATCGGCTCTTATGAAGCTGGCATGTACGATGAGACTGGACTTCGAGAGGAATCCGATGACTTCGCCGCGCTATTCGGCGTCGAATATACTGGCGAAAACTTGCCTTTCGAACTCGATATCTACATGCGGGTCGAGCAATCTCACGCGCTTCCGACAGAGATTCGAGCCGACAAGCGCATACCGACAGTCGGCATGCAGGTAGGCGTTGAGGCGGAAGCGGCGAAGCCCGTCGCTGTAATTCACGGCGCCTCCGAGGTGCATTACGGTCCGCTAAGCGATGAGCTGGGACCGCCGGTCGTCCTCACGCATGAAGCGGGGAGTGGACGCAGTGTGTTTTTCGCGACGCCGATCGGCGTGCGTTACCTCGAATTCGGCGTGCGCGACTTCCGTAGATTGATCGCCGACGCGGTCGCTTGGACGGCGGGCACGAAGCCGCCGGTGAGGGTAAAGAATGCCAGCGATATCCTCGCGGTTACCGCTTTCAAACAGGGCGAGCGGACGCTGATTCACCTGGTCAACAGTGTGCGCGACGAGACGCGGCTGCCGATCAGCGAGACGATTCCCAGTTTCGATGTGTTGGTTGAGGTTGATTTAGAATCGCCGGCGCGAGAGGTGAGGGCGCTGGGCGATGACACGGATGTGTCGTGGACAAGTGATGGCGCTACTGCGCGCGTTAAGGTGGCGGAGGTCCGCTATCACGTTCTGCTTGTGATTGAATAAGGGGCACTTGAGTGCGACATTGATTCTGACTTTACGTATTGTCAGTGCGCTGTCCAGCATATTTTGCCCATTAGAATGCTTGTTAAGCGTACTGGCGATCAGATTTGCAGTGCAAACTTATTTCGTCGTCGAACTCATTCATATGGCATGAATTGTTCAATTAGTGACATTTCTAGGCAATTGACATGAATTTTGACTTCTGTTTATGATGAGATATAGTTGGACACGATTTGAGACTTGGATTCTTCTTTTCAGGAATTGTAGGGGAGATTGCCATGAAACCATATGAAACAAAAGGCCCGAAGTCATATTTTGTATTCCATCAAAATGCATTGTTCAGTGGAATTGACAACTCCATGATGACATTGGGTTCAGCACAAGCGGTAACGCCCGTTGACTTGATCTGGGAGCAGAATGCCGCTATCCGTGATAGTTGGTTAGTTACGGGAAATCACGTAAGGCAAGCTATGCTTGCATTGTCCGATACCACCGGCATTTATCCTGAAGAACTCACGGGCGACAATATATGCCAGAAGATGCTGACGCACAAGAAGGTCAAAGTGTAATCAAACGCGAGTTTGAAGCCTACGCTTACTCGTCTGACCTTCTACCTCATCATTCAATTATTGAGGGTTATCAGAAGGCCATTCCTAACGGAGGCCAAGAAGTCATTACTATTGTCAAGCGTCAGCAATCTATGACGTTCATCGTCAACATGGCGACTCTATTCAGCAACAATCTCATTCCGTTTATCCTCATTCTTCCTATACTTTTTGCCATTTCAGCGGGAGCAATAATTGAAATCACTGTAGCGTCAGCTGTGCCAATTGGTCTCTTTACGTTTGGAAGCGCCGCCGGCCGGGTTATAACAACTTGGCGTGGGAGCGGCGCCGAAGTACAAGCTCAGTTGACGGCGCCAACGTCTCCTCCTCGACAGAACCAACTTCCTCCGGGAGCGGGAGACGCACAACAGTCAAAGTAAGTGACCAGCCTGTAACGGTTAATGTAGATTGCTATTTGGAACTATCGCGACTTGTCGCTAAGCCGGCGCTTCTTCCAGCACCTGCAATTCTTCCTCGCGCTCCTCGAGCCACTGGATTGCCGCCATCGCCGCTGATGTGCCTTGGCCGACGGAAGTCGCCACTTGCCGCCAGATTTCGTCCTGGATTTCGCCTGCCGCGAAGACGCCTTCGACGTTGGTGCGGTAGCGCTGATCGGTGATGATGTAGCCGTTTTCGTTCAGCGCGATTTGATCGCCGAAGACTGCGTTGTTGGGGTCATGTCCGATAAAGATGAAGACGCCTTCAGTCGGATGCAGGGTCTCCTCGCCGGTGACCGTGTCCTTGAGTCGCACGGCGCTGACGCCACCGCCGTTATCGCCGCCGACGATCTCTTCGACAACTGAGTTCCAGGTGAAGCTGATCTTCTCGTTGTTGAAGGCGCGCGTCTGCAATTGGATGCCGGCGCGCAGCTCATCGCGGCGGTGAATGATATTGACGCTGTTCGCGAAGCGGGTCAGGAAGATGCCTTCCTCCAGCGCCGAATCGCCACCGCCGACCACGACGATGTCTTTGCCGCGGAAGAAGAAGCCATCGCAGGTGCCGCAATAGCTGACGCCGGTTCCGATATGTTCTTCTTCGCCGGGCACAAGCAGCTTGCGCGGGTCCGCGCCGATGGTAATAATGACGGCGTCGGCCAGGTATTCGTCATCCTCGGTCCTGATGTGGAAGGGCGAGCCGCTGCGGAAGTCAACGCTTTCGACCAGGTCGAATTCAACTTTTGCGCCGAAATTCTCGGCGTGCTGCTGCATGCGCTCGACCAGCTCGGGTCCGCTCAAGCCATCGGGGAAGCCGGGATAATTCTCGATCTCGTGGGTGATGGCGACCTGCCCGCCGAGTTGCTCGCCGGCGATGACCACGGGCGCCAGCTGGGCGCGAGCGGTATAGAGGGCGGCAGTCAAGCCTGCCGGTCCCGAGCCGATGATGACAACGCGTTCCTTCTTCATTTTTCCCCCATCCCCAGCCTCCCCTCATCTCTATGAGGCGCATCCCCAAAATGAGGGAAGGGAGTAGTTACTTGGCATTGTACACTGGTCAAACCAAGATTATTGTTTTGGCGCAGCGTCTATCAATAGTTTGCTATGAAAGAGAGGAGTTGCCTAATTCAGAAAAGTCAAAGTTTTCCAGCGTTTTTCTTGTTTGATCACCGCCACCAGCGCCTCAAATTCTTCGCGACAATCGCCCCAATAGCGCATGAACTTCTGCATCTCGGGCCAGATCTCGTTCAAATCGGCGCCATTTGCCACTTGCTCAGCCAACTGCGTGATCTTTTCGCAGCAGTCGTTGCAGTCCATTTTGATTAGCGATTCATCGGCTGGGGCGTTGGCGATGAAGTCGAAGAGCTTTTCCAATTGGTCGCCATCATGAGGTTGGGACATAGCGGGTCCTCCTGCGATTTTGTGTCACAGTATGGACGAGTGGCGGGGCGGGAATCTTACATTAGGTGGGCTCGCCCAGGATTTCATTTTGTACATGTCGCTTTAATTGCGCCAAATCCGTGAAGCAAGTGAATCCTCGGCTGCTTGCCGCCTTGAGGGTGTCGTCGTCTTCGTCAATGAGCAGGGCGACAGGATCGCCAAGTCCGGTTTGGATCCCTTGCGGCCAGGCCAAGTCCAATGTGGCCAGCAGCTCGCCAGCCGAATTGGTCAATTCATAGCCATACTCGCCGCGCGGCAGATGTCGCCGTTCCATCCAATCCATCGCTTCGCTCAACGCGACTTCTTCCGCGTCGCTTGCGATGCTGGCGGGTCTCGCCACACTGGTACGCTCGAATACGGATTCGACAGTCGGCGATTCGGGAATATTACCGTGCAAGAGCTGGTCGAGAAAATCGTTGGCGGCCTTCGCCAGCAATTCGCGTCGGGCCGCGAGGAAGTCGTGGTAGCTTTCGATTTTCCATAAGGCGGGATCCATGGGTATCCAGTGAGATGCCAAGACGCCAGGGTGCTTGGATTCGTAGTAGGGAAAGTAGTCTTCGGGCAGTTTCGCAGAAATCGCCGAATTGGTGGTTTTGGTCAAGAACGTAAAATTCGCTAGAGCATTGATGTCCGATACTTTGTGTATGCCGTTATTGCGGAGTTGCCACTTTGGGAAAAGATGATGGCGCTCCAAGATTCCCATTTTCCCAATATCCGTCAATTTGAGTTCATTGCCCGTGCCAAAGTCGCGAGCTCCATAGACTCGTGTGAGCATGTAAAGTGTAGGGAAGAAACGACTTCTGGCTGTGGAAGCGTCAAAATTGCCCGCCCACAGTCTAAGATCACCATAATCATCTCTTAGCCCCTCAATCAACGACGATAATGGGTGATCGTTTTCTGCGATTTTGACCAGGTCTTGGCGTATTCTGCTTTCGACTGCCGATGAATACCGACCTCGCAACGCTGAGAGAGCATACCAGTACAACAGTTTGCATTTCTCACGCTGGTCTGGAATGCCTCGGGATTCCAAGAAACTGACTATTGCCGGAATGGAATTGGGACTGCGCAGTACGGAACTGTCATCCAGACCGAGATTTGCCGACAAGAGATTGAGCGTTGTGTCGATGTGCTCTTCCGCGCGTTGCAATCCTGCCAGTACTTGCGTTGGCGTAACTTCTCGCCGGGATAATTCCTCGAAATCGCCGTGTCCAGTGAGTAGCGCATTGATGCACCGCAACAGCCAATCCAAACTGAATCTGTAGCCATAGCTAAGCCATTTGTTCAATCGCGCCTGCATTTCTTCACGTGCTTGGGGCCAATCAGCACAAATCCTTGCTAGCGCCAAATCGCCTTTGGAGAGTTTGGTACCGCCACTGTTGACCTGGTCGAAGATGTCAACGACCACATCCATTGTGATCTTCTCACCAGTCAGGGTCTCCATCTGGAATTCGCGCTCCTTTAGTTTATAGATTCTGGAAAGTCGTTTTAGATAGAGATTTTTGTCTGGATAATCGCTAAGTCGAGATTCGAAATGCCACTCTTCTTGCTCAGCCGTCATCAACTCCGTCACCGAAATCCAGCGTCGCTCGTATTTCATAGTCGGGCTGTAAAACTCGAATTCTTCCGTTTCTACATTAAACTGAAGATTAAGGAAAGCGGTGGCATTGCCCTCAAAAAAAGGCGGCGCTTCGCCTTTGATGATGCCGTACAGCGTAGTAATTCGTTGCTGTCCGTCAAGCAGTAAGTCGTGAATTCCCAAAGCCAGCGTTTTATTGCCTTTGATGTCTCGCTGAGAGGCCGCAGTTTTCCATATCAACAAGATTCCGACAGGATAGTCCTTGTATAGGGAAAGCATGAAGTTACGGACTTGCGACCGATTCCAAACGTAGCCTCGTTGAAACTGAGGCAGCGTAAAAAGACCCATATCAATGTGGTCAATTATCGTGTCAAGTTTCATTCTAGTCCTCCCTTTTGGACAGCGCCGATTCTATCATCTAAGCAGCCCCTTCCGCCCCCGCGCAGCGGCCAGAATCTCCCGCGCGCTCTCCAGCCCGGCCGCGCCGGGCGCCCCAAGCATCGCCGCCAACTCGCTGATTCGCGCGTCGTCATCCGCCAGCCGATGCACAAGCGTCGCCGCGTGTTCGGCGACCAGGTCTTTCTGCGCCTGAAAGTGAACATCGGCGTAGCTCGCCAATTGCGGCAGGTGGGTGACACAGAGCACCTGATGCTCGGCGGAGAGCGACCATAGCTTCTCGCCGACGACCGCGCCGATGCGCCCGCCGATGCCTTGATCGACCTCATCGAATATCAAGATTGGCGTCTGGTCAGCCGCGGTCAGTACGCGCTTGAGCGCCAGCATGATTCGCGCCGCCTCTCCCCCCGATGCGACTTTCGCCAGCGGACGCAGGGGCTCGCCGGGGTTGGCGCTCAACATGAATTCGACATCGTCAATGCCTTTGCCATCAAATTTGTAGCGCCGGTCGCCGATGATGCAGCCGGCTGGGTGTTCCGCTTGCGCCAGCAGCGCATCGAATTGCGCCCGCTCCATGCGCAGGTCCGCGAGTTCACGCACAACCTCGGCGCTCAGGGATGTCCCCGCTTCGGCACGCGCCTGACTCAAGCGCGAGCTGATGTCGCCGATTTGTCGCAGGAGGCGGTCCTGCTGCTGGCTCAGTTGCGCGAGCCGCTCATCGCTATCGTCGATGCTCGCCAGTTCGGCGGCGGCGCGCTCGGCATACGCTAGCAGTTCGGATACGCTGTCGACGCGATGGCGGCGTTTCAGCGTTTTGATCAGCTCCAGCCGTTCTTCGATTTCGTTGAGCCGCTGGGGATCGTATTCCACATCATCGGCGTAGCGCGTCAGGGTCAGCGCCAATTCTTGCGCCCCCTGCGCCAGTTCCTCCGCCAGCTCGTGATTTTCTGTCATGTTCTGGTCGATCTGGGCCAGTTTTGCCAGCGAAGCCGCCACGCCCATGAGCGCGTCGACTGCGGCCGCGCCGCCCTGGCGCTCATCGCCGTTGAGCAGCAGCGCCGCTTCCGCTGCCAAGGTCGCCAGTTGCTCGCTGTTCGCCAGCCGGTGACGATCCGCCAGCAGGTCAACTTCTTCATCGCTATCGAGTTCGGCGGCGCGGACCTCTTGGACTTCGTGCCGCAGGAGGTCGGCTCGCCGGCGCAACGCCTCTTTGTCCTCTTGCAGGGCGCGCCTCTCCGCCTGAACCTGCGTCAATTCGTTGACGAGCATCGCCAGCCCGGCGCGAATATCCAGCAGATCGGCGTAGCGATCCAGCAGATCGATGTGATGGCGCGGACGAAACAGAGAGAGGTGCCCGCTCTGCCCATGAATGTCGAATAGTTCCTTGCCGATTTCGCTCAGCAGTTCGCTGCGCACGGGAATTCCATTGATGCGCGCAGTTGAGCGGCCCCGCCGGCGGATCTCGCGCATGAGCGTCAGGTAGTCGGGATCGGCTTCATCGACCAGGTCTTCGCGCTGCAGCAAGGCGGTGACGCTGGTCCGCGTCCGCGCGTCCAGCTTGATGAGGCCCTCGATCAGGCAGCGCTCGCCGCCCGCGCGCACAAAATCGGGATTGGCTTTGGCGCCCAGGAGCAGTTCCACCGCGTCGATGAGGATGGATTTGCCCGCGCCCGTCTCGCCGGTGATGACATTGAAGCCGGCGCCGAATTGGAGCTCAAGCCGGTCAATGACGGCGAAGTTCTGAATGCGCAGTTCTTCCAGCATTGTGGATCAGGCAAACCTAAATCGTGACTTTAAAGCGCGCATAGGCGGCTGAGGTCGCCAGCGCCAGAAAGAGCAGCGTGAACATGTTAAGGGCGCCGAGCAGAAATGCGGAGACGAGGCCGCCGACCAGCACACCGCCCGCGGCGACATAGCCGCTGTAGCGCCCGCGCCGTCGCTTGGTGAGCTGGAGCGCGAATTGCGCCGCCGTCCCGCCGATCGCCGGCGCCACGATGAAGCCGATGATCAGAAAGCCGCCGATCATCATCATCGCGAAGGGCGTCAGCGCACCGCCGATGGCGCAGATCGCCGCGACCAGTCCATAATCGACGGCGCTGCCTTCGTAGAATTTGTCTTCGTGCCCGCGTACGCATTGGCGGCAAGTGTAACCGACCGGCGTGCGCACCGCGCAGTCAATGCACATATAACGATCGCAGCGGTTGCAGCGCAATTCGGTATCGCGCTGGGGGTGGACGGCGCAGTAGTGCAGGTCGCTCTCGAGAGTGGACTGGCCGAGTTGGTCGTTCATGATAGCCTCTCTATTCGTCGAAGGTCATGCGGCGGGGACCGTGTCGGTTGATCCGCGGTTCCATTCGATCGAGCAGCGAGCGGTAAAAGTAATTGCGATCGCGCAGGCGCACAAATTGGCTCTCCGGTTCCGCCGATCTAACACAAATATGCTGATTCTCCTGCAGTTCGGCGGCGACGCGGCCATCGACGGTCAGCACCACGGGATGGCGATTCTCGCGCGTGGGCTCAATATCGACGACGGCGCCCTGCGAGAGCACGATCGGTCGGTCCATGCTCAAGTGCGGCGCCATCGGCGCCAGGAGGATATTGCGCAGTTCGGGCGGCAGAATGGGTCCGCCGGTCGCCAGGGCGTATGCGGTCGAGCCGGTCGGCGTCGACAAGATCAGGGCGTCGGCGTTGTAGGTGGTCGCCCAATGTTTGTCGATATAGGCCGCGATCTGCACCATCCGCCCGAATACGCTGCCGCTGATCACCACATCGTTCAGCGCGCGGAATGAGCCAATGACCCGCTGTTTTTTTTCCAGCACGGTCGCTTGCAGCATCATGCGCTTTTCGATCCAATACTCGCCCGCCAGCAATTGATCCAGCCCGGCCTCGCAGTCCTCCGGTTTCTCGACTTCGGTTAGGAAACCGAGCCAGCCCATATTGACGCCCAGCACCGGAACCTCATGCTCGGCGCAGACGCGAGCCGCGCGCAGCATGGCCCCATCGCCACCGATCGCCATGACGATGTCGGAGCAGGCGACATCGCGACCGACGCTGTCCTCGTCCCAAACGGCGCAGCCCCAATTCTCGATGCCGCGTTTGCATAGCGTCGTCGCTATTTCACGCGCCACCGGATGGGTATCAGGACGGGAGGGGTGCGCGAGCACGCCAATCCGCTTGATGTTGGTCAATGTGGTCTCTTTCGCTTCGACAGCCGACATCATTATGACGCAGTTTCTATGGCAATCCCATATCGGAACTCAGGAGCTTCAGCGCGATCTATTACGGCGCATTTGAATAGCAATGTGGATCTTGCCCGCCTCGGCGTCAATCTGGATTCGGCTGAAGCGCAAGGCGTCGATATCAGCGAAGCGGTGATGAACGAAGCCATCGCCGTAATTGAGCGCGGCGGAACGACCAGGCTGGATCCAGGGGTGCTGGCGGCGATTGCGCGGCGCGGCAGAATCATCCCGCTGGAGCAGCGCCAGGCCGACGACCAGGCTTGGCTCGCTTCCCTGCATTGCACTGACGACATGATCGCCGAGCAGCAAGCGGCGTTGGACGCGGCCGATTAAACGCTGTCCGCCAATGCCTGTGCTTACCCCCACCCTAAATCCCTCCCCGACCGCCGGTGTCTACGCGGCGCATAAAGAGGGAGGGACTTCAAAACTTAGTATTGCTCCCCTTCCCTCATTTTGGGGCAAGGGGCTGGGGGATGGGGGCTAGTTCGAGAATCCATGCAATTAGACACTCCCGCCTCTTTTGATTTGCAGCGTCTAACCGTGTATGATTAAAACGATAATTTTACGCATTGGAGGATTCTGATGAACAAACGGATTGCGCTCGCTCTGCTATTTTGCTTGCTGCTCGCGCCACTGGCGATAGCGCAGGACAATGACAAGCCCACCGTCGCCATTCTTCGTTATGGGCCCTATATCTCCGACCCCATCATGGAAAGCGGCCTGCTGGATACGCTGCAGGTCTATGAATGGATCAGCGCGGAAGAGCGCGCCCTCCTGAACGCCGGAGAGGACATCCAAGGCGAAAAGATTAACATTTTCTGGTCCGCCGCCGGCTTCGACCTGCCAACAGTCAACATCTTGGTCGAAGACGCGTTGGACCGCGGCGCGGACATATTGGTCACCTCCGGCGCCCCGGTCACGCAGATCGCCATCGGCATTACGCACGATCAGGACGAGCCGACCCCGGTACTGTTCCACGGCGTCAATCATTCTAGGGAATATGGGATCAGCGACTCGTCCTGCCTCAAGCCAGCTCATGTCACTGGCTCGGAGTACACGCCCCCATACGATGAGGTATTTGAGGTGTTTTTGCTGCAGAATCCAGCTCTCCAGCGGGTTGGCACAATCCATACGGCAACGGACGCGGCCGGGATTTTTGGCGCCGCGCAGATCCAGGCGATTGGCGAGTCGAAGGGGATTGAAGTGGAAAGCGCGGCCATAGCCGGCTTCGGCGATTTGCGCGCCGCCACTCAAAGCCTGGCGAGCAAGGGCGTCGAGGCGATTGTGCTGCCGATTGACTTCACGGTCGGCAGCGGACTGCCCGTTGTCGTATCAGCCGCCAAAGAAGAGCAGATACCGATCTTCTACCCGGTTCCGGGCACAGTGATGTTGGGCGTGACGGTCGGGGTGGGTTTCTTCGACTATTACGCGCAAGGCATTGATACCGGCCTGGTCTTGAACGCGCGCTTTACGGACGGGCTCGACTTCGACACTCTGGCTGTCAACAGCCTGACGGGCGCCTCAGTCGGTGTCAATGTCGATGTTGCGAATGAGATGGAGATGGACGTTCCACAAGAATTGCGAGACATGGCGGATATTACCGTTAGCGAAGGCGCTATGCTGCTGTCCCAGGCGGTCTTGGAGCGCCAGATGGAGTTGTTGGGCGCCGATGACACCATCAGGCAGATGGTCCTCTCGCTCGGGGATGACATGGATTGGAGTATGCTGATGCAGCCGGGCGCGGGGGGGGGGGCTGACCCGATGGTAGCGCAATTGTTCCAGATGCTGATCGAGTTGCGCAGGTCGCCGGAGAATATGGCGGCTGACGCGGCTCTATTGGAGATCCGGCATTGCACAGACGAGATGATCGCCGAGCAGCAAGCGGCGCTGGACGCGGGCGAATAGCCTGCCGCTGTTGGAAATCACCCCCATCCCCCGGCCCCTTGCCCCCATCAAGAGGGTCGCGTAGACACAGACCGTCGGAAGGGGAGCAAAATCACTGCAAATGAGCTGCTAAAAGCCCCTCCCTCATTTTGGGGTCGCGTAGACACTGACCCGCCGGGGAGGGCTTTGGGGTGGGGGCAAGCTCTCGCTAACCGAAGCGCCCGGCGATGTAATCGGCTGTTTCTTGCAGTGCCGGGCTTTCGAAGACCTCTTGGGTATTGCTGTATTCAACCAGTTCTCCCCAACGGAGCTCGTGACCGTTTTCGATCTTTTTGCGGATGTTGAAGAAGGCAGTGAAATCGGAAGCTCGCTGCGCCTGCTGCATGTTATGCGTCACGATGACAATGGTGTAATCGCGCTGCAGTTCCCACATTAGTTCTTCAATGCGCTGGGTGGCGATGGGGTCGAGCGCGGAACAGGGCTCGTCCATCAGGATGACATCGGGCTCGACCGCGATTGCGCGCGCGATGCAAAGCCGCTGCTGCTGCCCGCCGGATAGCGCCAAGCCTGATTTGTTCAAGTCGCCGCTGACCTCGTCCCAGAGCGCCGCGCCGCGCAGGCTGCGCTCGACGATTTCGTCCAAGGCGTCCTTTTTCTTGACGCCCAAGAGCCGCGGACCATAGGCGACGTTATCGAAGATGCTCTTGGGGAAGGGGTTCGGCTTCTGGAAGACCATGCCAATGCGGCGGCGCACTTCCACCGGGTCAACCTTCTCGTCGTAGAGATTCATCCCGCGGTAGATGATCTCGCCTTCGACGCGCGCCCCGGGCGTTAATTCCAACATGCGGTTGATGCCGCGCAGCACGGTGCTCTTGCCGCAGCCGGATGGTCCGATCAAGGCGGTGATGCGGTTCTTGTAGATGGGCAGGCTAACCTTTGCCACCGCCCGCAGCGCCCCGTAAAAGAAACTGCAATCGCGCAGTTCCATCACTAGGTCGGTGTCAGTCTTCAGCGCTGCCCGGTCTTCGATTGCCATGAATTAGAACCTTATGGAATAACGGTTGCGCAGGAAGATGGCGGCCGCGTTGAGCGTGAGCATGAGCGCCAGCAGCACGATGATGGCGGCCGCGGCGATATCGGCGAATTGCCCTTGGGGCCGCGCCGTCCACTGGTAGATTTGTATCGGCAGCGCGGTGAATTGCGAGAAGGGGCTGGTGGGGTCGGTGACGAGGAAGGTGGCCGCGCCGACGACAATCAGCGGCGCTGTCTCGCCGACCGCGCGCGAAACCGACAGGATCGTCCCGGTCATGATGCCGGGCAGGGCGGCCGGCAAGACTTGACGCCAAATCGTCTGCCAGCGGGTCGCGCCCAAACCGTAAGAGGCTTCGCGAATGGTGTAGGGCACGGCGCGGATCGCCTCCTGCGCGTTGATGATGATGATCGGCAGGATCAATAGCGCCAGCGTCAAGCCGGCGCTGACCAAGGTGCGTCCGTTGGGCGCGAAGCTGTTGATGCGCGCGAGGCGCCTCATCAACTCGTCGAACACATCATGAGTAACAGCGGCATCGTCGGCGACATCAAATCGATAATAATCGCCGCGCACCTCGATGTCGTGGTCTTCGTCGGCGCGCGCCGTCGACACATCGACGGCCACATCCAGCGCCTCGGCCAGCGCGTTGGACAGTTGAATGACGGAGGAATTGCCCATCATCGTCAAGCTTGGCGTGCCGAAGCGCAAAAATGTATCGACAACGCGGCCCAAGTTCGGCGCGTCTATCTGATCGCTGGCGCTTACCAAGGAGTTACCGTCAAAGCTGATTTCGCCGTCAAAGGCGGGCGCGATCAGCTCGACCACCGTCTCGACCGTGGGCGCGTCAAAGTTGTAATGAAATAACATTCCACTGGTGAAGGGCGCCAGGGCGCGCACAAAGATGGCGAGACCGAGCATGCCGTAGATGATCGATGGCACACCGGCCAAATTGCGCACATTCGTCTCGATGAGGCGATTGACAAAGCCTTGCTGGGCATATTCTTCCAGGTAGACGGCGGCGCCGACGCCGATGGGCAGCGCCACCAGCACCACCACCGCCATCAGTCCAATGGAGCCGATCAGCGCGGTGCGCACGCCAGCCAGCGCCGGCGCGCTCGACATAGGGGTCGTTAGAAACGCGCTATCAAGCCAGCTATGAAAACGAATCACGGTGACTTTGGCGTCGTCCAGGCGCTCCGCCTTGAGGTACTGGTTCAGGATGGGACCTTCGATTTCTTCTTTAATCGCGGCGAAATTGAAGATTGCATCCGACAGGGTGAAACTGGCGATCACTTTCTGCTCGACCACTTCCTCCAACACCAGGTTGCGAAGGGTTGCATGCTCGGCATATTTCGCCAGCAGTTCCGCTTGCCGCTCCACACTGATCGCCTTGAGCAATTCGCCCGCGATTGCTGGATCGACATTGTCATCGCCGACGATTTCGCCGACGGTCGCCTTGGTGAATTGGTCAATTTCCACCTGGCTGATCGTATCGCGGATCAAGACGCGCAGGCGTCCGCCGACATTTTCCGCCAGGATGGTCGCCAGTTCGTCATTGTTCAGGTCGGCCAGCGCTCGGCCCGCGGTTAGCGTCTCCGGTTCGATGGTGTTCACCACGCCGATGGCGCCAAAGGCTTCGTTGGCGACATTGAGGAAGAGGGCGACAAGCGCCAGCCCGGCGACCGCAATGGAGAAATAATTGAACAGTCTGCCAAAGCGCCCGCGCCGATGCCGCTGCTCCAGGCGACGGAAGAAGTCCGCCTCCTTGGGCATGTAATAGCGGCGCTGCTTGCTGTCGGCTTCGTTGCCCCCCCATCCCCCGGCCCCTTCCCCCACAGTGAGGGGTCGCGTAGACACA
Organism: Anaerolineae bacterium; assembly: GCA_022821805.1. Classification (GTDB taxonomy): domain Bacteria; phylum Chloroflexota; class Anaerolineae; order Aggregatilineales; family Phototrophicaceae; genus UBA6055. The sequence goes on from JAJECX010000041.1 coordinate 25,605, forward strand.
GACCCGCCGGAAGGGGAGTTCATTAGACTGTCTCCCACAGAAGAAGCCCCTCCCTCTTTATGGGGAAGGGGTTTGGGGCGGGGGTGTTTTCGATCGGCCATTAGTAAGCCTCGCGGAAGCGGCTGATGATGACACGGCTCAGCGCATTGAGGATGAAGGTCATCAGAAACAGGGTCAGCCCGATGGCGAAGATGCTGTTGTAATCAATCGAGTCGTAGCTGAGGTCGCCGCCGCTGATGCGCGCGATATGCCCCGTCATCGTCTCGGCCGAGTCAAAGGGATTGAAGCTGAAATTGGGACCGGCGCCGGCCGCGATGGCGACGATCATCGTCTCGCCGATGGCGCGCGAAACAGCCACGATAAAAGCGGCCAGGATGCCGCTCAGCGCCGCTGGAATCACCACTTTGATGACCGTCTCCAGCTTCGTCGCGCCCAAGCCGTAGGAGGCTTCGCGCAAGGCGTTTGGCACCGCGTGCAGGGCATCTTCGCTCATTGAGCTGATTAACGGGATGATCAATATGCCGACCACGATGCCGGCCGAGCCGGTATTATAAATGTTGACGACCTCGACGCCGAAGATGCCGCGCAGCAGCGGTGTCATAAAGGTCAAGGCGAAGTATCCATAGACCACCGTGGGAATGCCCGCCAGAATCTCCAGTACCGGCTTGAGCGAACTGCGCACCCGCGGCGAGGCGTATTCGCTCAGGTAAACGGCGGCGCCAATGCCCAGCGGCAGCGCCACCAGCATGGCGATTGTGCTGGTCATCAAGGTGGCGTTGATCAGGGGGATGACGCCAAATTCGCCGATCGCGGGGATCCAGCTGGTATTGGTGAAGAACTCGATGAGCGTCGGCCGGTCGTTGTACTCGACGGCGACGCCGGCGCTGTGTGGCGCGATGGTGTTTTCGCCGCGCAGACCGCGCTTGACCTGGAAACGGGGCAGATAGCCGTCCTCGACGAAGAGCTCGCCGATGCGCTCCGTCAGCGGGAATACGGTGGAACTGCCGGCGGCAATCAGCGCGCCGGAGACCTGGCGGGGGTCAATCGGCCTCAAGTCGGCGGCGGCCGTCGCTCGCATCCATTCGTCGCGCGCCTTCGCCAGCGCCTCGGTTGATGCTTGGAAGTAGCCGACATCGACGATCACCTCGTTGACGCGGGCGAGATAATAACTGATGAAATCGGCGACCTGCGGCTGCTCAAGCATGAGTTCGGCGTCGCTGTAAATGAATAGCGGGCGCGAAAGGGCGTAGCTGCCGTCTTCTACTGACAGCGCTGAGGGCTCAACGCTGTCCAAAGCTAGGATTTTGAGGTCGTCGGTGTTGGCAAGGTAGTAGGAATAGCCGAAGAAACCGATGCTGAAGGGATTGCGGTGGATGCTGCCGGCCAGTTGATTGTCGTTTTCCGACATGATTGGGTCGCTTGCCAGCATCGCCGTCGGGTCATCATCAAAGACGGCTTCGACGAAGAAATCGAAGGTGCCGCTGTCCTGACCGGGGATGACCAACTGTATGGGCTCATTGGGCCAATCCGAGCGCAGATCCGACCAATGGTCGGCGTCGCCAAAGATCTGGCGCAATTCGGCGAAGCTCAGCTCGGTGATGAAGTCATTATCGGAGCTCACCGTGATCGCCAGCGCATCGGCGCCGACGCGGAAGGGGACCGGCCTGATGCCGATCGAGCGGCAGCGGTCGATTTCGCCCTGATTAATCGGACGGCTGGCGTTGACGATCTGCGGGCGTTTTACGCCAAGCTCGACAAGTTCGACATCGAGCGCGCAAAAGCGCTTGAAGCCGCCGCCAGTGCCGACCACATCAAGGTCAATCTGATTATTCTGAAACTCGACGACCTCCATGACTTCTTGGCCGACGCGAATGATGCCGCTCTCTTCGACCGCCTCCAGCGCCTTGCCCGGCTCCACGGTGAATACGGTGGTCTGGTCGTCCATGTCGCTGAGGATGGGGCGATTGCTGTTGACCCATTGATCGCGAGTGAAGAAGGCGATTGATTCGTTGCCCAAAACCAGGATGATGCCCAGCGTCGTAAATATCGAAAGCAAGCCGCAAGCGAACAGGCTGACTTGAATGATTGCTTCGTGGATCTTGAATTTATGCTTTAGATCAAGCGGACGGCGGTCGCTCCGAATCAGATGATGGGTCAATTCCCGCTGTTGATCGCTCATCGTTTTCTCTCAAGTAAAGCGTCCGCTCTAGCGTTCCGAACGGGACTTCCGCATTGTAAGCGATTTGTACCAGCAATGCCCTTGTGGCGCCGCTTTCATGCGCGTTCAACGTGGGGGATGCGGTCCCGTATTGCGGTATCGCATCCCCCGCTTTGTGGCAATGCTTGAGATGGACTACATGCCCATCATCGCATCTAGGAAGGCTTGCTTGGCGGCATTCAGCGCATCGGGTGAAGCCGGGAAGTAGCCAACATCAATGACTTCGTCGTTGACATTGCTCAAGTAGAAGCTGATGAAGGCGGCGACCTGCGGCTTCTCGGCCATGATGCCGGCATCGCTGTAGATGAATAGCGGGCGCGCCAGCGGGTAACTGCCGTCATCGGTCGTCTGCGCATTGCCTTCAATGCCTTCAATGCGGAGGATATTCAGCTCGTCCTGATTCTCGACATAGTAGGCGTAGCCGAAGAAGCCGACGGCGTAGGGACTGCCGGTGATGCCTTGCACCAGCACATTGTCGTCCTCGGAAAGCTGCGGATTGGCGCTGAGGATCGGCTCTTCATCTTCGTCGAAGACTTCCTCCACAAAGTAATCGAAGGTGCCGCTGTCGGTACCGGGGATGAAGCGCTGTATCGCTTCGTTGGGCCATTCAGCGCGGACATCGGACCAGGCATCGGCGCTGCTGAAAATCAGCGCCAGCTCTTCCATCGTGACATCGCTGACGAAGTCGTTGGCTGCCGAAACGGTTACTGCCAGCGCATCGGTACCGACGCGGAACTCGATGGCCTCGCGGCCGATGGCTTTGCAAGATTCGCCCTCACTGTCTTTTATGGCGCGCGAGGCGTTGCTGATGTCGGTTTCGCCTTCGACGCAGAAGCGCTCGAAGCCGGCGCCGGAGCCGATCGAAGCGATGGACGGGGCGACGCCGCCCGCATCGGTCCAGCGCTCAGCCATGCGCTCGCTGAGCGGGAATACGGTCGAGCTGCCGGCGGTGACGATCTCGCCCTCGGTGTAATCGAGCGGATCCACTTCTTCCAGCATGATGTCGTCCATCAAGTCCAGCGCCGCGTCGCCGATTGGCGTCATGCCGTTGGCGATGCGCCAATAGTCGATTGCGCCGGAGAATGCGTATTCCGAAGCCGGGAAGTAGCCGACATCGACAACCTCGTCGTTGACGCGCGTCAGGTAGAAATTGATGAAGGCGTTGACCTGCGGCTTCTCCGCCATGATGCTGGCATCGCTGTAGATGAAGAGCGGGCGCGCCAGCGGGTAACTGCCGTCATCGGTCGTCTGCACATTGGCTTCAATGCCTTCAATGCGGAGGATATTCAGCTCGTCCTGATTCTCGACATAGTAGGCGTAGCCGAAGAAGCCAACCGCATAGGGACTGCCGGTGATGCCTTGCACCAGCACATTGTCGTCCTCGGAAAGCTGCGGATTGGCGCTGAGGATCGGCTCTTCATCTTCGTCGAAGACTTCCTCCACAAAGTAATCGAAGGTGCCGCTGTCGGTACCCGGGATGAATCGTTGAATTGCCTCGTCGGGCCATTCGGCGCGGACATCGGACCAGGCATCGGCGCTGCTGAAGATCATCGCCAGTTCTTCCAAACTGACATCGCTGACGAAGTCGTTGGCTGCCGAAACGGTGACAGCCAGCGCATCGGTGCCGACGCGGAATTCGATCGGGTCGCGGCCGATTGCGTTGCAGGATTCCACTTCGCTGTCTTTGATGGCGCGCGAGGCGTTGCTGATATCGGTTTCGCCTTCAACACAGAAGCGCTCAAAGCCAGCGCCCGAGCCGATGGATGCGATGGACGGCGCCACGCCGCCCGCGTCTGTCCAAAGCTCAGCCATGCGCTCGCTGAGCGGGAATACGGTTGAGCTGCCGGCGGTGATGATCTCGCCGATGGGGTGGTCAAGCGGATCGACTTCGGGCAAGCCAAGATCCGTCTCCGACGCGCTCGCGAATCCGGTTGCGAGCGCAAGAAGCAGCAATAGCCATAGAACTTTCTTCATGGGCAACTTTCTCTCCTGATCGTTCAAATATGAGCGAGGAATGCGCGGGGCGCCCACACACAACATTGAGCTTAGCGGAAGACTGTTAAAGCGGGCATTCAGCGCGTTAATGATGCGCTAGGCTTGTTTTAAGCGGAGTGAGCGAGTTCTTTAGGTTCTCTTCACACTCTTAACAGTGGAAAACAGGACATAACGCAGATCCGGGCGCGGAAAGCATGTTTTGGCAGTTTCGCAATCTGACGTTAGAATGTTTGTTGAGTTTCAGTAGATCTCATTCTGTCGATGGTCAAATATTTTCAGCGCCGCCTCTTGCAAGCGATACCGACGTTTTTCGGGGTCACCATTTTGTCGTTCATGATCATCCTCGCGGCGCCGGGCGATCCGGTCGCGATGATCACCTGGGGACCGAACATCGGCGCCGGCACCAACGAGGCGATGCGCCGGCAGTTGGGCTTGGATCAGCCGCCGCTGGTGCAGTATGCCTTCTGGTTGATTGGCAATGACTGGACGCTGCTTGATTACGATGGCGATGGCATTGGCGAGACGCCCGGGGACCGGCTCGGGCTGCTGCGGGGCGATTTCGGCAAGTCGATCAAGAACAAACGACCCGTCATGCAGCAGCTTGCGCAGCGCATCCCGGCGACTCTGCGGCTTGGGGTAGCCGCGCTGGCGATCGGCTTCATGATGGGCGTTGTATTGGGCGTGTTGGCGGCCGTCTTCCACGGCACCTGGGTCGACCAGGCGATCCGTCTCATCTCCGTGGTGGGCAACGCGGTGCCCCAGTTTTGGCTGGGATTGCTGTTAATCATCATATTTGGCGTACAGCTCGACCTGCTGCCCATCAGCGGCATGCAGAATATCACGCGGCGCGGCGGCTTCGATTTGGCTGATGCGTTGCGGCATATGATTCTGCCGGTATTTGTATTGTCGCTGAACTGGATCGCCTTCCTCTCGCGCTTTACGCGGACGCAGATTCTCGAAGTCTTGCAGCAGGACTACGTCCGCACCGCTTATGCCAAAGGCTTGAACGAAAAGGTCATTTGGCTGCGGCACGCGCTGCGCAACGGCTTGCTGCCGGTGGCCACCTTTCTTGGTCCCGCCATTGGCCAGGTGCTGGCGGGGGCGGTGATTATCGAGCAGGTCTTTGCCTGGCCCGGCATGGGCAAGCTGATTATCGACGCGGTTTTCGCCCGCGATTATCCCGTGGTGATGGGTTCGGTGGTGATCGCCTCGCTGATGTTCATCGTCGGCGTGCTGCTCTCCGATATTATGTATGTCATCCTCGATCCGCGGATTCGGCTGGAGTAGGCGGTCGGACATGGCGCAAGAGTCCAAGATTGCCCGTCTGGCAGGGGCGGAGACGCAGCGACCATCGCGCTCCTTCTGGCGCGACGCGCTCGCCTTCATCCGGCGCGACCGCCTGACCATATTCGCCATCACGGTGCTGCTCGTATTAACCTCGATCTGCTTCTTGATGCCAATCATCTTTGAGCAGGCGCTGCAGCTTGACGTCAACTCCACCAGCATCCCCAATCGCTTCAAGCAGCCGGGCGAGGATGGCTACCCGCTGGGCACCGATCAACTTGGTCGCGATCAATTCCTGCGCTTGATTTACGGCGGCCGCGTCTCGCTGTCCATCGCCTACCTCGCCAGCATCATCACCGTGTTCATCGGCATTACTTTGGGGCTGCTCGCCGGCTATTACGGGCGCCAAGTGGATGATCTTATCTCTTGGGGCATCAACACCTTGAGCGCAATCCCGCCGCTATTTTTGCTGCTGATCGCTTCGGCAGTTTGGGAGCCATCGACCGAGGTGCTGATCGTCGTCTTGGCGGCGCTTGGCTGGGTGGGGACGAGCCGACTGGTGCGCGGCGAAGTATTGTCGCTGAAGGAGCGCGATTATGTGCTGGCGGCGCGGGCGCTGGGCGCTTCGGATTTCCGCATTTTGGTATCGCATATCTTGCCCAATGTCTTCTCGATTGTCATGGTGACGATGACCATCATCGCTGGCAATCTGATCACCATTGAATCCGGCTTGAGCTATCTCGGCGTTGGCATTCAGCCGCCGACGCCGACCTGGGGCAATATGCTCACGGACTCGCGCAGTTACTTCGTCAGCGGCGTGCACCTGGTTTTCACGCCGGGCATCCTGATTATGGTCACTGTGGTCTGCTTTTATCTGGTGGGGGATGGCTTGCGGGATGCGCTGGATCCGCGGCGGTATCAGCAATGATGTCGAATCGCCCGCGGCTTGGCGATTCCGCCAATTTGCGCTATCATTATTGTGGTTAGGCAGAAATAGCATTGAGGTTAGTATGATGGGCTGGGAACAGGTTCTCATCATCATTGGGACAAATATCACGGTTGTTGCTGGCCTATTCTTTTGGCTTCGCGCGGACATTAAACGCCTTGAAGACAAGATGGATGAAGGCTTTCAGTCCTTGGATAACCGCTTGCGAACAGTCGAAACCGAACAGGCGCGGATGGCGGGTTTGCTAGAAGGCTTGGGGCTGGCGGGCAAGCTGCCGGCTAACGAGGCATGAAGCAAACAATCAGACCACGATAACATAAGACAATTCAGAACACAAAAGGGCGACTCACAGAGCCGCCCCTACATTTTCTAGACTTGTGCGATTGAGCGATTATCCCTCGATCGTCCACTTGTGGATGTCGGCGGAGTCGCCGCAAAAGACGCAGTTCCCGCAGTTACTTCGTCAGCGGAGTGCGCCCGGTATTCACGCCGGGCATTTTGATTATGGTCACGGCGCTGTGCTTTTATCTGGTCGGCGATGGGTTGCGGGATGCGCTGGATCCGCGGAGGTATCAGCAGTAGCTTTGTGTAGCGCAATTACTATAATATGCTTGAGACAGCACTCGGCTAGCAACTGCGTGGGAGCCAAGATGCGCAATGCCATCGTTCTCAGAATAAAACGTATGAAGTTGATGCGGCATTTCATGTGCTTTGAAGTAAAGTACCATGCCGAACGCCTCGGCCAGGCGATGGCAAGCGCGGAAGATGAAGCCAGCCACGCCTATCAGCGTCAGCAACTCCAGGAAGCGATTCAGGAAGTTTGCGCCAAGAAGGATGTCGGGCACGAAGGTATGAACCTGATAGAAGACGAATTGAATGACTATATCAACGGTTTGGTGCGCGCCGCATTCGAAGCCGAAAGCAAGAAACTGCAGAAGCGCGAGCTCGTCGATGGTCGCATCAAGATCAAGCGGGTAGAAGGTCTTGAATAGAGCGGCATCCAGCCACCGAGCAAGTCCTAGATTTAACAAACTGACCGCGGCAGTACGACAAAATTCAAATCACAAAAGGGCGACCCAATGGGCCGCCCCTACATTTTCTGGCGCTGTGAGATCTAGGCTTTATCCCTCAATCGTCCACTTGTGGATGTCGGCGGTATAGCCGTAAAAGACCCAGAAGGGCGCCGGCTCGTAGTTGCCGACGCGGGCGTTGGCTGTCTGCCAGATATTGGGCACGAAGGACCAGTCGTAAGCCAGATCTTCATGGGCAATCCGCTGAATCTCGCGATAGATAGCGCCGCGCTCGTCGGTGCTGCAACCGGGGACGGTGCGCGCTTCGTCGATCAGCGCGTCAATCGCCGGGTTGACGTAGGAAGCCAGGTTGTTGCCGCTGCCCGGGATATCCTGACGACTGTCGATCAGCGTCATGAAGTCGTTGGCATCGGGCGCGCCGCCGGTGCCGCCGCTATTGCTCATTGAAGTGGCGTCATACATCTGACCCAAATAGATGTCGCTGATGTAATTCGCCCATTCCACCTTCTCCAGCGTGACATCAAAGCCGATGTCTTTCAGTTGATCCTGCGCGACCAGCACGTGCGTCTCGAACATCAGCAGGATATCGCTGTAGGAGATGAGGAATTCGAGGCGCTGTCCATCTTTTTCGCGCACGCCATCGCCATCGGAATCAACCCAGCCGGCGTCTTCAAGGATTTGCATCGCGCCTTCGGGATCATAGGGGTAGGGTTGCAGGTCGTTGTTGTACGCCCAGCCGATGGCCGGGTTGACCGCGCCGATCAGCCGCGTGCCGCCTTGGTCGCCGCCCATTGTCGCCAGCACATCGCTCTTGTTGTAGCCCATCGCCACTGCCTTGCGCACGGCCGGATCGCTGAAGATCGGGTGCGGAACCTGGTCGATTGCATTGCCGTCTTCATCGTAAGCGGCGGATGGATGCTCGGGATCTACCCAATTGAGGGCGAAGAACTTGACCGACATCTGCGGGAAGATCTCCCATTGCAAGTTGCTGGTGTCGGCAATCTGGCTGAAAAGATCACCGTGCAGATAGGTGTAATCGACCTCCGCCGCCTGAATCGATTGCAGCGCGACCGCCTGCTCCTTGATATTGCGGTTGATCAGATAGGGAATGCCGACCTCGCCGCCCCACCAATCGGGATTGGCGTGATAGCTCTGGTAGGAATCCGGCTCCCAGGCGTCGAGGATGTAGGGACCGCCGCTGATGCCGACCGGTTCGGTCGAGACCATATTGTCTTCAAAGTCGCTGAAGTCTTCGGCGAAGAGATGCGACGGCATGAAACGTACGCCGCCCAATTGGCTGAACGCGGCGCAGTCCAATTCCTTCAAGACAACTTCATAGGTCTTGTCGTCGACAACGCGCACTTCCTCGACCGCGGCCACCTCGGTCTCCTGGATCGAAGCGACCACATCCGACTGGATCGCGTCGATGACGAACTTGATATCATGCGATGTGATCGGCATGCCATCCGACCAATTGGCGTCTTCGCGGATGTTGAAGGTATAGGTCAAGCCGTCTTCGGAAATCTCCCAGGTGGTCAAGCCTGGGACCGGCGCGGAGGATGCCGCGTCAATTTCGTATGGCTTGGGCCAGAGGACGCTGTAGGCTTGGAACGAGGCGCCATCGCTGCCGAGGGCCGGATTGAAGGTGCTGATATTGCCGAAGCCGCGAATGACGATGGTCTCGGCGTCTTGCGCGATCACAAATGCCACCGAAAGCACAAGCAGCAGGATCGCCACATACTTAAGGATTCTCATGGTATTCTCCTCTTTCAAACTTTATGAACAGCTTATGCAAACTACGTCCAACTGTCGAATATAACACTTTCGGCGGGCGTTTACGAAAAGTGATGCCGTTCGCGCGCGCTACTGCCTGAGATTGCTATGGATAAAGCCTTGCGCGACTAGAACAAAAGTGCTAGGATCGGCAATATAGCGAAATCAGGTTGGAAACACTACACTTAGGCAGGCAGCTAGAGGAAGCGAGACGAGGGCGATGGCGAAGACAAGACGGGCGGTTAAGGAAACACAGATCATCGATAATCAGGATCATCAAGCCAGGCAGAAGGCGCTCGACGCGACCTTGACCGATATCACCAAACGATATGGCGATGGCACGATTTTCAACCTCGGCGCGGGCAGTCATTTGGAAGTCGAGGCAATCCCGACCGGCTCGCTCGGCATCGACATATCGCTGGGCGTCGGCGGTGTGCCGCGCGGCCGCATCACCGAGATCTATGGTCCGGAAAGCTCGGGCAAGACCACGCTCTGCCTACATGTGGCGGCGGAAGCGCAGCAAGCGGGCGGCATTTGCGCCTTCATCGATATGGAGCATGCCCTCGACCCCGCTTATGCCGAGAAGATCGGCGTCGATATCCAGCAGCTTTATGTCTCGCAGCCCGATACTGGAGAGCAGGCGCTTGAGATTACCGAGCATCTGGTCCGCTCGGGCGCGCTGGATGTCATCATCATCGACAGCGTGGCGGCGCTGGTGCCGCGCGCCGAGATCGAAGGGGAGATGGGAGATTCGCATGTCGGCTTGCAGGCGCGTTTGATGAGCCAGGCGCTGCGCAAGCTGGCGGGGGCGATCAAGCAATCCAATGTCAGCGTCATCTTCACCAATCAATTGCGCGAGAAAGTGGGCGTCATGTTCGGCAGTCCCGAAACAACGCCGGGCGGCCGCGCGCTGAAATTCTACGCCAGCGTGCGTATCGATATCCGCCGCGTCCAGCAGGTCAAGCACAGCGGCGATATAGTGGGCAACCGGACGCGCGTGCGCATCAAGAAGAACAAAGTTGCCGCGCCCTTCAAGCAATGCGAGTTCGACATCATGTTCAATCAGGGCATCAGCAAGTCGGGCGAGATCATCGATATCGGCACCGAGCTGGGCATCATCGACAAGCGGGGCGCTTTCTATCGCTACGCCGATGAGCTGCTGGGGCAGGGGCGGGAGAACGCCAAGCAGTTCTTGCAGAGCAATCCGAGCCTGTCGGACATGATTGAGGATCGGATTCGGAGCGCGTTTGGGTTGCCGGCGATGCGGGAGGTTGGCGCAGGGGAGGGGTAGGGCTACATTACATACATGACAATCCGCCACAGAGCAGTTGATTGGACAGCTAATCACTTTGAGATATACTTCGCTGATATTCTCGCTTTTCTGAGAGACAGTTTCGCGTATAGGTGGAGCGTCGACGATGGCTGAAGACAACTACGGTTATGTGGGAAGTGTTTTAGACGCAGTGCGAGATGGACTAGCACCTTACGTTCTCACGCGGTACAAGCAGAGACATGAAGCGGAACACTATTTGAAGATATTGCGAGATACATTAGAGGGAAACTCACCCAAGCGTCGCCTTCAATTTGATAGCGAAGGAGAAGCTTTGCTAGAAATTGATGCTGCAGGATGGCTAAACGCGATAGTGCTTTACCGTGCGCCATTCTCGAAGGAACTGGGAAGGAAGATTCGAGGCAACGACGAAAATGCAAAGAATGCTATTAATCTCGCTAGTGAGTTGCTCCTGGCTCGCAATAGGTGGGCGCATCGGAAACGCCGTGATGTATTACCGACGAAGACGTCTACCGCGTCGCTGATTCTGCATTTCGCTTGCTTAGAGCCGTCAAGGCAGATGCCAAGGCCGCAATTATAGAGGAAGTTAAACGTAAATTCGGCGAGAAGCTCTACGTTCCAGAAGAAATACCTAGCGAAACTGTTGATCCGGAACCACAGCCAGCGCCGACCGCCGAACCAATCGTGCAGATTGTGCGCGAGCCGCCGCCCCACATTGATCTCAGCGGCGCCGAACTTCGTAAGATGGACTTGCGACACCGAAAACTTCGTTTTGCAATCCTATCCAGCGCAAAGCTGGAGGAATCAAACTTGCGAGAGGAGAATCTCACAGAGGCACAATTGGACCGTGCGGACTTACGTAGTGCTGACTTGTCACACGCAGTGCTTGCGCGCGCCAGCCTCCGAATGGCAAATTTAAACGAATCATCGCTCTCGCATTCCGTTCTGCACCGGGCAAAGCTGAGTAGTGCCAAGCTTAGAAACGCAAATATGGAGTTCGCAAACATGCAGTACGTTGATTTGACAAAGGCTGATATGGACTCGGCAAATCTGAAAGATGCAGACCTTCGCTACACCAATCTAACCAATACGAATCTTGTTGGCACTGATTTGCGAGGCGCCAAACTGCTAGGGGCAATATTAAAGGGTGCCACATTAAAGTGGGAAGGACGCGACTTCTTCAGAAAATCGCCTACCAAAGTTGTGTTCGACGAAACGACCGTCCTCCCAGACGGCAGCTATTGGACCGAAGACACCGACATGACCAAGTTCACCGGTCCCCCAAAATAGGGTGCCGGAGCGCATTTGCTACTCTCGCGATGTCATATTGAAGCTGCTTGAGTATGCGCAGAAGATCTGCTACCATTAGGGTGACCAAGAGACTATGCGAAGGTTTGCAGTGAAAGACCTGACCGCTCCGTATGTTTCGTTCATAGTTTTGTTTGCGGCTGTGACAGCCGTCTTGATTATCCAGCGAGGGCATACGACCCAAGACATTCTGGCGTATCTGACGTTTGTGTTTATCGTGGTGTATTCAGTGCATCGCCGATAGATGCGGTTTAGCTACCATCAGGTCATTACAGTTTTAGCCATCGGCTCTGGCTTCGTCCTCATGTATAATGGGACGGGAGGAGTTGAAGTGTTTCTTTACTTATGCGGCGTAACCATCGTCGCCACTGTCGTGATCCCGAACAGGCGAGTAGATATCGGCATTCAACTGCGAAGCTTCAAACTGAGGCTAAGGTCTTTGCCAGAATCGCAGGAACTTAGCCCGCCCAGCTTGGATCAGAAAGCTTCCGTCGATGATCCGACTGCGACGAATCCAGAGCATAATATGGGCGAACGTGAGTAAGCATTCTTCTACCTAATTCCCCCGCTGAGCCGCCCACGCCTCCTCGCTGACCAACTCGCCATTCTCGACGCTGCTGTCTTTGAAGCGCTTGTTCTTGTCGAAGTACAGCTCAATCTCGGCTTGAAAGGGACAGCGCGCGGCGCTCGCCACTTTGCGGCACCAGTATCCCTTGCCGTCGTCCGTCTGCGACAGGTCATTCAGCGGATCGACCCGCACCCGCAGGATCTCCTTGCACATCTTCGGTTGCACGTAGAAGTAGATGCCGCGGTCTTCGTTGCGGCCGCCGCCGAATAGACTTTTGAGGAAGTTCACGGTCGATTCCTTTCGTACTGGTCGCGCATAGGAAATCGAACACCATTATAGCGCAGTTGTATCACCCCCATCCCTCGACCCCTTCCCCCATCAAGAGGGAAGGGGAGCTAACACAACATGGCAAGTTGCGAAAAAAGTCCCTCCCTCGTTCTGGGGGAGGGATTTAGGGTGGGGGCAGCTGCAGATCCCAGGCTTCCAGATTTGCCATGAACTGATGCGCCGTCATATCGAGATGCACCGGCGTGACGCTGACATAATCGCGATGCACTGCCCAGACATCGGTGCCGAGCTCATCGGTATTGGCGGCGGGCGGCTCGCCGCGAATTTGCACTAGTCCATCGTCCACTTCGACCAGGTAGTCACGGTAGTCGCGTAGGCCTTGGCGCGTCAGCCGGATGCCGCGCAAATCCTGCAGCCGGCTTACCGGCGGCACATTGACGTTCAGGATCGTGAAGGGTGGCAAGCCATTTGCTAGCACCATTTTAACGATGGGCAGCGCCACTTGGGCCGCCACGCGATAGTTGTCGAGGCAGTCTGCGTCAGCCTGCGCCAGCGAGAAAGCGACGGCGGGGATGCCGTTAATCACCGCTTCCAATGCCGCCGCCACCGTTCCGCTGTAGGTCAAGTCCTGCGCCATATTTTCCCCGCGATTGATGCCGGAGACAACGATGTCCGGCTTGTCATCCACCAATCCCAATAGCGCCAACATGATGCAGTCGGCCGGCGAGCCATCGACCGCCAGCGTTGGAATATCGCTTCCTAGCGCGCAGCGCGAATATGCGATGTCCTGGAAGAGCGTGATCTTGTGCCCGCTGGCGCTTTGATTGACCGCCGGCGCGCAGACTTGCACTTCCCCCAGCGGGCGCATCGCCTGCGCCAGCGCCAGGATGCCGGGCGCGTCAAAGCCATCATCGTTGGTCACGATTATCGAAGTCACAGACCTTGTCCTTCCCGATGCGATTGCTGATGCTGAATGAAATGTGAAGCGCAGCGCAATTGGCGCGGGCGCGATGCCGAATGAGGCCGCTAGCCGCAGTCGCCCGGCTGCAGAATGAAAGCTGCGCTATTGCCGGCGTTATCGGTTTCGTCCGTTTCCGGCAGGTGATTCCCGCTGTCAACCACGACGCGAATGAATTGCTCTTGGCCGGCATGGGTCGTGAGCGTCAAAGGGAATTCGACCGTGTCTTCTTCCTCCGCCTCCAGGGTCTTGAGGTAGGCGAGCGGCGGATTCTCGAGGAGGGACGATCCATCGCTTATCAGTACTGGCTCGGCGATCACCCAAGCCACGTTTCCCGCCTCGTCTGTGCCTTCGTTGCGAATGCGCGCCCGCGCCGTCGTCTGCTGATTGCATACGATTGGCGGCGCCAACTGCACATCAATGACGACCAGATTGACGCCTTGTTCTGCGGGCATGGGCGGTCCCGTCTCTATTGGCAAGCCTGAGGTGTCTCCACCCGGTTGCACAAACTCGGCGTAAACCCAAGCGTCAGACAGATCATTGTAGGCGATCCGATACCATTCGCGCGAGGGATTCACCGCGACGAGCATCACCTCAAGGTTTTCGTCGAGGTTGCCCACCAGGTCATAGGTGGCGCCGGGACCGATGCGTATCCGCGCCGGTTGGGTCATCGTGCCGGCGACGCGGCTTGCGCCTGTGACAGCGGGCTCGGTCGGCGCTGACGGCGGCTGTTCTGGTGGCTGCTCGCCATCCGCGGCGGCGTCCGGCTGCCTGTCTGCGGTCGCATCCCGCGGCTCGGGCGAGACTGTATCTTGCCTCGCGGTTCCGCCGGTCGTTGACGATTCGGCGCTCGACTCGGCAATCACAAGAATGTTCACGTCCTCGCGGGCAAATTCGCCATCGCCGCGCTCCGCCAGCACAGAAATCTTGAATTCTCCGGTGTTGCTGGTGGGCCAGTCGATCGTCAGCGGCAGAACAGCCGCATTGGTTTCGTTCGGATTGACTTTCTCGCCCAGCAGCGCGTCATCCAGCAGTACGCTGATCCGAGCCAAATCGGGACCGGCGTTTTCCACCCGCGCTTGCACGATAACAGTGGCGCCGGCGAGAAATGTTTGATTGGGCGCGGGCGCTGCGATATGTATTATCGGCGGTCCCTCAAAGGTTGTGGGCGCGCCTTCGCCCGTGAAGCCAAGGTTGCAGCCAGCGCATACCAATAAGACCAGAATGAGCGCCAGTCGGTAAACTTTGACCCTTCCCGAAGCGACGCCAGATTGCACTGCGGATCTCCTGCCCGAATCGCGCTCAAGACTGGCGACTTTAACAGACATCAAGCGCAATTGCGAGATATTTTAACCGACAGTATGCCAGCGGCGGCTTGAGGTTTCGCGTCCCGCAGGCTCGCGCAGTCTTTCGTTTCGGCTTGGTATTGTGTACCATAATTGTGAGTTGGAAGTTACGGTCAATCATGGTGGAGAACGCGCTACTGCGGGGCAAACGCATCATCCTCGGCGTCAGCGGAAGCATCGCCGTGTACAAGGCGGTTGATCTCGCCAGCAAGCTGACGCAAGCGGGCGCGCTGGTGGATGTCGTCATGACCGAAGCGGCGCAGCGTTTTATCCGCCCGCTCACCTTTCAAGCGGTCAGCGGGCGACCGGTCTACAGCGATATGTGGCGCACCGAGACAGCTGGCGGTTTGCCCAGCCATATCGCCCATATCGGATTGGCGGAAGCGGCCGATTTGCTGCTGATCGCGCCGGCAACCGCCAACACCTTGGCGAAGCTGGCGCATGGGCTGGCTGACGATTTGCTCTCGGTCACAGCTTTAGCTGCCACCTGCCCGCTCGTTATCGCGCCGGCGATGGACGGCGGCATGTTCGACAATCCGGCGACACAAGCCAACCTTGAGATCCTTCGTGGGCGCGGCGCCCATCTGATTGAACCGGAGCAGGGACGCCTCGCCAGTGGGTTGGCGGGGAGCGGGCGACTGCCGGAGACGCCGACGCTGCTAGGACATATCCGGCGTGTGCTTGGAGCGGATGGCCGCTTGTCCGGGCATAAACTGGTGGTCACCGCCGGCGGCACGCGCGAGGCGCTTGATCCGGTGCGTTACCTCACCAATCGCTCCTCCGGCAAACAAGGCTGCGCCATCGCGCAGGCGGCGATCGATGCCGGCGCCGAGGTCGTATTGATCTCCGCCGCCGATCTACCGGCGCCAGTTGGCGCGCGCTTGATTCCGGTGGATTCGGCTGAATCCATGCGCGCCGCCGTCCTTGAGCATGTGGCCGAGTCTTCCGCTTTGATTATGGCGGCTGCCGTCGCCGATTACCGACCGCGCAGCGTCTCTGAACAAAAGATCAAGAAATCGGACGATTCGCTAACGCTTCCGCTTGAGCGAACGCGCGATATTTTGCTGGCGGTCAAAGCCCAGCGCCAGCGATCGGGTTATCCGATGATTGTTGTCGGCTTCGCCGCCGAGAGTGAAAATCTGGTGGAAAACGCCAGCGGCAAGCTGCAGTCCAAGGGGCTGGACCTTTTGTTCGCCAACGACATCAGCGCGGCTGATGCCGGCTTCGCGGTCGATACGAATCGCGTTGTCGCGCTTGATATGGATGGCGGCTTAAAAGCGATTGACCTGACCAGCAAAGCGGCGATCGGCGCTTATATCATTGAGCGGGTCGGCGGATTGCTGGCTTAGTTTGGCGACGCCGCTTGGCTCAGCTGTCCCAATTCATAAAGCGCCTGACAATGGGCCACATAGGCGGACAAGGTCTGCCGGCAGCCAATTCTGTAATAGGCGGCTAAGTCGGGGACGCCGGCTTGGTCAAAGCCGTCCTGCTCATAGACGACGCGTGTTCCACTCGCTTCTTCAGTGAATGCCAGCGCAATCCGCGTCTCGTTCTGCCAAGTGGGGTCTTGCCAGGTATAGGTCAGTCGAGTCGGCGGCTGGAAAAGGGTTATGCGCCCGATCTCGTATTCGCTCTCATCCAGAAAGGTTTCGTAATAGCGCCCGCCCACTTGCGGCTCAAAGCGAATATGCAAGTTACCGGTGCCAGCCGGCGCGAAGCTGTAGGGGAATACGCCGCGCCGGGGCCACCAGATGTCCATTCCCTGGACGAAGGTGTCGAAGGCCTGCTCCGGCGGGAGGGGGACTATTACCGTTAGACGTAGGTCTGGCATCATGCTTTATGCCGACGACTGAATTTGCCGCGCTTACTTACTCTGTGGACACAAGGCTTAATTGAACCAGTTCGCGCGAGCGATAAAAGCAGATATCCACCAAGTAAAAGAAATTCAACTGACCTAGTACTACGGGCACATCATTTGCGCGCGTCCAGCCGAAGAGTATTCTAAGCGGATGCCAACTGCCTATGACCAAGTCAGCCACTAACTTCTTCGTTTCCAATTCGCCGCCGAAACCTTCCAAGTGCCATAAGTCGGGCTGTCGCGACCAATCCGCTCCTAAAGCCAGTCCCATCGCGTAAGGCAGGATACTCGTGTCCGCGCCACTGTCAAGCATTGCGCTCGTGTCAATCGAATTCCTGTGATACCTGATGCTGACCGGAATGAAAGGACGCGCTAGCTGATCGTCAACATACTCTGTGCTAAGAATGTATGGAAAAGAAAGCGATTCAGCCATTGAGAAGTGATTCTTCTTCGAGCATTCGCAAAAACTCGGCCGACGCTTTCGGCTTTATTCGAATTGGCGGAATGAATTTGAACTCTCGCTGGCTCTGTGAAAGGCGTTCCCATTCTTCATCCTGCTCTTTGGTCAACCCATCCGTTAGCAGCGCTACTACAGCGAGCTTCTGGTCATGATCCAACGCAAGTAATTCTTCTCGCAGTTTTGAGGCTATCATAGACTGCCTCCAGTGTTTCCATACCCTGTAATCATACCACAAACCCACCGCGAGGTCGCTTGCTAGGACGCGACCATCTCGGTTACACTGCAAATGCCGAAGCGAAACGGAAGCCACCTCCATGTTTGAAGACGTGCAGCAAGTCACCGAAGCCCTTTGTCATGAGCAATACATCGCCACTGACGAAATCGCCACTGTCGTCTTCCTGGCGGATAAGCTGGGCAAGCCGCTGCTGGTCGAGGGTCCGGCCGGGGTCGGCAAGACCGAGCTGGCAAAGGCTTGGTCAGGCGCTTCGAGCAAGCCTCTGATCCGCCTGCAATGTTACGAGGGACTGGACGAAAACAAAGCGCTCTATGAGTGGGAATACGCCAAGCAAATGCTCTACACGCAGCTGTTGCGGGACAAGCTGAGCGACTTGCTGGCTGCCGCCGATACTTTGCGCGCTGCTGCCGACCGCCTGGGCGAGGAGGACGATGTCTTCTTCAGCGAGCGCTTCCTGCTGGCGCGCCCCTTGCTGGCGGCGCTGCTGAGTGAAGAGCCGGTTCTGCTGCTCATCGACGAAATCGACCGCGCCGATGCCGAATTTGAAGCCTTCTTGCTGGAGATCCTGAGTGATTTCCAGGTGTCGATCCCCGAGCTGGGCACGGTAACGGCGCTGCATTACCCCAGCGTCGTTTTGACCAGCAACAACACGCGCGAGCTTTCGGAAGCGCTAAAGCGGCGCTGCCTCTACCTTTTCGTCGATTACCCGACGCATGAAGCCGAACTCAATATCGTGCAGATGCGCGTGCCGGAACTGGACGACAAGCTGGCGCGCCAGACGGTCGATGTCGTGCAAGGCATGCGGCGGATGGATCTGAAAAAGAATCCCAGCGTCTCCGAGACGATTGATTGGGCGAAGGCGCTGGTGACGCTGAATGCCAACAGCATCGATCAGAAGACGCTTGAGACCACCTTGACCGTGCTGCTCAAGCACGAAAGCGATGTGCAGAAGGCGCGCCGCCAGATCATGCGCGGGGGCAGCGACGACCGCTTTGAAAGCCGCGGTCGGCGCCGCTCCGATTGGAATTAGCCGCCGGTCAGGGGCTGGAAATTCGACAAGATCTGGCTACACTTTGATGCTCATTTAGTCCGGAATCAACAGGCAATATGAGTGAATCCAAAGCATTGGCAGGCAGGCCACAGGGCATTGCGCGCTCGGTCTCCCGCTTCCCCATCAGCCTGTATCGGCTGGGTTGGAGCGGCGTCTTGGGCTGGCTGCCCATGCTTGTCATGACGACAAGGGGCCGCCGGAGCGGCGCCCCGCGTCACGTCATGGTCGAGTTTCGGCGGCATGGCAGCAAGTATTATGTCTTTTCCGGTTGGGGCGAGCGCACGGATTGGTATCGTAACTTGCTAAAGCATCCGCGCGTGACGATTCAGCATGGGGCGCATGTATTTGCGGCTGAGGCTAAGCCGGTGCGAGACAACGCCGAGGCGCTGCGGGCGCTTTACCTTTTCACGCGCAACTCCTGGCTGTATGAGCGCGTCTTCGCTGGCATGAGCTCGGCGCAGGCGGCTGATCTGAATTCGCTGGCGGATGTCGCTCAGGAATTTACTTTGGTGCGCCTGGAGCCAACTGACGACGCGCCGGAACTGCCGCCGGTCGAACTATATGACCAGCAGACGCGCCAGATCGCGACCATTGTCGCGCTGATCGCGCTCATCAGAATATTACTTGCGCTGCTTCGCCTTGCGCTTCCGCTTCGAAACGGCAAGCGCGAAGGGTTTTGAACGCGCGGATGTCCTCGCGGCATCAAATTTCAGACATCAAACTCGACGCCCTGCGCCAAGGGCAGCGCGCCAGAGTAATTGATCGTATTGGTCTGGCGCCGCATATAGGCTTTCCAGGCATCAGAGCCAGCTTCGCGCCCGCCGCCCGTATCCTTTTCGCCGCCGAACGCGCCTCCGATCTCCGCGCCGCTGGTGCCGATGTTGACGTTGGCGATGCCGCAATCCGAGCCGGCGTGACCCAGAAACGCTTCGGCGCTGGCCAAATCACGCGTGAAGATTGCGCTTGAAAGCCCCTGCGGCACAGCGTTATGCAGGGCGATGGCTTCATCGAGCGTCTCATACTCCATGATGTAGAGGATGGGCGCGAAGGTCTCTTCGCAGACGAGCGCCGTCTGGCTGGGCATGCGGATGATCGTTGGCTCGACGAAGTTGTCGCCGACATGGGGCAGGCGGCGGCCGCCGGTTAGCACTTTGCCGCCATCGGATTGCGCCCGCTTCACCGCCGCCATCATCGACTCGACTGCCCCCGCGTTGACCAGCGGTCCCATCAGCACGCTTTCGTCCATCGGGTCGCCGATCGGCACGGTTTTGTAGGCGCGCGTCAACCGGTCGCAAAGCTCGTCGAGGATCGGGCGCTGGACGATCAGCCGGCGCGTGCTGGTGCAGCGCTGCCCAGCGGCGCCGACGGCGCCGAAGACGATCGCCCGCGTCGCCAAGTCGAGGTCGGCATCGGCGCTGACGATGATGCCGTTGTTGCCGCCCAGCTCGAGGATACAGCGCCCCAAACGTCCCGCCACTCGCTGCGCCACGCGCCTGCCTACGCGCACGGAGCCGGTGAAGCTGATCAGGGGCAGGCGCTTGTCGCTGGTCATGCGCTCGCCGACTTCGTCATTTTCGCCGATGACCAAGTTGAACAGGCCGGCGACGCCGTATTTCGCCATCACGCGATTGCAGATATGCTGCACCGCGATCGCGGTCAGTGGCGCAGCGGGTGAGGGTTTCCAGATCATGGTATTGCCGCAGACAGCCGCAATTGCCGCGTTCCACGACCAAACGGCAACGGGAAAGTTGAAGGCGGTGATGATTCCAATGGGACCGAGCGGGTGCCATTGCTCATACATGCGGTGTCCGGGGCGCTCGGAGTGCATCGTCAAACCGTAAAGCTGGCGCGACAAGCCGACGGCGAAATCACAGATGTCGATCATCTCCTGCACTTCGCCCAGACCTTCAGTCCGTATTTTGCCATTTTCCAGCGAAACCAATTCGCCCAGCGGTTCCTTGTATTGGCGCAAGGCATTGCCTAAATCGCGGATGACCTCGCCGCGTTTCGGCGCCGGCAGCATGCGCCAGGTCTCGAAAGCGGATTGCGCCGCCGCCACCGCCAAGTCGTAATCGGCGGACGTCGCTTGCCTGACTTTGGCGATCGTTTCGTTCGTCGCCGGATTGATTGATGGCAACTCGGCGCCATCACCCTGAATCCAGCCGTCGCTGCCGGCATAAGCGCCAGAATTGACCGCTTCAATGCCGAGCCTATTCAAGATATCGTTCATCAGACCTTACCCCCGTCCCCTGACCTCTTCCGCCACAAAGAGCTGGCGAGCGGACACCTTTTCGTTGGGCAAGAATTTGCCACAAACATGTGCCTTTGATGACAACTTTGGGGGCGAGCCACCGGCTCGCCCGTACACACAATTCTCAAGCGGCGGGCGACCCAATGGGTCGCCCCTACAATTTCCGCCAGGAGAGACCGTTATGTTTCGAGTTCTAACGTAGCGCTTTCATATCCAATCATTTCAAATATGTCCGCTCCTCAGCCCACAAGTAGGGAAGAGGAGCCTATTATGGGCTCTTCAGATAGACTGGCGCGACGCGCTCGGCCGGGAAAGCGTTCGCGCCGCCCGCGCGCAAGCGCCGCCAGGCGATATCGGCCAGAAAGCCAGCGCGGCGCAAGCGCTCGGCTGCTGGCGCCAGTTCAATCACCGCGCCATCTTCTTGCGCCAACTGTATGGTCGCCAGCCCGGTGGACGAGACTTCGCCGCTCACTCGAATCGGACATTCGAAATATGCCAGAATCTCTTCCCAGTTGCTAATTTGCGGCGCGCGCCGCTCTACCCAGGCATCGTCTTCACGGCGGTATTCAGCCCAGATGACCCGCTCCCGCCCGGCTGATACCGTGGCGACGAGCGGCAGATCGTCATGGTGACGCGCCTGTGAGGCGACGACAGTTTCCAGCGCCGTGACTGGTACCAAGGGCAGGTTAAATGGGGCTGCCATGCCCTTCGCCAGCGCCACGCCGATACGCACGCCGGTATAGGAACCGGGACCGACCGAAACCGCCAGCGTCGTCAAATCTTTGCTGCCAAAGCCCGTTTGCGCCATGGTTCCTTTGATGACAGGCGCCAAGAGCGCGCTGTGCTGTCGGCCCGCGTGCATCGTAGTCTCCGCGATCAGCGCGTCGCCGTCATGCAGGGCGATGCTTAGGATCTGCGTCGCGGTGTCGATCGCCAGTAACATGTAGCTCCTACAGCAGCTCGCCGGAGAGCGCATCGATCAGCGCTCGGTAGCGCTCGCCCTGCGCCACGAACTCCAACTCGCGCGTATCGTCATGGCGCATCGTGATGTCAATCCAAAGACGCTCTGCTGGCAGAAGGTCCAGGATCCGCTCGGGCCATTCGAAGATGACAGCGTCGCCGCTATCAAGGATATCGTCGATACCCAAGGTCTCGGCTTCGCGCGCGCCCGTAATGCGATAGAAGTCGATATGATAGAGTCGCGCGTTATCGGCGGGGCGCTCGTGCTCATGCGCCAGGTTGTAGGTTGGGCTGCTCAAAGGCACAGCAGCGCCCCAGCCGGCGCCGATGCCGCGACTGAGAACGGTCTTGCCCGCGCCCATTTCGCCGGACAGGCAGATGACATCGCCCGGCGCCAATAGCGCGCCGAGCGCCGCGCCGATAGCTTCTGTGCGCTTCGCCGTTCCGCTCTTGATAAGTCGTTCACACTGTCGCGCAAGGGTCATGGGGAGGCTTGGCAGCATCGCCTGTTTCGGTCTTGGACGCTATTATACACACAGTGGCTCGCGAATTTGACCGCAGCATTCGCGCCCTTCGTCGCTTGAGCGCGCAACCCAAGTGGGCTATACTGCCCTTGCATGGACGAATTGCGGCTGTTCGAAAACGAAAGATTGTCGAGACGTGGCGCGCAGTGAGCGAGGCGACGCCCTGGAAGCGGCGCTGCGCCGGCTGGGCATGATTGTCGATGGCGTGACTGCCAGCGTAGTCGTCAGCGAAGACGGACTCGCCCTCGCCGCCTACCCCGACAGTGAAGACGGAAGCGGGCGCGATGGCGCCGTGAACCCGGCGCAGGTGGCGGCGGTATCGGCGACCTTGGCGGCGCTGGCTGAGAGAAGTCTCGACCGGTTGGCGCAGGGCGAATTGGGGCGGCTGCTGCTGGAAGGGGAGGCTGGAACTTTGCTAAGCTGCCCGGCCGGTGATGTGATCCTGGCGCTGTTGGTGGAAAAGGAAGCGAGCATGGGTCACGTACTCTTCGCCGCGCAGAAAGCCGCGGCGGAAATCGAAGCTATCCTCGCAAGACGATGACGCGGCGCGGATTCTCACGAAGCTGATAAGCGCCGACGCAGTTCAGATTTGATGGAAAGCATCATGAAAACGGACGTGCCCGCGGACCTCAGCGAGAGCGCCCTCGTCCAGAACCGCTACCATAAAGTGCTCATGGCGACTTTCGTCTTCGACATAATCGGAAGTGAAGCCGAGCGGCTGCGCGGGCTGATAGCCGAAACGGGGATAATAGCGCGGGCTTCCCACCAGGAACACCAGCCCATACTCCGTATTGCTCATCGCCTCCAATCCAGCGCGCACCAGCGCTGATCCGATGCCTCGACCTTGGTAGCGAGGCAAGACCCCAATTGGACCCAAGGCGGGAAAACACCGCACGATGTCGCTGTCTGTGACAGTTACAAGGCTATAGGCGGCGTGACCGACGATTGTGTCATTCATTTCCGCCACATGAGACAGGATCAACTCCTCTTCAGCGCGCAACTGATTGACCAGTTCGGCGTGCGCTTGTCCCTCGAAGGCGGCAGCTTCGATCTCGTAAATTGCTTCTATGTCCGACGGTATTTCCGCTCGTATCGTAATCGACATGAACTTGCCTCAGTCTCATTATGGTTGCATCGCGCGCGCCCCTGCATCAGAATAGCGCAGAAGTTCATTGCGCATAATATCACGTCGTTACGGAGAAATCGTTATGGCAGGCGAGACTTACCTATATCTCACCACAACCGGACAACGAAGCGGCAAAAGCCACGTTATCGAAATCTGGTATATCGAGCATGAGGGCTGCTACTACATCGTCTCCGAAAAGCGCGAAGGCGCCCACTGGGTTCGGAACATTCGCGCCAATCCTGCGATTCGCTTCCGCCTGGGAACCGGCATGAATGATGGCGGCGCGGACGTGGATGGCGTGGCTTCGATTCCGGAGGAGGCTGCGCTCATAGCCGCGGTCAAAGAAAAGATGGATGCAAAATACGGCTGGAGCAATGGGCTGGTCGTCGGCATCTGCCGCGGTTGAATTCCGCCATATAGGAGAGCGCCGCTGCTGGTTTCCTCGTTCTCGCCGGGATCAGTTTTGTGGCTCAAGCCAGCGCGTCGAGGCATCGCCGTCGGCGACCCAGCCGAAACTTCCTCCGGTTAGTTCAGCGCGCCACCAGCGGTGATCCTCGCCACAGACGGGACCGCCAACGAGGTTGAGCGAGTTACCGGCAGGAGCCTGAAACACGACGGTGGAAGCGGTCTCCGGCGTCGCGTACAGCTTGAGCGCAGCGCCTGCAGCCGGCGTGACCAGAGCGCGCATACCGATCTCTAGCGCAGTCGGCAGCATGCCATCACAACCGGTGTCGATAGTGAAATCCAGTGATTCCCGCGGTTCGGTTTCCATAACGTAGAAGACGCCGGCGGCATAGTTGCCTTCGTCAGCGCTGCCGACCCAAACGTCATACAGCCCGGTGAGCGCGAAACGGAAGGCGATGCCGGGGTTAGTACCGAGATGATCATCGCTGCAATGCCAACTGCCATCTGCCGCGTTCGCCAGGAGCGTCATATCGGCTGGGCTGTCGACGGCGAACCAAATCTCGTCGAAGACATCGCTTAGGTAGACGCTGAAATCGGGCGTTTCGGCGACGTAGCCGCGACATTGCTCGCCGGCGATGTGGTCGGCGACCGGATTGCGTCCGCCACCGGTGAGTTGAATTGTGAAGGGAGACGGCGCGAAACCAGGCGCCAGCGTCGTTTCGCCGTACAGCGGATCGCGCGCCGGGTCGGGACCGGTCGCCGTTGTGGGCAGCGCTTCGGGCGCCGCTTCGGAAATGTACAAGACGCTCTCATCGTAGGTCTCGGCTGAGTAGCTTCCGATCCACAGGCGATAGGCTCCGGGTGGCGGATTGTGCAAGACCAGGGCTGGATTCAAGCCGTTGGTGTCATCATTGCATGCCCAGCTGCCGTTGGGCAAATTCATGATGAGGGTGGTGTCTTCGGCGCTGGCGATCAGAAAGGTGATTCGATTGAATTCGTCAGTCAGTTCGATCAGAAAATCTGGATCACTAGCGGCGTAACCCAGACAGTTATCGCCGAGGCGCAGCGACTTCACCTCGATGTCGCCGCCGCTTAGCGCATCCCGAGTGAAGGGCGACGTAGCAAAGCCGGGCGCCAGAACGTGGCTGCCGTAGCGGGGATCGCCCGCCGGGTTCAGATGGGTTTGAGCCGAACAGAGCACTGTCACGGTGAGCGAGAGTACGACGGCGAATGTCGTTCTGTCGAGTTTGACGAACAAGACCTTTCCTTCTGACTCGCTTCTTTCTCAACATTCAAATTAATTATATGGCGAAACAGGAAAGTCGGCTTTGCGCCGCTCATAATGACAGCCGTGGAGCGATAGTTTTGCCAAGCGCGTCCTGTTGGTTTACTATTTGAGATACAACTCCGTAGCAGTTGAGCAGCAAGGTCCGCGCCCATGCAAAAGCGAATGATCGAATTCATCCGGGCACTGCGCGCCGCCGGTGTCCGCATCTCACTCGCCGAGAGCCAGGACGCCATGTTCGGCGTTGACGAAGCCGGCGTGCGCAATGTGGCAACTTTCAAAAGCGCGATGAAGGCGACCTTGGTCAAGAATCAGCGTGATCAGCCGCTCTTCGAAACCTTCTTTCCGCTCTTCTTCAAGAACAACAAGCCGCCGCTGCAAAATATCCTGGAGCAGTTGACAGAAGACCAGCAGTCGCTGCTGAGCGAAGCGATGCGCTCGCTGCTGGGCGATCTGGATGCCCTGCGCGATCTTTTGCAGCGGCTGTTGGAAGGGCGCGAATTCAGCGAGGAGGAACTGGAGCGGCTCGGCAACGCTTCCGGTTTGCCTCAGGGCGATGAGATGTATATGCGCTCCTGGTTTGAGCGGCGCATCAATCGACAGGCCGGCTTGCCGCAGATGGAGCGCCTGCTGGATGACTTGCTGGAAGAGTTGGCGGCGATGGGGATGAGCGAAGAGGCGCTGGCGGAATTGGAAGCGCTGCTGCGGGAGAACATGCAAGGTTTGTCGGAGCAAATCTCGCAGCACGTTGGCGCGGCGCTGGCGGAGCAAATGGCGGAGCAGGAGCCGCGTGAGCGCCCTGACTTGCTAGACGTGCCCTTGCAGCGATTGAGCAGCGGCGATATCGAGGATGTGCGCGACGAGGTGCGGCGGCTGGCAGCCCGATTGCGAACGCGGGCGGCGCTACGGCAAAAGCGCGCCAAATCGGGCCAGTTCGATCCCCGCAAGACGATCCGCAAGAACATGCGTTACGGCGGCGTGCCAATGGAGGCGCAATTCCGCGCGCGCCACAAGAAGCCGAGCCTGATTCTGGTCTGCGATTTGAGCACCTCAATGCGATACGCGGTTGAATTTCTGCTGACGCTGGTTTACGAGCTCTCAGATCAGGTGCGGCGCACGCATAGTTTCATCTTCATTCACGATCTGGTCGATGTCAGCACGACACTCGCCGAACTGCCGCCGCGCGAGGCGGTCGCCCGTATCATGGCGGAGAATCCCCCCGGTTATTACAGCACAGATCTGGGCAATAGTCTCAACAGCTTCCAAAAGGAACACATGCGCTTGATCGACAGCCGTACGACCGTCATCTTCTTCGGCGATGGACGCAATAATTACAACGATCCGCGCCTCGATATAACCCAGGAAATGCAGCGCAAGGGAAGGCGGCTCATCTGGTTCTGCCCAGAGCCGCGCCGCCAATGGGGCACGGGCGACAGCGATATGTGGGAATACAGCATGTACGCCGACAGAGTATTCATGGTCAGCAACCTGCGCCAGCTAGCCGATGCTGTCGATCGCATCCTGGCGGACGGTTAGAGCGGGCGCCGTGATACACTGGAAACCAGGTAGAAGGTCAAGAGCGAAGCCAGTGGTATGGCTGAGACATCAACGATACGCACATTGGACGACATTCGTCGCCTGCGCCCGCAGATTATGGAGCTTGCGCGACAATATCGGGGCAAACAGGTGTCGGTGTTCGGTTCGCTTGTGCGCGGGGAGATGCATGCGGATAGCGATATCGATTTCCTGGTCGATTTTGAAAGCGATTTCCGTCTAACTGATCTCATCCGTTTAACACAAAGGCTGGAAGAATTGATTGGGCGGAAGGTTGATGTCGTGCCGCGGCAAGCCTTACGGAAAGAGTTGGAAGCATACGTGTTAAGTGAATTGCAAGCTCTTTGAGACGAAGCCAGCGACTTTACCTACAGGACATACTAGAGCGAATCCTGCATATTGAGTCGTGTACTGCAGACGGCCGCGAAACATTCCTGGCCGACAGATTGCTGCAGGACGGTGTCATACTTGCCTTCATGGTCATTGGTGAAGCAGTCAAACGTCTGGCCCCGGATACAATCGAAGCCTACCCGGAAGTCGAGTGGAGCGATTATGCCGGTTTCCGCGATGTGCTGATTCACCGATATCATGATATTCTGCTTGAACAAGTTTGGCTGTTTTCACAAGAAGATCTTCCTGCTTTGAAGACCGCTGTAAACGCGCTGCTTCAAGACATGGACAGCCGCTAAGCAGGGTCTTGAACTCAACTGCGCCGCCAATGGAGCACGGGCGACAGCGATATGTGGGAATACAGCATGTACGCTGACCGGGTCTTCATGGTCAACAGTCTGCGCCAGCTGGCCGACGCCGTCGATCGCATCTTGGCGGATGGCTAGCGCGGGCGCCGTGATATACTTTGAATTGATGTGAGAGCCAATGGCGAAACGAGCGTCATGGCTGAGAAAACGACAATACGCACAATAGAAGACATTCGCCGCCTGCGCCCAGAGATTATGGCGCTAGCGCGACAATACCGCGCGCATACGGTTTCCGTCTTTGGCTCCTGCGTGCGCGGGGAGATGGATGTGGATAGCGATATCGATTTCCTCGTTGATTTTGAGGAAGAGTACTCACTGTTGGATCACGCAGGTCTCTTGGTGGGGTTGGAGGACTTGCTTGGTTGCAAAGTAGATGTCGTTCCGCGAAGAGCGCTAAAACCCTTTCTCAGAGACACTGTGATTAGCGAAGCGCAAGAATTGTGACGAGACCACAGTTGGATTACTGCCACGATATTCTGGATCGAATGGAGAGAATCGAGGAATACGTATCTTGCGGACGCGAAATATTCATGCGTTCCAATGTGCGTCAGGACGCGGTCATATATTGTTTTCTGGTCATCGGAGAAGCAATCAAGCGGCTAGACGAAGACTTGACGTCATCATATCCGCACATTCCATGGCGCCAGTATGCCCGCTTTCGCGATGTACTCATACACCAGTATCACAGTACCGAGATTATCATCGCGTGGCAAGCGGCTCAAGAAGAGTTGCCAGCCTTGAAAGCAGCGATCATCTCGATACTTGCCTCGCTTGACGAGAGCAAATCAGAGTCTTGAGTTCCGCCAAGCGTATCGTGAATCGGCGTCTTGCTGAATAGACAGCATGAAGGTGTGCTAACAAGGCAACCTCTAAGGCACGCCGCTAGCTGGCCGACACTGTCGTTCGTATCCTGTCAGATAACTCAGGCTGGCGCTGTGATACACTTGGAATTGAATTGAGAGCCAAGGGCGAAACGAGCGTCATGGCTGAGAGTACGGCGATACGCACAATCGAAGACATTCGCCGCCTGCGCCCGGAGATTATGGCGCTAGCGCGACAATACCGCGCGCATAAGGTTTCCGTCTTTGGCTCCTGCGTGCGCGGGGAGATGAATGCGGATAGCGATATCGATTTCCTGGTCGACTTCGACGAGGAGTACACCCTGCTCGATATCGCCGGTCTCTTGGTTGGGCTGGAGAACTTGCTGGGCTGCAAAGTTGATGTGATTGACCGCCGGAGCCTGCGCAAGGAGTTGCGTGAAGCCGTATTTAGGGAAGCCCAAACTCTTTGAATGCAGAACAGCGTCTCTATTGCCAGGATATCTTGGAGCGAATCGAGCGCATTGAGAGATCAATTTCAAAGGGGCGAGAGGCTTATGCTCGATCCTACGAGATTCGCGATGCGGTCATCTTGAATTTCATTGTGATTGGTGAAGCAACAAAGAACTTGAATGCGGCGCTGAAGGAAGAACATCCGAATATCAATTGGAAAGGCGTAGCCGGCTTTCGAGATATCCTGATTCACCAGTATCGCAGAACTCGGTTGGAGCTAGTTTGGCGGACGGCGCAAGAAGAGTTGCCAGCCTTGAAAGCAGCGATCATCTCGATACTTGCCTCGCTTGACGAGAGCGAATCAGGGTCTTGAGACTAGCGCCTACCTCCGCGTGTTATACTGTTTTCACTTATAGATATGTCGAGGGTTGACATGGCAATCCAAAGCGAGCGAACGATGACCGTCGCTGAATATCTCGAATGGGAAGCGCGCCAGGAAGTCAAGCATGAATACCTTGATGGAGTGATCATCGAGATGACCGGCGGGACAGGCGAACACAGCATGATTATTGGTAATATCCAGGGATTTCTCTGGAATGCGCTGACCTTTCCACAGTACACCTTACATACCAGCGACATGCGTGTAATATTCAGCCCGTCGCGTTATGTCTATCCCGATTTGAGCGTCGTTCGCGGCGAGAGCCTATACGACGATGCGAGCAGGCTGAACCTGCTCAACCCCGTATTCGTAGTGGAAGTAACGTCGCCGTCATCTGTGATACGCGATCGCTCGGATAAGCTCGATAACTATTTCGCTGTGCCATCCGTCGAAGCCTACTTGATCGTCGACCAAGACCGCCCTCGCGCCGACTTATACACACGAACGCAAGAGGGCTGGCATCTGCAGATTTTCAGCAATGCCGAAGATGTGATTCCGCTGCCAATGCTGGATTGTGATCTGCCGCTAGGGCTGGTGTATCGCGGCATTGAGTTCGCCGACGCCTAGCCCGCCGCGCTACTTCAGATCCCGCCGGTGCCAATCATCGCTGAACAAATTGAAATCGACTTCGCGCTGCGGGTACTCGGCGATAATGTCTTCGTCGATGTCGACGCCCAGCCCGGGCTTGTCCGGCAGCGAGAAATAGCCGTCGACCACTTCTGGCATACCCACGCCCACCGCCTTCACCGGCGGGTCAGCGAAGTCGTTAAAGTACTCTTGAATCTTGAAGTTTGGCGTGGTCGCCGCCACCGCCAGCGACGCCATCGTCGAGCAGGGACCCCCAACATTATGCGGCGCCACCAACACGTAGTACATTTCGGCGGCGCCGGCCAGCTTCTTCATATTCATGATGCCGCCGAAGTGGGTGGTGTCGGTTTGAATGATATCGGTCGCGTTCAGCTCGAATAGCTCGCGGTATTCGTAGGGCGTGTGGATGCGCTCGCCGGTTGCCACCGGGATGCCCAGCCCCAGCGCCACCTCGCGCACATCGCGCAGCGCGCGCAAGTTCTCCGGCGGCACTGGCTCCTCCACCCAGCCGGGCTTAAACTCCGCCAGATCGCGGATGATCTCGACCGCCGTTACCGGATTGAAGCGCCCGTGCATTTCGATCAGCAACTCGACATCGGGTCCCACCGCGTCATAGACCGCCTCCACCAGCGAAATCGATAGCAGCTTCTCTTCGCGCGTGAACTCATAAAAGCCGCTGCCGAAGGGGTCGAATTTCAGCGCGCGATAACCCTTGTCGACCACGTCTTTCGCCGCGGCAAACCAGGCTTCTGGCGTCCGCTCCACGCGATACCAGCCATTGGCGTAGGCTTTGATCTTCTCGCGGAATGCGCCGCCCAGCAGCCGATACACTGGTTGACCGAGCGCCTTGCCGATGATATCCCAACAGGCGATCTCAACAAGCGCGATACCGGTCATGGCGATCTCGCCAGCGCGCCCATAAGTCTCGCGCAGCATGCGGTAACACATCAGTTCGGTATTGAAGGGATCCTGCCCCAGCACAAAATCGGGCACGGATTCGGTCAAGTAGCCGATCACGGGACCGACGCCGCCGACGGGCCTGGCCTCGGCCCAGCCGACCAAGCCGTCATCGGTTTCCACCTTGACGAAAAGCAGATTCCGCCAGGGCGTGCCCATCACCATCGTGCTTACGTTGCTGATTTTCATGAACCCCCCTCGGTCCCCCCATCAGGATGGGGGAAGCTACAGCCTTACGAGCGCTCGCCTGACAAGTGTCCCGCGATATTGTTCAAAACAGCGTCCGTTTCATAGATTACTTGTTCATTGCCGAAGCGCAACACAGTTAATCCGAGCTCGTTTAGAAATTGCGTACGCTGTTCGTCGTATTCCACTGCTTCAGTCCCTTGGTGGCTAGCGCCGTCGACTTCCACCATCAACTGTGCCTGACGACAATAGAATCGACGATATATCGGTGTATTGGCTGCTGACGACGGAATCTATAGCCGCGCATTCGCTTGCCACGCAAGAATTGCCATAACGTCTTTTCCACAGGTGTTTGCCGCTTGCGCATGGCAAGAGCCTTAGACTTGATATCGCCGTATATTGCGCTGTCAGTATGTGTAGACGCCCACTTCTTGCGGTCAGTCATTAGCTTCACCTTGCGCGCTTTCCTGGCTTCCCCCCATCCCGATCGGGGGGCTGAGGGAGGTTACCCAACCGGTATCCCCAAGTCGTCCGCGCCGACTTCGCCCATCACCGCATCGCTGGCGTAGCGCTCGATGATATTCATCACCAGCGCCGTTCGATGCACCCGTTCTCGCGATTGCTTGACCGCCAGGTCTTCGATATGTATCCCGCTGGGATAAATGTTGGCCGCATTGCGCAAGCCCAGTTTGGCGTAGACGGGAGAAGCAACGCGGATCAGCTCCGGCGTCTCATAATGTCGCACGAAGCCGCCGAAATCATCGGGCGCCTCGACATAAACATCCAGCGGAATATCAATGGCTGCGCGGATCGCCGCCATCTGTGGCAGCGTCAAATCGGTCGGCGTGTTGTAGGTGCCCGCGCCCATGTCTTCCAGCAGCTTGATCGAAATCGGATTGGCCGCGCCCATCTGCACCGAGATCTTGACCACCAGATCGGCCGGCAGCTCGCCCGCTTTTTTCATCTCATTAACCAGCCAAAGCTGCCCCTCATCGGCGACCAGGACGGAGCGCAAGCCCAGTTCGCAGCCGCGGATGATATCTTCGGTGGCGTATACGACCTCGTCCATGCCCCGCAGCCGCGCGCCCAGGTTCTTTCCCGCGCTCGACCGCACTTGCGCGCTTGTGCCCCAAGCGGCTCGCGGACCGACAAAGAGGCTGACCTCGATACCGGCGTCGGCGCCCAGGCGGCACATCTCACGAATCTCCTCATCGGTCAGCATCCAGATGCCGCTGCCCTGCGAGACGCGGTGTATCGTAACGCCCAGGCGATTGGCTTCTTCCAGCAAAGCCGCGAGGGCGCGCGGACCTTCGGTGCTAGGGATCTCGATGCGGTACTGCGCGCCATCGGGGAAGCGCTTTGGTGATGTCGGCAGGTCGTAGAGTTCGCCGGGAGGGAAGCCTTTGCTTTGCAGGAGGTTGCGTACTTTTTTCATGGGCAATCCGCTTGCGCTAATAGTTCATCCTGCGCGCAGTCTAGCGGAAAGCGCCGCCGTTTGCCACCGGTCGATCAGATAACAATATCCTTGCGCCGCGGCCTGGAACCGGGTACAGATGGCTTGATTGCAGGCTATGATCGCGGTATAGTCGAGTGCAAGGTAAGGACTCTCTCGCACGGGGAGAAATATGGCGGAATCAACTGAGAGTTTGACGCAACGCGTCGAAGCGCTGGAGCAGATTTCACATGTCCGCGTAGTTGAACGCGTGGGCCAGGTTGAACAGCGGGTTTCTCGCATTGAAAGCGCTCGTGAAGCGGAAGAGCCGCACGTGGCTACCAAAGCCGACATTGCGCGTCTGGAAACGCTGGTCGTGGGTACTCGCTCTGGCTTGCAGGAGCAGATCGGCGACTTGCGCTCTGACTTGCAGGAGCAGATTGGCGACTTGCGCTCTGATTTGTTGCAGCAGATGGGTGATAATCACTCCGACTTGGAAGAGAAAATCAACGCGGCCAACACCGCGGCAGAAAAACGGCTGCGACATTTCTTGATGTGGCTCGTCGGCGCGGCGATTGCTTTGGCTGGCGTGGTCGTCGCGGCGGCTGCCTTCATAGTCGCGCAGTTGTCCTGATATGAAAGAACGCCCCAACGTCATCGTATTCTTCACCGACCAGCAGCGTTGGGATACGACCGGCATCCACGGCAACACGCTCGATCTGACGCCTAACTTCGACCGTCTCGCTCGCGCTGGCACGGACGTGCATTATTCGATCACCTGCCAGCCGGTTTGCGGTCCGGCGCGCGCCTGCCTGCAGACCGGACTATACGCCACCGAAACCGGCTGCTACCGCAATGGCGTCCCCTTGCCCAGTGAAAGCCGCACACTGGCGCAGCACTTCGGTGACGCCGGCTACGACACAGCATACATCGGCAAGTGGCATTTGGCGGACGGCGCCCACGGACCGGTCGCGCCCGAACAGCGCGGCGGCTACGATTTCTGGCTGGCGTCCAACTTGCTGGAATTCACCTCGGACGCTTACGATCTGGTGATGTACGACAAGAATGGCCTGCCGGTGAAGTTGCCGGGTTATCGCGTTGATGCCCAGACTGATGCCGCCATCCGCTACATTGATGAGCATCAGGACGCGCCCTTTTTCCTCTTCCTCTCTTATATCGAGCCGCATCATCAGAATCATCGGGATGATTATCCGGCGCCGCCCGGTTACGCTGAACGCTATCGCGGGCGCTGGCTGCCGCCGGATTTGGCGGCGCTTGGCGGCTCCAGCCATCAGCAGCTTGCTGGCTACCTGGGCATGATCAAACGGCTGGACGAAGCGTTGGGCCGCCTGGTTGACGCGCTAATCAGCCTGGAGATGCTGGAAGACACGATCATTCTCTTCACCTCCGACCACGGCAACCATTTCAAGACGCGCAACGCCGAATACAAACGCTCCTGCCACGATGCCTCGGTGCGCGTGCCGACTATGCTCCACGGCGGTCCCTTCACCGGCGGAGGACGGATCTCGCAACTGGTCAGCTTAATAGACTTGCCGCCGACGCTGCTGGACGCCGCCGGCCTTCCCGTGCCCAAGGGCATGAGCGGAGGCTCAATCTTGCCGCTGGTCCACGGCAAAGCAGACGATTGGCAGAACGAAGTCTTCATCCAGATCAGCGAGTCGCAGGTGGGGCGGGCGATCCGCAGCAAGCGCTGGAAATACGCCGTAACCGCGCCCGACAAGCATGGCTGGGAAGATGCCGGAAGCGACTATTATGTCGAGTCGGAACTTTATGATCTGCTCGCTGACCCGGAGGAATTGCACAACCGAGCCGGCTTGGAGACGCATCGAGAGGTCTGCGATGTGCTGCGCTCGCGCTTGATCCGGCGCATGATTGAGGCGAATGAAGACGAGCCCATCATTGAGCCGGCGCCGCTGGTCCGCGGGGGCGGGCAGCTTCAGGTCGATATCGAAGAGGGCTGGCATTAGCGCGGCCGCGCTAAGGGGCAAGGAATTTAGCGGCGACTGACAGCCTTTGTCGACGCGACGCGGCGGGTCCTCCGCGCCGAAATCGTATGGCATGCGTAAGATTCGCTACGCTTATTCTGTGTATAATGCAGTTTGACGACTGAATCCTGATGAGAGCGCAAGATATGGTGACGCAGCGCCTTTTGTTCTTGCTGGTCTTATGCAGCTTTGCCTGTGCTGGCGCCTTGGCGCAAACAAACGAAGAGAGCGTTGAGCTGCCGCCTGTCTTCCGCATGGGGAATCTGGGCACGGAATATCAAGGCTGGAATAATTGCGGTCCGGCGACGCTCACCAATGCGCTGAAACACTTCGGTTACGCCGACGATCAGTATCGCGCCGCCAAATGGTTGAAACCCAATAACGAAGACAAGAACATTAGCGCCTGGCAGATGGCGGAATACGTCAACACGCAGATCCCCGAATTGCCGGTTTATGCCCTGGTACGCGATGGCGGCACGCTCGAATTGCTGCAAACCCTGATGGTGAACGGCTTCCCGGTCATCATTGAATTTGGCTACGAGCCGAGCGGCTACGAATGGATGGGGCATTATCTGCTGCTGGCCGGCTGGGATGAGGCTCTCCAGGAAGTGAACACGATGGATAGCTTCAAGGGACCCAATACGCGCTACAGCTACGACAAAATCGACCATTACTGGCAGCACTTCAATTACAAGTACATCGTAGTCTATACGGTGAATCGCGAAGAGGAATTGATGGCGTTGCTGGGCGATGACGCTGACGAGTGGCAGAACCAGATCAACGCGCTGGAGATGGCGCGCGCCGAAGCGATCTCCGATCAAGAAGATCCGCACGCCTGGTTCAACATGGGCAGCAGCTTCGTCGGGCTGGGCATGTACGATGCCGCGGCGCAGGCTTACGACCGGGCGATCTCGCTGGGTTTGCCCTGGCGCATGTTTTGGTATCAGTTCGGCGCCTGGGAAGCCTACTATCATACCGGTCGCTATGACGACATGATCCGCATCGCGCGGCAGAATCAGAATGACGGCGGCGGCCAATACGTCGAAGAGACGTATTACTACCTGGGCATGGCGCGCGAAGGACGGGGCGAAATCAACTTAGCGCTGCAGAATTACAATACGGCGCTGGTATTCAACCCCAATTTCAGCCCGGCGCGCGAGGCGAAGGAGCGTCTGCTGACGGGGGGCGGTTAGTGTTGCTTGGCGTGGTGGCGCACGGCCAGATCCCGCACATATTTGCCAGCCGCCAGTTGCGCGCTGAATATGGCCAGCGCATGCGTCAAAAGATGGACGGCGTCGAAGGCTTTGAAGTCCGCTGGAGCGTTGCTTTGCAGGGTCTCGCCCATCCCTTCAAAATGTCCAGGCCAGACCAAAATGGAAGTGAGCAGCGCGACCGTCAGCATGGCGAAGCGATAAAACTTGAGACGGCGAATCTCGCGGAAGCAGAGTGCCGTCACCACCGTCATCGGCAGCGCCAGCGTCATGGCCGCCGATAGCATGCTCGCTAGTCCGTTTAACAACAGCATGTGCAGCAGAGGATCTGGACCAAGAAACCCAAGCTCCGATAGGAAAATGAAAAGGATCAAAGTGCCTAGTGCGACTTCGGTCACCGCGCTGTAGGCAAATGCACGGAAAAACAGCTTCAACAACAGTTTGGCTCGCCACATGATGCTTTGCCTTTCTGCACACCCCCAATTGTAGCTGCGTCCGCAGCATTCGGGCAAAGGCCGGTTGTGGAAAGACCTCGTTCAGTGCGCAGCGGCTATGCTTCCGCGTTGCGCTTCTTTGACTTGCGCCGCGCCGCCTGTGCCGCGTATATTTTCGCCACGACCAAACTTGCAATTATCATCAGCAATGACCTAGCTAGATAAGCGATCAGCCAGATGCCGCCATTTGGCAATCGTTCGGTCATTTGGATGAAGGCAGGCAGCGAGATCGGCTGAGTCGCTATCGTGACCGCCGTTGCCACGATGACCATCGCGAATACGTATAGGGTCGGCTTGCGAATCCTTCGGTAAAGGACCGCGGTGAACAGCGCCATGGCGATGCCCACTGTGCCCCCCCAATAGGCGCCTTCTTTTGCGGCGTGCCACATTATGCTGTCAAGATAGGAATCGGGTGCAGTTCCGTATAATGGCCATATCTCATATACAAGGTGCTCGGCAATGCTAAGCGGGATGCCGATGGCGACCATGAGCAAGACCATCTTTGCCAAGGGTATCGCTCGCGACATGATGTTTAGCCTTTCAGTTCATCCCGATTGCACCCTTATTTGTAGCGCTCTAGCAACGGGCCGGTTGCAGATAAGCCTCGCTCACCGTGAGCAGCTCATCTGCCCGCAGCACAATCTCCCGTCGCGATACGCGCTTAGGGCGTCACTGCATTGACTTGCGCTTCAGCATTCAGGTTGTCGTCTCCCGAATATACTTCCGCGCCATGACCTGGCTCAAGCAAATGGCGCCGGCGTAGACGCCAACGACGGTTGCCATTTCCAGTAACGGTTGGTATTCGCCACCGGCAAGTTCTGACAAATAGAATCTGACAAGTTCTATAGGCGCAAAGAGGTGAACGAGCGTAGCGGCGGTCAGCGCCATGGCGAAGTGGTAAAGCCATCGGTTGCTGACTGCTTTGAAGAATCGGCCGCTGACGAAAGCCATGAATGCGCCAATGAGAATCGATGCCAAAAGCCGCTGATGCAGCGCCGTTCCTCCGCCAAAGAAAAGAGCCAGCACGAGCGCCTGCGTAGCGTTGTCCGCTTGTGAATTTGGAAAATCTATCAGAAAAGCCAGCGAAAACAGCATGCCTCCGATGCTGCTTAGGACCATACAATACCAGGTCATGCGCAGCGCCAGCTTCAAGCGCGGGTTGCGAATCCGCAGGTGCTTGTCGGGGTTCCAGCGACTGAGCAACGGGCCGCTCCTGTTCTTATTGTGAACACGCCGCTCGAGCGCGAGATTGAGACCTTGGGAAGGCTCATGCGGCTCTCAAGCAAATGCCGGCTGCAGATAAGCCTCATTCACGGCGAATAGCTCGTCGACCATCGACTGGATTTCCCTCAGCGAGCAGACCGCAGCCGAAAGCGGGGAATAGGCCACCGCCTGGTAGATCAGCCGTTTGTCGCCTTTGAGGATGCCTTCAACCGCCATCTCTTCAATCTGCGAGTAGAGGTTGGTCAGGGGCGCGACCGATTGCGGCAGGGGACCGACCGCCACCGCTTCCAGCCCGTCGCGCGATGCCCATACCGGCGCCTCGACGCAGGCGCTAGCCGGCAGGTTGTCGACCAAGCCCTTGTTCGGCACATTGCCATTGAACTTGAATGGCGCGCCGCCTTCCATCGCGTTGATGATATAAGCGGCGTATTCGTGCCCGCGCTCGAGATCAATCTCGCCATGCTTGAACCAGGCGTGGATATCATCGCGCCAGTCGTGCTCGCGCCGGCGGTATTCCTTGAGGATGTACGCGTGCTCGCCCGGATTCCAGTTGGTGCCGTTGGTGGCGTACTTCTCGATGAGATCCGGGCGCTTGCGGAACCACCAATTATATTCCGAGTTATGCCCGCTCGACTCGGTCACATAATAATCCAGCGCCAGGTACATTTCGTTGCGCACCTGCTCGGCGTTGTAAATGTTGTTGTTTTCCGTGATGGCGCGCCGAATCAGCGGGTAAGCGTCTTCGCCATTCCAAGTGTAGTCGATGAACCAAGCGGTGTGATTGATGCCGGCGCAAGTGTAGTTGATCTCGTCATAGGGCGCGCCGATCCAGTTCGCCAGCATCTTTGAGGTGCCCTGCACGCTGTGGCACAAGCCGGTTACGTTGATATCGGTTTCGATATCCATCGCACGGCAGAGCATCGCCATCGGATTGGTGTAGTTGAGCATCAGCGCGTTGGGGCAGTGGCGCTCCATATCGCGCGCGATATCGACCAGTACCGGAATCGTGCGAAGCGAGCGGAATATGCCGGAGACGCCGCGCGTATCGCCGACATTCATGTCGACGCCGTATTTCATCGGGATTTCGATATCATGCCGCCAGATTTCGGTCGCGCCGACCAGGATAGTGACCACTACATAATCGGCGCCCCGCAGCGCTTCGACGCGGTCCATGGTGGCGGTCACGGTTGCGGGATATTCGCCGGCTTCGACGATCCGCGAAACGGCGCGCTGAGCGAAGTCGAGCCGCTCGGCATTGATGTCCATCAACGCGATTTCGCTGCCTTTGAGCAGGGGGAAGGTCAAGATGTCTTTGACGAGCTTGCGCGTGAAGCCGAAGCTGCCGGCGCCGATAAATGCGATCTTGGGCATGGGATGCGGTCTCCGATCAGTCTGCGACTAACAAATCTCTATAAATGACATTGGGCCGCACCGCGCACGGTTACTGGAACACGCGAAAATCTATGGCACAGATTCAGTTCCATTTAGAAAATCGACCGCGCCGCAATAAACGCCGACTCCATTCTCATCTACGTAGCCCACGCGGCAGTATTTTAGGTCGTCCCGCTCTTGTTCGCGCAGCAGCTTCACGAATGCTTCGCGTTCTGGCGATTTTACTTCAGTCGGAACTACCTCAATATAGCGCGTTTCAACCAACTGGCCATTATCGTAGCCGCGAATCTTTAGTCCGCCGGGCTCGTAAAGCACGTATTCTTTTGGTCTCATACTACATGCCTCGTTCAAACCACCTTATTACAAGGGACCAGAACACCGACGGCGAAAACAATAGCGCATGTTCCTCGTCCGTAAGCTTGTCCACATCGTAAAGGAATCCACCTTCTTGGTCAATCTCGGTGGTCACGAATCCAACTCGGACTACCTTTACCGACCTTCGTGATCTCCGATTGATCAATTGTGGTCGTTCCAATTCAAGGCCGTGGTCAATCCAGTTCCGTATCGCCCGGGCGATACAGTCAAATTGCCAGCCATGTACCGTGTCATCGGCAGCCAACTGCGGGGCAATTCGATGAAAACCGTCCACGAATTGATCCACGCTGGTATCGCCTTCCCCAACTAACTCAAAAAGGTTGGAGACGATCAGCGTCAAGACCCAAGCATGTCGTTCATCGTCCGCGCGATAAAGCTGGTTACCGGTATACACAGCCATCGAAATGGCGGCATCTCTACTGATGTGCATTCGGTCCAGACGCATCTCAGTCAACCAAGCCCTCCAGCCGATCCACCAGGTCCCCCAGCACCTTGAAGGTTTCCTCCACCGCCTGCGGCGTCGACATATCCACGCCGGCCGCCTTCAGCGCGGGTATCGCATAATCGCTGCTGCCGGCGCGCAGAAATGCCCGATAGCGATCAACCGCGCCCGCATCATCATCGGCCAATATCGCGTTCGCCAAGGCATGCGCCGCCGAGATGCCGGTGGCGTATTGAAAGGTGTAGAAGGCTTCGTACAAGTGCCCGAATTGCGCCCAGGTGATGCCGGTACGCCGCCGATCGTCGGCCATCATTTCGCCATATCCCTCGGCGTAGAAATCGGACATGATCTGGTTCAGCTTCTCCGGCGTTAGCGGCTCATCATTCTCCATGCGCGTGTGCACTTCAAATTCAAAGCGCGCCAGGGTGGGCATGATGAAAAAGTAGCGGTGGATGTTGTCCATCGCTTCTTGAATCAACGCCAATTGGAAACTGCGATCGTCCTCCCCGGCGAAGAGATGCGCGCGCACCATCGCCTGGTTGAAGTTGGAGGCGACCTCGGCGACGAACATCGAATAATTGCTGTAGACGAAGGGTTGGTGATTGCGTGTGTAATGGCTGTGCATCGAATGCCCCAGCTCATGCGCCAGCGTGCTCATCGAGCTCAAATTGCCATCGAAGCTCATCATGACAAAGGGGTGGCTGTCGTAGGTTCCGAAGGAGAAAGCGCCTTCTGATTTGCCCTCGTTGATGGCGTAATCGACCCAGCGCTCTTCCAGGCAACCGCGTTTCATTATCGCCACGTAGTCATCGCCCAGCGGCGCCATGCCAGCGGCGATCATGTCAACCGCTTCGGGATAGGACAATTCGGGGTCGTCAGCCGTCAATGGCGCCCAGATATCCCAGGGATGGATCGCCTCGTAACCGAGCGCGCGCCGCCGCACATCCCAATAGCGATGCCAGGTGGGGATGTGTTTTTTGTAGGTGTCGATGAGATTGTGGAATACCTCGACCGGGATGTTATTGGGCGAGAGCTTGGCATGCAGAACGCTCTCGTAGCCGCGCAGCCGCGCCATTACCACGTTTCGCTTGACCGAAGCTAGGTAGGTGGTGGCGAAAGTATTCTGAAATTTCAAATAGCTGTCGGCGTAATTTTGCCAGGCATTCTTGCGCGCCTCGCGGTCGCCGCTGGCCAGCAGTTTGTTGACCGTGCTCTGAACCAGCGGCTGCCGAGCGCCATCGCTATCGGCTGCCGGCTCAAACTTGAGATCCATATCGTTGAGCGCGCTGCGTATGCTCTCGATGCGGCTTAGCGGGTCGCTCAACAAGCCCAGAACCGACTCGACCTCGCCAGACAGCACGTGTTTCTGCTTGCGCAGCAAGTCGTCGATATGCTGCTGATAAAGCTTTAAGTCGTCTTCATCAAGCCAGCCAAGCAACGTTTTGTCGTCCAGCGCCAACAGTTCCGGCTCGGCGAAAGCGACGGCAGCCATGAACTGACCCGCCAGCCCCTGCGCCTGCCCGACCATGCCCTTGATCTCCTCGTTGTTGCCGTCGCAGGCTTGCCACATCACCGGGTACATAAAGAGCGTCCAGACGCGGCGCGCGAAGGCTTGATGAAAGTCGAACCACTGGGCGAGGCGCGCGGGACCCTGCGCGAGCGTGCCCTTGTAGCTTTCGATTTCGGGTACTTTCGCCATCGCAGCTTGGTATTCCGCGCGCCAGGCGTCGAAGGAAGGGAAGACGGATTCGTGATTCCAGGTGGATTCGATTGGGACTTCTTCGCGTGTGGGGACGGTTGTCATTGGGCGTTGTCCTTTTGATTTGATATTGTGGAAAAGTATTGAGTACGGATTCTGCCATAAGCTGCGTAGCAATCAGATGGTAGAATTGACGGTATGAAGAAGAATCCACTTCCCCGATTGGATCAATCCGAAGCGCTGAGACGTCAGTTGATGCCTTGCTGTCGTCTAGCCCCGGGAGAGATTTGGGAAGACGAAGTGAATGGTCATCGCGTAGGGTGTCTTGATGCGACTGACCCTGTCGCGATAGCTAGTTTGATGGGGAAAGAGCGAGCTACGCTGGCGATCCATGATCCGCCATACAATGTCGCTGCTTTTGAGGTAAAGCATGTTTCAGAGTTTGTTAAGTGGTGTTATCAATGGATTTCCTTGACCTACAACGTTCTCTCAAATGACGCTTCTCTCTACATTTGGATTGGCGCAGATCAAAACAATGGGTTTCAGCCATTGCCCGACTTTATGATTATGATGCGCGGGCAGAGATTCAGTTCGAGAAGCTTCATAACTATGAGAAACCAGCGAGGCTATGGCACACAAAAGAATTGGATGGCTGTGCGACAGGAGTTGCTCTATTACGTCAAAGGCAATCCTGATTTCCAAGTGGAGTACACTGACATACCTAAGGTTCTCAAAGGGTATTATAAGAAAGTCGATGGAAAAGTCACTGAAAACTTACAACGCAGTAAATCCGAGCATATCCGCGCCAGCAATGTGTGGATAGACGTCCAGCAAGTCTTTTATCGCATGGAGGAAAATGTAAGCGGGTGCTACGCGCAGAAACCGTTAAAGAGCATTAAACGCATAATCAGAGCAAGCTCCAGTGCAGACGATTTGGTCGTAGACTACTTTTCCCATTCGGGCACGACACTGTTGGCTTGTGAGCTTCTGAATCGCAAGTGCTTTACGGTTGATATAGATCCCGTGTTTGCAGAGATTACGATTCGTCGCCTTGAGAATTTCCGAGGAACTGGACGCGCTGGGTGGCAAAATGGGAATCCATTTGAAAGAGAACTTGGGGAGCTTGGCGCACAGGACGCGCAGTCGGATATGGACAAAGAACCCGAGGAAACTGAAATACCTTTACAAAACGCATTGCTGTGAGGAATTGTGGAACATCTTGAAAGAGAATTAAATGCTTTAATGTCACAATTGCCTAACGAAGATGAATTCAGGATAAGACTTGAGTCGCTTCAGTCGGCATATCCTTTCAACGAATATGAGTACATTATTTCGACGTTACTCGGTTTCAATACCCTGGCATTAGAGCAGTATTATGATCTGCGAGACGCATATATTGAAAGAAACTGCTTCCTGCATATATTTGACCTCACTTCTCGGCGATTTGGCGATACGTGGGCTTTTGGACAAATAAAGTCAATTATTCCTGAGATCAGAAAACCTTCACGAGACCTTGACCCTTCGTATCAATCAGGGGAGTATGATGCATTCCTTGACGGTATTCGAATCGAAATAAAGTCTTCAAGAGCGGTCGATTTAGAGTCAGCTGCGTCTATGTCTGAAAAGGCGCACGCATCAGATTCCGCTAGAAGGTTCTTGATGAATTTCCAGCAAATTAAGGCCGAACTATGCGACGTCTTTGTATGGATCGCAGTATGGCGGGATGTTATTCGCTATTGGGTTCTGTCGTCGCAGGAGATTAAGACCAACAAGCATTATTCAAAGGGACAACATCGCGGAAACGTGGGCGAGGGTCAACTTCATGTCAAGGATGACAATATACACGATTTTGACAAGTTTGAAGTTAAACCGAGTGATTTGGCAGATGAAATACGGTTGGCGCACTTGCGCAATTGATAGTCGGACTGCTACCGCAAGCGCCACTCGAAAGGCATGACGCACTGCGCGCGATTGGTCAGCGCCTCGATGCTATCGCGCGTGTACGACAATAGCGCCGCCGGATTCTGCTCGGCCACCTGCACGCCGATCGGCTTGCCTTTCTCGCGGATCAGCACTGAAGGCGCATTATGCGGCAATTGCGCCAATTCGCGCGCCTTGTCGATCGCGCGCTGCAGATTGCCCAGCTCATCCACCAGCCCATGCTCGAGCGCTTGCGCG
Organism: Anaerolineae bacterium; assembly: GCA_022821805.1. Taxonomy (GTDB): domain Bacteria; phylum Chloroflexota; class Anaerolineae; order Aggregatilineales; family Phototrophicaceae; genus UBA6055. Next base: position 68,972 of record JAJECX010000041.1, read on the forward strand.
CCGGTCCAGACGCGTCCGCCACCGATCTCATCAATCTCGTCGCGGGTTTTGCCACGGCTCTCAGCCACCCGATCGAGAAATTGGGCGTAGATATGCTCAATGCTGCCGCGCATCATCCGCCGCTGCGCTTTGCTGAAGGCGTTCTCGCCCGTCATCAAGTCGGCGTGTTCGCCGCGCAGATAGGAGAAAGCGTTGACATGCAGCTTGCCGAGCATCTCGCTGTTCACCAGCTTGCCCATCAGCACACCGATGGAGCCGGTGATGGCGCCCGCTTGCGCCACGATCCAATGCGCCGGCGTCGCGATGTAATAACCGCCCGATGCCGCCACGCCGCCCATGAAAACGACCAGCGGACGCGACTTGGCGAACTCAGCCAGCGCCGACTCCATCGACTCCGACGCGGTGGCTGACCCGCCGCCGCTGTCAATGTACAGCACCAAGGCGCCGCATTGCGGGTCTTTCATGAGATTGCGCACTTGCTGGTTGAGTGTGACATCACCCAGGCGCTCGCCGCCGACGAAGGGCAGGGGAAGGGGCATATCGCTCGGCGGGGTCGCGCTTTCGCCATCGACAATCATGCCGCCGCCGTAAATGACGCCGATATACTTGCTGCCGAAATCGCGCTCGGGCAGCAGGATCTGGCTATCGGCTTCTTCCCACATGGTGATTTTGGCGACGCCAAGGTATTCGGGCAGCTGCTCTTCGTTCATGATGCCATCGACGTAGCCCTTTTCCAGCGCGTCATCACCCACGCGCAGCCCGCCGTCAATCATGTGGCGCACTTCATCGGTCTTCATTTTGCGCGTGGCGGCGATGCCGTCGATGACCGTTTCGAAGATTGAATCGAGCAGCCAATTGGTCTGCTCTTTGCCTTCCTTTGATGGCTCCTTCCGCGTCAGCGCATCGGCGGCGCCTTTGTAAGGGGAGATCGCGATGGAGTCAAATTCCAGACCGATTGCGGCGAGGCTCTCTTTGAGAAAGGTCTGCTGGCTGAGCAGCCCGGTGGTCTCCAGCATACCGCCCGGCGGAAGCAGGATTTCATCACAGGCGCTGGCGACGAAGTATTCCAGCGTGCGATAACCCGGCGCGTAGCTTAGCGCGCGTTTGCCTTTTTCCCGCAGGCGCAGGATAGCATCGCGCATCGTCTGTAGATCGGCGGCGCTGCCGGCGAGTCCGCGGAAGTAGAGGATGACGCCCAGCGGCCGCGGATCATCGCCGATGCGGTCGAGCGCGCTCACGAATTCCATCAAGCTCATCGGCGGCGCGCCCAGCACTTGGCGTTGCACAAAGTTGCGCTCTTTCGGTATCGGCGCGAAGGAAGACGGCGCCTTGATCATGACATAATCAATTGCCTTGACGCGCGCCCGCTGCATATTGAGCAGGTTCGTGCTTAGCTGCTGGATCAAGCGTTTGGTTTGGGACATGGCTCGGTCTTTCGCTTCTTGGTTTTTCGCCACAGAGGCGCGGAGAACACCGAGATATTGTTGAGGTTTCTCCGCCCTCTGACCCGCTACTTATCTGTTACGTATTTTTTGGCTCTTAGGTCGCGGGAAGAACAGGCCGCGGCTTCGTCAGCCTTCCGCAGATATGGTATGCTAGGCGCATTGGGAAGGCAAGGCAAAGCGAAATGGACATCCAGCAGCAGCCGCGCGCAATCGATAGCGTATGGGAGTTGGCGCAATCGCCAGAATTCTATGGCAAACGATTCTACGTACTTAATGGAGAGTGGCACGAAATGTCGCCCGTTCAACGGATTCACAGTCGGCTCGCCAGTCGCATTGACCGAATTATTGGATTGTTCGTAGAGGAACGCGACCTGGGCGAAACGCATGTTGAACTCGGCTTTTCACCGCCCGGCGACCGAAGCACGCTACTAGCGCCGGATGTCGCCTTTGTGAGCGCGGCGCGCTTACGCAATCAACCCGAGGACGGCTTCCTGTCCATCATGCCTGATCTGGCGGTGGAGATCGCATCGCCCAGCGATTCACTGGCGCAGTTGCGCCGCAAAGCTGCCGTCTACCTGGAAAATGGCGGAAGCTTGGTGTGGATCGTCCTGCCGGCGGAAAAGGGAGTCGATGTCTGCCGCTCAGCAGACGGCGCGCGGCTCGATATCGAATTTGTTGGCGCCGACGGGTCGCTCTACGGCGAAGATGTGCTGCCCGGCTTTGAGTTGGAACTCAGCCGCCTGTTTCACAATTCTATGCCAAGCTGAGTCTGAGTAATATCATTTGGTTAAATCCGATCACCAAGCCGCTGAATATGCGCGATCGTCTCGGCGATGCCATCTTCCAGCGGCGTCTCGTAAACCGTATCGAAACGTGCCCGCAGCGCGCTGTCATCAAAGCCGGCGGGGAAGGGCAGAGGATTATCCGCCACTTCGATCTCAGCCGCGGGCAGGACGAGTTTTGCCGCATCCACAAAATCAGCCACCGTGACCGGAGCGCCGCCGCCCAGATTGAATCCGCAGGCGCCAGCCAGCGGCTGCTCGGCCGCCAGGATGAATTGCCGCGCGACGTCTGAGGCCAGCTGGAACTGCATCGTGCCGCTGAAGGGGATGTGGTAGGGCTGCCCTTTTGCCGCCGCGACGAGCGCTTTGGTCGGTTCGCTGGTCATGCCTTGATTGCGCCCGACGCCGTAAACCGTGTAGGGGCGCAGCGCGGTGCTGGTGATGCCGTTTTCCTCGCAATAGACGAGCGCCGTTCCCTCGTTGCAAACCTTGTAGGCGCCGTAAAGCGTGCGCGGCTTCTTTGGCGCGTCGTGGGGGATGAGCCCCGGCGGGAAGTCGGAAGGCGGGCCATAGACGCCGATTGACGAAGCGTAGGCGATATGGTCGACGCCCGTTGCGCGCGCCGCCTCGAAGATGTTGACCGTGCCGGTCACATTGACTTCGGCGCCCAGCACGGGATTGGCGCGGCAGAAGGGTACTTGCAGCGCCGCCAGATGGATGACATGCGTGACGCCGTGCTCGGCAAAGACCGATTTGAGCGCATCGGTGTCGCGCAGGTCGCCTTGCACAAAAGAGATCGCCGCCTGATCCTCCGCGCTCATCAGCCAGTTGATGCGCTGACGACCGCTGCTTTGATCAAAGTTGACGGCGCGCTTCCCGCTGCGCTGCAGGTGATACAGCGCCCAGGCGCCGATGCAGCCCATGCCGCCGGTGACGAGATAGGTTTCCGCCATCGCTAGGCCTCAACCATGCGATTGACCAGCTTGCCCAAGCCTTCGACCTCGACGATGTATTCATCGCCCGGCTTCATCCACACTTTGGGATTCATGCCCATGATGACGCCTTCGGGCGTGCCAGTGCTGATGACATCGCCCGGCTCCAAGGTCATGACCTTGCTGGCGTAGGCGATCACTTCGGCGACGGTGAAGATCATGTCGGCGGTGTTGCTGTCTTGGCGCGGCTCGCCATTCATCCAGCCCTTGACCGAAAGATTCTGCGGATCGGGGATTTCGTCTGCCGTCACTACATAGGGACCAAGCGGCAAGAATTTGTCGAGCGTCTTGCCCAGCAGCCACTGCCCGCTGAGCATCTGCAGCCGGCGCTCGCTAAGGTCGTTCATATTGCAATAACCGAAGACATAATCGAGCGCGTCGTCGACGGAAACATTGCGCGCCGTGCCGCCCATGACGACCCCGAGCTCCGATTCGTAATCGACCTGCGTCCAATCGGCTTGGATGGGAATACCTTCATTAGGCGCGGCGATCGCATTATTGAACTTGCTGAACAGAACCGGCTCCTCCGGCGGGGTGGCGCCGGTTTCGGCCGCATGCTTCTGATAATTCAAGCCGACGCAGAGGATCTTGCCCGGATTCGGCACGGCTGGACCTAAGGTCAGGTCGGCCTCATTGTGAAAGTGGGCGGGGTCATCGGTCCCAGCCGCCAGCTCGCCCAAGCGCGAGAGCACGGCGTTTCCGCGCCCGTACACCGCGTCAGCCGTGATGGGGCGCTTGGCGCCCGCCGCAACTGCCGCTGCCGCAACATCCAGAATGCCGCGCGCTGTCTTGATGCCCAGTTTGAGTCCATCGTCTGATTGATAGGTTAGCAGTCTCATATTCTTCCTTTTTTATTCATTTCAGTACTGCATAGAGTTTACCGTTTCCATGGCTGCAACTGTAGGGGCGACCCTTGGCTCGCCCGCACTGAGATCTCTAAGGTGAATCAATAAGCCTCGCCTGGCGCGGCTCCGTTACTTCAGCGCCGCTTCTCGTTCGCGCCGCTCCATCTCTTCCTTGTGCCAGCTCTCGCGATCCTCATCAAACTTCAGCACGCGGAAGTACTCGGCGTATTCCACGCCAACCATCGTCCCGCCGTCTCGATTCCCCTGCATAAGCCACTTCTTGGCGCCATTCTCGAAGTCTTCGCCGGCGCCAATCTGTGAGACATGGGCGCTGAGCGCCTGCATCTTCAGGTCGATTGTGCTGCTGATGTCGTGGTAATGGGTCGGCGACTGCGTCAGATTCAAGTAGAGCTCGCCGATTTTATGCGGCTCGAAGCCTTCCGCCAAAAGCTCGGGGAAGATCGGTCTCGTCTCGGCGCTAGGGAAAACGGCATAGATCGAGGCTTCGCCGGCCGCCCGATGATCGGGATGATTGACATAGCCGCGGTGGACGAAGACGGACGTTGGATCTTGGCAGACAACGCGGTAGGGTTTGGTTTCGCGGATGATGCGGGTGATATCGCGCCGAACCTCCAGGGTCGCTTGCAGCACACCGTCAAGGTGGCCAAGGAAGCGCACATCATATACGCCGACCCGCGCCGCCGCTTCTATCTGCTCGCGGTAGCGCAGCTCCACCAGTTGCTCGCGGGTCATGTCCGGGTCATTGCTGCCGGCACCGCCATCGGTGATGATCACATAGGTCACGGTCGCGCCTTCCTCGCGGATCCAGCGCGCGACGCTGCCAGCCACGCCAAATTCGATATCATCATGATGCGCAGCCGTCACCACGATATGATAAGGTTCGTCGCGTTGGGGGATTGCTTGCAGCGTTTGGTAATCAATGGTCATCGTTTGTCCTCTGCCTAATGCATTTCCTGTCTATTGGCGAGCCGGCTGGCAGTATATCACAGCGCATGGAATAACGCGGAGACTGCGCTACAATTTGGCCAGGTGAAAATGGCGCGCAGGCCATTGACGTGGAGGAAGTCATGAGCCAGTCTTCGAAAGTCAAAACGACGCGTAAGACCGACCGCGAAAGAATCGCGGAAGTGGATCTGGATTCGCTTTCCGAGCGGGAATTGCGGGATCTATTCGAGGAGATCTTCGGCGAGCCGAGCGACGAAGAAATCGTGGAGGCTCTGCGGGAGGCGGAAGCGGAATACAATGCGGGCGACTATCGGCCGACGCCGCTAGAGGCTGACGATGATGACGAGCCTTACCGCGAACCGACACGGCAGGAGATCTTGCAGGGCATCAAGCAGGGTTATAAGGAAATGTTGGCGGGAGAATTTTTGACTTTGGATGAATATCGTGAGCAACTCAAAGAATAATTGCTGCGCTGATGTCGATCAAGATCATTCTATTGAAGGACTTCCTCAAGGACGTCAAACAGTTGCGGAAACGATATCGTAGGGTCGAAGAAGATGTCGAAGAACTGGTGGCGGAAATAGAGCGCGACAACTTCCGTGGAAACCTAATGCCCGGTTTCGGCAGAGAAGTCTACAAGGTACGCCTGGCGAATCGGTCGGCTGGTCGAGGAAGACGCGGCGGCTTTCGCGTCATTTATTCGTTGTTGAATGAAAATACGGTCGTATTCCACCACATTTATTCCAAATCTGACAAGGACGACGTGAGCGAGGGCGAAGTCCAGCGGATGCTCAGAGCTCTCGAGTAACTGAAATCTATTCCATTGACCGTTTCCTCCAGCACAATAGCCAACAATCTACATTCGTACTCTCCGCTGGCAGAAGAATCGTTGGGGTAGCCTTATCGCGCTCGAGGGGATGAACTAATCTGGTACAATATTCGAGGATGACTGCGGCACTGGAACGGAGCCGGCGATGAAACAAGTATCTAAAATCAAGACCACGCGCAAGACTGACCGCGAAAGAATCGCGGAAGTGGATCTGGATTCGCTTTCCGAGCGGCAGTTGCGGGATCTATTCGAGGATATCTTCGGCGAGCCGAGCGACGAAGAAATCGTCCAGGCATTGCGGGAGGCGGAAGCGGAATACAATGCGGGCGACTATCGGCCGACGCCGCTTGAGGCTGACGATGATGACGAGCCTTACCGCGAGGAGACGCGGCAAGAGATCTTGCAGGGCATCAAGCAGGGATATAAGGAAATGTTGGCGGGCGAAGGCAGGCCAATCCAGGAGTTGCTGGACGAACTAGAGGAATAGAGCCGTTGTCATCGCCGCTCGTCATAAACACCGAGCCCGAATTCGACCGCGACGTTAGAAGGCTCAAAAGGAAGTATCGCCTCATTGCAGAAGACATACGCGGTTTGTTGCAGGACTTCAATAGACTTGGGATTCATGGCGAACTGGTGGTTGGTTTTGATCGAGAAGTCCGCAAAGTTTGGCTTACGAACCGATCCGCGAAACGCGGAAAGTCGGGTGGCTTCCGCGCATTGTATGTTGTGGACAACGAATCCATCATACGGTTGATTCGACTCTACTCCAAAACCGAAGAATCAACAGTGAGCGGGGCAGAGATCAGACGAATACTTCGATTCTTACCCTAAACTCACCGATGAATCTGTCTACGCAAACGCAGGACCAAAGCTCTACATTCTCATCTGCCGCTACAAAGTTTATCATTGCCGCCATTCTAGCGGGGAACCCACCCTATGCCGCGACATTACCGGCTTCTGTGGTCGGTCTGCATTGGGCATCTGACGAACGATATCTTCTCCTCCATGACGCCGGTGCTGCTGACCTTCCTCGCCGCCGGCATCATGCCGATGAGCAATATTCAGATCGGCCTGGCGGTCGCCATCGCCCAGCTTTTGGGCGCGATCACCCAGCCTTATTTCGGCATCCGCGCCGACCGCTCCGGCGGACGCCTGCTGGGTACCTTGGGCTTGGTTTTTCATGTCGGATTGTTCACTTTGGGTGTGATACTGGCGGGGGCGACGCGGCATTATTGGCTGATGTTCATTCCAATCGTCCTGGCGCCAATTGGCAGCGGCGCCTTGCATCCGGTTGGCGCGCTGCACGCCGCCGAAGCAGTGCCGCGGCGTTCGGCGTTCAATATGGCGATATTCTTTCTGATGGGGCAATCCGGCTTGGCGCTGGGACCGGCCATTGCCGGCATCCTGCTTGAACGGGCGAACCCGGATCTGTTGGGGCAGATGGGCGCGGCGGTCGGTGTAAGCCATTTCGGCATTCAAGACAATCTCACGCCGATAGTCTTGCTATCGATATTCGCGCTGCCCGCAGTTTTCTTGATGGCGACTAGTATCCCGCGCCATCATGAGCATCATGCCGAACAGAATAAGCGCAAGTCGGAGCGGGAGAATGGCGCCAAAGAGAATTTGCCGTTTTTCGCTTTCCTTATCCTCGGTGTCATCGTATTGCTGCGCGGTTTGGGGCAGCAGGGCTCGGTGGCTTTTGTGCCGGTGCTCTTTGAACAGAAAGGCTGGGACCCGGCCGCCTACGGCGCCATCACCAGTTCGTATTGGATCGCTTCGGCGGTTTCTGGCTTGATCTTCGGGCGGCTGGCCGATCGCTTTGACCGGCGCCTGGTGATGATGCTGAGCATGCTCTTTTCGGCGCCGGCCTTCTTCCTGCTGCCGGCTTATGAAGGCGCCTTCGCCTTCGTCCTGGCGATTGCCGCGGGCGGTTTGTCGGGCGGCGCGCACAGCTTGATCGTGGTCATGGCGCAAGACCTGATCCCCATGCGCAAGGGCTTCGCCTCGGGCGCGATTCTGGGCTTCATCTTCGCCACCGGCGCCATCGGATCGCTGGCGATCGGCTTCATTTCAGACCAGATCGGGTTGTCGCTGACTTTCCAGATCGTCGCCGTGATGATCGCTGTCGCCGGCGCGCTCAGTTTGCTGCTGCCGCGGCAGGCAAAAGCCTAGGTGTATGGTCTTGGATTATAATGGTACTGTTTCCAATGAGCAAAAGGACGAATTATGGGACAGATACTTCACCCTCGCGCCACAACGACAGAGGCAACCCGCCGAGCTATACAGAATAGTCAAGAGAGCATAAGGAA
>JAJECX010000006.1 GCA_022821805.1 Anaerolineae bacterium
TTCCTTATGCTCTCTTGACTATTCTGTATAGCTCGGCGGGTTGCCTCTGTCGTTGTGGCGCGAGGGTGAAGTATCTGTCCCATAATTCGTCCTTTTGCTCATTGGAAACAGTACCATTATAATCCAAGACCATACAACTAGGTCGCCCGAAAATGGGACCGGAAAAGCGGGCGACCCAATGGCTCGCCCCTACAGAATTCGATGATTTTGCAGCGATACACGTATGCGGCGGACCATCGCCTACTCGCGCAAGTCAATGCGCAAGATCACGCCGGAGTTGATGTCGGCGCTGAAGAGGCGCCCGTCCGGCGCCTGCGCGAGACCGTTGCTCGCTTGCAGCGGGCTCTGATCAGCTGGCAGCCCCTCGGCAAGATGCGTCACGCCGTCGAAGACGCCATCGCCGTCGCCGTCCGTCAACAAGCTCAGCCGCGCGCCATTAAGCAGAATCAGGCCGTCGCCGCGCGCGAACAGCCCGGACACTTGCCCCAGTTGCTCTTCCTCGTCCGCAAAGATGAGGCGCGTCTCATCCGCGAAGCCGTCGCCATCGCTGTCCGGCATTGCGTAGATCTCGCCGGCGCGCGTGGCTGCCAGCAGCCGTCCGTCAGCGTCAATAGCCAGCGCCGCGATGATATTCAGCCGATCGCTGTCGATTGGCACGCTGCCATAGACGAAGGTCTCGGCGGAAGCGGGCAGGGGAGCGGCTGCCGGCGCCGTCGTCGGCGCCACTGCCATCGTAGCGATGGCGGCTGCGCTCGTCGCTTCCTGCTCAAGCGCCATTACCGTCGCTTCGGCTGCTTCATGCGCCGCTTCCAGAGCCGCGCGGGTTGCGTCTTCCGTCGCCGCCGTCGCGACTGCCTGCGCATCGGAGGTGGCTGTTGCGCTTTGTTGGTACAACTCGATGGCGCTGCAGCCCGCCAGCGCCCAGCTTATCAGCGCCACAACGACGATGAGGCGCGCAGCCGCAATCCTGGTTTCGTTCGCGTTCACGCGCTGAAAGTTACCGTGTTCGAGCAAGGTCAGATTGGAGGCGACGCCGTCACGATGAAGAAGAAGATGAAAAGGAGAAACGCGCCCAAAATGCCGAAGGACACGCTGGGTTTGATGGTTTTGCTTTCCACCGAACCGGCAACGCTTGCCGCGCGCTCTCGCAGAACGGCATCCGCCACCTTGTTGGCGAGCCAGCTCACGCCGATGCCGGTCATGATTATCGCGGCTCCGTAAGCCAGGTTGTTGCTGTCTTCGAGATGATACAGGCTGCGAATTACGGGCGCGTTGACCGCCATGGCGACAATGACGGCGGCCGCAGTTCCGCGCCAGTCCGGCTCGCGCTTGCGGATGGCGCTGCTGTAATAGGCATAGATGTCGATGGCGAGCAATGGCAAGAGCGCGGCTATCCAAGCTACGTGCTGCAGCATTTCGGCGTCAAAGAGTTCGATCAATCCTATTCGGATGACCAGCGCGAGCAGACCGACAGCCGTCGCGGCGCCAGCACAGCGCAGCGCGCGGGTGGCGAGCAAGCCCGTGAATGTGACGCAAGCCAGCAGATTCGCCGCCAGCAGCCATTCCGGGCGGTACAATCCGAGCCATTCAAATCGGATGCCCGCCAAGGTCGCGTCCCAATCAATGAGCATGAGCTGCAGCCACAGCAGCAGCATTGCGGCGAGGATCAGCAGCGATAAGCTGTCGCCTAAGCGAAACTCGAATATGCTGCGCCAGTCTCGCCGCCGCGTGGTCGACACGTGAAAAACCAAGGCGAGCAATTGTGTCAGTACGAAGCTCGCCAGCAAGATAAGATGCGGTACGCTCCAGGCGGTGATATCTTCGCCGAAGATCCAGTGCCAGATGGGATCAGCCGGCAAGGCATAGAATAAGAACGCCGCATTCAAGATGAGTAGGCCGACTAATGGATTAGAGCGAAAACGCTGCTGAAAATTGCCGCGCAGGTTTCGATTCAGATAAAGCAGCGCCCAGAAGCCAGCGACGCTGGCGGTCGCGAATCCGAAATACATAAGCAGATGGGGCCGCCATAAAAGATCCTCGCCAAAGGGAATGCCATAGCTGCGATGCCACAATTCATCCCAGACGCCGCCGATAACGGTGGAGAAGCCGCCGCTCGCCAGCACCAGCGCGATCGTCTCCCGCGTTCGCGAGGGCAGGGCATCCGTTTGCGGTTTGCGCAGGTTCGGCGCCAGCGGCCCAACAAGCAGGCGCCAAAATGCGAGGACAAAGACGCAGATGACCAAGAAAAACCCGCTGGCTTGCAGCCAGAATAACTCGATATTCGCTTCCACTGGGGGACCGCCCCAGGCTGCGAACGCGGCGAAGATCGCGACCCCCGCGACAGCGGCGAAAATCCAGGGCAGGCGCTGGTTGAGCTTGGTCATTGACAGGCTCCGCGTGGAACGTGGCTTGTTGCTCTCAGGTTACCACAGTTGGAGGGTGAGGGTCTAGTCGGCGAGGAGTTGGCTGAGGAAGGCTTTGGCGTTCTCGAAAGTGGGGTGGTCCCAAAACTCGTCTTTCCACCAACTCATATTGTATGTGTCGGAGAGGTAAAGTTTGTCCGAATCATCGCCTGCAGCAGTGTCACTGGCGTTCTTGCCGGTAACGAACGCGCGAAGACGAGCTTTCGGAAGCTTGTGGTTCAAGATAGTCAAGCCGGACTCACGCAAGCATTCAAAATACAGATCCACACAGGCCGAGACAGGGTCGTGACTCAACACTTCCATAATTAGATCTTCAAGCATGCCTTCTTGTCCATCTGCGGGTAGCAGCAGAACAGAGATCATGGACTTTCCGGCAGTTGGCTCAAACACTGAATGCGGAATAGGCAGAGAATTTTGGCTATTACTATTGTGTGTCTTGATTGCGTCCCTAATGCTCTGGAAAGCGTCCGTCTCATAATCCGAGTCTCGAACGATTCCTAGGTTGGATATAGATCCAAATGACTGAAGCTGAGTGAGTTGCAATAAACGCTGGGCTAGCCGGTTCTTACCGCCGTACTCGACAATATGAAGAGGAGTCGCATCATCAAAACCAAGATACTTTCCTAGCCGGATGAAGAACTCTTTGTCGTCACGTCCTTCTACCAACAATAATCGGGTCTTGCCCGACGGAATTAACTGCGTCATCCACGAACCTCATGGTCAAAGTCAAAGTCTGCCAGCGCCTTCATCCCGTACTCGTTATAGGTAACTGCTTCGACATTCCCGGTTTCGATGTCTCTATCAAGGCGATGGAAGCGAAACTCATACGATTCGTCGTCTTTGAAGGCTTCGTGTGCGGCTTTTAACATCTCCTTACTGTGTGTCGTGGCAAAAACCTGGATATTGGATTCGCGCGATACTTGCCCGATGATTCTCCATACATCTCGTTGAATAGAATAATGGTAACCGTTCTCAATTTCGTCTACGAAAAGGACTCCATTAGAGACTTCGCTCATGGCAAGTATCAACCCGGCAATTCGGTTCATACCGTCACCTAGGCTTGTAATCGGTAGTAGCTTTCCAATTCCAATATCAACATAAATCAGAGGCCTGTTTCCACTATAAAGTAGATCGAGATCCTCTAACTTTGGTTCTACGATACGGAGTGCCTCAATGAAACTATCGATATTACCCGATTTCTTCATAAGACTATAGAGTTGGGCAATTGTTCCGGTATTCATTTGCGCGCGAGTATTGATAAAGTCTGAGACAATCAAGATGTTGCTCTTGAATCCAGCTCCTTTAACTATGTCATTAGCAAGCAATACATATAGAGGCTTACTACTGAAATTTGATCTAAACTCGAGAATCTCGACGTTCTCGTAACGATCGTCATCCTCTACTTCATACTCTTTAAGAGTTGCAATGAATTCTTCGCTATCCGGGGGCAATGAGCTTATTTCGATTTCGAAACTCGATGTATCGCCCTCGACATGTCGTGGTGCCATAGTCAAACTAGCAGTCATCGAGATTTTCTTATCTGTCTTGGAGTCGTTGAAAATATCGTCCCAACTAATAATGTTTGGTGGCTCTGGATAGGGTGCTCGTAGTCTACTTCTCCAAGGAAAGTCGTCGTCAAGCATTAGGTTGCTTCGCAAGAGAGTGTTGGGGTTCCGATTGCCCGAATGTATGTGCATCGCTTCCAGCAATGACGTCTTCCCAGCGTTATTCTTGCCAGCGAACAAGTTTATTCTCCCAATGTCTTTCAGCTTAAGATCCCGAAATCCTCGGAAGTTCTTGACGCGAAACGTCTTGTACATTTTTCACCATCAATTTACGGTTTCATCCGAACCCATCATAAAACAGTATGTGGCAAAAGTAGAGAGACAATTTCTGGTACATCTCCGCCGACTATAATCAGTGCTACAATGTCGCCATGACCACCATTCTCGCCATCGAAACCTCCTGCGACGAAACAGCCGCCGCCATCGTCACTGACGGCAGAACGATCGCATCCAACATCATCGCCTCGCAGATCGACCTGCACGCGCAATATGGTGGCGTCTTCCCCGAGGTCGCTTCGCGCGCCCACGCCGAAACCATCAGCGCTGTCGTCGCCCAGGCGATGACGCAAGCCGACATGGAGTACACCGACCTCGACGCCATTGCCGTGACCCAAGGACCCGGCTTGGTCGGCTCGCTGCTGGTCGGCATCAATTTCGCCAAGGGATTGGCGCTGGCGACCGGGCTACCCCTGCTCGGCATCAACCATCTGGAAGGGCATATCTATTCGCTCTGGCTTGCGCCGGATTTCGCCGATTTCGAGTTCCCCGTTCTGACGCTGATCGTCTCCGGTGGACACAGCGAGCTGCTGGTCATGCGCGCTCACGGCGTCTACCAGCGCATTGGCGGCACAATCGACGACGCAGCCGGCGAAGCATTCGACAAGGTGGGTCGCCTGCTTGGCTTGCCATTTCCTGGCGGACCGGCCATCGAAAAGGCGGCGAAGTCTGGCGCGACCGAGACTTACAACTTCCCGCGCGCCAAAACTGACGGCGCCTACGATTTCAGCTTCAGCGGCTTGAAAACGGCAGTCTTGCGCGCCGTTTCCATCCAGCCGAGCGGGGGACGGCGAGCCAGGCGCGTCCGCGGCGCCGAAAAGGGGACGCAATTGCGAGACGATATCAACATCAGCGATGTCGCCGCCTCGTTTCAGGAAGCGCTGACTGATGCGCTGGTTTCTAGTACAGAGCGGGCGGCGCGCGATTATAAGGTCAACGCGGTCTATCTGTCCGGCGGCGTCAGCGCCAATGCCTTGCTGCGGGCAAAACTGCGGGCGCAATTGAGCGTACCGGTTCGTTATCCGCCGCTAACCCTCTGCACGGATAACGCCTCCATGATCGGCGCGGCCGCGCATTTCCGCTTCCGGGCTGGTCATCGCAGTCCGCTTGATTTTGAGGCGCGCGCCAGTTGGCGTCTGAGCGAGGATGTATACGCTGATTGATCGCCGAGCGGCAGACGCCGCATGACCGGTGCGATGCAGCCGCGCAAACTCCAGGCGGCGGCTGTAGAATAGTTTGCTGTAACAGTCTCCGGCAGCTGGGAATAACTATGGACCAATTGAATATCGCCATCATCGGCGCTGGCGCCACTGGACTGGCAGCGGCCTGGGACTTCACCAATGCCGGTCATCAGGTGACAATCTACGAAGCGGCTGACCGCGTCGGCGGGCTGGCCGCCGGCTTCAAAGATGAGGCTTGGGACTGGACGCTGGAGAAGTTTTATCATCATTGGTTCGCCAGCGACTACGATCTCCTCGCCCTCGCCGAGGAGATGGGTGTGCGCGACCGCATCATCTTCCCCCGCCCGAAGACCAGCTACTGGGTCGACGGCAAACCGGTCCGCAGCGAGATATCGCCATCGGCGCTCTTCTTGCCGCTTTCTTTCGCGTCGATCTTGCGCATGGGGCTGTCCGGCATGTACGTCAAACTCACACGACGCTGGCAGCCATTCGAGCGTGTTACCGCCGATCAATGGATGCGCCGCTGGATGGGGCGGGAAGCGTACGAGAAGTTCTTCAAGCCGCTGCTCATCGGCAAATTCGCCGAGCAATACGATCAGGTGCCGATGTCATTTATGTGGGCGCGGATCGTCAAACGCACGCTCAAGCTCGGAACTTATGTCGGCGGCTTCCAGGCTTTTCTCGATGAACTGGCGCGTCAACTGCGCGCGAAAGGCGTTGCGATCCAGCTTCGCGCGCCAGTCGACGGAATCACGCAAGTAGACGGCAAGCCATGGCTGAACATTGATGGCGAGCGCTTCGCCTTTGATCGCGTGCTGAGCACTACATCGCCACGTCTGCTGCTAAGCATGACCGACGGCTTGGCGCAGACCGATTATGGCAAAAAAGTTGCGGCGCTGAAGAGCATCGGCGGCATATGCGTCGTCTTTGCGCTGAAGGCGCCGCTCATGCCGGACGATACCTATTGGCTTAACTTGCCCGCGACCAGCGCCGACAAGTCGACATCGGCTTTTCCCTTTCTGGCGCTTGTCGAGCATACCAACTTCATCTCACGGGAGCGCTATGGCGGCGACCGCATCATCTATTGCGGCGATTACGTGCCGCCGACGCATGAATATTTTCAGTTGAGCGAGGGGGCGCTGGTGGAGCGTTTTCTTCCGGCGCTAAGCGTGGTGAATCCCGCATTTAAGCGCGAGTGGATTCGTAAGTCTTGGGTTTGGCGCGCGCCCTACGCCCAGCCGGTGCCGGCGCTCAACCACAGCCTTAAGATCCCCGACATTTCGACGCCCATGCCTGGCTTGTATTGGGCCAGCATGTCGCAGGTCTATCCTTGGGATCGCGGCACCAATTACGCCGTCGAGATTGGACGGCGCGCCGCCCGTTTGGCGCTGGCGCCCTAACCGCATCGCCGTGGCAAGGTGAGGTAGGTCGCCCCTACAACTGTCGCGCCAGAAGCTCTACAATCTCTCGAATGCCAACGCCATTCACGCACCTTCGAATCGCCCAAAACCTGCTCGCCGACGATCAGCTGTCGCCGTCCTGCCGCGCGCTGCTGCATCGCCAGAAACCTGCCTTCCAATTGGGAAGCATCGTCGCCGATGCCCGCGTCGCCAGCGGCGTCGGACGCGAAGTCACCCATTTCTACGCTTACGGCCGCCCGATTAGCGCCCGTCCCTGGCGCCTTATGCTGCGCGAGTATCCGACGCTAAAGGATGCGAATGACGAGCCGCACCTCTCTTTCCTCGCCGGCTACGTGGCCCATCTGGCGACTGACGAAGCCTGGGCGCTGAAGATGGTGCGTCCGCAATTTTGGGAGCGCGAATGGCGGGGCGTCGAGCGGCGCGATAAATTCCTCGCCCTGCACCTCATCCTCACCGTCATGGACGAGCGCGATGAGAGGCTGCTGGCCTCTTGGCAGGCGGAATCGCTCGCCCGCAGCGAACCGCGCGACTGGCTGCCCTTCATGGCAGATGATGTCCTGCGCGGCTGGCGCGATCTGGTGGCGCGCCAAATCGTCCCCGGCGGAGAAAGCGAAACGTTGGCGATTTTCGGCCGCCGCCTCAAACGCGATCCAGCCGAGATCCGCGCTATCCTTGATGATCCCGCGCTGATGAACCTAACCCTCTGGCGGCATGTATCCCGCGAGGCGCTGGCTTCTGTCGAGCGCCAAGCCTACGCCTTCACCCGCGACCAGCTTGCGGTATTCCTCACCGAATTCATGCCGGCGCCGGTATCGGCCTAACCCGTTTCCTCCTGCATGATGAATTGTAGGGGCGACCGGCGGTCAGTGTCTACGCGACCCGCCGATCGCCCGTCGATTACTGAGAACCTTGCGCCCGCCAAGCCAGCCAAAAAATTGAGCTTGTCAGCGATACTTGGTACACTTGTGGTGCAGCGCACTCGCGGGGAAACTGCTATGCGACGTGTCAGTTCGCAAATTATCGCCGCCTCGCCAAATGATCTCAAAAATAATCGCCTCGGTCTCATGAGTCGCGAGCAGGTAATAACGCTGCAAGCTCAAGTCGACCACTTTCAAGCGCGCTTGACCCAATTGACCAGCCGCGCCGTGAAACTGGCGATCGCCATCACCGTCGCTGTCGTATTGCTTACCTTCGTCCGCGTTCTCGCGCTTCCGCTGGCGCTGGCGATAGAAGTCGTGGTTGTCGGCGTCATGCTCTACCTGTCGGCCGACTTCAATCGCTTCGTCCAGCAGCTCGCGCTGGATCGTGAGGCCGAAGCGGTCCGCATCGTCAAAGGGCGCGCCAGCCGCTACACGCTGCGCGCGCACCCCCTCTACAATACGCTGCGCATTGAGCTGCAAACCTATAAGCTGCTGGATGGCGGGCTGGCGAAGCAATTCATCACCGGCGAGCTGTATCAGTATTATGTCTTGCCGCAATCAGGCGTCGTTATCGCGGCCGAAAGTATCGGCGAGAAGAATTCGCGTTATCTGCTCTAGCCGGGGCGCTCTCACAGCGCCGCAAGATGCGGATGCTGCGCGCGTTGCCGTGATAACGCTCGATCCAACCCCATTTCTCCAGCTTGTCCAAATGACGTATGACGCCGGAATTCGATTTGAAGCCTTCGTCAGCCGCGATCTCGCCAAGCGTCGGCGGGAAGCCATACTCGCTTGTGTAGCGGCAGATGAAAGCGAATATGCGTCGGCTGCGGTTGTCGCGATGTTTCATAAACCCGATCCTTCTGCAAATTGAATTCGTCGAGGCTATTGCAGTATAGCATAAAAATAGAACATTAGTTCTAATCAAATTAGAACAATCTTTCACTATTTCTCGACTGAGGCTTTTGCGCTACACTTGCAGCCTTGCAAAGCGCCGATTAGCCGGGGAGACGCACGATGGCAAATACCGCCCGCCAGTGGTTTTATTCAAGGCCCGAGCCGCGCCCCTACTACATTGAAGAACGCGTCAACCACTCTCTCTGGAACAACCGGCTGCAGAACGTCTTCATGAGCTGCACGCAGGCCGAGGCGCCGATCCAGATGGAGGGCAGCCTTGAAGGCATTCCGATGTATTTTGAGTTTGTCTCCGGGCAATACTTCACCTTGCGCATGGGCGAGGAGCGCAAAGATGTCATCGGCACGATCCGACAGATGCTGCTCGGTCTCAAGCCGACCTTCACCTACCAGGACAGCGACGGCATGTTCGTGGTCGAGTGGCATACCGATGGCGGCGAAACCCGCTGGAAAGAGATCCAGGGCGATCCCGCTTTCCAGGGCTTGCGACGCATGAAGCTGAAATAAGGCGCGCATTCACCATGCTGCTCCCGCAAATGGTTGCGATTGTTCGATCACTAGTATCATCATTTTCGCCAGCTGAATCTCAGATGAGATGACACGGCTCTGTGTCTCGGCGTCCCGCTTTGGTTAGAATAGGGGCAGAAATCCGGGCAGTGAACAGAGCCTTTCCAAATGCCGCCAGCCAGCCAAGCAGAACCGCGATCGATCAGTCTGCTATGGCTCGACGCCGAATCCAGCAACGACGCGAATGCCAGCAAACTCGCCGCTGCTGACGACTTGCGCGTCAAGGTCATCGCCGACGCGATATCGCCCCACGTTGACTACCTGGGACCGATTCACAACTTGCTTTCGACCCTGCTAACCGACGAAGAAACGCTGCGCTACCGTCAGGATGTCCTTGAAGATTGCCTGGCGAATCCGGCCTTTAGCGAAGGCTTGCGCGCGCTCTTGCCGCAACTGCGCAACTTGCACAACACCGTGCGCGATATCCGCGCGCGCCGCAATCAAGTCTCGCTCGTGCTCTCCCGCTTGTCCGAGTTGGAGGACTACATCGAATGCGTCACTGAACTGGAAGCGCTGCTGCGCAAACACCTGGCGGCGCTGAAAGCGCTAGCTTGGCGCGACCTGGCGCGAGAATTAGCGCGCATCGTAAATGAACCGGCCTTTTTGCAAATGACCGAGGAATTGCCGCAGTTGCGCGCTGAAATCCGCCAAGTCGTCAGCGTGACCATCGGCGTCAACCTGTCGCCCGATCTGAAGCCGGTGGCGGCGACCCTGCTGTCGATCAACAAGGAGCGCTTCCATGGACCGCGCTTTTTCCGCAAGCTTTGGGGCATCGACGAAGAAGCGGACCGGCGCGGCATCAGTACGCTGCGAGAATCGCCAGAGGCGCAGCGTTTTCGCAACGGCCGCATCCTGTCGGAGCGCCGTGACATGCTCGATCGGCTGGCGGCCAATGCGCTCTTCGGCGACCTGGGCGTCGTGCTTGACGATGTCATTCGCCCGATCGCCCGCGCCCTTGAGCGCTACACGCAGATCCGCAGCGGCTTGCTGCGCGCGTTGGAACCGGAGATCGCCTTTTATGTTGGCGCTGCCGGTCTGGTCAGCGACTTCTGCGATCGCGGATTGTCCTTCTGCCGCCCCCAGCTGCTCCCGGCCGAGGAGCGTCGGCTGGAAGCGCGCGCGCTCTACAATCTCGACCTGGCGCTTCGCTTCGCGCGACAGCAGCGGGAAGGCGATCTCAAAGCGCAAATCGTCGGCAACGATGTGTCCTTCGACGACAAGGGGCGGATCCATATCCTGACCGGACCCAACCGCGGCGGCAAAACAACCTATATTCAGGCGATTGGACTGCTGCATGTGCTGGCGCAGACGGGCATGTACGTGCCGGCTGATTCGGCGGCGCTCAGCCCGGTCGATGGCATCTATCTGCATTTTCCCGCCGAAGAAAAACCGAATATGGAGAGCGGCCGGCTGGGCGAAGAGGCGGGGCGTCTGCGGGAAATTTTCGGCCGCGCAACCCGTCATAGCCTGCTGCTGCTCAATGAGTCTCTGGCGAGCACTAGCGCGACCGAGAGTTACTTCCTGGCGCGCGATGTCGTCTGCTGCTTGCGTATCCTCGGCGCCCGCGCCCTATACGTGACGCATCTGCACGAGCTGGCCGCCGATTGCGAATCGATCAACAGCGATGTGCCGGGCGACAGCCGCGTCCAGAGCCTGATATCCTTGGTCGAAGAAGGCGAGGATGGCGTGCGGCGCACCTATCAAGTCGTGCCGGCGCCACCGCGCGGGCAGAGTTACGCCCGCGAAATCGCCCGTCAATATGGCATTAGCTTCGAGCAGCTGCAAGCGCTTTTGGCTGAAGACCGGGATGATGGCGAGCGTTGAGCGGGCGGCTTGAACGCTGGCGCGCCCTCCTTCGTAAGCGCGCGCTCTTCGCTTGGTTTGCGCTTCCAAGTCAGCAAGAATAAGCAAACGGCTACGGGTGAACGAATATCGGTCTGATCTTTGCGGCTTTCTATTGGCGACCAATCCCAGATATATCGTCCACTGCCAAGCGCCTGGCGTGGGAAAGGCTTGCGCCGCGTCCAGGCTTGCCAGCGCCCAACTGCTCTGTGATAATGGGCGAACAGTCGCCAAATTAATGGAAGGCGAAGCTGATGTCGAAGCGCCGGCGCAGAAAACCCAATATTTCACAAGCTGTGCTCGATCAAGCGCGTCAAGGCGTAATCGATGAAGGCAGCGCCGAAATGTCTCCCGCCGCTGCGTCATCCGCTGCGGCCGCTGCAACCGCGCCCAAGCAGCCGCAACGCCGCCGCCGCGCCTTGCAATCGGCGCAGCTTGAACGACGGAAAGACGAAGGCGCCCTCGACGCCGAGTACGTAGCGGAACTGCTGGCCAACCCGACCAAGGTCGTCACCGAAGACGATTTGCGCGCCGATTATGGCTTCGTGATTAAAGACCTCCGCAATATGGGCATATTGGCGGCCTGCCTCTTCATCGCCTTGGTCATCGCCTCCCTCGTCCTGCTCTGATTCCTGCCGCTGTTTGGAGAGGGCGACATGCCTTGGTCAGCGCTGCAAGTTTTCCTGCGCCGCATTTCGACTCCGATTCGCCATTTAATCTCGCTTTACGCCCTGATAGTCACTCTCTTCACCCTGCTCAGGCTGCTGCGCGTCAGCGGCGCGCCATTAATCGATCTCGCGAATACCTTCGCCCCATATTGGTATATGCCGCTTGTCGTCACCTTCCCGCTCTCCATCCTTGTCACCCGCGGCGGCGGGGCGCCGGTCGAGCATTCCCGCAAGCGCCTAATTCGCCTGAGCAAGTCGATAGACGCTGCCGCGGCCCAAGCCTATCCGCCGCGTTGGAGCGTGCTGCTGCAAATCTGCCTAATCGCGATCGGCTTATACTGGTTCGCGGCGCCGGGCATGTACCGCCCGGTGGAACCGCCGAGCGGAGCAATTTTCTCGGTCGTCACCTTCAATGTGCAGGGCAGCAACCGTGATCTGAGCCAAGCGACTGATTGGCTCCTGCAACAAGCGCCCGATGTGATCGTGCTGCAAGAGACGGCTGAGGGCTACGATGGGCGGCTGGCGCCGCTCTATGATGTCTACGCCCACGAAGACCATATCGAGGGCAGCGTCCGCGTCTTCTCGCGCTATGCCATCCTCGAACGGGAAGTCCTGACGATCGAGGATGAACCGGGCTTGAAAGCGCTGCGCCTGCTGCTCAATCAAGACGGGCGTGAGTTGGCGGTCTACGCCGTCCATTTCACCCTGCCGCTCAAACCGCGCGCCCAATACGATCCCGATGCCGATATCGGACCGGAAGCGCTGCTGCGTTATGACGAGCGCCGCCGCAACGCCCAAATCCGCCGCTTCCTTGAAATTGCCCGCCGTGAAACATATCCCTTTGCCGTCGCCGGTGATTTCAACATGAGCGACGCCTCCCTGATTCATGACGAAATAGCGGTGCTGATGGGCGATGCCTGGCGTTCCGCCGGGGTGGGGGCGGGCCGCACCTGGCCCGTTGCCGAAGCGATCGGCTTGCCCCGCGTCATCCAGCCCTTGCTCCGCATCGACTATATCTGGCATAGCGCGACGCTGCGACCGACAGCGGCGGCGGTCGGCGAAAACATCGGCTCCGACCACCTGCCCGTCACCGTCATATTCGAATGGCGCCAGACCTAGTTTGAAGCGCGCGCAGTCTCGTACCGGCGCGCGAGGTCTATGTCGGCGGTCAGTGTCTACGCGACCTACGTGACCCGGTGGCTCGCCCCCTTACCATTCGGATTGGCGGGCGAGGAATCAGCCGCGCCTGTCGGAGTCGTATGCGCGTTTGTCAAGATCCCACTGTGCACTTTGAGTTTCCTCTTTTCCTCTTTTTGTGTAACTCGCCCGATTCCCGCTCACATACCTGTCGAAAACCGTAGGGGCGAGCCTTGGCTGGCCCACGCGCACACAACTTTGGATTTCATATAATTTGCGAGTCGAGTCGTGACTTGTTCGGGATGGTGATAAAGCCTTAGCAATCAGCCGCATTCACCCCTATACTGAAGTCATGGACGCGCGACTGCAATTCATCCCCATCATGATCGTCGGCTTTGGCGCCGCCCTCTGCCTGACCCCCCTGACGCGCCAGATTGCCATGCGCCTCGGTGTCACCGCCGCGCCAAACCAACGCAACATCCACAGCCGCCACGTGCCACTGATGGGTGGCGCCGCCATCTATCTCTCTTTCGTCCTGTCGGCGCTGCTCTTTAGTCCGCCCAATCATCTGGTTGAATTGGGCGCCATCGTCGCCGGCGCAACGATGCTTGCTTTGATCGGCTATCTTGATGATCGGCGCCATCTCAGTCCGCGGATCCGCCTTTTGGTGATGACTGTCGCCGCCGCCGTCGCCGCGCTTTCCGGCGTGCAAATCCGCCTCTTCGGCACACCGTACATTGATATTCCACTGACCCTCTTCTGGATTGTCGCCCTCATCAACGCTGTCAACTGGATCGACAATATGGATGGACTGGCGGCCGGCGCCGCGGCGATCGCATCAGGCTTCTTCCTTCTGCTCGCCTTGTCACAAGGACAGATCCTGGTGAGCATGCTGGCCGCTGCCATCTTCGGCAGCGCTTTCGGCTTTTTGATCTACAATTTCAATCCTTCAAGCACCTTCATGGGCGATATGGGCGCTTATACGCTTGGCTTCGTGCTGGCGATTTTGGCAATTAAGCTGAAGTTCGCCGCCCAACCACTCAACGTCACCTGGATGGTGCCGGTCTTCGCGCTTGCGCTGCCCATCCTCGATATCAACCTGGCGATCTTCACCCGCTTGTTCGAGCGGCGTCCTGTGATGCTGGCAGCCAAAGATCATGTCTCCCACCGGCTGCTGCGCTTGGGCTTGACGCAGCGGCAGACGCTCGCGCTGCTCTATCTTTTCTGCATTGCCTACGGTCTCGTTGCGCTGGGTATCAGCCAGGCGCCCGCCGATCAGGCGCTGGCCATCGGCGGCATTGCGCTGGTCTCGCTTGGGCTAATATTCTGCGCTCTCGTGATCATCCGCTGGCGGGATAGCCGCGACGTCGACGAAGCGACTGCTTAGCTCCCATTGGAGCGGCTATCGCAAGAGCCACGCCACTGCCAGCTAGGGCTGTACTACCGCGTCACAGGTCCCCAGATCGAATGTTTCCCCAAACAGCAGCAGGCAATCGCTGAGCATCACCCCGATCTTATGATGACCGGCCGTATTCCAATAGACATCGTCCGCCGGCGCGTAATCCGCTTTGACATCGAGCGCGTCAATAGGATTCATAAGGAAGTCCCTTAGCGCTTTCGGTCTCCTTCCCACGCCCTTTCTTCTAACCAATTCACGACTGCAATTTGCCCCAATGTCTGCCATAATGCTAACCTGTCGTCCAATTGCAATCCAAAGCCGAAACTGACGCATGCCACGAATCGCCGTTTCCGCTAATTCCCTCGTCGATTACAGCCCCGAACGCTGGCGTCTGATTCAAGTGGATGACCCGGACCAGCCAAAACTGCTGGTCGAAGCCAAGACCGGGCTGCCGCTTCGCTATAACGGATACTTCGCTGTCAGCCGCGACCTGCCCGAATCGGGCGAGATATTGGAGGCGGATCTGGGACAGGTGGTGCTCGGTTGGTCCAATGAATCGAGTTCATGGCAGCTGGGTGTGACGCTGTCGCCGGAGATCTCGCTCGCGCGATCAAGCCGCTGGTTCGAGCTGCTTCGTTTTACTCACCCCGATGCCACCGTGCATGAAGCGAGGGCGATTGAGCTAGGCGCCGCGCTGGCGAAAACGCTGGATATTCCCTTCGCCTCAACAGCGCCTGTGGAAATAGCGCCGGAACCCGAAGCGATCGTCTTGGAGCCCCTGCCGCTCGAACTGGGCTTGTGGCGCCTGGAGGAAGTGGAGCAGAAACGTGGCGGCGGCGGCGGTGAACTGCGCCTGGCTCGCGAACAGCGCTGGCTGCGCGCCAGGCAGCGTCAGCTTGCCTGGTATGGACTGATGATAGCCGTTTATCTCTGGGTGTCCATCGCCACGCTGACGAGCGAGCTTGGCTTGCCCATCGCCGGCACGCTGATTCCGAATCCGGCCTGGCTGCCGTATCTGGGTATCGTTGTGGCAGTATTGCTGCTGCTCGCCATCGCCCGGCTATTATCCATTATCCTCCGTGAGCCAAACGCCATCATCATCAATCCCTACGAAAAGACTATCAGCGCCATGCGTGGCAGCCAGCCGCTTTGGAAGTTGAACGCGGGCGGTGTGCAGTCGATCTACGTCAGCGAGTTGGTCAAAAAACGAGGGCGCAAACCAACCGTGTTTCACGGCGAAATCAATCTTCACCTGCTTGACGGCAATTTCATGCCGATCCTGGTTGATAACGAAAAGATCGTCGGCGCCCTCTTGCCCGGGCGCGACCCGGCCGCGGAAAAGGAACGCCCCGTCGAGGTGCATGCGCTTGAGCCGGAGGCGGTTAGCACGCCACTGCAAGCGGCCGCCCTCCATATCGCCGTCGGCCTCGGCGACCTGCCCGTCTGGTACGACCGGCGCTTAAAGTAGCGCCATAGGCAAATCGCTTCCAAAAGTGAGGTATCGATGAAAAGCAAGGTGATAGTCAACCCCAGCTTTCGGCGAATGGACGAGATCTTCTCGCCGGAAGACCAGCGGCGAATGCATGACTTGGTCGATGTGATCTGGGGAAAAGACGAGCGCATGCCGCAGGAAGATTTTCTGCGCGCCTTGCCCAACGCCGACGTCGTGGTCACTTCCGGCTGGCATTATGGCGATGTCCTCGATCAGGCCGGTCGCTTGAAAGCCATTATGGATGTATCTGGCAGCTTCCCGCTGAATCTGGATTACCAAGCCTGTTACCAGCGGCGCATCCGCGTCTTGAGCGCTGCACCCGGCTTCGCGCGCCAAGTGGCCGAGTTCTCGCTTGGGCTGGCGATTGACGCGGCCCGCCAAATCTCCTACGGCGACCGACTGATGCGCCGGGGCGAAGAAGAGTACTTGTGGTTTGGCAATGTCGATACCTTCCTGCTCTACGATCAGCCGGTCGGCATCATCGGTTATGGCAGCCTGGCTCGCGAGCTGCATCCCCTGCTGATCCCTTTCGGCGTCAGCATCTCGGTTTACGATCCCTGGCTGGGCGACGGTTATCTGACGCGGCAGGGTTTGCGCCCGCTTTCGCTGGAAGAGCTGATGGCGACATCGAAGTTTATCTTCGTGATGGCGGTCCCGTCTCGGGAGAACGAAGCGATGATCTCGCGCGAACTGCTGGAGTTAATCCAGCCCAATGCCGTGCTGATTCTGGCCAGCCGCGCCCACGTCATCGACTTTGACGCGGCGACTGAGATGGTGCTGGCCGGCCGCTTCAAGCTGGCGACCGATGTCTTCCCCATTGAGCCGCTGCCGGCCGATCACCCGATTCGCCGCGCCGAGGGGGCAATCCTTTCCGCCCATCGCGCCGGTTCGGTGGCGCAGGGCATGGTCGAGTTGGGCGAGATGGTGGTCGACGATTTGGAGGCGATTGTGAAAGGCAT
Source organism: Anaerolineae bacterium (assembly GCA_022821805.1). Lineage (GTDB taxonomy): Bacteria > Chloroflexota > Anaerolineae > Aggregatilineales > Phototrophicaceae > UBA6055. Next base: position 16,763 of record JAJECX010000006.1, read on the forward strand.
GCCGCCGCGGCGCCTGCAAATGGCGGAGCCGGAACTGAGCATGCGCTATGCGAGCACGCGGGCGAAGCGGGGTAACTGATCGTAAGTGCGCAATCGGTCTAAAGCAGCTTCAATTGATCGTTATTGCTATCTCGTTTTGGATAAACTTCTTTCACCGATTCTTCAAATTCCTTAACAGTGTCTTTGTGGTTGTCCAAAAACCAACGTATGTGATTATTCAAGTACGCCTGTCGAACTGATTCATTGCGTAAGTCAAGCGGGACGCGTTTCATCCTTGGATCTACGCTATCAAAGCCTGTAAACTCACAACTCAGTCGTTCATGTGACATTTTGACGTAAATGGGATTCAATTCTATACCTGTACAACATCGCTTGAGTTGTTGACATACGCGAAGAGTAGTTCCGCTGCCAGAAAATGGGTCAAGAATAGTTCCTTCGATATCGCTCGACGCCAGCACCATTCGCTCTATTAGTCCTTCAGGCTTCTGTGTAGGGTGATTCTGCCGGTTCTCGTTGCAATAGTGGACATGAGAAAACTCCCACACATCTCCGGGATTGGCTCCGCGCATATTGTTGCGCTTCCTATAATACTTCTGTGGAACTCGAACATCATCTAAGTTAAAGTCGTATTCTCTGGACTTTGTGAACATTAAAATATCGTCATGTCTTGGTGAAAAGCCCTTCGTTCTGCCTATTCCTTGTGTATAGTGCCACACAATCCAACTGTTGAAAAACATTCCCAGTTCACGTTCCAAAATACGAAAAAGGTAAGCAATGAATCGGAAACCCATGAATACGTATATGGTCCCACGGGGCTTAAGTAATCGATGCGCCTCTCTGAGCCAATTCCGCGAAAAGTCCATGTATTCGTCAAAACCCTTCATGTCGCGATTGTTCCCATAATCTTTTCCAAGATTATACGGCGGATCAGCGATAATGAGGTCAAATGATTCCGATGCTAGGTTGGGAAGCTCCAGAAGCGCGTCCCCCTGTATCAACCGTTGCTCAATCATCAGACTTTATCCATTGGTTTCTATTCGCGAGTGCCAGCCAATCTTCAAATGATCGGCGCGAGGATTGTAAATATTTGCGATCAAGCAATTGACAGAACTCCCACGTGGTTCGCTCCTCAAGCTCGACATAGTGAATGTCACGAATCTGTATCTGCCCGGTACCTAAGGCGGGATTGTAGTTGATGTCGTTCCAGCTTATGAATTTTAGATCATAAGCATTGTATGCGACGACTTCCATAGTGCCATCCATGAGTCCTGTGATTTGGTTGCGTGACGAGTACACTCGATGTTTGAGAGACAAAATGATGAAGATATAATCAGGATCGTTAACATAGGCGGTGCGAATCCGAGCAAACGATGTGATGTTCGGGCCCTTTCCACTCGAAACTATGTCTTCCGCTGTCGCTTTAACGTCTATTTCGGCTGTTACTCCGCTCTCAACCTTTCGTTCCTTCTTGAATTGAAGGATGACGTCAGCCATGTGCAAACGCTGTACTGCTTCGACGTTGATCAAAGAAAACCGATTGTTGGAGTCCTCAAGGATGGCGTGAAATGTTTCAACAGCCCAGGCCTCGATAAACGGGCCGGCAATCTTGTTTATATTCTCCATTGGAAGCCCAAGCTTCAAATTGGTATTAATGATGATTTTGTTATTCCCGAGTTCAATCGCTTCGCTGATGATCTTTTCGACAGAGGTAGTTACAAAGAGCGAGCACGCAGCATAGTCCAGAGATTGAAGAGGAACTTTGAAGTCTTGAAGTTCGTATGTCATGTGTCCTTAATCCACCACGCCCTGCAGCGTCTCCGCGCGCAGGTGATCCACCACCGCTTTGGTCGCCTCGCTCTGGCTAGCGCCATTGGCAATGCGGTCGTTATAAACCGCCAACTGCCGATCGGAGCTGGCGCCCTTTTCCAGGATCGTGTGAACGTAATTGACCTCGTCTCGTGAGCCGAGCTCATCGACGACATCATCAACGACCTCCAGCAGCTCATACGCCAGGTCGCGCATCGAAACCGCTTCGCGTTTGCCGTAATCGATCAATTGGCCATCGAGCCCCCAGCGCACCGCCCGCCATTTGTTCTCGGCGATCAATTCGTTGGGATAAATCCGCCAGCTCAGATTTTGATTGCGCAGCTTGATCAGCTTGGCGACGAGGGCTTGCACCAAGGCGGCGATAGCGACCGCCTCATCAACCGTAGTGCAGATATCGCAGATGCGGATCTCGAGCGTGCCAAAATCTTCATGGGGCCGGCTGTCCCACCAGATCTTGGTGTAATCGGCTTTGCCATCGCCCCGCCCCTTGCCAAGGGTGCCCACTTGCCCAAAGGTCTCGATGAGCCGCTCAAATTCGCTGAAGGAAGAAAAGATCGGCGCGGTGCCGGTGCGGGGGAGGTTTTCAAAGATGATGCTGCGGTAACTCTTCAGCCCGGTCGGATGCCCGTGCCAAAATGGTGAACTGGTGGAAAAGGTCAGCAGGTGCGGCAGAAAATAGCGCAGTTGGTTTTGAATATCGATCAGCAAGTCGAGCTGCCGCCGCGATTTGCCGAAACCGACATGCACATGCATGCCGAAAATCAGCATCTGCCGCGCTACCTCTTGCATGTATTCTTTGAGATCTTGATAACGCTCGCCGGGATTGGCTTCCTGCTCCTCCCATTTGGCGAAGGGATGGGTGCTCGCCGCCATGATGCCGTAGCCATGACGCTCGGCCACGCTGTTCACCTCGCGCCGCAAACGCACCAATTCCGCCCGCGCTTCTTGCACATTTTGGCAAACGGCGCTGCCGATCTCGATTTGCGATTGGAGAAACTCGGGTTTGACCTGGTCGCCGATTTGCCGGATGCTGTCGTCATGCAGCAACTGCTGCACAACCGCCGCCAACTCGCCGGTCGCCGGATCAATAAGCTGATATTCTTCTTCTATTCCGATGGTCAACGGCGCGGAATGCATCGTCTACCCCCGATATCAGAGATTAGTGATATTAACGGATAGTAACACAGCAGCGAAATCTAGCCAAAGCGCAGAGCGGCGCTCGCCGTCAAACCTTAAAGAAAGCCCATCTCCGAATAATAGCCGCTTAACAAAGGCTTCGTTATCATGCGCGGCAAAAGCCATAAAGGCGACCCGATAGGCCGCCCGCCTGAGCGTAGAATCATGTAGGGGCGAGCCCTTGGGTCGCCCGCCGCCTCAGCTGCCCTTGAGCGCATCGCGCGCCGCCGGGCTGTCGATGCGCTCAAGCGCTTGACGCGCGAATCGGCGCACGCCTTCGTTGCCATCGCGCAGTGAGAACTTCAGCGCCGGCACCGCGCGTTCGCTGCCAATCTTGCCAAGCGCCTTGCAAGCCGCCCGTTTCACAGCGCTGCTGGGATCAAACAGCGCCTTCGTCAAGCCGGGTACAGCCGGCGGACCGATCTTGATCAAGGCGCCAGTGATGCCCGCGCGCAGAAATATGTCGTTGTCGCGCAGCGCCTCAAGCAGCGTCGGCAGCGCCGCCTCCGCTTCATCGCCGATCTGGCCCAGCGCCTTTGCCGCCAGGTAGCGCGTGCCGGGGTCGGACTGGCGCACCAACTCCTTCAATTGCGAAACGGCGGGCGCATAACGATTTTCGCCCAGGTAGACGATGGCATCCGCGCGCGTCTCGGCATCGGCGCCATTTTGCAATTCGAGCCAGGCTTCCTCGACCGTCTGAAATGATCTCATTGGCTTTTCTCGCGCTTTCGTACGAATGAAAAGCGGGCTGGCTGCCCGCGCGCGTTGACGAAATTGTAGCAGATTGTTCAAGCAGAGACGTAGCTGCAATAGCGCCAAGCGGCTAATGCAGGCGCATTCCAGGGGCGGTTCTGTGAATCGCCCGATGTCGTATACGTGGATTTCCGGGCGACCGACCCGCTGTGTCTGCGCGCGGCATTGCATCGCCCGTCCGCCAATATGATTTGTAGACCCCCGCGCGACAATGCCGCCGCCCACGCAAAATACCTTGCGTCCCGCTGCGTTAAACTCCTCTTCCCTAGCTCGCTGGGGAAGGGGCCGGGGGATGGGGTGTAGTGGTCTCGCAAAACTGGACACCTAGTAAAGAGAGTATACTAGACGGTCAGTGTTGGAGGAACGCTCGCAACGTAAACAGGGGCGAGCCACCGGCTCGCCCGGACGCACATCCATTGAATCACCCTGACGCGCGTTGTATTGCATCGCCCGTAGGCATAGAGGGGATTGTGCGAACGAGTCACATGGCGGATTGGGCTTGGCGACGAGTATTCGTTGGCTCATCTTCGTCTGATTTATCGCTGCCTGTCACCGAGCGGTTTGTAAATTAGGCGCGCGCGTGTTAGGCTGTGCAGGCTTGCGAAATGGTGGACGGCGAGTGGATCGCCGCTGGACGAAGAATGGCTGTGATATCTGAGATTGACCGAGGCGAAACAATGGCGAATGACAAGCGAGAGAACAAAGAACTGAAAGTTACAAGGTCTAAGCCCGATGACGCGCAGTCGCGTATCACCTTGCCAAAGTTGGTTGACATACAGTTTATGGATGAGGCTGATAGCGAGTTGACACAGCCGATGGAGGGCTACAACCCACGTTACAAGAATATCGTCGATTATATCATCGGCGTCACGCATGAGATTTGGGAAGAGCATGGCATCGGCAAGTTATACGATTATTACGCCAATACGGTGCTGATGCATACGGCGAGCGGATTGAAGTACGGGCGCGAGTCGGTGATCGCGGCGACGCTTGAATCGCAGGCGTCGTTTCCTGATCGGCGGCTGTTTGGCGAAGAAGTGATCTGGACCGGCAATAATGTCGATGGCTTTTATACGTCTCATCGGCTGCGGCATGAGGGAACCAATCGAGGCTGGTCGCCTTATGGTCCGCCGACGGGCAAGCGCGTCAGTTATCGCGCCATCGCCGATTGTGTCTGCGTGCGCGATATGATGGTGGAGGAATGGATTTCGCGCGATGAGCTATTGCTGGTGATGCAGTTGGGGCTGGATCCGCTGAAGACGGCGAAAGAGATGGTGGCGAAGGAGAAGGACAGCGATATGCAGTTTGGCATCGCTGGCGATGTCGACCATCGGGTCGGGCAAATGCCGCCGGAACCTTGGCCCGAGGCGCAATCCGAGGGCTTTGATCCGGAAGACTACATCGGGCGGATGATGCACGAGATCTGGAATTGGAAGCTGCTCAATAAAGCGCGCGACTATTATCACGAGAATTTCGTCTTTGAAGGACCTTCGGGGCGTTCGTTCAAGGGCATTGGCGACTTTCAGACCTATGCGCTGTCGCTGCTTTCGCCCTTCCCGGATTTGTCGATTCACCTTGATCATTTCTGTCATGTGGGTGATGAACAGGCGGGTTACCGCGTGGCGACGCGCTGGCAGATGCAGGGTACGCACACCGGCTATGGCCTGTATGGGGAACCGACGGGCAATCCGATAAGGCTGATGGGTTTCAGCCACCATCTGATTCAAGACGGGTTGATCACCGGCGAGTGGACGGTATTTGACGAATTTGTTTTGCTGAAGCAGATTGTTGCGTGATTTTACCCAGCAACCGCCGCCCCCTGCCGAAGGTAAAGTGGAGGGGAGCCACTAGCGCAATGTGTGGGTATGCAAGCGATCGGGCGAGCGACCTGGTAGGTCGCCCCTACAAGGCTTGTCCGCTACTGAAGGTCTAATTTGGCACAATTGATGCAAAAGACCGAGCCAACAACATAAAAGTTTCGATTTGCATGCCGAACGACAGGATTTTGGACGATTTTCGCTCAAATTGGTACGAAGATGATCCCAATTGAGTTTGTAATACATTGTATATGCGTTTCATTTAAGTTGGAATCATAGTAGCGGACAAGCCTTACAGATTTCGCTTCATCGGCATGATGGCAGAGAGCACATGACAGCTGCGCAGGACAAGTATTTCACGGCGTCTTTTCAATATAGTCCGGTTGATCAGGGGGAGAATATCGCCAACAAGCGGCGGGTGATGGCGATTATGGGGGCGCTGGCTGAGGCGCCGCTGACGCAGCTGCCCGACGTGGCGCGCGATGGTTTCGCCGAAGATGTGGCGCTGCACGCGACGCATCCGATCAACGAGCTGCGCGGGATTGAAGCCGGGCTGGTGCAATTGTGGTATCCGCTGCGGCGGGCGCTGCCGGATATGGAGCGACGTGAGCATTTCGTGGCGGGCGGGCGCTATCGCGCTGGCAATTGGATCGCCTGCATGGGCGATTACATGGGCAGTTTCGCGGAAGATTTGCTGGGCATCCCGGCGACGCGAGGCGTGGTCTGCCTGCGCTTTTGCGAGGGGCATGAGCTGCGGGACGGCAAAATCGTCAGCAGCTATATATTTCTCGACTTCCTGGATTTGATGCGGCAAGCGGGGTATTGGCCCTTGGCGCCGAGCCTGGGCGCGGAGATGCGCTGGATGCCGCCGCGCACGCTGGATGGCGTGATACTGAGGCCGCAGGATGAAGCGCGCTCGCGGCATACGATCGAGACGATCTTGAAGATGCACGCGGCGCTGGGTTATTACAGCGGGGCGCCGCCGACGCGCGCTGTGCTGGATGAGATGGAGCAGGCGAAGCACTGGCACAAGGACTTCATGTGGTATGGTCCGGCCGGCATTGGCACGACGCGCGGGCTGAAGGGTTACGAAGATTATCATCAGATTCCGTTTTTGGTGGCTTTCCCCGATCGGGGCGGCTCGGCGCAGGGGCATTTCATCCGCATCGGCGATGGTTATTATGCGGTGACGGGCGGCTGGGGCTATCTGCGGGCGACGCATGGGGGCGGGGAGCTTTTCGGTGTGCCGCCAACGGGCAAGCGCGTCAAGATGCGGGTGATGGACTTTTACCGCTGCGATGACGAGACAATCGTGGAGAACTGGATACCGATTGATGTGCCGCATTTGCTGCTGCAGATGGGCGTTGATGTGTTTGGGCGGATGCGGCATCAGTATCGGCAGCGGGGGGCGATCAGCGCGAGCGAGTGGTTGGTGGCGAGCAGCTAGAAGCGACAAGGCAGTATTTTTTCACCATCGAGTACACCGAGGAAATCGAGGGCACAGAGAGCCGAAGCGGGGTCAATGTCGAGATGGCGGAATCGATACATAACCGGAACAAGGCGCGGATTGGGGCGCTGCGGGCGGCGCTGTATGATGTTGATGCGGGTGCGCTGCGCGGGCAACTGGAGGAGATATTCGCGGCGGATTGTTTGGTGCAGCTGGCGAATCCGCTGGAAACGCTGGATGGCGCCGGCGGGCTTTACGAAGACGCGTACGCGCCCTTGCTACAGGCCGTGCCCGATTTGGAGCGGCGCGATTTCATCGTGATGGCGGGCGCGTCCAATGGAGGCGACTGGGTCGGCTGCGGCGGGCATTATATGGGTGTCTTCGAGCGTCCTTGGCTGGATATCCCGCCGACGCGGCATTTGATGACGATGCGCTATCACGAGTTCTTCCGGCTGGAAGATGGCATGATTGTCGAGATGCAAGCGCTCTGGGACATCCCGCAGGTGATGATGCAGGCGGGCGCCTGGCCAATGACACCGAGCCTGGCGGTGGAATGGGTGGTACCGGGACCAGCGACAGAAGACGGGATTGTGACGGCGGCTTATGATGAGGCGAAATCGCAGGCGAGCCTGGACCTGGTGACGGCGATGCTGGTGGCGCTGGAGCGCTCGCCCGAGGGCTTGGCGGCGATGGAAATTGATCGGCGTTGGCATCGGCAGATGATGTGGTATGGACCGGCGGGCATCGGTTCGATGCGGCGGATATCGGGCTTCCGCAATTGGCATCAGATTCCGTTTCTGAAGGCGATGCCCGATCGCAGTGTCTTCAAGGACAAGGGCATCTTTTTCGGCGATGGCGATTATGTCGCGTTCACCGGTTGGCCCGGGATGAGCATGACGATCACGGGCGATGGCTGGCTGGGCATCGCGCCGGCGAAGCAGGAGATTACGATGCGCAGCCTGGATTTCTGGCGCTGCGAGAAGGGGCTGATACGCGAGAATTGGGTACTGATCGATCTGCTGCATGTTTATGAGCAGATCGGCGTGGATGTGTTTGCGCGGATGCGCGAGTTGACGATCGCGCGGCACGGGCGGATGCAGGCGTAGGTATTTTCACCACAGACGAACAGAGGCAACACAGCGAACACAGAGGATATTTTTACCACCGAGGTCACCGAGTTTGATTGAGGACACCGAGGATTTTTTAACCACAGAGAAAAACGAGGAAACACAGAGGTCGCAGAGTAATGCAATTGTGGGCGAGCCAAGGGGCGGGTAGACACCGACCTCCTACGCAGCCCTACAGCAGAGAGGAGGGCGACCTAATAGGTCGCGTGGACACTGACCGCCGGTCGCCCGTACAGTTTTGAGGTTATTGAGGGCGACACAAGTGTCGCCCCTACAGCAGTGAATCGAGCGGGCGAGATTAGGTTAGGGGCCAGTCGCGCACTTCGCAGCGGGTCGCCCAGGCACCGTACATGCCGCTCATTGCGGCGACCCGGCCGCGCTCGCCAGCTCTCAGGTCGTTAAGTTCGGTGCGGTCTTCGATCAGATTGTAGAGTTCCCAATCGCCCGGGTGTTTGCTGACCAGTTTCCACTCGTCGATGCGGACGGCGCGATTGCCCTCATGTTCCCAATAGAGCGGATTCTGCCGCTGCCAGTCGGCGCCCTGCAGCGCGGGCAGGAAGCTCTCGCCTTCGACCGGCTGGATGGCGTTTCCATTGAATTGGCTGGGATAGACGGCGCCCGCCAGCTCGGCGAAAGTGGGCATGACGTCAATGAACTGAACGGGACTGTGGCAGATCGTGTCGGCTTCAATCAGGTTGGGATAATGCACGATGCAGGGCGAGGAGATGCCGCCCTCGTGCACCCAATGTTTGTAGAGGCGGAAAGGTGAATTGGAGGCGTTCGCCCAGGGCAGATCGTAGCTCATAAAGGTATCGGCTGGTCCCGGACTCATGTCGACGCGGTTGCCGATGCGCACGCGCGAGCCATCGGGCAGGGTCGGCACGTAGGAGCGGTGATCGCGCCAGCCGTCCTCAGCCATGTATTCGGCGCAGCCGCCGTTATCGGAAAGGAAGATGATCAGGGTATCGTCGGTAATTGACAGGCTGTCGAGTTTCGCCAGCACGCGCCCGATGCCTTGGTCCATCCGGTCGATCATGGCGGCGTAGGTCGCCATGCGCAGGTCTTCCCATTCGGTGTTGGCTTCGTTCTCCCAGGGGTGGGAGTCGTCATCACGCGGGGAGATCTGCCAGACGGGATCAAGGAGGCCGAGGCTGTTGAGCTCTTCATGGCGATGCTGGCGCAAGGTATCCCAGCCGCCGCGGTACTTGCCTTGGTATTTGGCGATGTCTTGGGGCCAGGCGTGCAGGGGCCAATGGGGCGCGGTGTAGGCGAGGTGGAGAAAGAAGGGCGCGCCGTCGTCATGCGCCTCATCGATCATGTCGATCGCCTTGTCGCTGATGGCATCGGTGTAATAGAAATCGTCGGGATAGTCGGTCACAAATTCGCCGTTTTCGGTCAAGGCATGAGGATAGAAGAAGCTGCCGGCGCCGACGAGGGTGCCATAGAAGCGGTCGAATCCGCGCTGCTGCGGCGTGGGAAAGCCTTCCGCGCCTGGCTGCCAGGTCTCCGGCTCTTGCGCCAGCATTTGACCGCCGGTATGCCATTTGCCCGACATCAGCGTACGATAACCGGCGCCTTTCAGCACTTCGGCGATGGTCACGGCGTCATCGCGCAGGTAACCCTGATAGGCGCGCGTGCCGTGGCTAAACACCATGTGGCCCACGCCGGCTTGATGCGGATGCAAGCCGGTCAGCAGAGCGGCGCGCGAGGGGCAGCAGCGGGCGAAGCTGTACATCTGGGAGAAGCGGGCGCCATTGGCGGCGAGGCGGTCGAGGTTTGGCGTGGCGATTTCGGCGCCGAAGCAGCCGATATCGGAATAGCCGAGGTCATCGGCGAGAATGAGGATGATGTTTGGTTTTGTCATGGGAGCTCCTTTTCTTTTTTTCACCACCGAGGACAGCGAGTTTTGATGAGTTCACCGAGAAGTGCAAATTGAGGTTTCAACTGTCGTGCGCGGCGGGCGAGCCAAGGCTCGCCCCTACGGGTTGGGATTTGTGGGCGGGCGACCCAAGGGTCGCCCCTACGAGTTCGAGCAATCCGCTTGAAAGGCGCGGGCTTGCGCCATGGTGGGCAGGGAGGGAATGGCGCCCTTGCCGAGGCAGGTTATGGCGCCGACGGCATTGGCGAAATCAAGAATCTGCGGCAGGCGCGCGCGCCAGTCGGCTTGGTATTGCAAGACGCCGATGAGCATGGCGGCGACGAAGGCGTCGCCGGCGCCGGTGGTATCGGTCGCTTTGACCGAATAGCCGCTGCGCTCGATCGTCGCCCCATCCTTCAAGTGGGCGACCGCGCCTTTCGCGCCGTAGGTGACGCAGATCATCTGCATGCGCTCGCGCCAGAGCGGCTCGACATCATCGCCGCCGGTCAAGAAGGTCAGCTCCTCGTCGCTGATTTTTAGCAGGTTGGCGGAATCGAGGCCGGCGAGCATGCCGGCTTTGGCGGCATCGGCGCTGTCCCAGAGCGGCAGGCGCAGGTTGGGATCGTAGGAGATGAATTTGCCGGCGGCGCTCGCGTGTTCCAGCGCCAGGCGCAAGGCGGAGGCGGCTGGCTCGCGGATAAAGGTGATGCTGCCGTGATGGAAGACGTCGTATGTATCGATGACAGCGGTATCGACATCGGCGGGACGCATCAGCATATCGGCCGATGGGTGGCGGTAGAACATGAAGCTGCGGTCGCCATCGGCGGTATTGGAGACAAAAGCCAGGGCGGTGCGCGCCTCGCTCGAATAGGTGATGCCGCTGATATCGACATTCTCCGCCGCCAGCACATCAGCGAGATGACGGCCGAAGGGGTCATCGCCCACCTGCCCCATGAAGGCGCTGGGATAACCGAGGCGGGCGACCGCGGCGGCGACATTGGCGGGCGCGCCACCGGGCGCCTTGATGAAGCCGGAGGCATCGCCGACGGTCACGCCCATTTCCAGCGCGACAAAATCGATCAGGAGCTCGCCGAAAGAGAGAACGGACATGGCTTGGAGCTTATCAAGGGTGGAGAGATTGCGCCACTATTCGGGGACGGCTTGATCGCGCGTGATAAAGTCGTGGATGAAGCCGCCGCAATCGCTGGCGACCAGGGCGCCGGTGACGAGGTCAATTTCCAGCTTGCCGCTTGCGCCCATCAATTGGGTCATAAACTGGCGCATATATATCATCATATCGTCCCAACTGACGTCATCGGGCAGGCTATCCTGCCGCAGATCGCGCATGCTATCGAGGTATTGCAGCGCTGGCTCGATATCGTCGAAGACGAGTTGGCAAGGCAGGTCGTGCCGTACGACGGCGTAGAAATGGCGCGCCAGGATCCGTGTGCCGTTTTCCAGGGCGAAGGCTTCACAGGGCAGCGCCGGCGGGTTCACTTTTGTTCCATTATCGCTGAGAAAGACATTGGCGCGGTGAATAAGCATCTGCAATTGGATGAGGTTTTGCTGGCTGTCGGTCGCCGCGAGCACGCGGCCAGCGGGCTTGAGCACGCGTTTGATCTCGGCGAGTCCCGCTTCAATGTCGGCCAAGTGGTAGAGTACGTGATTCGCCATCACGACATCGAAGCTGTCATCGCTGTAGGGGAGGCGCATCGCATCGCCGAGCGCCAGATGATCGCTGGCGCAGGGATGGTTCAGCAGCAAGTTCGGCGACAGATCGAGGGCATAATAGGTGATAGTGGGCTGCTCTTGCAGCAAGCAGGCATAGTGGCTGCCGCGGCCGGGGCCGATATCAAGGACGATTTCATCGCCGGTCCAATCAATGGCGCCTAGCGTCCAGCGCACGAAGTTGATATTCGGCACGGAGTATTTGGCGTGCGTATCTTCGTGAATGCGCAGGTTTCGCTCGGTCGCGTAATAGCGACGGACAGCGTCGGCTCTGGACATCGGCAATCCAAGCAGTACGGCGTAAGTTTATTCGTCACTAACCTTACTATACAGCCGATTTTCGCAGGCGCAAGGAATCACATTTAAGCGACAGGGCAATCGCATCAAAATCATAATGCGCCGTTCGCCACGAAAATTGCGAAAATCCAGAGGCTTTTCGTGAGGCGCTCGTTGAAAAAGGTCTGTAAATTTCGGGCGATTCACCGAATCGCCCCTACAGATCACCAAAGTTACGGGAAAAATAGTCAATGCCAACGCAAT
>JAJECX010000013.1 GCA_022821805.1 Anaerolineae bacterium
CCAGCTTCCTTATGCTCTCTTGACTATTCTGTATAGCTCGGCGGGTTGCCTCTGTCGTTGTGGCGCGAGGGTGAAGTATCTGTCCCATAATTCGTCCTTTTGCTCATTGGAAACAGTACCATTATAATCCAAGACCATACACATAGAGGCTCTCTATAAACGTTAGCGTTTCTGGTACTGCGGGAGACAGCGTAGATGGCAGATGCGGCAGGCCCCAGGGCGCGGTGAATTCGCCGTCGACTTCGGCCAGATGACGGTACTGAAGATGCTCAAACCAGCGTTCCATGTGACCAAAACTGTTCTGGTTCGGCACGAGGTCGATGTGCCTCTCGCGGCAATAGGCATCAAGCGCGAGTATCTCTTCCGCTGTCAAAGGCGACGCGTGCTGCCATACCTGCCGATGCTCCTCGTAAGCAAATGTGTGCTCCATGTAAAGCTGAAACTGATTGACCTTCCAACTCGCCAGCCGATCAATCAAATCATAGAGGGTGTCCATGGTGGGCGCCTTGCCGCGGCTGATATCATGCATTACGCCGCGCGCCGGGAAGTCGGGCCAATCGTCAATGACCATTTGGGGGAGAGTCGCCCCGCGAGTTTGCAGCAGCTGCCGCAATGTCTGGACGCCATAGAAAACGCCGGCCAGATCGCGCCCGGCAATGACGATGCCTTCACCCGATATGGTCATCCGATAGGCTTCAGCCTTCGCAAGGTCCGAATCCAAGGTGAGCGTCACTGGTCCGGAGGCGCCGCCACCAATCGACCACCGATGATTGGTTACAGCTTCCAGCGACGATTTGAGTTGTTTGGCGGCGAAAAGCAGATCGGCAGCGTGGCGTGAGTCCAGCGCGATTCGTTCACCCGGCGCCAAGCTGAACACGCCGCTGCCGATCGTCACCTGTTGCGGCTGCGGCAGCAGATTGAGATCTGAGGTCAAAACTTGTACCTACCTAAAGGAAACATGGCAGAAGGCGGGCAGCGAGCCGCAAGAGCCCGCCGCCCGAAACTTGTCTATCGCCTTAGCCCATGAGGATGTCTTGCCAGCCATCCTGAATGGCGGCCAGCGCATCATCCATCGTCTTCTCGCCGGCAAACACCAGGCTGAGTTCCTGATCATAGATGTTTTGCAGGCGGGCTTCTTCGCGATGCACGAAGGGCGCGCGGCCATTGGCGACTGAGTCAATTACGAATTGCTTTTGGTCCGCGGTCATCGCTAGCACATCAACTTCCATGAAGCCTTCTATTTCGGTCGCAGCCGCCCCCGGCGGGAACCAAGCCCAGTCAACGGAGCGCTGGTATTGCGTATCGGGCGAAAGGAAGAATTCCATGAACTGGCGAACTTCGTCCTGATGCTCGGAGCTCTTGAAGGCGGCCAGGGTGCTGCCCCAAGCCAGCACAACTTCTTCTGTGCCCATCGGAATCGGTACGACATCCCAGTCAAACTCGACATCGCGCATAATGTACCAGGATGTCCAGGGACCCCACATATTCATACCGATGCGATAGTTGGTCACGCCCTCGGTGCTGGGCACGGGCGCGGACTGGTCCTCGACCACCAGCGTATTCACAAAGCCCATCGCTCGCTGCACTGGTTCAGTGTCAAAAGCGGCATCGCCGGTCTCCTGATTGATGAAGTCGCCGCCGTAGGACCAGGAAATCATGCGTATCGCGCCAAACGGGAAGACGTCCGATCACAAAGAACTGGGTCTTGGCGCGCCGCTGGCAACAAGTAGCGGATAGCGTTCTCGGGATTTACAATTCAGATTGCATCGTATCGGAAGGCGCTGGCGCCTATGTTTCATCTTGTTTGCATGGACTGTGGACGAACCTGCGGCGACATGACTGCGGCGAACTGCCCGCACGACGGCGGTGTCCTGGACGTCCGTTACCATTCAGCTGAAATCCCGCTTCAGCCGCAGCTGCCCGGCATCTGGCGCTACGCCGCTCGCCTGCCCTTGACCGACGAAAAACATATTGTCAGCTTGGGAGAAGGCGACACGCCGTTGATGCCATCATCGCAACTGGGTCCCGATATCAGCCTGCCACAGCTCTATTTCAAGAACGAAGGACTGAACCCGACCGGCTCTTACAAGGACCGCATTGCATCGGTCGGCATCAGCTACCTGCGGCAACTGGGACGGCGAGCATGGGCGGCCACCTCATCGGGCAATGCCGGCGCCTCCCTGGCCGCCTACGGCGCGCGCGCTGCCGTCGACGGCTATCTCTTCACCCTGGAGCGGGCGCCCCGAGCGAAAATCGCGCAGATTTTGTCCTATGGTCCCCAAGTGATGTCGGTCAAGCGATTGGGTTACGACCCCGCCGCCGAAAAAGCGACCTGGGCCAACATCGCCGCCCTCTGCGCCGCCAACGATTGGCTCATGCTAATCACCGCGCGCAGCAACAGTCCCCATGCGATGGAAGGCGCCAAAACGATCGCCTACGAAATCTGCGAGCAGCTGTATGACCAAGCGCCCGATGTCGTCTATGTGCCTGTCGGCGGCGGCGGCTTGTTGAGCGCGATCTGGAAAGGCTTCAAAGAGTGGCGCAAGGCTGGATATATCGACCGTCTCCCGCGTATGGTCGCGGTGCAGCCACTGGGATGCGACCCCATCACGCAAGCCTGGGCGGCAGGCAGGCCCATTGAGCCATTGGACGATTGCAAGAGCGCCCTTTCCGGCATTATTCTGACATCGCCGCCGGACGGCGACCTGGTGATCCAGGATTTGCGCGAGTCGGATGGCTGGGCGCTTTCGATCCCCGACGAAGCTGCCTACCGAGCGCAATCGGAATTGGCCAGCCGCGAAGGCTTATTCGTTGAACCGGCCGCCGCCGTCGTCTGGGCGGCAATCAAAGCCGATCGACAGAGCGGACGCCTGCGCGGCGATGAAAAAATCGTCGGCATTTTGACCGGCATCGGATTTAAGGACAGCGCAGCGATTCAGAGAATGACCGATGACAAGCCGCTGCCCATGATAGAAGCGGACGAGATTCTTCATGTCAATCCGCGCTGATTCCATCAGCCTGGTATCCTGCCTAAGAATGCGCAGGATGATTGCCAAGGACAAGAAGCGATGAGCGGGCGACTGCAAGGCAAAGCGGTTATTATCACCGGCGGCGGCACCGGCATTGGCTGGGGCATCACACAGAGCTGCGTCCGCGAAGGCGCCGTGGTGGCGTTGGCTCAGCGCCCAGCCGACATCAAAATCGCCGCCGACCGGGTCGCTGAATTGAAACGCGCAGGCCACTCGGCGCTTGCGATCGGCTGTGATATTACCGAACGCGCTCTGGTGGAAGAAATGGTCGCGCAAACCGTTTCCGCCTTTGGTCGTCTCGATGTAATGGTCAACAACGCCGCGCTGACCGGGACTTCGGCCGAGGTGCGGCCCTTCCTCGAAGAGACCGATGAACACTGGCGAAAGCTGATCGAGGTCAATCTGGGCGGCGCCTTCATCTGTACCCAGGAAGCCGCCTTGCAAATGGTCAGGCAAGGCGCTGGCGGCAGCATCATCACTATCTCATCGGTGGCGCAATATGCCGCCCAAGAAAACGCGACGCCTTACTGCGCCGCCAAAGCCGGGCTGGATGGCTTGTGCAAGGGCGCAGCCATCGAACTGGCGCCGCACGGCATCCGCGTTAATCTTGTCGCGCCGGGCGACATCTTCACCGAAGCAAACGCCGACATCGTCGACGAGGTTACGGAATCCGGCGGGACTGGGCGCTTCTTCCGCCATACTCCTTTGGGTCGCCGCGGCACGGTGGACGAGATTGGCGATGTCGTCGCCTTCCTCGCCAGTGATGAAGCCAGCTTTGTAACCGGCGCCACCTGGCTGGTAGATGGCGGATTCCTGAGCTATTGAGGCGTCTAATGCACATTCGCGACTTTGAAATTGACCAACTGCCGCCCGCCGAAAAGCAGTCCGTCTGGCTGGATATCGCGCCGCGAGCCGACGGCGGAAACTGGCGGCTGCCCCTGCTGACCGTCATCGGCGCCGAAGAGGGACCGACGCTCCTGGTCTTGGCTGGCGTGCATGGCGATGAATACGAAGGCATCGCCGCGATCCCACAGATTTTCCGCGCAATCAATCCGGAAGACCTGCGCGGCCGACTGCTCATGGCGCCGATCTGCAACATGCCCGCCTACGAAGCTTTGCAGCGCAGTAGCCCGATCGACGGTCTAAATCTGGCGCGCGTCTTTCCTGGCGATGCAGATGCTACCATCACAAGACAGATTGCCTTCTGGCTGACTCGGAAACTGCTGTCCCACGCCGACTTTCTCATTGACTTGCATACGGGCGGCATCGCCTATGAAATACCGACCCTGATCGGTTACCTGCACGACAGCGGCGAACTGGGGCGAGCCTCGCAAGCGGCGGCCGCCGCTTTTGGCGCGCCGATCATGTGGGGGCATCCCTTGCCGCTGCCGCCAGGGCGCAGCATCTCCGCCGCGACATCGATGGGCATCCCCTCACTGTATACGGAAGCCCCCGGCGGCGCCGGCTGCGCTCCTGATGTCGTCGAATGCTTTCGCGATGGCGTCATCAATGTCATGAAACATCTCGGCATGATCAGTGGATCGTTACGCCAGCGCCGACTGACGCATCATCTAGTTGGCGATGGGAACTTGGATACGGTCATTGACGCGCCCATCGACGGGTTTTTCCAGCGCGAAGTTTCATTGCTCGAGCGCGTCACGAAGAGCCAGCGCCTCGGCGCAATCTTGGATCCAACTGGCTTAGAGTTGGCGCCGGTCAAAGCCGATCAAGACGGAGCGCTCATCATGCTGCGCGGCCTCCCGCCGGTTCAGGCGGGCGACGGCATCGCCCATATCACGCAGCTTTATCAATCTGACAATTGAGAGCTGAGCTTCGCGGTATCATGTCAAGCGCCACCACGTCATCGCTTACGCGCGTCGCCATCGGCGGCATCCTCCACGAGACCCATACCTTTATGGAAAAAGGGACAACGCTGGCCGATTTCGCCGCCCAATCGCTGCATTTCGGCGACGACCTGCTCTCTTCCATGCGGGGCGCCCGCAGCGGCATCGGCGGCATGATCGACCGGGCGCTTGAATACGACTGGCAGCTGCTGCCAACCCTGTATGCCGCCGCCATGCCCGCCGGCGTCGTCACCGAAGCAGCCTATCGCAAACTCTTGAGCGAGCTAAGGAATCGACTGGCGCAGCGCATGCCCCTTGATGGCTTGCTGCTGGCTTTGCACGGCGCTATGGTTGCCGAGGGAGAACTGGACGCCGAAGCCGATATTGTGGCGCAGGCGCGCGCCATCGTCGGCGACGGCGTGCCGATCGTCGTCCTGCTGGATATGCACGGCAATATCAGCCCGCGCCTGGTTGAGCTGGCGGACGTGCTGCTGGCTTACGACACCAACCCGCATATTGATGCCTATGCGCGCGGACTTGACGCGGCCGAGATCATGGCGCGCCTGCTGCGGCGCGAGCTTCAGCCGACTTCCGCCTACGCTCGCCCTGCCCTGCTCTTGCCCGCGCAAAGCACCGGCACCGAAGCAGCCCCCCTCTCGTCAGTGCATGCGCGCGCCGCCGAAATCAAGGCGGATGACAAGGTGATAAGCATCGCAGTGATGGCTGGCTTTGCCTACGCCGATACGCCCTTCACTGGACCTAGCATTATCGCAACCACGGATAATCAGCCCCAGCTTGCGCAGAATTATGCGAAGGAACTCAGCGATCTGCTTTATCGCCATCGGCAAAGCGCCCAGCCGACTTTCCTCCAGCCTGCCGCAGCGGTTGCGGAAGCGCAGCGTTTCACAGGCGGACCGGTCATCCTGGTGGATTCGGCTGATAATATCGGCGGCGGCACAACTGGCGATGGCGCCGATGCCCTGGCCGCTATGTTGGCGCAAAACATCCAGGAAGGGACAATCGTACTGGCTGATCCCGAAGCGGTAGCTCTCTGCTGGCGCGCCGGCTTAGGGACGGAACTCACGCTTGCAGTAGGCGGCAAAGTTGATGACTGGCACGGGAAGCCGGTATCCGTGACCGGCGTCGTGCGCGCCTTATCCGACGGCGTCTTTGAGTGCGAATTGCCCGATAATCACTTCGCTTCGTTTTATGGCGATACCGTTCACATGGGTCGGTCCGTCTGGCTCCGCGCTGGCGGCGTGAATATCCTGCTGACCGAGCGCAAGACCCCGCCGCTTGATCTCGCCCAACTGCGCCACATCGGCATCAACCCGGAAACGCAAAGCATGATCGTCGTCAAATCGGCTGTCGCCTGGCGCGCCGCCTACTTGCCGATTGCTTCCGCGACCATCGAGATGGACACCGCCGGCTTATGCAGCGCCAATCTGTCGCGCTTCCCCTATCAAAACCTGAAGCGCCCGGTTTTCCCGCTGGATTGACTCGCGCCGGGCGCTAGTCCGGAATGGCGTGAGCGCCTCCTACCGAGCGCCGCCCTGGCAAAACCCGTATTCGCGCGCGGCAGAAACTTGCGTTATAGTCCCTGCGACTATTCGAGTTGCAAGTTGTCGATAAAATATGTCTCGCTACCAACGATCAACCGAGCTTTTCCAGCAGGCGCAGGCTTCACTCGCCGGCGGGGTCAGCAGCAACGTTCGCGCGCTTGCCCAGCCTCCGCTTTACTTCCGCAGCGCGGCAGGCGCTCGCATAGTCGATGCCGACGAGAACGTCTACCTCGATTACACGCTCTCACAGGGTACCATGTTTCTTGGGCACAGTCCCGCTCCAGTGCTCGATTTTGTCAATCGGGCAATGCGCGACGGCCAGCTTTATGGCGCGCAGCATGAACTGGAAATCGAACTTGCCGAAAGCATCCAGCGGGTCGTGCCTTGCGCGGAGTTGGCGCGCTTTTGCAATTCCGGCTCGGAGGCGGCGCACGCTGCGATACGGCTAGCGCGCGCCCACACCGGACGGGACAAAATCGTGAAGTTCGAAGGACATTATCATGGCTGGTATGATGAGTTGCTGGTCAGCAATGCGCCAGCCTTGGAGCAGGCGGGACCGCGCGAACGTCCAAAGCCCCTGCTTGCTTCGCGCGGACAACTGGCCAGCGCAACTGAAAACCTTATCGTACTGCCATGGAACGATGCCGATATCCTGCGGGCTTCGTTGCGGAATCATGGTCGCGAAGTAGCTGCCCTCATCATGGAGCCAGTAATGTGCAACAACGCCTGCGTTCCGCCGCTACCAGGGTATCTCGAAGCGGTCCGCGAACTTTGCGCGCAATATGGCATCGTCCTGATATTCGACGAGGTGATCACCGGCTTTCGACTGGCGCTGGGCGGCGCCCAAACCTACTTCGGCGTCACGCCGGACCTGGCGACTTTCGGCAAAGCGATGGCGAATGGCTTTCCCATCGCCTGCCTCGCGGGCACACGCCATCTAATGGAGCGCATCGCCAATTTACAGGTCAATCATTCCGGCACCTACAATGCCAACGTTATGGCGACCGCGGCAGCCGTCGCCACCATCCGCGAATTGGAGCGTCTCGACTACCAGCGCATCCACCAGCTGGGCGAGACGCTCATGAACGGCTTGCGCAAGCTGGCAGCCGATTTCGCGCTCCCTGTCCTGATCCAGGGATTGGGACCTGCCTTTCACCTGGCATTCACCGAGCGCGATTCGATCGTCGATTATCGTGACAGCGTCGAAGTTGATGGGCTTCGAAATAGCGAATTCGTGGGCGCGATGTTGGACCGGGGCATTCGATTGCTCTCGCGCGGGCTGTGGTATCTTTCGGCCGCGCATACCGAAGCCGACATACAGCTGACGCTGGAAACGGTCGAAGATATCTGGAGCGAGCGAACGCGGAGCCAACCCGGGTAGTTGCTTGGGACGACGAACTTCGCTGTATTAGCGATACGACAATAACGCGGGAGAACTTGCCTATGTCGCAATAAATTAGCAGGTATCGCCAACTTATTCAGATAAACCGAATTGGAGAACTAGAAAATGAACCGCAAACAAGAGAAGGACATCCACAATACCTCCAGGATGTTAGCTGGCAACTCGCTTTCGCGCAGGCGCTTTTTGCAGACCATGCTCACGACCGGCGCTGGCGCGCTGGTCTATTCGGCCAGTCCCCTGGCCTCTGTCGTTGCCCAGGGCGGCTCCTCCGCCACCATCGATATCGCCAACAGTTTCGGCCGCCTCAATCCTGTACTTTCCACCGCCATCGGCGAGTTGACGATCAACAACGCCGTCTTCAACAAAGTGCCGGATCTGCTTGCAGGACCGCCCACACAAGTGGATGACCTGACCTGGACGCTGGATTTCCGCCAGGGCGTGATGTTCCACGATGGCGCCGAGATGAAAGCATCCGACTTTGCATTCACGCTGAATTTGATTCAGAATCCGGATACCGCCTCTCTCTTCGCGAATTTCCTGACGCCCATCGACGGCGCCGAAGCGACCGGTGATTACAGCGCCACGATCCACCTCGGCGAACCCTTCGGGCTGCTGCCGGAGCGCCTCTTTGTCATGTCCGTGCTGCCAGAAGCTACCTTCAATGAAAAAGGCATGGATCGCTTCAATTTGGAACCGGTCGGGACCGGTCCCTTCGTTTTCCAAAACATGATCGCGCAAGACCGGGTCGAACTCTCGCGCAATGCCGACTACTTTGTCGAAGGCTTGCCGCTCTTGGACAGCCTGACCTACCGCGAAGTGCCGGAAGCCAGCGTGCGCATGGCGAATCTGGTCGCTAGCGCATCCGATGTCATGGAACAGGTGCCGCCGGAAAGCTTCGATATCTTCGGGCGCGCTCCCGGTATCGTCGCCGGCGCCGGACCAAGCACCCGCCGCGCCTTCATCGCCTACAACTGCACCAAACCGCCGCTGGATGACGCGCGTGTGCGCCAGGCGCTCTCCTACGCCATCGACCGCCAAGCCATCATCGACACCGTATTGAGCGGCAAAGGCTTGCCCGGCAACGGCTCCAGCATTCCGCCGTCAATGGACAATTACAACGCCGATGCCGACAAATATAATTACGATCCAGATATGGCGCGGGCGCTGCTCAGCGAGGCCGGCGCCGAGGGAATCAAGCTGGAGCTGATGGCGGGCTCGCTCAAATTCCTGGCTGATACCGTCACCTTGATCAAACCGATGGTGGAAGCGGTCGGCATTGAGACCGAAATCCGCCTGATTGAGGTCGAGGCTGGTTATCAGTTCGTATTCGACCGCACCTTCGATACCTACACCACCTGGGGCAATACCAGCGCCCTCGGCTCGGACATCGATATCCACACGCGCTGGATTTACGGACCCTTCATCGGCCGCGGCGATACGCTCTTCGGCTGGGGGCCGCACAATGGCGATATCTTCGAGCAGACGCACCAGACGATGAATGCCGCCGCCGCCACCGCGGACGCCGACGAGCGCCACGCCGGTTATGACCAGGTGCAGGCGACCGTCGTGGACGAAGCGGTCGAGTTTGTCTTGTACTGGCCCGATAATCTTGGCGCCTGGCGCGATGACATTTCCGGATACGCGCCACCGATCGACGATGTCATCGACGCATCTGAGATCGCCAAGGGCTAATCGCCCACGCAAAAGACTATGCGTCCCACAGCGTCGTAGCTCCCCTTCCCTAGCTTTCTGGGGAAGGGGCCGGGGGATGGGGTTTATCTCGCTCCAAAGCGCAAAACGGTCCTATTCTCAGCCCACAATGGCTTGTCCAGACCTAGGCTGATGAAGAACTGAAAAATGGCTCGATTCATCGCGCGGCGCCTCCTTTTCTCGCTTCCGGTTCTCTTCGGCGTCACCGTCCTGATCTATGTGCTCCTCTGGTTCGCGCCGGGCGATCCGGCCCTGTCCAGCCTGGGCATTTACGCCACGCCGGAACAGCTCGAGACGCTGCGCCAACAGCTAGATCTTGATAAGCCAATTTATGTGCTTTATATGCGCTGGCTCGGGCAGATTGTCCGCCTTGATTTCGGCGTTTCCCTGATAACGAAGGAATACGTCAGCACATTAATCGGCCACAGCTTGTCAATCACATTGCAGTTAACGGCAGTATCAATGGTCATGGTGCTGCTGATCGCCTTTCCCACCGGCATCATCTCCGCCGTCAAACGAAACAGCATAAGCGATATGCTGAGCCGCATCTTCTCCCTCCTGGGCATCTCGATGCCTAATTTCTGGCTGGCTTTGCTCTTCATCACCTTTATCGCCGTCGGCTTGGGCTGGTTCCCGCCCGGCGGCTATGTTTCGCCGGATAAAGGCTTTGGTCCCTGGCTGCGATCGCTGATATTGCCGGCGCTATCAATCGCTGCGGCGCCGGCATCCGCTCTGTCGCGCATGGTCCGCGCCAGCATGCTTGATGTGCTGAGCAAGGACTATATTCGAACGGCGCGCGCCAAGGGCCAGCGCGAACGCTGGATCGTCTTGCGGCATGCGCTGCGCAATTCGTTGATGGCGCCAATGACCATCATCGGCATGCAAGTCGGCTATCTGATGGGCGGCGCTATTATCGTCGAAGTCATCTTCTTCTTCCCGGGTATGGGACGGCTGCTGCTGGAAGCCGGTATCGATCAAGATTACTCGGTCGTGCAAGGCGTGGCGCTGGTATCGGCTGTCGCCTTCATCCTGGTCAACGTCCTGGTTGATTTTCTCTATATGCTCATTGACCCGCGCATTCGGGATACGGCATAAAGGCGCGCGCCATGCACAGGTTCTGGTGGCTGCGGAACGACCCCCTCGCCCTGATCGGGCTGATTGTTTTGGCTATCCTGGCTCTCAGCGCGGTATTCGCCGCCCAGATCGCGCCCTTTGACCCAACCGAACAGCACCTCTCCGATGTGCTGAAACCGCCCGACGAGATCTATCGCTTCGGCACCGATCAATTCGGACGCGACATTCTAAGCCGAGTCATTCACGGGACGCAGATATCGCTCGGCTTGGGTTCGCTGGCGGTGATCCTGGCGGTGGCGGCGGGCACGACGATCGGCTTGGCCGCCGGTTATATTGGCGGGCGGGTCGATGAATTCATCATGCGCGTGATCGATATTTTCTTCGCCTTCCCGCCCATTGTGCTGGCGATATTTTTGATGGCGACTTTAGGACCGAGCTTGCTCAACGTGGTCATTGTAGTCGCCCTCGTTACGATTCCACAATTCACCCGTATCGCGCGCAGCGTCGCCATCAGCGAGCGCAACCAGGATTATGTGCTGGCGGCGCGCGCGATGGGCGCCTCGACCGCGTCTGTCCTGCGCCGGCACCTGCTGGTCAACGCCTTTCCCCCACTGGCGGTGCAGGTCACCGTGCTGCTGGCAGACGCGATTCTCATTGAAGCGTCGCTGAGTTTTCTCGGCATCGGCGTGCGCCCGCCGACGCCGACCTGGGGCGGCATCCTCAGCGCCGGGCGCGATTATGTATTCACCGGATTCTGGTGGTTCACCGTCTTCCCGGGCTTGGCCATCTTTCTCGCCGTATTCTCTTTGAACGTCTTGGGCGACGGTTTGCGCGATTTCATCGATCCGACTACGCGACCGCGCGGCGCCGGAAAGTAGCGATAAGGCAGGGAGTTCATGTATACCAGTTTCGAAGGGAGCGAACACTAATGAAGATTCTTATCTCCGGCGTCAGCGGACGCGTCGGCGCGAACCTTGCGCATCAACTTATCAAGCGAGGAAACTATGTGCGCGGGCTGGTCATGCCGGGCGACCCCAAAGCGGACAAGGCAGCGCGGCTTGGCGTGGAGATCATCGAAACCGATATCGCCGATGCCGATCGCGTGCGGGCGGCCGCCGACGGCGTCGACATCGTCATTCATCAAGCCGCCCAGATTCTCGAGGGCATCTACCCGTCCGAGCGCATGCTGGAGATCAACACCCAGTCCACCATCAGTCTCCTCGAAGGCGCGTTGGCCTCATCTACGCCGGTCAAGCGATTCATTCTGGCCAGCACCGACCAAACCTACCAACCCTTCGTCACCCACCAAGTCACCTTCTATGAAGATTCGCCGCAGCAGCCCGCCGATATCTACGCCCTGACCAAGCTGCTTTCCGAGAACGCATGTCGCGCCTATATGGCTGAATACGGCTTACCGGTGACGATCTTGCGCTACAGTTCGATCCTGGCCGCCAACGAAGTGCTAGGCGTGCTCAATCCGGTTTGGCTGAATTACTTCGTCGAACTCGCTGTGGCGAAGAACCGCATCCCCTGGTTTGGCGCGCAGCATGTGGACGAAGCGCAGGCGATCATCAAGGACTTGCTGGAGACGCCGGAGGCCGTCTGCGCCGTAACCGACCCGAATGGAAAATCCTGGGCGCTGGCTTTCACCGATGTGCGCGATGTGGTGGCTGGCACCCTCTTGGCTTTGGATAGCGAAAATGCCATCGGCGAAGCCTTCAACATGGTTAGTCCCGTTCCGGTCGCATATACAACTGCCGCTCGCCTCATCGCTGACAACACCGATCGTCCCTACCTCGATGTCAAGATGCCCTTCTATTGGGGACCACATGTCTCCAACGAAAAGGCGCGCTCAATGCTTGGCTACAAACCACAGTACAGTTTCGACAAGATGGTAGAAACCGCCTTGGCTTTTCAGCGCGGCGAACCCATTGATCAGATCCCGAATTAGCGAATGCGGCGCCTGGCTCGCGCGGTTTATTTTGCCGCAGGCGCGGATTTGACCACAATTCACAGCTTGGGTAAATTGGACGCGAAGCGCGCTTGCTTGCTTCATTCGCGCTAAAGCCCTTGTTCTGGCGCGCGACAGTTTGTGCGCCGAGCAATTCTACATATAAGAATCGCACAAGGAGTGAAACGATGTTGGACTTCCCAATCATTGATACGCATCTCCATGTATGGGACCCGCAGCGCTTGCGCTATCCATGGCTGGACGACATCCCTTTGCTGAACCAGCCCTATTTGCTGGATGACTACGATCGCGCCTGCGGACCGGTCGCTGTGGAGAAGATGGTCTTTTTGCAAGCTGAGGTGGACTTCTCCCAATTCCAGCAAGAAGCGGACTGGGTGGAGGGGCTGGCCGATAAGGATAGCCGGTTGCAAGGCATCGTCCCTTGGGCGCCGCTGGAATCGGGCGAAGGCGCTCGTCCCGCGCTGGAGAAGCTGGCCGCCAACCCGCGCGTCAAAAGCATCCGCCGCATTATCCAGTTTGAGCCGGATATCGAGTTCTGCCTGCGCCCGGATTTCCTGCGCGGCCTGCGGTTATTGCCCGAATTTGGCCTGAACTTCGACATTTGCATCCATCACCCGCAAATGGCGAATACCATCGAGATGGTGGCGCAGTGCCCCAATGTCCAGTTCATCCTCGATCATATCGGCAAGCCCGACATCAAGAACGGTCTGATGGATCCCTGGCGCGCTGAAATCAAGATCCTTTCCGAGTTTCCCAATGTTTGGTGCAAGATCTCGGGTCTGGTCACGGAAGCTGATCACGAGAACTGGACCCGGGAGCAGCTCAAGCCCTATATCGATCACGTCATCGAGTGCTTCAGCTTTGACCGCGTGATGTATGGCGGCGATTGGCCCGTCGCCTATCAAGCGACGGAATATCCGCGCTGGGTGGAAACGCTTGCCTGGGCGGTCGAAGGCTGTACGGATGAGGAGTTAAAAAAGCTATTTCGCGACAACGCCAGAGCCTTCTACCGCTTGGAGGACTGAGGGCTTGGCGTTGCATTTGATGTGCCGCCGCGATATAGTTCGTGGGCTTGACCGCTAGGACCGGGCGCCGTCGGAGGATTGTTCTCTCAATGGATTGGAATGGACATGTCGCCATCGTCACCGGCGCAGCCAGCGGGATTGGCGCCGGCATTGCCGAATGCTTCGCTGAAGCGGGCGCGGAAGTTGTCGTCGCCGATATCAACGAGCGGCTGGGCGCGCAGGTCACAACGGATTTACAGGAGCGCTACGGCAAGGGTCTCTTCGTCAAAACAGATGTCTCGCAAGCCGCCGACTGCAAGAGACTCATGGACGAAACCCTCTCAGCCTATGGTCAGATCGACACGCTGGTTAACAACGCCGGCGTCAACTTCGTCAAGCCAACGCTTGAGATGGACGAAGCCGATTGGGATCGCGTCGTCGATGTCGATCTGAAGGGCACGTTCCTCTGCAGCCGCTACGCGCTCAAGGCGATGGTCGCGCGGCGCAGCGGCGCCATCATCAATATCGCCAGTGTGCACACGGTTGCCACCTTGCCGGCGGCCGCGCCTTATGCCGCGTCGAAAGGCGGCGTCGGCATGATGACAGCGTCGATGGCAATCGAGTTCGCGCCCTACGGCATTCGCATCAACGCCGTCAGCCCGGGGCTGACCGACACCCAAATCTGGAAAGATCTCCAGGATGCTGCGGAAGACGCCGAATTGGCGCGGCAGCATTGGATGGACAATATCCCGCTGGGACGGGTGCAAGCGCCGCGCGAGGTGGGCAATGTCGCGCTCTTCCTGGCGAGCGAGCAATCATCGTATGTGACCGGCGCCAACATCTTTACTGACGGCGGTATGACAATTCAGTTGACCAATCGCGAGCGTTTCGCCAGCAAATCTTTGGAGGGGGTGGCGCCAAAAGACTGAATACCTTGCCGAGCCCGCCTAACTATGGCGACCAATCATCTGTTCGCGGCTGACTAGCCAAAAGAGCGCAGGAGGTGCGCCCATAAGAGAAACTCGTTATGTTTTGTCCGCAGCTACTGAATATATCCGTGAAAGGCAATATGATGTTCAAGAAACTGTCAGTGCTTCTCGTATTCGCGCTTCTCTTCGCAGCCTTCGGTACGGCCTTGGCGCAGGATAGCGATATTTCGGGTGAAATCGTTGTCCACCTTCAGGTCTATTACCGGCCCGAGCAGCATCCGGCGCATTCCGCAATCGCCGAGCAAGTCGCGCAGGAATACATGGACATGCATCCCAATGCGACCATCGAGCTCCTGCCCGATATTCCCGGTGGCACCGATTACATCACTTGGCTGTCCGCGCGCATGGCCGCTGATGAAGCGCCAGATATCGTTTGGGATCAGTGGTTCAATCGCAGTCTCAAGATGGATACTTGGTGGACGGCGCTGGACGAGTACTTTGAGATGCCAAACCCCTACATCGCCGAGGGCATCCCGGGCCACGAACGTTGGGCTGATTCATTCGCGCCAAACGCGATGAATACGACGCGCGCGCCCGATGGGCATTGGTATCAGACCGCGCTGGACTGGGTGGAGACCGCCATGTTCTACAACGTCGCCATGTTCGAAGAAGCTGGCGTGGAACCGGATTGGGCCAATTGGGGCGAGTTCATCGCCGATATGCACACCATCCAGGATACGCTCGGCGTGGAAGCCTTCGGCTCCTTCATGCCTGGCACCGGCTGGAGCACCTGGTATTGGGCTGATAGCTTGTGGCTCAGCGTTGTCTGGGCGGACCGGCATAGTGAAATCTATATGGACAAATACTCCGAGATGCAGCCGGATCTGGACTGGCGCGCGTTGAACGCCGAAGAGGTCGCCAAGGCGGTTCATGACGGCGTGATAAACGCCCAGGACCCGCGTATGGACGAATACTTGCGCATTTCTAAACAGTTCGTCGAGATTCTGCCGATTGACTACATTGGCATCACCAGCTTGGGCGACGTCATGCGCATGTGGCTCGGCGAGCAGCTGGCTGTTTATTGGGGCGGGTCTTGGGACAACAAGGAAATCACCGATTCGGCTTCCTTTGAATGGGGCTTGACCTATCTGCCGCCTTTCACGGAAGAAGACTTTGAAGGGGCGCCCGGGACCATCTACCGGGTTGGCGGACCCAGCTCGGCCGGGCAATATGGCATACCGGTGGCGACGGCGGAAAGCGAGAACTTAGAACTCGCCGTCGATTACCTGATGTGGATGTCTGCCCCACAGAACTTTGGTCCCCTGGCGAACGAGTTCGGCGGCTTCATCCCGATGGTGGCTGGCACCGAAATTGGGCCCGTGCTCGCCAATTTCCAGACTGTGGCTGCTTTGCAGGACCGCCTGTTCCTCGATCCGAGCGGGCGGCTGACCGTTGAGCACGGCGACAACTGGACGCAGATCATGCAGGGCTTCTTCCTGGGCGCGACCAACGAAGAAGAGACCAAAGCGCTGCTGCAGGAATCCTGGGAGAGCGGCGCCGCCGCCCTTTGCGAACAAGTCGGCTACGACTGGTGTCCCTAGTGGATATTGAACGGGGAGGCTGCGCTTGACAGCGTAGAATCCTTGAGCCGGGGTCGGGCTAACTGGCCCCGGTTCGCATCTTTAAGGACGTAACAGTTGACCCAGAAATCAAAGCCGATGCCAAGCGCCAAGACCGAACCAAGCCGCTGGAAGCTGCGCAGCGGTTTCGTGCCGATTTATGTGCCTTTCCTGTTTTTGATACCCGCCCTGCTGCTCCTGCTCTCATTCCGCTACATACCGGCTGTCTCGGCGATTTTTCATTCTTTCACCTATTGGAATATCCCCGAGCCCGGCGAGTTCATTGGCTTGCAGAATTACCAGGCGCTAATCGATGATCCAATCTTCATAAAGTCTCTAGGCAATATTTTGAAGTACATGGTCGGGCGCACCGCGCTGGTGCTGGTCATGGCTTTTGTGGGCGCGGAACTGGTCTACAACCTGACCAGCGATCGCTGGCGCAATATCTGGCGCATGGTGTTCACCATCCCGATGGTGATACCATTCACGGTTAATTTGCTCGTTTGGCAGCAGGTCTACGCGGGCCGCCAAGGCATGCTCAATGAATTTCTGACTGGCATCGGCGCCATGGCGCGGCCCTACCCCTGGCTCGGGCGTCCTGATACCGCTCTGCCGGCGCTGATCTTCATCGGCTTCCCGGCGGTGGCCGGCTTCGGCTTCTTGATTATCCTCGCCGCGCTGCAGAACTTGTCAAGCGAGGTCAACGATGCCGCGCTCATCGACGGCTGCAGCCGCTTGCGCCGCGTCTTCGCCATCGATCTGCCGGCGATTCGCGGTCCGCTGGCGCTGATCCTAATTTTGAGTCTCAACCAGGGTATGCAGGAATTCGCCCCCATGCTGGTGATGACGCAGGGCGGTCCCATCAACACCACCATGTCTCCAGCCTACTATCTTTATATTCAGGGCTTCACCTACGGCAAGCATGGGTACGCGTCGGCTATTGGCGCCGTGCTGATGCTCATGACACTGGTTCTCAGCATGTTTATCCTGAGAATGCGTTATCGGAGGGCTTACGATGTCGCAGTCTAGCGCCTGGCGGCGCGATTGGCCCTTGATGCTAGCCTTGCTGATTTTGGCTATCATAACCTACGTGCCCTTCGTCTTCACGGTCATCAACTCTTTCAAGATCAACGCGCAGTTCTTTCAGGAATTCTGGCTGCCGACCACTCCCTTGCATCCGGAAAACTACGCGCGCGCCTGGCCCGCGATGGGTAGGGCGATCGTAAACAGCTTCAGCTACTCCATTCCCACGCTAATTCTGACGCTCGTCATCTCTGGACTCGCCGGTTACGCCTTCGCCCGCTATCGCTTTCCGGGCCGCAATTTGCTCTTCATTTCCATACTGGCGCTCATCATGATTCCGGGCATCTTGCTCGTCATCCCCATGTTCAGCGTCATCATAGAGCTGGATTGGGACGATACCCTGCAGGGCGTCGTGCTGCCCTGGGTATCAGTTGAAATTGTCTTTGGCACTTTTCTTATGCGCACCTTCTTCGAGACGCTGCCACGGGAGTATTTTGAGGCGGCGCGGCTGGATGGCGCCAACGAATTCTCGCTCCTGATTCGTATCGCCGTGCCGCTGGCCATACCGGCGTTCAGCACACTGGCGATATTGAATTTGCTTTTCAGTTGGAATGACATCATCTGGCCGCTGGTGGCCATCTTTGATAGTGAACGATTACCGGTCTCTATTGGCGTGCTGTCTTTTGCCGGTGCATGGAGCACCGATTACGGTGTCACTTTTGCCAGTTATGTCCTCGCGTCGCTGCCGCTGATTATCATCTTCGCCTTCACGTCCAGACGCTTTATGGACGGTTTGTCAGGCGGCTTGAGTATCTAATCGCATGTCGTGTCGGTCGGTCGCGGTCGTCGTTTGCAGAAAAGAAAGGACGGGGTATCGTTAAGTTGTGTCCGTCAGATTTTCCGGGACACAAAAATAACAGTTTGGAAAGGACAATCTAATGAAGAGGACTATTGTTTTGATGCTTATGGTTTTGCTCTTGCTGCCATCCCTGACCCTGGCGCAAGACGACCGTATCACGATCCGCTTCTGGCACATTTGGGGCAACGTCACCTGGTTGCCCGAAGTGGTGGAACCTGCCTTCGAAGCCGCCTTCCCGCAGTACGACCTGGAACTGCGTGTTTTGGATGGCTACCGCAACGCCTATGATCTCTACACGCTGGCGCAGGAACAGGGCGATCCGCCTGAACTGCTGCAGGGGACCTCAAGCAACACGCAAGCGCCCCGTGATTCCGGTTTCTTCAAGCCACTCCACGAAGCCATTGCCGGCCGCGCCGAAATCAATGGCATCCCGGTGCGGCTCGACGAGATTGTCGGTCCCGCTGCGATATTCTATCAACTCGATGGCGAATACTACGAATTGCCGTGGAACGCCTCGACGCCGATCGTCTTTGGCAACATGGATCTGCTCGTGGAAGCCGGCGTGGCCGCGGATGTCAACGATTTTGCCGCCATCCCTTCAACCTGGGCGGAAGTCCATGAAGTCTGCGCCATCATCGTTGAAAAGTTTGATGATGTGGATTGCATCAATTTTGGCGCCGGCGGCTGGTACTTTGAAAATGCCCTGGCGATGCAGGGCGCCTACATGGCGAACAACGAGAACGGTCGCGGCGGCGACTGTGTCACTGAGGTTCTGTTCAACAGTCAGGAGGCGGTAGATTACCTGGCTTGGCACAAGAGCCTCGAGGAGGCCGGCTACTGGGTCGATTACGGCCGGGCCGAATACAACATCACCTGGGCTGACAGCAAATTGGCTTTGCATATGACCTCCAGCGCCGCCGCCCGCGGACGAGTGGAAATCGGTGAAGGCAACGGCTTCACTGTGGGCGCGGATCGCATGCCATATAATCAGGATGTCGAATACGTCGGCAACACGGTCGGCGGCGGGATGATCCTGTTGACGGACGGCCTCGAGCCGGAAGTTGAAGAAGGCGCCTTGACTTTCCTCATGTATCTGCTGGAACCGGAGAACATCGCCAACTGGCACAAGTCTACCGGCTACATTCCCGTTACGCAGTCCGGCTTTGATTACCTGGAAGCGGAAGGCTGGTTCGAAGAAAACCCGACCTTTGCCGTTGCCACCAACCAATTGACGAATTCCGCCCGGGCGCCGCAGACCGCCGGCGCGATCTTCGGCAGCTTCGCGCAGGTTTACCAGATGTATCGCGAGGTCTTTCAAAACATCCTCCGCAACGATGCCGACATTCAGGAGTCGCTGGATCGCCTGAAGGCGGAGGCCGACCTGCTAATCGAAGAATACAACTTGCTGGTGCCTTGCGAGGAAATGTAAACAAGGCAATGCTAAAGGGGATGGGGCGATCGCCTCATCCTCCGCCTCATCTTTAGTTCAGCAGCGCTTGGCTTTGGTCAAGCGATAATCTTTGTGAACGCGACTTGCGGCCTTACTCTATTCGAGCGTATTGGCTGAGCGGCGCCAGGGAGTAGCCAAGACCGTGCCGGCATTCCTATTCACATGTCTCGCGTCTGCTCTTGGCGCGCTCGTTGTCGGCGCTGTCCTTAAGCGCCGCGGGAGAGGATTGCGGGGCGGCCTGGCGCTGGGCGCTGTTGCCGGGCTCCTGGGTAGCCTGGCGACCATGATCCCCTTGCAGTAC
The DNA here is from genome assembly GCA_022821805.1 of Anaerolineae bacterium. Taxonomy (GTDB): domain Bacteria; phylum Chloroflexota; class Anaerolineae; order Aggregatilineales; family Phototrophicaceae; genus UBA6055. The sequence goes on from JAJECX010000013.1 coordinate 19,779, forward strand.
TGCGTCCTTGATCCCGAGAATCATATGTTCTTCGAGCTCAGCGTACTGGGCCAAACGATCACGGTCAACGCCGTCGCGCTCATCGGATTCCTGCTGGTCATCGTTGTCGCATGGGCTTTCGTTCTGGCGATTGATAGACTTCGTCATCATTGGCTGGCGCGCGGCGCTACGGTATGGAAGGCGGACACGGCGCCGGGCACCTTCATCGGCTACGATTTCTCACCTTGGATTTTCCTGGCGCCAACCCTCGTCGGGCTTGCTGTCTTCACCTATTACCCGGCGGCGCAGAACTTCTTCCTGGGTACACAGTTAGCGCGGCGCGGGGTGGCGAATACCGCCTTCAACTGTCTGGATAACTTCGCCAGTCTGATCACCAGTCGCTTGCAAGACGCCCACTACTACATCCTTAGCGATGGCTTCATCTGGCATGCCGAAAACGCGCGCTATTTGGCGGTATTCGGCAACAGCGTTTTCTTCTCTGTGTTTATCGTGCTTGTTGCCAACGTACTGGGTCTCGCTATCGCATTGCTGGCTTCACAGAAGATTCGCGGCGCGTCGGTATACCGCACCCTGATTATCTGGCCTTATGCCATCTCGGGTGTCGTGGTCGGCATCGTTTTCGCGATTTTGCTGGGCGGTGGCGGATCGGGATTCTTAAATCAGTTCTTGCAACTCTTTGGCGCAGAGCCCGCGCCGTTTCTGTCCGACGCTTGGTGGGCGCGAGCCTCGGTCGTGGCGGCGGCGGCCTGGAACAAACTGGGATTCAACGTCCTGATATATATCGCGGCGCTGCAGGCTGTGCCAATGGAACTGATGGAGGCCGCTTCGATCGATGGCGCCAATGCCTGGAAGCGCTTCCTTAATGTGACCATACCCATGATTTCCCCCTACATATTCTTCGTCGTGTTTCTCAATTTGAACTACAGCTTTTTCGATCTTTATGCCGTTATTGACAACCTCACCGAGGGCGGACCGGTGAACGCGACGACAAACCTGGTCGTCGATATCATTCGCGTCGGCGTCGAGAGCCGCGATATAGGAAAAGCGGCGGCGCAGTCTATCGTCTTGTTCATGGTGGTGGTCGGCCTGACCTACATGCAGTTTCGTGTCATGGGCCGGCGCGTCACCTACGGAGCTGACTAAGATGACCGCCCTATCTCGCCGACGCGCGGTTGATCATCCGCCACTGCTGCGCATCGTCCGCGATCAGCTATCCGCCAATCGCTGGTATATCCACATCCTCTTGTGGATCGCTGTGATATTCATGGGCTTTCCCCTGTTTTACGCCGCTTTGGTCAGCACCCAAAACAACGCCCAAATGTTCAGGTTGCAAATGATTCCGGGCAACTCATTCAGCTTCAATTTGCAGACGGTGCTCGATCGCAACATCGCGCGTCTGATGTTCAATACCTTTGCCGTGGCGACCATGGTCACACTTGGCAAAGTTGTCTTGTCGATCTTCAGTGGTATGGCCTTGGTCTACTTCCGCTTCCCCGGCAAGTCGCTTGTATTTGGTTTTATCCTCGCCGCGCTGATGGTGCCGGGCGAGGTCACGATCATCGCTTTGTTCCGCTTGGTCGCTCTGGAATTGGGCTGGGGGAACACTTGGACCGCCTTGGTTGTGCCAGCTGTGGCCAGCCCTACCGGCGTATTCCTGTTTCGCCAGCATTTCGCCAGCATCACACCGGAACTCTCTGAAGCGGCGCAGTTGGATGGCGCGGGTCCGCTGCAATTCTTGCTGCGCGTCCTCTTGCCGCTCAGCCGAAACACGGTAACTGCGCTGGTTGTCATCATGTTCATCGGCGCCTGGAACAGCTATTTGTGGCCCCTGCTGATCGTCACCAATCCGGATTTGCAGGTGATTCAGGTTGGGCTGAGCACGCTGGACGATGGCGTGGAAATCGGACGTACCTGGGGACCGATTATGCTGGGGGCAGTTATCGCGAGTATTCCGCCGATCGCTATTTTCGTGTTGATGCAAAAGCAGTTTCTGCAGGGCTTTGCGCTTACACGGCACAAATAGACAGATCGCCGGCGCCCATACCTGCGGCGCTCCCGACCAATGCGCGCAAGACCGTCCATTTTAGCAAGAAGGCCGATCGAAAGAATCAACTAGAATTACGAATGGAGAAAGTAACGCCGATGTTGCGAATCGTTACTCAAAACATCTGGAACAAGAACGACCATTGGCAAGAGCGCGCGGACGCGATCGGGCGCAACATGGTTGATCTGGAAGTCGATATTGTCTGTATCCAGGAATCGACGCCCGATCACTTCGAGTATCTGAAGTCGCACAGCTTTACTCGCTTTCCGCATGCCAATTATGCGCCCAGCGATGATGGTACAGTAACGCCCAGGCCGCAGGGATTGGCGGTGTTTTCACGACTGCCCGCGCTGGACGCAGGCCAGGTCGATATTGGGCGCGAGCGCGAGATGAGCAATCCATGGATGCGCATTCTGCAGTATATGACGCTGGAAACGCCATCCGGTCATTCCCTTACTGTTTTCAATACACACCTGTTTATAAGCGACGGACAGAAAGCAAGCGGTATCAGGACTTGCCTGGACTTCATGCGGCGCGCGCAATTTGCCGGCTGCCAGCATATTCTGACCGGTGACTTCAACATCAATCTCGATACGCAGCCGGAATACCTGGCGCCGCTGGCCGAACATCAGTATGCCGATCTATGGATCGCTAGAAATCGAAGCGAAACCGGATACACCGCCCCCTTCGACCTTGACGAGCCGCTCGTCGAACGCATCGATGGGTTTTTCACTCAGCGCGATCGCCTTGACCTTGTGGTCGGCGTCTCTCTGGTCAATACGGAGCCGATTAATGATGGTAGTCTGCTGCTTTCTGATCACATCGGCGTCATGGCGATAGTGAATCTCGACTAGAATACAGCTTTAGCTATTCTAAACCGACGAGGGTGTTGACTCTGGTCATATCCGCCCTTGCCGGTTGAATTGAAAGGGGAAAACTGAAATGCTGAACTGGCCCTTTAATGCCGACCTGCCCAGGAACCAGTGGACGGAGATACATGCCGACGGTTTCCCCGATCCTGTGCCCGGCTGTGTTTATGACGGTCACCGTTTGAATGGCGGCATCCCGCTCGGCGGGCTTGGTACTGGGTACTTCACGCTGGAAGGATCCGGGTTGATCGGCCACTGCTCGATTTTCAATGATATCGTGCCGCCGCGCGCCGATTTTTCCGAATGGCTGACTGTCAAGATTGCGGACAGGGAAAGCTTGCCGCTGTCCACGGCGGACATCGCCTATTGGGGACATCACCCGGTCGCCGACATGGTCTGCCGCTTTGAAGCGAAGGACCTGGAATTGGGCATACGCGCCTTCGCTCCCTTGATCCTGGGCAACAGCGCAGACAGCAATATCCCGGCGGCTCTATTCGACATTGAGATTCGCAGCAGCCGCGCCGAAGCCGTCGAGATTGAGCTAATCGTTGAACCGCCAAAAGCGCCAAGCGGCTCGACCTATGATGTTGCGCTGGCGGGCGAGAATATCATTGTCGCCAAGGAAGAGGGCCAGCTAAGCGGGCGAATCGCGCGAACGATTGAAGCCAGGGGATCATCCCGCGTTCGCGTTGTCTTCGCCTGGCATGCGCCCTACTGGCGCGACAGCGGCCGCGAACCCCATGTTAATCAATACGCCGCTCGCTATAAGAATGCGGTTGCGGTCGCTGAGGACGCGCTGAGGCGATTCGACGCGCTGCTGGGAAGGGTGTTGGCTTGGCAAACGGCGATTTACAAGACTGATCTGCCGGCTTGGCTGCGCGACGCGTTGGTGCAAGGACTCTACAGCCTGTCCAAGAATACCGTCTGGATCGCCAAAACGCGCAAGGACGAGTGGTGGGATGATATCGGCTGGTTCACCCATAACGAAAGCCACACCGGCTGCCCAATCACCGAGACAATGGTCTGCCGCATGCACGGTCATATGCCGGCACTGTTTTTCTACCCTGAGCTTGAGAGGACCTCGCTGGAAGCGTTCAGGCACTTCCAGATACTCGACGGCGAGATTCCCTTCTCTTATGGCATGGAATCCTCCATGCGCGACCCGCGCTATCATTGCCAGCATCCGCTGAATTCGGGCCAATACGCCCAGATGATCTATCGTCTGTACCTGCGCAGCGGCGATCGTGACTTTCTCGCCCATTTTTACGATTCCGCGAAACGGGCGATACGCTACCAGCATTCGCTGGACGACGATGGCGATGGCTTGGTCAATGACCAGGCGCATGTGCAGCCGACCGAATTGTGGCCCGCGAATCAGTTCTACGACATCTGGCCCTGGTGGGGCACATCCGCTTATGTGGCCGGCGCCTGGCTGGCGACGCTGTCCTGTGGCGAAGCCATGGCGACGGCGATGAACGACAGCGAGTTCGCCGCTGAATGCGTCGATTGGCTGGCGCGCGGTAAAGCCGCATATCAGGACAAGTTATGGAACGGAGAATACTACCGCCTCTGGCACGATCCGGAAAACACCAGCGGCGAGGGACCGGACTGTGATGTCTCGCTCGGCAATCAACTCATGACGCAGTGGTGTATCAAGATCGCCGGCATCCCCGACATACTGCCGGGCGATCAGGTCCAATCCGCCTTGGGCGCCGTCAAGCGACTTAATATGAGCGCAACCGAACACGGTCTGGTCAACGGCGTCAGTCCCGATGGCTCGCGTTACATCTCAAAACCGGATTCGGATGCCGACCAGGTTGTCGACATTCTGCCCAACAACGATCACGCGACGCAAGTCTTCGTCGGCGAGAATCTGTGCGCGGCGATGACCTTCATCTATCATGGCCAGCCTGAAACCGGGCTGGAGATCGCCCGGCGGATCTACGAGGCGGTCGCGCTGACATCCCGCACCCCGTGGAAGCAGCACTGCCTGATCGACGCTGATACCGGGCTGCCGGTTTGGGGTGAAGATTATTATTCGAACATGGTCATCTGGGCGCTGCCGATGGCTTGCGCCAACCAGAGTATTGCCGAGTTTGCGCAGAGCGAGTTCGTTCGCGATCTGCTCTCTGACTGAAAGTCTAGATGTCGAATAAAAGAACGGCGCGCATTGAATTATGCTGCGAAGACTCTCGTTCGCTCGTGAGCTTGTTGGGGCATGTTGGGCGCGCCCGTTGTTGAGTCTATGGCAATCATGGGCATTGGAACGCGCGCCATTCATCGGAAACGGGCCGGCGAGATGGTGGGCCTGGAACAGTTTCTTCTTCCCGCTGGTAATCGCCACCAAGCAATGGCTGATGCCCATGAGTGTGCGAATCATCGACTTCATGGGACGCTTCACCTTCCGCTACGATATGATCGCCGCGACCACCGTTATTCTCTTTACGCCTATTTTGGCGCTGTATCTGATCACGCAGCGCAGCTTCCACCGCGGAATTACCTTTGGCGCGCTGAAAGACTAATCCTCGAAAAGGACCAGAAAATGTCCGACTCTTACGCGCAACTCCTGGCGGGCGCCAATCAGGCTGTCGCTGATACCGCCGCTGGGCTAGCTGGCGATCCCCAGCGCCCCAGCTATCATCTGATGACCGCCGCCAACTGGATCAACGATCCCAACGGACCGGTCTATCACGATGGCTACTGGCATATGTTCTTTCAGCACAATCCCTATATCGCCGACTTTGGACCGATGGGCTGGGGACACGCGCGCAGTCGGGACCTGGCGCATTGGGAGCACTGCCCGGTCGCCATCATGCCAACTCCCGGCGGCTATGACGGCGCCGGCTGCTGGTCGGGCAGCGTGGTGATTCAAGATGGCTTGCCGCATATGATGTATTCCGGCGTCGCCGATATGACGCTCTGGAGCGTCGAGGACGATATCCCGCCATCAGACCGTCAACGCATCCCGCAAGGCTATTATGACGAATTCCTGCTGGAGATCGATCAAGAGACGCAGTGCATCGCCACCAGCCGCGACGGCATGATGACTTGGGAAAAGCACCAGGCCAACCCGGTGATACCGGCGACGCCAGCGGGACTCGATCTGATTGGCTTTCGCGATCCCTTCCTTTGGAAAGAAGAGGACGGGCGCTGGTATATGCTGCTCGGCTCCGGCATCAAGGGAGCAGGCGGCGTAGCCTTGCTTTACCGCTCAGCTGACCTCATCGAATGGGAGTACCTGAATCCGCTGTATATCGGCGATCCGGCCGAGAGCGGCATCAATTGGGAATGCCCGAATTTCCTTGATTTGGGCGCGAAGCAAATGCTGGTCGTCTCGCCTCACGGCCGCCCGGTGCATTGGCTTGGGGATTATGTTGATCATCGATTCACTCCGGACGGGTCCCCAAAACGCCTGGACTGGGGCGATGTTTTCTATGCGCCCAACAGCCTGCTTGACCCTGCCGGTCGCTGGCTGATGTGGGGCTGGATGCGGGAAGCGCGCCCCCGCGATCAATACGCGGCCGCTGGCTGGGCGTCATGCTTGACTTTGCCGCGCGAAATCTCGCTGGACGATGCGGGCGGGCTGAATGTCAAGCCGGCGGAGGAAATGAAGCAGCTGCGAAGTGGCATGTTGATGGACGAATTCGTCGACTTGGACGCCAATGAGGCTAGGACGCTGGACCTTACTGGTGATCGATTGGATATCAGTCTCAATGTAAATCATCATGACTGTCAGCAATTCGGCATTCAGTTTCGGCGCAGTCCCGATGGCAGACAGTTTACGGAATTGCGTTACAACTACGCCACCCACACGCTGCGTTTGGACCGTGAGCATTCCTCAGACACAGCTGAAGTTACGCGCGACCCATGTGAATGTGAACTGGTGTTGGGACGGGGCGAGACGCTGAAGTTGACCATCTATTTGGACAATTCCGTTATAGAGATCTATGCGAACGATCGAGTCTCAATGGCCAGCCGGATATATCCGAACCTGGATTCAGCACAGGGGATTCGACTCTATACCGGTGGCGGAAGCGCGAGCATAGACGCGACTGTCTGGCAAATGAGCAGTATCTGGCAGGACGAGAACTAGGCGCCGGCTCGCCAAAGGACCGCATTGATCGATTGCCTTGCGTAGATTCAAACAGATCCGCCGCTTCAACTTTGATAACCTGGAAAGCGCCGGCGGAACAAGCCAGCATTTCGCCGATTACACTAATGATGTCGCTGGGGCCGCATCAAGGATTCGCGTACCACGCTTGACCAAGCCACGCACAAGCCTGGGCCGACCTGGTCGCGATTCAGCTCGAAGAGGCGCCATATGTCTGGGTGGGCAACATTCCCGTCATCGGCGCCGCCCGCGAACGCGTGCAAGACATCACCGTGACGCCGAGTTCAGGCTGGCTCCTTACGCGGTCATGGGTGAACGACGCTTAAGACTGTCCATCGCCCCATTTAAATCCCCTCTTCATTAGCGGAGAGGGGGATGTGTTATGATAATTGTGTCCTTCCTCGCGTTCAGTCCAGTCAGGAAGGTTAGCGTAGTTGGAGACAACCAAAATGGAAGTAACCAGAGCGCCCGACAGTCGAAAGCGCGTCCGCGAGAAGCTGTTCATCGTTGATACCGATGTGCATCACGGTTTCGAAAGCTGGTCTGATCTTTATCCGTATCTTCCTCAGGTCTATGCCGAGCGATTGCGCGAGCATGGGGGCAGTGGGCCTTCCAGCCAGTATTGGCATAATGGCGGCATGCGCGGAAGACGCGCGGACTTCCTCAATGCGGACGACCTCTTGGAAAGCACGCGCCGCCAGCTGTTGGATGACTGCGAGATTGACATTGCTGTTTTGACGGGATCTTCCGCCTACGGCGCCTGCGGCATACCGGATGCTGATTTCGGCTCGGCGATTTGCCGGGCGTTCAACGATTACACGCTGGAGCACTGGGTCGCCAGGGACGAGCGCTTTCGCGTGGCTATGGCGATCAACACTCAAGATCCGCTCGGGATGGCGAAGGAGATCGACCGGATTGGCTCTCACCCGGCTGTTATCGCGATCATCATGCCCGGCGGCGCCACCAAGCCTTACGGCAACCGCGTTTACGACCCGATCTACGAAGCCTGCGAGCGCAATCGCTTGGCGGTGATGATCCACTTCAACGGCGAGGGAGTCGGCATCAATGGGCCGCCGACCGCGGCCGGTTGGCCCAGCCATTATGTCGAAGGGCGGATGATGCGCGCGCCGGTTTACATGGCGCACATGGCGAGTTTCATTTTCGAGGGCGCTTTTGAGAAATTTCCCGGTTTGCGCGTGGTCAATGTCGAAGCGGGTTTCGCCTGGATGCCCTGGTATGTCTGGCGCATGGATTCCGACTGGAAGTCGCTGCGTTACCAGGCGCCCTGGGTCAAGCGTCCGCCGAGCGAATACGTCAAGGAGCATGTGCGCGTCAACACCCAGCCGATCGATGAGCCGGAGAATGAGCGGGATCTGGAGCAGATCATTGAGTGGATGCACGGCGATCAGACGCTGCTTTTTGGCAGCGATTTTCCCCATTTCGACTTTGATGATCCGCGAAAGACATTGACGCGCTTGCCAGACAGGCTGCGCCGACGCATTTTCGGTGAAAGCGCGCTGGAGACTTTCCCAAAACTGCAGCCGCCGGGTTGAGCGCATGGGACGCCATGTTATCTGTCGCGCTGATGAATTGCAGCCGGGCGCGGTTCGTATCATTGAAGCAGAAAAACGCAGCATCGGCATATTCAATATCCGCGGCGATTTTTACGCCCTGCGCAACACCTGCCCGCATAAAGGCGCGCCGCTGTGTCGCGGCATTATCACCGGCTTGGCGGTCAGCGACGAACCGCTGCAATTGCGTATAACTCGCGATGGCGAGATTGTACGCTGCCCCTGGCATGGCTGGGAATTCGATATTCTCAGCGGGCGCTCGGTATACAATCCACATCGGATGCGGGTGAAGACTTACGATGTCGCTGTCGAACCGATGGCGGAGGAAGACCCATCGGTTGAGACTTACCCGGTTCAGGTCGAAGAGGATTACATAGTGCTCTACATCTGAGGCGGAGTTTTCGTGATATTGCGCAAGCTCAAAACGCTAAACTGGAATCGTAAGTATAGTTTGCGAGGATGCAGTTCCGCTGTTGATCCGTAACTATGCGGATGCGCCACGTGTTTGGATTGCGGCAACGGTTCATTTACAGCTCTTGAAGCCGATTTGCCCTGCAATACCACGCAACAATAGAAAGCAAACGACGCTTGATGGAGGCTGCGTAATATATCGAGTCCCCTGATTCGGCTTGATGTCCTCAACCATAGCGAGACATTCTTTTTGCTTCATAAGATTCGCGCGCTTCCGCAAGCGGCTGCGGCGCCTGTGTCAAGAATCGCCAAGGGCGAGGCGCTTGCCAATCTGGTCCGCCAAAACAACGTCCAGCGCCCAGGCGCTTGCGTACATATCCTAATATTCCAGCGCTCGTTGGTTCATTCGCCGTCCCCACAAGTTGCGGGCTTGACCGTCTGCCTCAATCGCGGTTCGAAAAACGTTTTTCGGTCGGCGCAATCCCAGTCGAAGTGGTATTTCCCCTCGGAGCCAAAGTCGTTTGATAGATCCAGCGGCTGGAGAAGGAAGTGTGATGTGTCGGGCGAATCCTTGACAGCGCTAGCGAGACGGTGAATTTGCTACCCACTCTAGCATTGGATACAATCTTGTTGGCGGCCGATTTGGCCACCCGACTGTTTTTGATTCTGCCCTGCAATCGCTGTGACGAGTGAAAAGGAGGAAGACCGAAGTCTTGAATCGCGGCGTCCGAAAATGGAACGGGGCAGCGAGAAGAGCAAGTAAACTGTGAGGATCTTAAGAGAGGCTGAAGATGACAAGATTACTGAAACTTTCAATTGCGCTCCTGATACTGCTGCTCCTAATCATGAATGCGGCGCTTACGCCCGCTCAGGACATGGTTGAGTTGGAGCTCTGGTACCATGGCGGAACACAGGAAGAGAATGATGAGACGCGCGCCCAAGTCGATCGTTTTAATGCCATGCAGGATGAGATCCAGGTGAACTTTGTCGAGCTTGCCGGTTCACTGGTCGCTGGCACGGGCTACAACGACGCGGTCAATGCCGCCGCGGTCGCCGGCGATCTACCCTGCATTCTCGATCTTGATGGACCCAATCTTTACAACTACGCCTGGGCCGGTTTCCTGGCGCCGATGGACGATTACCTGTCTGACGAACTGCGCGCCGATATCCTGCCGTCGCTGATTGACCAGGGAACCTACAACGGCAAGATCTACGCCATGGGCCAGTACGATTCGGGATTGGCGCTTGTGGGCAGAATGTCGCTGCTGGAAGAAGCGGGCTTGCGCATCCCGAGCAGCATTGATGATGCCTGGGACCTGGACGAATTCAATGACGCGCTGGCGCAGCTCCAAGCGCTGGAAAGCGTCGAGTACGCGATTGATCTGAAGATGAATTACGGCGCTGGCGAATGGTACACCTATGCCTTCAGCCCAGTGGTTCAGGGTTTCGGCGGCGATCTGATTGACACCGAGACCTTGAGCGCCGAGGGCGTCCTAAACGGGCCCGAAGCGGTGGCGGCGATGGAATGGATCCGGAGCCTGTTTGAGAATGGCTATTCCACATTGACCCCGCCGGATGACAACGAATTCATCAATGGCAACGCGGCGATGGGTTTTCTTGGCCACTGGATGGCAACGGGCTACTATGAAGCCTTCGGCGACGACATGATTGTCCTGCCGGTTGTGAACTTCGGCGCCCGTCAAGCCACTGGCATGGGCTCTTGGGCTTGGTCGATCACGACGCAATGCGAGCATCCCGATGCTGCTTGGGCATTCATGGAATTTATGCTGACGCCGGAAGAAATCCTGAGCATTACCAATGTCAATGCTGCGGTACCCGGTCGCCTTTCGGCTCTGGCGATGTCCGACCTGTTTGGCGAGGGCGGGCGCATGAATATCTTTGTACAGCAGCTTGAATCGGGCATTGCCATTCCTCGGCCGATTACGCCGGGCTATCCGGCTGTCACCTCCGCCTTTTTTACCGCGATGGACAACATTATTAAGGGCGGTGATATTCAGGCGGAATTGGATGCTGCGGTCGACAAGATCGAGCAGGACATCGCTGATAACGACGGCTATCCGGTCCAAAACTAGACGCTGCCTTTCGCTTCAACCGCGAGTAGCTGCGGCGCGCAATGCTGGGCTGCGGCTACTCCACTTGTTTCGCGACGCCAGATTGGGGGGCAAAAGATGCTTGCTATTGGGTCCATCAGCGCCCTCAACAGCTTGAAAACTTATTGAACACCTAACCTGCCCCGCCCTTTCGGGCAGGTGATCGTATGAAAACCTCGCAATATTCGAATCGCCATGAAACGATCTACGCTTGGCTGATGAGCGCTCCCGCTCTCATCGGCTTGTTCGTGTTCGTGGCTTTGCCGCTTCTTGGCGGCATTTACTGGAGCTTTACCAACAAGCGCCTCATCTCGCCTCTGCCGACCGAGTACATCGGCTTGCAGAATTACTGGAACCTCCTTGGTGTCCAGGTCATTCGGCTTGATCCCGAAACGGATGCGGCGACAGGCCAGGTTCAGACGGATTTGGATGGGAATCCGGTCTATCCGCGCACACGCGCTATCGTCCGCGGAAACCCGGCTTACGCCGGCTTTCGCCTCTGGTTCACAAAAGATGTCCTCGGCAATCGCTACGTGGTCCTCGCCAGGGACCCTACGTTCTTGCGCGCGCTCGTTAATACATTTGTTTTCGTATTGGTGATTGTTCCCGGGCAAGGTGGATTGGCGCTGATCATGGCTCTGCTGGTCAACCAGCGGCTGCGGGGCCGCTATGTGTTTCGCACCATCTACTTCAGCCCGGTCGTCACATCCATGGCGGTGCTGGCCATCGTCTGGACTTTCCTCTACAATCCGGATCAAGGATTGATCAATCGTTTTTTGGGCGCAATTTCCTTTGGCAGCATAAAGCCGGCCTGGTTGGTCAGCGCCGATAGCGCCCTGCTGGCCATCATTATCCTCTCGGCTTGGCAAGCGGCAGGGTTCCAAATGATCATCTTTCTGGCTGGGCTGCAGGGCATCCCCCAAGCCTTGTATGAAGCGGCGCAGATTGACGGCGGCAATACCTGGCAGCAGTTCCGACACGTTACGATTCCGCAGCTCCGCAATACGACTGTATTCGTCATTATCAGCACGACTATTCTGGCGTTTCGTTTGTTCACCCAGGTGGATGTTATGACCAAAGGGGGACCGCAGGACGCCACCGTCACGGTCGTCTTCCATGCTGTAGACACCGGTTTTCGGCAGCAGAAGATCGGCTACGGTTCCGCGGTTACCGTACTGTTTTTCATCATAGTGGTGTCGATTGCGTTGATTCAAAGAGCGCTCTTGAAATCGGACGTTGAGGTGGAATGAGCGCCTTGCCCGCCAACGCGCTGGAAGCCAGCTACCTTCAGGAACGCCGTCGGCAATTGCGGCAGCGCCTGCGGCGAAACATAACGCTGACAATCGATTACGGCATCATGATCGGGCTGGCGATCTTCTTTTTGTTTCCAATCGTTTTCATGGTCGTTTCGTCGTTCAAACCCGAAAAGGCGATCTTCGATGACCTCAAAACGATCACCTGGGCATTCATTCCCCGCGATGTCACGCTTGAAAACTTTACCTCCGTTTTCCGCCGCGTGCCCTTTGGTCAATTCATGTTCAATTCCACCTTTATAGTGCTGGCGACGGTATCGGCCGGTCTGATTGTTAACAGCATGATCGCTTTTGCGCTTGCGCGTTTGCGTTGGAAAGGCAAGATTATTGTTCTCTCGCTGATCATCGCGCTGTCTATTGTGCCGCTTGATGCAATCGTTGTGCCCCTTCTGGTGTTGGTCAACGAGTTTCCCTGGATCGACGGCTCTATTGGCTGGCTGGATACTTTGCATGTGCAAATCGTCCCCTTCATCGCCGATGCATTTTCTATCTTCCTCTTTTATCAATTCTTTATCGGAATCCCCCGCGACTTTGATGAAGCCGCTTATATCGACGGGGGAAGCCCATTTGCTGTGTACAGAAGGATCATTGTGCCTTTGTCGCGTCCTGTCTTCGCTACTGTCGCGATTCTGCAGGCTTTGTTCTTGTGGAGTTCGTACTTGTGGCCCCTCATGGCGACCCGCGGCGAAGCGTCGCGTCCACTGACCGTCGGCATCACGTCCTTTTATGGTCAGGACGTCAAATGGGCGCAAATCCTGGCTTTCGCTTCCATGATAACCATCCCGGTCCTAATTCTGTTTTTGCTCTTCCAGAAATGGTTTGTCCAAAGTGTTGTCGCCAGTGGGCTTAAGGGATAGCCATTATGAACTCCGCCGCTGCTGAAGCCAAGCGCCTGCGCCGGCAAATGGCTGACGATCCGCACCGTCCGCGCTATCACTTCACACCGCCTGCGAACTGGATGAACGATCCTAACGGCATCATCAAGTGGGATGGCAAATATCACCTCTTTTACCAGCACAACCCTTACGACGCCGTATGGGACAATATGCACTGGGGTCACGCTGTTAGCAGCGATCTTTTGCACTGGACCGACCTGCCTGTTGCGCTTTCCCCAACTGCGGATGGTCCCGACGAAGACGGCTGCTGGTCCGGTTGCGCGGTTGATGACAATGGCGTGCCGACAATTCTATACACCGCCGTCCGCGGTGACTGGACGCTGCCTCAGAACCAGCGCGTCTGCCTCGCGACCGGAAACGCTGATTTAACTTCATGGGAGAAGTATGCGGGAAACGCCATCATTGCCCATCCCCCCGACGGACTACACGTAGCTGGATTTCGCGATCCTTTTGTTTGGCGCGAGGAAGATTGCTGGTACATGGCGATCGGCGCCGGCATTCAGGATGTCGGGGGAGCGGCGCTGCTCTATCGATCAAGAGATCTGTATCGCTGGGAGTACTTGCACCCTATGTGCGTTGGCGACAAACACGACGAGACCGGCCTATGGACCGGGTCCGTTTGGGAAGTTCCCCAGCTCCATTGCCTAGGCGACAAGCATGTTCTGCTCGCCACTGTATGGGATAACGATCCGCTCTACAGTGTTTACTTCACCGGAAGCTACCGCAATCGGCGATTTATCCCCGAGACGGTGCAAAAGCTTGACTTTGGCGATCGACACTATTACGCCGCCCATGCGATTCTAGACTCGCAAGATCGCCATATCATGTGGGGATTTATCGGGGAGGGTCGTTCAACTGAAGCGCAGCAGGCAGCTGGCTGGTCGGGCGCCATGGCGCTGCCGCGGGAACTGGCGCTGCGTGATGACGGAAAGCTCGCGATCCGCCCTGTGCAAGAGACTGAAATGCTGCGGGGCGAGCATCAGCGATTGACGAAAATGGAACTGACCACCGCTTCCGGCGACATGCGGATTGATCTGCCAGGCGACGCCCTTGAGATTGCCGCCGAGATTGATCCCGCCGACGCTGAAGAATGCGGGATCAAAGTATGCTGTTCGCCCGATGGCCAAGAAGAAACAATCGTATTCTATGACCGTGCGCGCAAGCGATTGGGCGTCGACAGGCGCCGTTCCACACTCGTTCAGCATGGCGGCGTATCGCCAGGCCTGCAGGAGGGGGCGTTTGAGCTTGCCCCGGGCGAAAGACTTCGTTTGCGTGTCTTCGTCGACTGTTCAGTCATTGAAGTATTTGCCAATGACTATGCCTGTCTCACGAGCCGCGTATATCCAAGCAGGTCCGACAGCACAGGCGTCCGTGTATACAGCCGGGGCGCGACGCGAATCAATTCCCTGGACATTTGGAGGCTGTCCTCAATATGGGCATCGGCCTAGCTCCAATACCTTTTGACGGAATTTAGGCATGCAGGCGAGTCGTGGCGCGAGCCGGCGATCTTTTGTAATCTGCAAGGCAGCATGTTAGTTGTATGGTGGGCAGGTCGTCATACCAGCAGATGAGCATATCGGAGAATCGTCCGCATCTCGAGGAGATTCATGTCAAAGCTGTTCATAGCGTCAAGCGAGCCACCGTAGCCGAAACAATTGTAGGCAGTTCAAAGAGTTGATCATCGACGGCCAGCTAACTCCGGGACCATACAGCTAGCCGCTGTTTGACAAAGGTTGTTTGTTGTCCTTCAATCACGATTTGCCCGTCTGAACGGCAACCGCTAGCGAGAGCGAAGGCATAAGACTTGATGTAATGGCGCAGCCTCTTATGCGGCGCCATTTGTTCCACTCCCTCGCAGAGCAATATTGACGCGGCTGCATATCCCATTGCCGGACCCGGTCTTCGGGCAAGCCCAAATCATGTGACGAAAACAGACGCTCCCTTTTGTCGTATAGTCGAAACTGATAAAGCCACTCCTGTTCTCGCTGCGTTAATCGCGTTGGACTCTAGTGGCTTTGCGCGGCTATCCCAACTCGATTGGTGGATTCCGATACTGATCGCAGTCCGCTCGCTACGCCAACAAGACCTTTACTTTGCTTGATCTGGATCGACTGGCGACCAAATCTCGCGCTGAGATATTGCTGCGACATTTGATTGCTAGTCTGCAGGCAATGAGCAATATCCCTCAGCCAATCAGCAAAGTTCAGAAATGAGGTGTAGACATGAAGCGGAGCCAGCTCTGGAGCGCGAGCATCACGTTGATGATAATCATCGCCATGATCGGCGCATACAGCATCATCGGACCCGTATTTGGTCAGGAGTCCGGATCGTCCGAAGGAGGGGGCGAACATCGGGCCACATCCAGCGAAGGCGTTGGGGGCAGCGGCAGCGTGTCCGCCCATACGCTACAAATTCTCTAGATATCCAATCTGTTCTTGCGATTCAGCGAGTGTTTGCCCGACAGATGAGCCAGCATAGCTATCGTGGTCTGCTGTCGCATTCTGCAGCGCAACAATACCGAGCGCATTTCTGTCGCGCCACCTACAGATGGAAGACCTGGGCTCACCCTCTTCGTTTAGGCAGCACACATGAAGATCACTAGGCCAGCGCTATAGGTAGGCGATGCTGCTCCGTCGATGCCTCTTGCTGTCTATCCGCCGTGGTCATTCCCTTAGGCAACGAAACTTGAATCCTAAATCTATCTCGGATACATTTTCATGATTTTCAATTACTGCTACAATGAAGTAGCGGATTGTTTCATTCGCGCGTAAATTAGCTTATACCAATAAAAGGAGGAGCGAGCGCCATTTCAACTCTAATGTCGGATTGTATCGGTTAAGCGCGACAGGCGGGATTAGAGCAATGTTGGTGCGATTGTCGAGCAGATCATTGCTGATCACAAGCAGAATATATTGGCGCTTGCCTCAAGGCTTCAATCATGGATTGTGTCATGCGAAAGAGCCGGGCGGGAAGATCTGCGCGCGCAAGAATGGGCCCGGCGCAGTCCCGCTTATGCAACAGGGCAACTGACCGTGAATTCATGATAGGTATCGAGTGAAGATTCGAATTGTGAATAGAGCCCTGAGCAAAATGTCAATCGCCTTGCTGCTGGCAGTTGCCTTGCTGATCGCCATTCAGCTAAACAGCACGTCGCGTGCGGTGCGATCGTCGTTGATAGAACGCAGCGCCGCGGTTAGCGCAGAAACTGCCGCCATCCATGTTATGCCGTCGCGGTTTTCGTCCACGATCAGCATCTGTTTCCGGGGACAGCGCCTCATGATCCGGGAGCCGAGCATATTCGATTTCTACCGGGCGCGTTGCAACAAGGTAGACGGCTGGATCTCTCGTGACCATATCACGATTTTGGACTAGACAAGTGCGCCATTTATTCCGCGTTCTGGCATCCAAATGGGCTGCTTAGTGAGGACGTAGCAATGATTCATTGTCATTCTACGGCTACGCCGTTACCTCGAACGCTATGTTTCCGTGTCTCCCCCTTTGATGCGGAGTTCCGTCATTGGGCAGTCCATTTGCATGTCAGAAGCGCGCGGAAGCAAGTGAGAGCTCTCCAATCGTGCGTTGCCCGCCATTAGACTCGTTGCCAGGGAGGGTTGGCTGGACGGAGGTAGATATCCGCGGCGCGCAGGGCGGGGTTGGCAGGCGCCATTTAACGACAAGGGGAGACAGCGACTAGCACATGTCAGAGTCGAGATTTCGGCTGAAACCGAAATTGAATCAGAGAAGCGAACGCCGTGCGCGAAGGTTCCAAAGGCAAAAGTCTTACTTGATCAGATTGGCTGCGCTTCTGTTGGGCGCGATATTCATTGCTGTTTTGGTTATTTCAGAATCCAGCAGACACGTCGATTGGAGCGAAGCATGTTCTGCTTTCGAACTGAAAAGCGCAAGATCCGGAGAGCGATTCGAACCCTTCCATGTCGCGCTTACGCAAGGTCTGTACAGCAGATCCGAGCTTAGAAGACTCCGACAGACAGTTTGGCAGGATTTGCCCTTGTGCCGAGAGCTGGTTGAGTTTGCCTCACTTTCGCTGCAACTCTACAACGATCTGCTGTTGGTCGATGCCGTGCCTGAGATTGGCGACAGTGTCCTCGATCGTAAAGAATACGATCGCTGGTACAAGCTGTTTCTTCGCGTACACAAGCAGTTCTAAGGCTGGGCTTGGCATGCAATCGGTTCATGAGGCAAACGATTGATCGCTATGGAGCAGAATGTAATTGCAGGACCTGGGCTTGAAAAGCTCGGTAAGACAGATCCTCATAAGACGGATTTACTTCGTGATCCTTTTCCGGCTCAGGAAGAGCAAGCGGACATCAACTCTCCATTGGTCAACGCGCGCATTCTTTCCTTTCCTCAGATTACTGCGCAGCTTTTGGATGAACTCCCATCAGAAGCAAGTCGCAGGGTATACCTGAATACATTTCAGCAGTGGGAGCAATTCGCGGACTATAATGATTTGAATGTCATGGAACTATTCTCTGACAATATCAAGAGTTTCTTGTATAGTCGCCACCTCAGCTACAGTACGCGTCTTAGCCGTAAGTCACATATACAAAGACTTCTTAAGGTTGCGGCACACGTTGATCCGTCCTTCGGTATATACTATGTCCAACTCCGCGATCTGAAAATTGAAGGCACAAGTGAAGACAATGCGCAAACGCTTATGATCAGCCGCGACGACAAAGGTCAAGAATCGAATATGCCTAGTCTCGACGCGTCCCCAGATACGATGAATGCGCTTAGGCTGCTGCAATTGACCCAAACAAGCGTTTCCCCTGACCATAGCATTCCTTTCAGTTTCATGTTCCCGGCGCTCAGCACTGGCAAGTACGCTCGCTTCACGCCAGGCAAAAATGTTCGCACCAGTATCCAAACGATCCGCAACATTGTTAAGCAATCGGCCGAAAGAGCTGGGCTGGGAAAGCTGTCCTGCCTCGATCTTCGGCACACCAGCCTGCGTTTGTTTTCCAAATCCGATATCTCTCACGCCGATATTGCAAGGTCGGCAGATGGTTAGTTCACTAAGAATGGAGATTCCCATGAGAGCTTTGTCGCTGAAGAGTTGTCTAGAGATAGCAGCGTTATCTGTCCTGAAAGGCAAGGCGGATGGCCACGTGTACGTGAAGCGCTCAACGAGAAAGCGCCAGCCGGCCAGCCTCCCGATCCGTATCCTCGCGCTGCTCTGCCCGTTGATGCTTTTCGCCGCGACGCAAAGTCCTGTCGTAGCGCAGACACCCCCGCTAGCAGCGCCGACTGATTTGACGGCGAACGTCAGCGCTGAGGGCATCACCTTAAGTTGGACGGCGCCAGTCGGTACCGTAGACGGATATGAAATCTTGCGCCAAGTTCCCGCGCAAGGCGAAACCGAGCTAGCAACCTTGGAGGATAACACCGGCAGCAGCCTAAACAGCTATACCGATACCAGCGCCACCACGCTTGGTGAACGGTATATCTATCGGGTCAAGACCATTCGCGGCGCTGACCGGAGCGAACAGTCGCAACCTGTCCAGGTAGACTTTCCCGCTACTGCGCCGCCACCCGTCACCGTAACGGTTAGCTGTGAGATTTTGGACGGCGACAACCACAACATACTTCAATGCGAAGCGAGCGCCGGCGATCGAGAAATATCATCTGCGCAATGGACCCCAAGTTTCGAGGTTCAATACGCTCAAACCACAGATCTGCCGACAGCTCACTGGGTTATCGCCGATGAATACTGCGGCCAGAGCACAGATATCGAGGTTGATGCCTCTGTTGACGATTTGACGCCGCCGACGGCTGTGACGACGATCACTCTTGAGTGCCCCCCGGCGCCGACGGACGAACTTTCCGTAAGCTGTGAAAATCTGGTCGTAAACCAGGATCACGTCCTGAATTGCGCGTTGAGCGGCGGCGATCAAACCATTACGTCGGCTCAATGGACCCCCGGTTTCGATAGTAATTCCGCCCAAACCACTGAGGGCGACGACGCGGCGGAAGCGACTTGGGTCATAAGCGAAGAGCAGTGCGGCCAGGCCACGAGTGTGTCGGTGGTTCCGCTGGCTGGCGAGGCGACGTTGGCGACGGTGGATACGACGATCTCGCTCCCCTGCGTCATCATTGTGGACGACAACTGCAGCCTGGCAAACGCGATCCGCTCCGCCAACGGAAATGCCCAGGTCGAAGAGAGCGGCGACAACGATGGCAATGACGATTGCGAAGCTGGGGGCGACCCGGATGCGAACTCTACCCCGCCCTACGGTGGCGACGACATCATTCTGCTGAAGCAGAATGTCACGCTTTCGGCGGATTTGCCGTCCATAACGAGCCGAATTCAGCTTGAGGGTAACGGCTACACCATCTCCGGTGATGCCAATTACCGCGTGATCATGGTCGTAGGTGGTGACCTAGGCGTCAATGATTTGACCATAACCAAAGGCCTGGCTGCGACCGTGGGCGGCGGCATCTATGTCAACAGCGGTTCATTGAACGTCAGCGACAGCGTGATAAAGGATAGCAAAGCCAACGACATCGGCGGCGGCATCTACGCCATCGACAGCGATGTTGATATTGCCGACAGCGAATTCAGCGGAAACATGACTGTAAAGAGCCACGGCGGCGGCGTCTACTTCATCAGTTCTACCGGCTTAAACACGCTGGACATCGTTGGCTCCACCTTCAAGAATAACATGGCTACTGAAGACGGCGGCGCATTGAAGACCGCTGGCGGCATCGCGTCCATTAACAAGAGCACCTTTGTTGAAAACCGGGCCGACGAAGGCGGCGCGATCGAAAGCAGCCAAACCAACCTTGACATTACGAACAGCACCTTCAGCGGCAACAGCGCCAGAGAAGGCGGCGGACTGAGTTCATTCAGCTCTTTCCTGACGCTCACTCACACGACCTGGGCTTACAATTCGGCGGATGAGCAAGGTGGCGGCATCGCCATAATCGGCTGGACGGGCAACGTCAAGATACGAAATACCTTGATCACCGACAGCGCAAGCGGCGGCGATTGTCACAGCGGTCCCAATCCAAACATCATTATCGATTTCACCGGCAACTTCATCCAAGATGGATCTTGCGCGCCAGAACCAGCGGAAAGTCAAGCTGCGTCGTCTGATAGCGATGAAATTACAGCGCAGGCTCAGCAAGTGGAGATTGCCGTGGCGCAATTGATCACTGACGCCGATGCCATGATTGGTCAACTCACTGGCGACCCGCCGCATCATCCGCTTCAGTGGGGAAGCCCGGCGATTGACAACGCTAATCCGATGTACTGTTTGCTCGATGATCAACCCTTTACCGATCGCCCTCAATACGGCAACTGCGACATCGGCGCGTACGAATACCCGAAACCCGCAGCTCCTCCGCCTACGCCAGAACCGCCTGATCCGCCGCCACCTGAAGATACGCCGACCCCACCGACTCCACCACCGCCGCCGCCCCCCAACATTTGCCCGGTCAGCGACTATATCACGGTGCGGTCACCTGACGATGATGTGCAATGCGCGGAGATCGACACGATCACGCTCGACAAGCACCCGGCGCTGGAAGGGGCGAGACTTGCCATGAGGTTATGGCGGTCCACGGGCGACTGTTCGCATGTCGTCGCTAAGGGGGAAAATCTGTTTCGCTTGGCGATCCGATACGACACGACGGTGGAAGTCCTCAGACGTCACAATAATCTCGCGGATAATCTACTGTCCGTCGGTCAGCTGCTCCTGCTGCCTTCATGCGAGTCGGACGATGTTTTCTTCACTCAAGGAACGGAAGTCTGCTTCGCGCTGCCAGGCGAGACGGTCTTTATCGATACTTCTACGTCTGAACGAACGGTACATTCGCTCGAGACCTATGTAAGCGGCAGCTTGACCTGCGGCCTGATCAACCGGTCGGGCGTCGTTGTGCTGGTCGCTCGCAGTTCCAGTTAAGCAAAGCCCAAGAGTAAGCGAGGGGGCGAGAAATCGCCCCTCTTTGTCCAAATCGTAGCGCCATTCGCCAACCGTTGACGTAGAGATGGGCGCGCTCGGTGCATTTCCGGCTTCAGATGAGGCGGGCTACATCACCGTGGTGACCCTTAGGCGAGTCGGCTGCGATTGCGCCCTTAGGAGGAATGAGCATGCGCGGAGAACTGGAGCGGGCTCTTGATCGGCTGATGGACGGTGTGCGCGCCGACTGGGCGCTGTATGTCAAATATATCGGTTCGGGCGAAGAAATCTGTGTCAATGCCGACACATTGATGGATACCATGAGCACGATCAAGATCGCGGTCCTTGTTACGCTTTATCGCAAGGTTGACATCGGTGAGCTTGATCTGGCTCAGACCTTCTCCCTTGAGACGCGCTTCAAACGATTCGGCACCGGCGTATTGCAATACATGGACGATGGCATGATTTTCACCTTGCGCGATGCCGCAACGCTAATGATCATCGAAAGCGACAATACCGCGACCGACTACTGTTACGAGGCGATAGGCGGGCCAGACGCGGTGAACGCGACCATGCGTGAATTGGGCTTCAGCGACATTGAAGCCTTGGGGAACTGCTTCGACTGGTTTATCGCCTTTGCCAGCGCGCTTGTCTCCACGCATGGCGAGCTCGGTCCGGCTGAGTTGTTCCGCGCCGGTTATCCCGATTTGGCGCCGGAAGAATGGATCAGCGCGCGCGACCGTTTCCACTTTGAAGAAGGCAAGCCCTTCAGTCGAGCCCGCGCCCGCGCCCTGGGCCAATTGCTGGAGATGATTTGGAACGACAGTTGCGCCAGCTCGGAAGCCTGCGCCGAAATGCGCGGTATTTTGCACAATCAGATCTCGCGCACGCGGCTGCCGAAGTACCTGCCAGAGGCGAAGGTCGCGCATAAGACTGGCGATTTTGCTCCCTTTATCGCTAACGATGTTGGTGTCATTGAATCGCGCAATATGGCGCCGATCATCATCTGCGTGATGATGGCGGGACATCGCGGCAATTGGGAAAACCTGGAGGACACCGTCGCTCGCATCGCCGAGAAAGTCTGGGAGTATGGAGTTTATGCCGGTCAATAAAACTGAAGATTCCGCTCGGGATGGGAAGACTTGAAGAATTTTTGGCGAACTAAACCTGAGTTGAAAAGCGAAGCCGGCCACGAGGTCTGATAAGCGCAATCGCTTGGGCTGGACGTGTAGCCGAAGGAATTGACGGCGCGGACGCCGCTCATCGGCGGGGAATTACCGAAGATCGCGCGTCTGGAATTGGAAACCTGCAATCTGACCGCGCATCCGTGTGAGCGGCAGATGCGCCTGCAGGTCACATGAGGCTCAAATTCAGCGTACTGAGTGTGGTCGATGCGCATTGCCACCCTTACACGCAGGCGCAACGGCAAGACATAATGTTTCTTTAGGGCCTTTCAATAGTAAGAGACCAGTTAGCAATGGTCCTATATGAAGCGCGCCTTCATTTAGCCAACTTGCATCTCGCGGGTTGCCGCTGCGGCGCGTAGGGAAACGGTAGCCAACTAGCCCGCGAAAATGGTAAAGTTTGGTATATGACCTTGAGTTGATTCTAGATCTGAAGGAGTCAAAAATGGTACGGGCTGGATTATCAAGTTTTTCGCTACATCTTCCGGATGCCTTGGGCGACCCATGGTTTGAATTGGATGAAGGACACAAGAGCGTCTCCGGGTCATTTCGGGCGACGCCCACCCTTGACCTGCTGGATTTCCCAAGCGCGGTCGCTGCGCTGGGAATCAATTGCGTCGATCTTTGCATTCAGCATATCCCTAATATCGACGCTGGCTATCTGGAGGAATTGCGCTCGGCGTTCAAAGCGGCGGATGTGGAGTTGTATCAACTGCTGATCGATATTGGCGAGGTTGCCAGCGCCGATCCGAGCGAGCGCAGCGCTAGCATCGCGCTGACCAAGCGCTGGATGGAAATCGCGGCTGAATTGGGATCGAGCGGTGTCCGCTATGTCCCGGGCGACATCAAGCCCAATAGCGAAAACATCAGCGCCTGCGGCGAAGCCTTCCGCGAACTCTATGACTATAGCCTGGAATGCGGCGTGGAGCCGGCTACCGAGAATTACAAAGTCTTCAACAATGAGGCCGATGACTTATTGCAGGTTCTGGATCTTGCCGATCGTGACTACGGCGTGGTCGCTGATTTCGGCAATGCGAAGGGTCCTGAGAAATACGATACCTTGTCCAAGCTGATGCCGCGGGCGACCGCCATCCACCACTGGGTGATGATCGACGACGAAGGCAGGATAAATATGGAAGACTCCAAGCGCTGTTTGCATATGGCGCGCGATAACGATTTTGATGGACCGGTGATGCTCTTGGGCGGGCATCCTTATCATCAATACAAAGAGACGCGCGTACTGGCGGCGGCGGTTGACGAACTGCGCGGCGAAGTGCGGGCGGTATTCGGCGACGATTTCGAGGGCTGAGTAAAGCCGACGTGCCGAGTACAGGCGAGCGCTGAACCTACAAGTCGCGCGGGCAGCGCTTATCATATTTTTCCGCGAGCCAATCAAGGGGCGGACGGCGCGTCCTTGGAGGCGCGCTAGAGCATTGAGCCTATTGGGAAATACAGGTATGAAAGCTGCCGACCGATTTGATGTCATTATCGTGGGCGCCGGCATATCCGGCTTATATATGCTGCATCGCGCGCGCCAACTGGGGCTGTCCGCGCGCGTGATCGAGATGGGCGGCGATCTCGGCGGCACCTGGTATTGGAATCGTTATCCCGGAGCGCGCTGCGATACGGACACGCTGGAGTATTCTTACAGCTTTGACGAAGATCTCCAGCAGGAGTGGGAGTGGCCCGAGCGATATCCGACCCAGCCAGAGATTCTTGCCTACCTCAATCACGTTGCCGATCGCTTTGACCTGCGGCGCGATATTAGCTTCAGCATCAAAGTCGAAGCGGCGACCTTTGAAGAGACGACCAACAGATGGCGTATTCGCAGCGATGATGGCGCAGAGCTTAGCGCCCGGTTTCTCGTTATGGCGACGGGCAGCATATCGGCGCCCAATATGCCGGCGATTGAGGGGATGGACAGCTTCAGCGGACCGATCTACCACACGGCTCGCTTCCCCCATGAGGGCGTCGACTTCAGCGGCAAACGAGTGGGCATTGTCGGCACTGGATCGTCGGCGGTGCAGGCGATCCCGGTTATTGCCGAGCAGGCAAAGCATTTGACGGTTTTTCAGCGTTCGGCGCAGTGGTCGACGCCGGCGCGCAATCGTCCGGTCGACCCCGCTGTCGTAGCCGAGATCAAAGCCGATTACGCCGGCTTCCGCGCCCGCAACCGATTGCAGCCTTCGGGTCAATTGTCGCATATCCCGGGCAACGACTTTTCCGCCTTGTCAGTAGACGAAGACGAGCGGCAGCGTATCTTCGAGGAGCGTTGGCAGCTTGGGGGTTTCTCCTTTTACGGCAGCTTCAACGACATCCAAATGAATCCCGAAAGCAATAAGGCGACGGCCGATTTTGTGCGGACGAAGATCCAGGAAATCGTAGAGGATCCCCAGGTCGCCGAAATGTTAAGCCCCGATTATACGATTCATTGCAAGCGCCCGGTGCTCGACAGCGGTTATTTCGAGACTTTCAATCGGTCGAATGTGCTGCTGGTTGATATCGGCGCCGCCCCCATTCAAGCGATCACCCCAGAAGGCATACGAACTGGCGACAGCGACTACGATCTCGACATCATCATCTTCGCCACCGGTTTCGACGCGATGACCGGCGCATTGCTCAAGATTGATATCCGCGGACGGGATGGACTGAGGCTGCGCGAGAAATGGGCGGCAGGACCGGTGAATTACCTGGGCTTGCAAGTCTCCGGCTTCCCTAACCTCTTTACCATCACTGGTCCGGGCAGTCCGTCGGTGCTGACCAATATGATGGTGGCGATTGAGCAGCACGTCGAGTGGGTGAGCGATTGCATCGGCTACATGGCGGAGCGAAATCATACTTGTATTGAGGCGACTGAAGCGGCGCAGCAAGCCTGGGTCGCGCATGTGAATGAGGTGGCGGGCAAAACGCTGCAGGTGACCTGCAATTCCTGGTATTTGGGCGCCAATATTCCGGGCAAGCCACGGGTCTTCATGCCCTTGCCCGGCTTCCCGCAGTATGTCGAAAAGTGCGACGAGGTGGCAGCCAAGGGCTATGAGGGTTTTGCGCTGTCATAAAGGCGGAGGCGTTTTCCCATGATCGAATTGTCGCGCCCGGAATCTGTAGGACTTTCGGCGGACCGATTGGGGAGAATTGCCGCGCGCTTCGACTCCTACGTCGATAAAGGCAAAATACCGGGTTACCTCGTCCTCATCGCCCGACGCGGGAAAGCGGCTTATCTGCATCGCTATGGCTTGCGCGATGTGGAAGCCGGCTTGCCGGTCGAAGACGATACCATCTTTCGCATTTATTCGATGACCAAGCCAATTACCTCGGTCGCCGTGCTGACGCTGTACGAGCGGAGCCTGCTCCACCTGGATGATCCGGCATCGGAGTATTTTCCAGGTTTCAAGGAACTACGGGTCTTTGCGTCCGGCGATGAGAAAAGTTGGCAGACCATCCCGGCTGAGCGCGAGATGTCCATCCGCGATCTGTTGACTCATACATCGGGCTTGACCTATGGGCACATGCACGCCCATCCCGTTGACGCCATGTATCGTCAGCGCAGGTTCTTTGAAGACGCGGAGATGACGCTGGAAGATTTCGCCGCGGGGCTGAGCGAGCTGCCCCTGCTCTTTTCGCCGGGGACGCGCTGGAGCTACAGCGTCGCCACCGATGTATTGGGATGCATAATTGAGGTCATTTCGGGAAAAAGGCTTGATCAATACTTCGCCGACGAGATCCTGACGCCGCTGGGCATGGTGGACACCGCCTTTACGATAGCGCGGGATAAAGTCGAACGCTTCGCCGCCAATTACGAACGCGATGGCGATGGCTTCCGACTCATCGACCAGCCGAGCGAAAGCAGCTACTTACGGCAGCCTAAGCTGCCATCGGGCGGCGGCGGGCTGATCTCGACCGCGAGCGATTATCTGCGCTTCGCGCAGATGCTGCTCAACAAAGGGGAATTCAAGGGCGCGCGCATCTTGGGGCGCCGGACGGTCGAGCTCATGACCAGCAATCATCTGCCGGGCGGTTGTGATCTCGCGAATATGGGTTACTCGCTTTACAGCGAAACGCGGTCTGAAGGCGTTGGCATGGGCTTGGGCGCGCGGCATAATTTGCGCCGAGGCGGCGCCCGGACGGAGACGCGTCATGAGGGCGTCGGTTTTGGATTGGGCGGCTCGGTTTTGCTGGACCCGGCGGCGGCGGAGATTCTGGCGTCGCCGGGAGAATTCGCCTGGGGCGGCGCGGCCAGCACCATCTTTTGGACCGACCCGCGCGAGGAAATGACCGCCATCTTTCTGACGCAGCTAATGCCGTCTTCTTCCTACCCTATCCGGCGCGAGCTGCGCGTATTGGCAAATCAGGCGATAGTCGAGTGAGTTTCGAGCAGCGGTTTCAAGGTCGAGTCGCCATTGTAACTGGTGGCGCCAGCGGCATCGGTTTGGGCATCGCCACGCGCATTGCGCGCGAAAGCGGCAGCGTTGCGCTGGCCGATATCAACGAGGCGGCGCTGGCGCAAGCCAGGAAGGACATGGGAGAATTGCCGGGTCCGGTCGAGACAATTTGCTTTGACATTACCAGAGAAGACGAAGTCGAGAGCCTGGTTGGGTCGGTCATAGAACAGTTTGGGCAGCTGGATGTGGTTGTCAATTGCGCCGGAATCGTCGGTAAGACAGCCACAAATATTCTTGATTACGATCTGACGTCCTTCCGCGAAGCGCTAGACGTCAATTTGGTCGGCTCGTTTCTGATCACGAAACATGCGATAAAAGCGATGCTGCCAGCTGGCTATGGCCGGATATTGCTGCTCGCCTCCATTGCCGGCAAAGAAGGCAATCCCGGCATGGCGGGTTACTCGGTCTCCAAAGCGGGCGTAATCGGTCTTGTGAAGGCGATCGGCAAGGAATATGCGCATACCGAGATCACGATCAACGGGCTGGCGCCAGCTTTGATCGGCACGCCATTGCTTTTGGATGCGGAAGAAGAATCCATCAACTATATGACCAGCAAGATCCCGATGGGGCGGCTGGGCACGGTGGCGGAGGCGGCCGCCATCGCCTGTTGGATCGTGTCTGACGAAGCCTCGTTCAACACCGGCGCCGTTTTTGATCTTTCCGGCGGCCGCGCGACCTATTAGCCACGCAAATCCACCGATTCGCCAGTGGCCACGGATTCGTTAACCGCCATTGCCAGCGCCAGCGCCTTCATGCCGGCGTCGGCATTGCTGGCCGGTTGATTGCCCGAACGGACGCTGCTGATGAATTCTTCCAAGGCATACTGCACGATTAGGGTGCGCAGCGGCGGATTGGGCCAGTGGCTGCGCGTCGGCTCGCTGTCGTCTACCCTTCCCCAGGTCAAGGTGTCAAACATGTGGTCGATGCCGGTTACGAGAGCCTGCCCCTTTTCGGCGTAGACATCGAGCCAGGTGGGTGTGCGCAGCGCGTTGGCGCCCAAAGAGCCGCCGGTGACCGCGGCGACCGCGCCGCTTGCGAAGCGAACGCTCGCGACAATGCCATCGGGCAAGGCGGTGGCCGCGCCGTGATAGCTGGCGCCATAAGCGTGCAGTGAAACTGGATCGCCCAGCAGGTAACAGATGGTGTCGAATACATGGCAGGTGTTTTCATTGATGGCGCCGTTGCCGTTGTTTGGATCCCACATCCAGTGACCGGGCGTCTTCGCCGGCATTTCTCCCATGACGATCTCCGCATTGACAACGAAGGGTCGCCCGATAGGTCCGTCATTGAGCAGCGCCTTGAGTGCGATGATCGGCGGAAAATAGCGCAGCGGGAATTCCACCATGTGCAGGAGGTTTGACTTTTTGATGACATCGGCGATGGCGGCGCCATGCGTCAGGTTGGCGCCCCAGGGTTTTTCCAGCAATACGGGCAGCCCGCGTTCGGCCGCCGCTTCCACTAGGGGGAGACGCCATTTCGGCGAAACGCAGAGATCGACCGCGTCAATGTCAGCATGCTTGATCATCTCGATGCCGTCGGTATAGGCGTCGGCGCTCAAGCTGCTCGCCCATTCATCCAAGGTGATATTGGGTCCGGGCAATTTGCCCTGGACATTGTCCGCTACGGCGACGATCGATGCGCCGTCAATCTCGGCGATGGCGTCGGCGTGCCACAATCCCAGGCGCATCCCGACGACGCCCAGCCGAATTTCGGTGTTGTTTGTCATTTAGGATTTCCTTTTCCGTGTCAGTGAGTCGAGCTGCGTTTGCATAGACAAAATTTGATGGTCACGCGAGGTGTCGATTGCCGATCGCGGGCGGCTTGCGCGTTAGACAATCGCCACGCCCGCTTTCGCCGCCGATTCGCGAATGTAAGCCATGGCAGCGGGCAATTTGTCGATTGGCGTGTGCTCAACAACCATGTAGGTGTCGGGTCGCAAATGCTCATCAACCAGCGCGATGATGTCAGCGTAATTCAGACAGCCTTCGCCAGCCGGGCATTCATCCATATGCAGGTGCAGAGCGTCATGCATCACCACATCCTTGGCGTGGCAGGTCTCAATCATATCGCCAAGCATTTCCAGCCCCTGGCGAATGTACTCTGAGCTATTCCAATAGTCTTGATAGCGGATCATATTGGCCGCATCCAGATTGAGCTTGAGCGCTGGCGAATCGACTTGTTCAACCAGCTTGCGGCAGGCGTCCCAATCACAGAGCACGGTGGCGAAATGGATTTCCAGCGTCAAGAGCAGGCCCGCCGCTTCCGCTTCGCGCGCCAGCGGTTTTACCGAAGCAGCCGCCTCCACGACGGCGGCGTCGGTGAAGTTTTCCGGGTGGCCGCAGAAACTGTGGTTGGGATTTTTGGTGCCGCCGCCCAGAATCACGCGGCCCGCGTCCAGACTTGCCGCCGCCGCGATTGCCTCGCGCAGGATTGCTTCGGTTTCGAGCGTCGGGCGTAGAAAATTGTGTATCCAGGCGCCGACCTGGACGACTTCCAAGCCGTTATCAGTTAACTGTCGCCGCCAGTCAGCGATGGGCTGTTTGCGCGCCTCGCTGATGTCCATCAATATGCCGGAGACACCGTGCGCCTGCGCCTGATTAATCAGCCCTTGCGAATCGAGTCCTAATCCGCCGAGCCCGAGACCCAATCTCATAAGTTTAGCCTTTCAGCGCGCCGCCTGTTAAGCCGGTCGCGATATATTTTTGCACAAAGAAGGTGAAGACAATGATAGGCAAAAGGATCAAGCCGGCAGCGGCGAATAACCTGCCGAATAGAATTGCGTAGTCGGTGACGTAGGTCAAGATCTCGACGGTCACCGTTTTGATTTGGTTGTTGCCCAAAATGATGGCGAAGAAGAATTCGTTCCAGGCGCCGATGAAATTGAAGACGGCGGTCGCCGCCAATCCCGGCGCAGCCAGTGGCAGGGTCACGCGGAAGAATGCGCCCAGGCGCGAGCTGCCGTCGACCATGGCCGCCTCTTCCAAATCCGCGGGGATATCAAGCAGGTAGCCGCGCATCATCCAGATCGAGAAAGGGAGGCCGAAGGACAAATAAGCAAGCGCCAGGCCATGGTAGGTGCCGAGCAGCCCTAACTGCCGCCAGATGAGGAAGATGGGAAGAATGAGCATGATGGGCGGCACCATGCGCGTGAAAAGCATACTGACAAGGATAAACTCTTTCCCGCGAAAGCGTAATCGAACGAGGGCATAGGCAGCCAGCATGCCGGCGCTGATATTGATTAGCGTTGTGCTGCCGCTGATCAGGACGCTGTTGATGATGTATTCGCGGAAGCGGCTCAGCGGGGGTTTGACGCCTTCCATCGCCAGCTCGGATTCGGTTCCGTATTTCATGCCCAGGACGACTTCATAATTGTGCAGCGTAGGCGTGAATATCCACTTTGGCGGGATTTTGAAGACATCGGGCGGTTCTTTAACCGAACTGATGTAGATCCAGACTACCGGCAAAAGCGCGAACACAATCCAGCCGCCGACAATGGCTGATGCGATCAGGACACCCAGCCGCCGCCGTTCTCGACGCCCGACAGCGGCGGCGGCTTGACCGCGCCTCATGGCGACGGCCGCCCGTGAGACGATGGCGCCCAATTGATCAGCCAGCAGGTCGACGAGTGCAACAGCGATTCGCAGCGGAAGGTTAATAACAAATGCGACGCCGGTTCGCACTATCCGAATTGGCGAACGCTGCAGGATTGAGCGCGCTCCCGTTGAGGCCACTAATTCCTGGTCGCCGCGCTCCAATTGCGTGAAGAGGAAGACGACGATCGCCAGGGTGATGAAAAACAGCACATAGGCGATGGCGGCGCTGATGCCAATCTGGCCCGCCTCAAACATGCGCGCGTAGATGTGATAGGTCAGCGTCTCGGTCGCGCGGGCGGGACCGCCTTTGGTGAGCGTGAAGACGACATCAAACTCGCGTAGGAGTTGATAGGAGCGGAAAATCACGACGACCATAATCACTGGTCGCAGCATGGGAATGGTCAGGTAGCGCAGGGTTTGCCAGGACGACGCGCCATCGATCTGCGCCGATTCAAAGGGTTCGCGCGGCATGGCCGCCAGCCCGGCCGACAGGACGAGCATGATAAAGGGCACGCCGCCCCAAACGCTGATGGCGATCAGGGCGGGCAAAGCCAGGTTGGGATCGTAGACCCAGTCGATCGGCTGGAAGCCGAGAAGGCGGACGAAATAATTGATGATGCCGAAGTCGTAGTTAAGCATGGTGCGCCAGATCACGCCGACGACCACCGGCGTCAGCATTAGCGGGATCACGATGAGCGTGCGCAGGATGCCGCGGATGACACCGATGTAGTCGATCAGAAGCGCCAGGGCAAAGCCGACGAGGAATTGAAGCAGCATGGCGCCGGCGGCGTAGGTCAGCGTGATGCGAATGCTGTGCCAGACGCGACCATCGTTGAGAATGCGGATGTAGTTGCGAAAGCCGACGAAATCGACATTGGGGCGCATCAGGTGGGCGTTGGTTACGCTTAGGGCGAAGCTGTATACAAGCGGATAGACGAAGACAAATGCCATGATCAAGAGGGGGACGCCCAGGCAAATATACAGGGGCAGCAAGTCCTTCCTGATCGGGCGGAAGCGCGGTCGCGCGCTATGTTCATGTTGCTTCGCGGGTTGGATTGTGGTCATGCTGGTTGCAGGCGAGATACCGGGTCGCCCCTATTTTCGTTGCGAGCGGCAAACCCCATCCCCCGGTCCCTTCCCCAGCAAGCTAAGGAAGGGGAGCTAAACCCGGCGGGACGCAAAGTATTTTGCGTGGGCGGCGGCATAGTCGCGCTGGTGTCTGCAGATTGCTAAATGGGCGGGCGATGGTTACATGATGCCTTCGTCTTGCAAGAACTGCACCGCTTCCGCCTGCGCGGTATCCATCGCCGCCTGCGCTGAATCGACGGCGCCGGTCAGGTAGGCTTGCAAATTGGGTACCAGGAAACTGCTGCCAACGTAACCGAGCTGCGCCAAAGTCGGTAAGACTGCCGCGGCGCCGAAGTTGGCGATCATGGTGTCGTATTGGCGATGCGCGGCCAGAATCTCCGGATCGGTCAGCAGAGAGCCGCGTCCCGAGTGTCCACCGCCGTAGCGGACGTAGTCGTAGGCGATTTCCTTTGAGGTATACCAGGCGGCGTATGACAGGGCGGCTTCCTGGTTCTGGCTGAATTTCGATATGAAATTTGACCAGACGCCGGTCCACACTCGCGGCGCGTTGTGCCCGATGTTGGAATCCCAGGGATGTACGGTGAAGTCGAGGGTATCGGCGGTGGTGGGCGAGGCGCTTGGGTCGGTGAGCTCGACGGCAGCCGTATCCCATTGCAGGCAGATGACGGTCTGTTCTTGCCGCAGCGTTTCAATGCCTTCGGGATAATTGTAGCCCATAGCGCCGGGCGAGATTAAGCCTTCGTCCATCCAGCCTTTGATCCGCTCAAGCGATGTTATCGCTTCCGGCGTGTTGTATTGGGGCAGGCTGTCGGCGTCGTAAAGCGGCGCGCCCATGGAGGCGGCGAAATTGTAGAGCACGATAGGCGCGTTCGCCAAGAGAAGCACCAGGGGCCAGGTTTGATCCATGCCGTCATTAGCCAGCGCGGTCTTCAGCTTGCGGCAGGCGGCCTCCAAGTCATCAAAGCTCCAGCCAGCGAGCGGATCGGGCGCCGCCACGTCATATTTCTCCAGCATATCGGCGCGATAGAAGGTCATCTGCCCGGAGACGTGCTGCGGCAGCGCCAGCAGTTCGTCGTCCCAGGTGACCAAGCCGATTGAGCGTTCGGGGAAATCGCCGATGTCGTAGATTTCGGAATTGATAAGCGAGGGATTGTCGAAGAGATTGCTCATGGGCAGCCACCAGCCGGCGCCGGCGCCTGTCCAGAAGGTGCCGAGGTGAATGGCGAGCGCGTCCCAAGCATCGGACTCGGCGCGCATATTGGTCAACATCGTTTCGTTCCAAACATCGCGACCGATAATATCGTAGCGGACCTGGACTTTGCCTTGGGTGTATGCGGTAAAGCGTTCCCCATTGCGGACATGGGCGTTGATGTCAGGACCAGCCATACTGGCGACGACGAGTTCCGTTTCGTCGAGGCCGCCGCTGCTGGCTTTGGGCAGCAATTCCGGCGGCGGCTCGCGCAGAACCCGTTCATCCTGGGCGAAAACCGATGCTGTTGGCAAATAACCCGATAGCATCGCCGAACCGAGACCAGCGCCGCTGAGTTGCAGAAAATCGCGGCGGCTCAAGCCCATTCTCAAGTTTCTCTTTTGCCTTGGCGTCATTTCAAAATCCTCCCTATATAAACTAATTTCTCTAACAATCGAATGTTGCGCGCAGCATGAGCCGGGTCTCGCAGACATCATTGCGCACTCAATCGGGAATATAGCACGCTGATTATGGCTTGTCAAAATATTATCGATAATCCGTCCGGCGCTTCGGGAATGCGCCTTCGTAACGCCGGCTGCGGCAAATTGACAGTGGACTGTTCCTCATCTGGTGGGTTCCATAATCTTGTCAGCCATGACGCGCTAGATGCTGGGTTGCGCCCTTCCCCCAAACTTGACGACATTGGCACCCTCGCTTATACTCGATTATCGATAATAACGTAAACGCATACATTGGTGAATCAGTAGAAGATTCGCACGATGAACAGGATAGGCGCATGACTTCAGCACCGGATTCAATCTTCGAAGGACGAATAGCGGACAGCTTCAGGCTTGATGGGCAGGTTGCGCTGGTGGCGGGCGGTTATGGCGGCATCGGCGCGGCGCTTTGCCTTGGTTTGGCGCAGCAAGGCGCAGCTGTCGTGATCGCCGGTCGCTCGGCGGAGAGGAGCGAATCACTTGCCGAGCAGCTTTCGGCGGAGGGTTACTCGGCGCTGGGCTTGCGCTTCGACATCAAAGAAGCTGAGGAAATTGGCCGCCTGGTTGAGCAGAGCGTGGGCGAATACGGGCGTCTCGATATTCTGGTGAATTGCGTGGGCACACATATCGAAAAGCCAGCCGAAGAGTTGACCGCCGAAGACTGGGATCAGGTGCATGACACCAATCTGCGGGGCGCGTTTCTGCTGTCGCAGGCTGCTGGCATCCAGATGATCAAGCAGCGAAGCGGCAAGCAGATCCATATTTCTTCGGTTCGGAGTTTGTTGGGCATAAATCGCGGTTTCGCCGCCTATACCAGCAGCAAAGCGGGGATGAATCTGCTGGTGAAGCAACTGGCGACCGAATGGGCGCAGCACGGCATAACGGTTAATGGCATCGCCCCTACTTTCATTCGCACCGAATTGGTGCGCCATTACCTGGAAGACGAGAGCTTTTATAATGCGCTGGTGGGGCGGATTCCCTTGTCGCGGGTGGGCGAGCCAAAGGATATTGTCGGCGCGACCGTATTCTTCGCCTCGCCCGCCGCTGATTTCATCACCGGACAGATCTTATTCATTGATGGCGGCGTGACCGCCACCCAGTAATGGCTCGTTCATGTGTCACATGAGAGTGCTGGCAATGGCAAGCGCATATCCGCATCATTCGTCTACGCGGTATACTCTTGCCACTGGGGGCAGATGAAAAGGGTAGCATCAAATGGCAGTCAATAGCAACCGCCACCGGCGCAGCGCCACGCGCTATGTGCTGCGCGAAGATATCAAGGAACATCTGATCGATGCCATTTTGCGCGGACGTTATCGACCTGGCGACCGGCTGGCGGAGGCGAAATTGGCGAAGGAATTCGCCGTTAGTCAATCGCCGATACGGGAGGCGCTGCGTGATTTGGAAATGATGGGATTCGTCGAGTCGGTGCCATTTTCCGGCTCCTTCGTGCGCGACCTTTCGCTTAAGGACATGTTGGATACCTACGCCGTGCGCGCCTGGATGGAAGCGATGGCGGGCCGCTTGGCGACGCCCAATCTAACGGAGGATGTGTTCGCGCGCCTGGAAGCGCTGCTTGAACAGATGATGCGGCACGCGCAGAATGATGATTCGCACGAATTCTCCAAAGCTGACTTCGCCTTCCATCAGACGATTGTCGCCGCCGCCGGCAACAGTATGCTCATCCGGCTCTACGATATGCTTCAATTCGCCTATTGGACTTACGCGTCAACGATCTTGACCGGTTACAACCTGGTGTATCAAGCGAGGCGGCATTACAAAATCCTGGATGCGCTGAACACGGGCGATCCGGATCTGATTGCGACGACGCTGCACGACCATATTGACGAATTGATTGACCGAATCACGGCGCATTATCAGGAAGGGCAAGCAGGGGCGGAAGTCGATTCGATTGCGGAAGTTTGAGTTCGCGTTAGACGCTCTTGCCGCCTGCGGTTCAGGAAGGTTGAAGCTGCGCTTCGCATAGTTAATCGAAAGGAAGAGGTGGATTGGACATGGCGCGACAGATTATAGACCTGAGTATGCCGGTGCATGGCGACATGGTGGTTTTTCCGCGCGTGGTGCGCCCTGCCCTGCTGATGTATGAAGATTGGGAGCAATTCGCCGAAGGCATCGGCGCCGCCGAGCACGGCATGACCTCGCTGGCGGCCAGTTCTATGACGGTGCTGGGAGATCATGTGGGCACGCATATTGATGCTTTGAAGCATTTTCGCAAGGGAGGAGCCGGTCCTGAGGGCATTCCCGTTGAATACTGTTATGGCGATGGCGTTGTGCTCGATTTCCGGCATATTGAAAACGGCGGCGCAATCTCGGTCGCGGATATGCATGAGGCGCTGGAAAAAATTGACTACGAGATCAAGCCGCTGGATATTGTGCTGATCATGACTGGCGCCGGCAGCTACAACCACGAAGAGCGTTATTTAACCGAGCATTGCGGCATGTCCAAAGAGGCGACGAACTGGCTGCTCGACCAAGGCGTCAAAGTGACGGGCATCGACGCCATCACCTGGGATCCGCCGGTATGGGCGATGTTTGAGCGCAAGCAATTCTGGGAGTCTCACCGCGTGATGATCGAGCGCGAGTATTATCACCTGGAGAATATGTGCAACTTGGAGGCGATACCGCGGGCGCACGGGTTCCAACTGTCCGTCTTGCCGATCAAATGGGTCGGGACGACGGCGGCGCCGGTGCGCGCGATCGCGATCGTTGAGGACTAGGCGCGGGCGTATTCACGATAGCGCAGTTGTTGCAACGCTAAATCTTCGGAAACGGGGGCAAGACATGGGACGATTGGACGGCAAAGTGGCCATCATAACCGGCGCTGGCAGCGGCATTGGACGCGCGAGCGCGCTGCTTTTCGCCGAGGAAGGCGCGAAAGTCGTGGTCGCCGAGCTGGATGAAGCAGCGGGCCGAGAAACGGTCGCGCAGGTATCGGCTGCTGGCGGGGAGGCGCTGCAAGTGAGAACCGATATTCGGCGGGAGGCGCAAGTCGAGTCGATGGTCAGTCGCGCGGCATCGGCGTATGGAAAGGTCGATATCCTCTATAACAACGCCGCCATCGAAATCCGCGGCAGCGCCACGCAACTCAGCGAAGACGATTGGGACGCGACCATGGGCACCAACGTCAAGGGCTGCTGGCTCTGCTGCAAACACGCGATACCGGAGATGAAAAAGGTCGGCGGCGGAGTCATCATCAACTCGGCGTCAACGCTGTCCTATCGCGTCGCCGACGAACGCGCGGCTTATGTGGCGTCGAAAGGCGCTATTTTGCAACTGACGAGAAGCCTGGCGATGGACTACGCCAAAGACAATATCCGCGCCAACTGCCTGGTTATCGGTCCCATAGACACGCCGCTTCTGGCGCAATCCATGGCTGATTCAGGCGACGCTCAAGGGGTCATGGACTGGCTGCTGGATGCCTCGCTGCTTGGGCGCCTGGGTGATCCGGCGGAGGTGGCAAGGGTCGCGTTGTTCTTGTGTACGCCGGAAGCGTCGTTCATGGTCGGCGGTCCCATCGTTGTCGATGGCGGGATGCTCGTGCATTAAGAGCGCGCAAAATAGCGCGAATTAGACTTTCAGCTTGAAGGGAGAAGGCTGTGTATCAAGCAAAAATCGGTTATACCACCGTCACCTGGGCTGTCGCCGGGAGCTCGGACTGGATGGAAGAGGGGATGCGAGACATTTCCGCTCTCGGGTTTCAGGCATTCGAGACTTTTAGCAATACGGCAATGGACTTTGACGATCCGCCGGGGCGGTTTCGCTCGCTGCTGGAGGAGTTGAATTTGCATGTGGCTTGCCTCGACAAGATACGTTCAGTGTATCAAGATCCGACTCAGTCTGAGGAAATCATCGCCGATCATGAAGAGGCGACGCGCTTCCTGCTTGATCATGGCGGCGAGATCCTGATGACCGTGCCCATCGGCGCGCCCGATGACGCGCCCCGCTGGAGCCTGGATGACTTCAAGGTGGCGGCGGCAACCTTGAATGAGATTGGCAAGCGCGCGTTGGATATGGGCGCGACGATGGCAATGCACCCGCATTGGGGCACCTATGTGCAGAGCCCGGAAGAGATTGATCTGATTATGGAGTTGACGGATCCGCGTTATGTCTTCTTCGCGCCGGACAGCGGTCAGATTGCCAAAGGGGATGGCGATCCGGTCGCTATCGCCAGGAAATACGCCGACCGCATCGCGCACGTGCATTTAAAAGATGTCGCCGCCAATTGGCCCGAATTGCGCGAGCAGGGCGCCGCCTTGGCGATGCCCGCCGGTTACGCGCCGCTGGGCGAGGGAACGGTAGACTTGAAAGGCTTTATCGATGTTTTGGCCAGCGTGAATTATCAGGGCTGGGTGCTGGGCGAGTTGGACCAGCATGATGATCCCAAGGGCAGCGCGGAAACGGGCCGGCGATTCCTGACCGAAGAATTGGGATTCTCGCTGTATTTCGGAGGCAATTGATTACGCCGTTGGCCCACTAGTTCGCTGATCGGATTTTCACCAATAGTCTTTCGCGAAGGCGGCGCAAATGGTGATCTGTTCATATGCGCCGGCTTGCCGATTACGATCTTCATCGATGTCTTGGAAATATGGATCACAATTGCCTGCTACCGTGGAAGCGCAGGCAGTTCTCCGTCTTCCCAAGCCCGATAGAATTCGCGCAGATATTCGGGAAGTCCAGGCGATACTCGGTTCGTCTCGAAATTCAGCCCTTCCCAGATCTCTCGCTCGACTTCGCCCATATCGAAATTCACGTGCTCGCCATCGCGGATGACCCACTCTCCTCCTACCATCACATGCCGCAGATGTTCCCGTTTGGAGCGGCGCAGCAGGAATTCCGGCAGCAGCTCCGGTGACGGGTGATTTGCCGGCGCCCGTTTGCCTCTTATCGCGTTCACATCTAGCAGGATCAGGTCAGCAAGTCCTCCAACTTCAAGCAAGCCCAGCGGCGCGCCCGCGCCAAATGTGATCCCAGCAGCGGCGCTTGTTCCCATTTGCCACACTTGCTCCGCACTAAGATCGGTCGCCGCCATCCCGTGCCGATTGCCAATGGTCCAAGCCAGCCGCATTTCACGCAGAAAGTCCTGATCGTCATCCAGCGTCTGTCCATCCAAGCCTATGCCGACTTTGACGCCAGCCGCCGCCATTTTGGCGACCGGCGCCATGCCGCTGCGCAGCCGCAAGTTGCTGCTGATATTATGCGCGACGCCAACGCCGCGTTCCGCCAGCAGTTCGATATCGTCATCTTCAACCCAGACCATATGCGCCAGCGTGAGCCAGTCGCCCAAGCCGCCGATATCCGCAAGATGCCGAATGAAGCTCTTGCCCCAGGTCTTGTGGGCGTAAATCCGCTGATATTGCGATTCGAGCATGTGCATTTGTACCCGCGTATGACGACTGCGCGCCCACTCGCAAGCTCGTATGATCAAATCATCGCTGCACCATTGTCCGCCAGCCGGACTGACCTGAATATGTACCCGATGCTGCGCCTTGTCGTGGAATGCGCTGTACAAGTCGTCGAGAATGGCGAAGTAATCGTCAGCGCTCAAGTTGACGCCATCCGTGATATCCAAAAGCCCGCACAGCTCCGCGGGCAGCAGGTTGAGGAAGCGCTGGCGATCGGCATATACCAATTGATTCTGATCGACTATCGGCGGGTGCATGGCGACGCGGATGCCAGCCTCCCGATATCCGCGAAGCGACTGCGGTATCTCAACTGGAAGTTCCGACCAGGCGATCGGATTGTGACTGTGAGCGACCGCTGTCACGCCTGATTGCAGCAGCTGAAGCCCCGAATACAAGGCTGCCAGATACGGCGGAATGCTTGGCAAGCGCGCTAGTTGGCTGAGCCAGGTTTCCAGGAAACTGTCGGGAAGGCCCAGCGCCAACGTCCCCAATGCGCGCCCGTGGTCATGCGCGTTGGTGAAACCGGGCGCGAGAACATAGTCATTGCCGCCAACCCGTTTGGCCTCGGGATAGCGAGCGACAAGCTCGGCAAGCGTTCCGGAGTCAACAATGTATTCTCCATCCACGCAGAGAGCCAAATCGTCAACCGCGAGGCCGCCGCGCAAGGCATAAGCCGCGTGAATAATGGCAGGCATCAGGCGTAGAGGCCCGCTTGCTGACCACCGTCCAATACAAATACTTGGCCCGTGATCATCTTCGCTGCATCAGATGCGAGATACACCGCCATCTCCGCAACTTCATCAGCGCTGATTAATCCGCGCAAGGGCTGATACTGCTCCAGAAACGCGTCTCGCTCCGCTGCTGGCAAGCCGATGTTCAGCGGCGTATCGACATAGCCTGGGCAGATCGCGTTGCAGCGAATATTTTCGCGCGCATAATCAAGCGCGATCGATCGTGTCAGGTTGATGACGCCCGCCTTGGCGACCGAGTAGGCTGCTTTCTTTGTGGCGGCGCGCATTCCGAAGGTGCCGGCGGTATTGAGAATCACGCCGCCGCCTGCCTCAATCATCAATGGTATCGTGTAGCGGGCGGCCAAAAAAACGGACTTCAAATCGATATTCAGGCAGCGGTCCCAATCGGATTCGGAGATATCGGTAATGCGGCCCGCAGGGCTGACGCCGGCGTTGTTAAAAACGATATCGGGCACGCCCAATTCCGCCGCGGTCTTGTCAATCATGCGCTGCGCATCGGCGCTGCGGGCGACATCGGCGCCGATCGCGATCGCGCAGCCGCCATCGGATTTGATGCGGCGCGCCACTGCCTCCGCTTTTGCCAGTGTCCGATTGACCACCGCCACCCGCGCGCCTTCCCGGGCGAAGGCATTGCAGCTTGCCTCGCCAATGCCAGATCCGCCGCCGGTTACCAAAGCCACTTTGTCGCGCAGTTTCACAACGCAGCGCTC
Source organism: Anaerolineae bacterium (assembly GCA_022821805.1). Lineage (GTDB taxonomy): Bacteria > Chloroflexota > Anaerolineae > Aggregatilineales > Phototrophicaceae > UBA6055. The sequence goes on from JAJECX010000013.1 coordinate 59,903, forward strand.
CCAGTCGTCGCCGACAATTCGCCCGCTCTAGTGAAGCGTCCAGCCGCCATCGACGAAGATCATCTCTCCCGTGATATAGCGGGATTCGTCCGATGCAAGAAACAGGGCAAGGTCGGCGACATCGCTCGGCTCGCCCAGCCGCCGCAGCGGAATCGTATTGTTCGCCCAGCGCTCGCTGTCTTCCTGGCTGGGCAGCATCGGCGTATCAATTATGCCGGGCGCCATTGAGTTGGCGCGAATCCCTCTTGGTCCATATTCCAGCGCGATGCAGCGGGTCATGGTCGCGACTGCGCCTTTGGTTGCGCAGTAGGCGGCGGAATCGACGAAGGCAACGGCAGCGCCGATTGAAGCCAGGTTGACGATCGTCCCTTTGATCTCATGCCGCAGCCATTGACGGATGACGATCTGCGAGACGAGAAACACGCTTTTGACATTAACCGACATGATATGGTCGAACTGTTCATCGCTCGTCCGCTCGAATGGCGCATTGAAGAAAATCCCCGCGTTATTGACGACGATGTGAATCATGCCAAACTCGGCAATGCCGTCATCAACGAGTTCTTGAATCTGGTCCCGTTCAGCAACGTCCGTCGGTCGGTAAAGGGTCTTTATGTCATTTGATTCGGCCTCGGCGGCGACTGTGCTCAGGCTCTTCAGATTCAGGTCGCAGAGAACGAGATTCGCGCCCTCCGCGGCAAAGCGCAGGGCAATGGCGCGCCCGATCCCGCGGGCGGCACCGGTGATCAACGCGGTCTTGCCAACGAGGCGCCCCATAATCAAGCCGATTCAATATAACCGATGACTGCGCCAACCGGCACTTCGTCATCGATTTCGCAACTCAATTCCACGACGACGCCGGCGGCCGGCGCTTCAATGTCTGTACTGACTTTTTCCGTCTCAATCACGACGATGCCGTCGCCTTCGGCGACCGTATCGCCTTCCGCCACCAGCCACTCGACGATCAATCCTTCTTCCATCGTCATTCCGAATTTCGGCATGTAAATTGGAATCAAAGCCACGTAGTTCTCCTTGCCGGCGCTAACCGCGCTCCCGCCATCTTCATGCCAAGGTATTGTGTACTGCCGCGATCACATCAGCCTCGGATGGGAGGACCGCCTTTTCCAGTACCGGACTAAAGGGCATCGGCACGTTCTTATTCGTCACGCGCTGCACCGGCGCCCTTAGCTGGTGAAAGGCTTCTTCGGCCACGGTCGCCGCCCATTCGCTTGCAGCGCTACAGCTAGGGAAGCTTTCGTCCACGGCGACGAAGCGACCCGTCTTGGCGACGCTCTTCAGGATCGTCTGCTTATCCCAGGGCGACAGACTGCGCAAGTCAATCACTTCGGCGTCGACGCCTTGTGCCGCCAGTTTCTTGGCGGCGTCCAAAGCGGTATACACCGTTGGGCCAGCAGCGCAGATGGTGACATCGCGTCCTTCGCGCTTGACATCGGCAAAGCCAATCGGGATCGCATATTCTTCCGCCGGCACTTCTCCGCGCTTCCCGCCAAGCGAGAGCGAATGTAGAAAGAGCACCGGATTATCATCGCGAATCGCCGACTTGAGCAATCCCTTGCCATCGTAAGGCGTGCTCGGCAATATGACTTTGATCTGGGGCATATTCATGAAAAACTGATGCACCGCTTGGCTATGGTGGTGTCCCGCGCTGCTGCCGGCGCCATTTTGCACCATAAAGACGAGCGGGACATTCGTCTGCCCGCCGTACATATAACGCATGGCGCCGGCCTGATTGGCAATTTGGTCGAATGCCAGATAGAGAAAAGTGCCGAACATCAAGTCGACTATCGGGCGCAATCCGGTCACGGCCGCGCCTATCCCCGCGCCGGCCACCGCCAGTTCGGATATGGGCGTATCAATGACGCGCTTGTCGCCGAACTCGGCGTGCAATCCACGTGTGCTGGGGAAGACGCCAATGCGCACGTCCTCGCCGATGAGAAAAACGCGCTGGTCCCGCCGCATCTCCTCAGCCAATGCCTCTTGAATCGCCGCCACATAGGTTTTACGAGGCATTCAGACTCTCTCGGCCATATCGCGCCAATTCATAACCACAGGTCATCAAATAGCGATTCGATTTCGGGATCTGGGCTGTTTCGCGCAGCCTCAGCCGCTTCCGCCACGGACTGCGTGATTTCACTGTCCAAGGCTTCCAGCTGTTCCGCTGGCAGAATGCCGTTTTCGCTAACATAGCTGTGCAGCAGGCGCAGCGGGTCTTTCGCCTGCGCGGCCGCCGTTTCCGCTTCATCACGATACGTCTGTCCAGCGAGGAAAGCTTCTTCGCCCTCGGCATGGCTGCCCCTGCGGTGGGTCTTCGCCTCTATCAAGGTCGGTCCGCCGCCGCGCCTGGCGCGCTCCACCGCCGCCTTGGCAACGCGATACATCTCAAATGCGTCGGCGCCATCGGCGACTACGCCGCGGATTCCGTAACCGGCCGCCCGATCCGCTATATCGGTGATATTCATCGCATTTGTCGCCGGCGTGAACTCGCCATATTGGTTATTCTCGCAGACAAAGATCACGGGCAACGCCAGCGTTGACGCAAGATTCAGCGATTCGTGAAAACTGCCTTCGTTGGCGGCGCCATCCCCGAAGAAACAGACCGAGACGCGCTCTCTGTCCGAGTACCAGGCGCTCAAGCCTGCGCCCACGGCTATCGGTAAGCCGCCGCCCACAATGCCTATCGCGCCCAACATACCGATGTCAAAATCAGCGATATGCATGGACCCGCCCTTGCCTTTGCAATAGCCAGTCGCCTTTCCGAACAACTCCGCCATCATGCGTTTGATGTCACCGCCTTTGGCAATCACGTGGCCGTGCCCGCGATGCGTGCTGATGATGGTATCTTCGTCGGTCAGCGCGGCGCAGACGCCGGCGGCCACCGCTTCCTCGCCGATGTAAAGATGAACAAAGCCGGGCAATTGACCTTGCCGGAATAACCGCCCTACTTCTTCCTCAAAGCGGCGGATGCGCAAGACGCGCGTGTAAATATCCAGCGCAAGGTCGACCGATATGTCTTGATGATGCATCTCGCCGCCTCAAATCAGCAAAGCTTCGGCTGTCAGCGCCAGCGTTTTTGTTGCTGTAAGAATCTGATCGACGCCAACGCGCTCGTCAACCATCGGCCAAGTGGGGATAAAACCCGGTCCGTATTCGACGCAGGAGATGCCAGCGCCCTTGAAGTGGCAGGTATCGGCGGTCGCGCCGATGCGATGTCCCGCGCCGACCTGCGGTTCAGCTCCAGTGACTTGTTTGTGCGCCGCGATCAATGCGGAGGCCACCGCTGAATCCCGCGGCGTCGCCTCGCGCGCTGGCATGTTGGGCTGCTGATCGCTCTGTGGAATTACTAGCTCGAACTCGAACTCACTGTCCTCCTGTCTGATCCGCTTGAGGCGCGCCTCCATGTCCTCGCGCACCGTGTCTTCGCTCATGCCCGGAACAATGCGCAGGTCAAAGACGACGGTGGTCATGTCCTGAAAATGCGCAATGTCGCGGATCGCCATTGAAGGATAGCCCGGGAGCAGCGGATGTGGCTGATAACGCAGCCAGCCGCCGTCCGCCTTCGCTGGGATCTGCAGGTACGATGGGCTGAATGCGTCGATGACCTTCGTCGCTTTCTCAATTGGATTCACATAAGGCGCGCGGTGTTTGAATTCGCCAATTACCCGTATCCGCCCTTGCACGTAGCCGACTGATATCAAGCCGACATCGAGGTCTCCCGCTTCGGTGACGATGCAATAGTCCGGGCGGCAGCCGCTCTCGATCAGATGCAGCGCGCCCAGGCCTCCACCGGTCTCGGCGACGACGCAGGCGAGGATCAGGTCGCCCTTTAGCGACGACCTGGAGCGGCGGATCGCCTCAGCCGCTATGAGCATAGAAGCCAGACCCGCTTTCATATTCAGCGCGCCCAAGCCATAGATCATTCCATCGTCGATCTCAGCGCCAAATGGATCGTAGCGCCATTGGTCGCGCCGAAAGACATCGCCATTCCAATCGCTGGTATCCGTATGGCCGCAAAGCATCAGCGAAGGTCCGCCGCCGTTGCCGCGGAGCGCGCCTATCGCTTGATGGGTTACGCCGCCGTCACGCAAAGGCACCTCCTGGAGCTCAACCTTGTAGCCGCGCTGCGACATCCAGTCCGCGAGCCAACGTCCGATCTCCGTCTCTTGCCACAAAAACGACGGGATGCGGATCAGTTGCCGCGTCAATTCGATTGATTCATGATCTTGAATATGGTCGAGGATCGCGGACATCAGCTTTTATCGGCTTTGACGATCGCCCAGACATCAAAACCCACCTGCGCGCCGCCCCATAATTCAGCCACGCCAATGGTATTTCGCGTCGGATAGGGCTCGCTGAAATACTCGCAATAGATGGCATCCATTTCTGAAAAGCGGTTGATATCCGTTAGCGAGACATTGACCCGGATGACATCGGCAAGGGCGCAGCCGGCCGTTTCCAGTACGGCTTGAATATTGTCTAGGGCTTGCCGCGCTTCCGCCTCGAATCCGCCGCTGACCACACCCGAGCCATCCGGCGCCGTGCCAAGATAGCCGGATGTCACCAGCATATTTCCGTAGATCATGGCTTGACTGTAGCCACTAGTGGGGACCGGCGCTTTGTCGGTCAGGATGACATCCGGGCGCGCCATAGCTCAGGCTCCATTTTGTGAATCGGCTTCTGCCTTGACCCGCGCTTTCGTCAGGTAATTGTAAATCGTCGAGCGGCTCAATCCCAATTCCTCCGCGATCAGCGGCACCGCTCGCTTCACCTGAAAGGCGCCCTTTTCGTCCAGCCGCGCAATGAGATCGATTTTGTCCTCCTTGGACATGATCGGAAGCTCAGCGCCGATTTCGTTGACCGCTTCGATTAGCATAATGTGGATGGTTCGCTGAATATCGTCCGAGAGCGTTTCACTGACCTCGGAGTCGGATTCCAGCGTCAGAAAGTCGCCCAGCATTCTATGGAAGCCAGCGAAGATGCCGATGTCCAGATTGATGCAGAAAGCGCCGTATGCCCTGCCATCATCATCGCGAAGGAACATCGTGCAGGATTTCATTTCTCGGCCATTGGGCAGGAATGTCTGGTAATTGTAGAAGTCACGCACAGTATTGCCGTTGCGCGCTTGTGTCAGCAGCAGGTCGGTGGCGCCACCGACCACCTTTCGCCCGCTGATATTGCCTTCAATTTGAATGATTGAGCGTTCGAGGTCGCCGAAATCATGGATCACAACTTCGCAATGCGGCGCGAATAGCTTGGCGACCCCAACCGCCAATTGCTTGAGCAAGGCAAAGGTCGCCTCGCGGTCTGTTGAAACGATGGAGTCTAGGATACGCATTGGAGCGACAGTTTCTCTTTTTTTGAGGTCTGCGGCGCCACGTTGGTTTGCATTTGCTGGCGTCATGATAAACAATATATCCAAGAATTATACAAATTGTAAAGAGACGGCACAAGATATGCCCGCTGACCATGACATGAAGGCTGACAGGCTGTATACGCAGAAGGGTCCGCCGACGCTTGATGAAATGACGGGACCGGAAGTCGCGGCGGCGCTGAAAGAGACGGATGTGCTGATGTTGCCGGTTGGCGCCACCGAAGCGCATGGCGCGCATCTCCCGCTCGGTACCGATTCCTTTGAGGCGCGGGAGAATTGCCGGCGGGCGGCGCTTCGTCTGGCGGCGCTTGGCTGCCCGGTCGTAATTGGGCCTGTCATCCCCTTCGGCGTCTCCAGCTTTCACCTTGGCTTCGCCGGCACGATTAGTCTCAGTTCCAATACGATGATCAGTCTGCTGACGGAAGTGTGCCTGAGCTTGTATGAGACCGGGTTCCGCAAGTTCGCGCTCGTGCACGGCCACGACGGCAATCTGCCCGTTATGATGGTCGCGGCGCAAGATCTCGTCGACAAAACGGCCGATGCGCAAGCGATGGCGCTCAATTGGCTGGCGCCGCTCAGCAAGGTGTACCACCGGATTCAGACATCGAAAAAGCAGGAGGGTCATGGAGGCGAGGGCGAAACGGCGCGCATCCTTGTGACGCATCCAGAACTGGTGCATCTCGAGCGCGCAATCAGACACCATGTTCCAGCGAGCGAAATGCGCAAGATTCAAGGCGCCGAGCACGTCAAGACCGGCGGCGGCATCTTCTATGCCACGCGACGATACAAAGATCATACGCCTTATGGACATATCGGGGATCCAGCGCTGGCGACCGAAGAGACCGGGAACAAGGGCTATGATGTCATCGCCGAGTGGCTGGCGCTGGTCATTGCTCGCGACTACTTCAATTTGGATGTCGATCCCAATGCGAGCTTGCGTGTCAATGAGCGAGGCTGAAACTCGGAACTGCGTTAGGATTTTGACAGGCAGCCTGCGCAGGTTATAATCGCTGCGCGGATGGACAGTTTGTTGATTATCTGTACATAATGTGCAAGCGCGCGTTTTACTTTCGCGTACCCGGTCAGTAGACTGTTGCTGAAACAAAAAAGTGACGATAACGAGAAAGGTCCTTTCCCATGTCAAAGTTACATTGCTTTAGCAAACTGTTTGGCATTCTGCTGCTGCTCTTCGCGTTGGGAACAGCATCGGCGCAAGATCCGCAGTATGGCGGCACCCTCGTATTCGGCGCCGAATCCATGGGCGATTCTTTTGACATCGGCTTTTGGCACGGCTTTGGCGGCGTTCATGTCATTGACACCATTGGCGAGGGCTTGGTGCGCGCTGATTTCGAAAACGGCGGCGCCTTGCCTGGCTTGGCGGAATCCTGGGAGATATCCGACGACGGCTTGACCTACACCTTTCACATTCGCGACGGCATGACCTTCCATGATGGCGAAGCGGTGACCGCGGGCGCTATTGTACGCAGCATGACCCGCCCCATCAGTCCGGATGATCCCAGTTATATCGACGGCATGTATATGTACGGAAATCAAGGGACCAGCAACTGGGAATCCATTGACGCGGTCGACGACAGCACCATCGTTTTGCAACTGATGCAGCCAAATGCGACGCAGCTGCTGGTCTTCTCCCGCCCTGACGGCGCCATCATCAGTCCGAAAGCGATGGACGAATACGGAACTGAGGTCGGCTTGAATATGTCGATGGCGGGACCGTACAAGATTGAACGCTTCGTGCCCGGCCAGGAAGCGGTGCTGGCCGCCAATGAAGACTATTGGGCGGGCCGCCCCTATATCGACCAAATCGTCATTCGCGCCTACCCCGATGAAGCGGCTATCCTCGCCGCGCTGGAAGCGGGCGAAATTGACATGACGCTCTACGCGCCCTTTACATCAGTCCCGCGACTGCAAGATTCCGAGAATATTCGCGTCGAGGTCGGGGCGCCGCTGGTGGATCTCTTCGTCGGCGCCAACGTGGCGAAGGAGCCCTTTGATAACCTGGCGCTGCGCCAGGCGGTCAATTACGCGCTGGACCGCGAAACCCTGATCGAAGCGGGATTGAACGGCTTCGCTGAAATGCCGGCCAGCTTGCTCGGTCCGTTGGATCTCGGTTTTGACGAGTCCGGGCGCGAAGTCAGCGTGTATGATCCGGAGCGAGCAAAAGAACTGCTGGCGCAGTCGGGTATGGAATTGCCAGTTGCGATCGAAGTCGCCTATGAAAACAATCGCTTCTGGCCCCAATTGGCGGAACTGATCGCGGCCGACCTGGAGGCAGTCGGCTTTGATGTGACGCTGGATCGCCTCGATGCCGGTTCGTTTTGGGGCAAGGTCGGCGATGGGCAGACGCAGTTAAGCATTAACCAGCGCTCCACCTTTGTGCCAGATCCACATGACAAAGCGATCCTGATGGCGCGGGCTGGCGCAGAAGGCAGCCAAACGCAACACCAGGCGCTTGAGGCCGCGGATGCGATCGATGCGCTGGTAACGGCGGGCATCTCAACCGTGGACAGCATGAAACGCGAGGCGATCTACCAGGAGTTCCAAGCCCTGATGCTGGAGCAGCTGCCCTATATCTACATCGGTTATCTGACGCCGCCGATCTTCGTGAACAAGCGCGTACAAAATGTGGAGACTTTCGGCACCGCCGGCGGGCGCATCAACTTGCGCGAAGTGTGGCTGTCGGAATAGCCTTCCAAGCGCTATGGCGAATATGGCTTCGTCCGGCGATGTCGGAGTCATATTTGCCTTTTACAGCCGCAGAATACTAAACTAACCCCAGCTTCAAGAGTTCTCTTCGCGTATAGGTTTGGCCATTCATGCGAGCCGACAAAAACATGCGAGCGCGGCTCGGCGTCTTTTGGCGTCGCTATGATATCGCGCTCTTGAGCAGCGCTATCTTCATCTTCATCCTTCTGGCGACAATCCTCGCGTCAGTGGTTGCGCCCTACGATCCCATGGCGCGCAACATCAAGAATCGCTTTGCGCCGCCATCCCGCGAAAACGCCTTTGGCACCGATCAGTTGGGACGCGATGTCTTGTCTCGCGTCATTCATGGCGGGCGACCAATTCTAAGCGCGAGCGTCAGCGCCGTAATCTGCGCGTTGGCGGCTGGAACCGCTATCGGTGTCTCCGGCGGTTACCTCGGCGGCTGGCTTGATACGACGCTCATGCGCCTTATGGATGTAATGCTGAGTTTCCCGTCAATCTTGCTGGCGATCCTGATTGTGGCGACCCTTGGGGTGGGATTGCTCAATGTGACAGTTGCCATCGGTTTCTCAATGGTGCCGGTATTCGCGCGCCTCGTTCGCTCGATCGTAATCACGCTAGCGCATGAAGAATACGTAACGGCGGCGCATTCACTTGGGGCATCCGACTCGCATATTATCTTGAAGCATATCCTCCCCAATATGATGCCGCCGATCTTCGTGCAAGCCTCAGCGATGCTGGCTGTCGCGATCGGCGCCGCCTCCGCCTTGAATTTCATCGGACTTGGCGTCGAGCCGGGTACGCCCGACTGGGGCATGATGGTGGCTGAGGGGCAGCGGCTGATCTTTGACGCGGCGCATGTGCCTCTTTTTCCCGGGCTGGTCATCACCATTACGGTGCTCAGCGTGAATTACATGGGCGATGGACTGCGCGATCACCTCGATCCAAAGCTGCGCGGCCAAGGAATCTGAGGGGTACGGCATGTTCGGATACCTGCTCAATCGACTGATCTGGCTGCCAATCGTCTTGTGGGCAGTGAGCAGCCTGGCCTTTCTCGCCCTGCGCATCGTGCCGGGCAATCCGATTCAGACCGTGCAGAACCAGGTGATGGATAAGAGCCAATTGGCGCAAGTAGAAGCAGTCTGGGGGTTAAATCGCCCGATTGCCGAGCAATACCTGCGCTTCCTGTCCAGTTTGGCTCGGGGCGATCTTGGCTTGGCAATGAGCAGCGGCGTGCCGATTCGGCGCATGATCTTTGAACGCATGCCACCAACGATTGAGTTGGCAATCGTCTCGCTGTTCGTTAGCACCGCTCTCGGCGTATTGTCAGGCGTCGCCTCGGTCGCGATCCGCAATCGCGCTATCGACTACAGCATTCGAACAGCGTCCATACTCGGCCTGTCGCTGCCGCTCTTCTGGGTCGGCATTATGTTGATCATTCTCTTCTCCGTCAACTTGCGCTGGACGCCGACGAGCGGCCGAATCGGCGCCGGCGTCGATTACGAGGTCATCACCAATTTTATGTTTTACGATCTCATTGCAACGGGCAATTGGGAAGCCTTCGGCAGCTTCCTGCGCCATCTCGTCTTGCCCGGCGTGACCATCGGCTTGACTTCTGCCGGTTTCGTCGCCCGCCTTACGCGCTCCGCCATGTTGGAGGTCATGAACTCGGATTACGTCCGAACGGCGCGCGCCAAAGGATTGTACGAGCGCAGCGTCATCTGGAAACACGCCATGCGCAATGCCATGCTGCCGATCATCACCTTGCAGGGTTTGCAGTTCGGTTCGATTTTGGGCGGCGCCGTCATCACCGAGCGTGTCTTCTCTTATCCGGGCATGGGCACCTGGCTGCTGGATGGCATCCTCGAACGCGACTATTCTGTGGTGCAGGGCGGCATCATCTTTGTCGCTTTGGCTTATGTGCTGATGAACTTGCTCGTTGATATGCTCTATCACATCATCGACCCGCGCCTGCGCAATGCCAACCGCTAAACGAGTCTGTCCCGGTCCTAGTTATGCCGTTTGAGAACCATTCGAAAGGAGTAAAGACTCATGCTGAACACGAAACAGCCATCCGATCCAAAAGCCAAAGCAGAGCAATTGGCTCGCATTGCCGAGTTGCTTAGCCTGGATATCGATGATGAAGACCTCGAGGCGCTTTCCAATCAGCTGTACTTGATGGATGCGCTGGAAGCGTCAGCGCTTCGCGATTATGTGCCGATTCTGAGCATGGACGCTTCCTGGCATGATTGACTCGCGCGCCCTTGTCAATCTGTCCATCTGCGAAGCGGCCTCCGCCCTGCGGCGTGGCGAAACCACATCGGTGGCGCTGACCCAGGCTACGCTCGAGCGCATCAGCGAAACGGAGCCGATGGTGCAGGCTTACGCCACGCTGACGGCGGATCTAGCGCTGAGAGCCGCTGAGCGAGCCGATCGGGATATCGCCGCCGGGCGCGATCGCGGTCCGCTGCACGGCATCCCGGTCGGCGTCAAAGACAATTGCTTTAGCAAAGGCATCTTGACCGAGGTGGGGTCGAAGGTATTGGAAGGCTTTGTGCCGGATTTTGATGCGACGGTCGTGCGGAAGCTGTACGAAGCCGGCGCTGTGCTGATCGGCAAGACGCGCTGCCATGAATGGTCCTGCGGCGGCAGCGATCCGCCGACGCGCAGTCCCTGGGATCCTGAGCGATTCCCGGGCGGCAGCAGCATCGGCTCCGGCGTGGCGCTTGCGGCGCGCTCGATCTACGGCGCGATCGGCACCGATACCGGCGGATCCGTGCGCATACCGGCGTCGCTCAACAATCTGGTCGGCATGAAGGCGACCTACGGACGGGTCAGCGCTTATGGCGTGCTGCCCTTGGCTTGGTCGCTCGATCATGTTGGTCCGATGACGCGTACGGTGCTAGGCAACGCGCAGATGCTGGGCGCGATCGCCGGGCATGATCCGAAAGACGCCAATTCCGCTCGGGTAGATGCGCCGGATTTTACGGCTGGCATTGATGGCGGTGTGCGCGGTACGCGTATCGGTATTGATCGCGACTACTTTTTGTATCCCGGTGTCGTCGATAGCGTGCGCGCCATGACCGAAACTGTCATCAGCGAGCTGGCGGATATGGGAGCGGAAATCATTGATGTCCGCCTCCCCGAATTGGCGCTGACCAGCGAAACGCTGAAGACCATCCGCATGGTGGAATCAGCCAGTTACCATCGGCATCAGATACGTGAAAAGGGTCATTTGTACAGCCCGGGCACAAGAGCCACACTGGAGATTGGTCAAGCGGTGCTGGCGACCGATTACGTCGCCGCGCTGCGGGCGCGGGAGCGTTTTCGCTCCGCCATGAAGGCACTGTTCAAGCGCGAGAATCTGGTCGCGCTGATTTCGCCGACGATTCCGGTGTCGGCGCCGCTGCTGGACGATGTGTGGAAGCCGCGCGCTGACATGGAAAATGGCGAGACGCCGACCGATGGATTTGTTCATCATGTCTATCCAGCCAACCTTAGCGGCCAGCCGGCAATCAGCGCGCCTGGCGGTTTTACGCCCGAGGGGCTGCCAATTGGATACCAACTGATGGGGCGGCCCTTTGATGAGGCGACATTGTATCGCATCGCCTACGCCTATGAGCAGGCGAACAACTGGCGCCAGCGTAAACCGGCGCATGTATACGATTGAAGCGGACGCGTACATTGACTGGATTGCCTATTCGCGCGCGCGATATCCAGCGGATCGTAGGTCAAATCGACCGGCGCTGGACCTTGCAGGGCATTGAACCGCTCAGCGGGCGTTCCTACGCATTGCAAGTTGGATCGCGCGGACAGCATGTAAAGCGCCTCGTACTGTTGACGCACAGCCAAGCCGACCGCAAGCGGAATCCGCAGATCGCGCGCGACGAATTCCACCTGTTGAAGACTCTGCAAGCGGCGGGATTGCCTGTGCCCGCTGCCCTCGCTCTATGCGAAACGCATGAGCCACCCTTCCTCATTACCGCTTTTATGCAGGGCGCGAGCCGGTTCGACGCGGAAGACATGCCGGCTTTTTGTCGGAAGCTCGCCGCCGAGTTAGGCGCTATTCACCGCGTCGACCTGCTTGAGCATGACCTTTCGTTTCTTCCCCAAGTCGGCGACTTGATCGCTTGTGGCGCGCCGCCGCTGAGCGCAACACAGGAGCGCATCCATGCGGCGATGAAATGTGCGCTGCCGAAGGTTGCCTTCAACGCGCCGGCGCTGCTGCATGGCGACTTTTGGCTGGGCAATCTGCTTTGGAAGGCAGACCAGCTGGAAGCCATTATCGATTGGGAAGACGCGATGATCGGCGACCCCTTGGCCGATCTGGGCAAGAGCCGCCTGGAAATCCTCTGGGCGCTTGGCGGTGAAGCGATGGCGCTGTACAGCGAATTTTATCTGGCATTGAATCCAGCGCTGGATGCGTCGGCGCTGCCGTTTTGGGATCTTTGGGGCGCATGCCGCCTGCAGCACTACCCGAGCTTCGCATCGGACCTGAGCCGCGTTCCGAAGATGCGCGCGCAGTACGAAGCCTTCATCGACGATGCCATGCGCCGGTTAGACGCTGTCAATGAATGAGCGCAATTCTCGGCAGAAAGCGGCCGGATTCTCCAGATGGCTGTTGTGCCCGGCAGAAGGGATGGTCGACAGGCGGGAGTTGGGCATGGCGGCGCGCATGGCTTGGTTGATCTCCCGGAACTTGGCATCGCGCTCGCCAACGATCAGGCAGGATGGCAGTTCCAATCGGGGAAGCGCTCCCCAGAGATTCGGCTGCGCGCCGGCGCCCATCGCGCGCAGGCAGTTCGCCAAGCCCATGGGATTGTTCGCCAATCTTTGGTTTCGCTGCTGTCTTACTCGCTCGTCGGATTGCGACGCCCAAAGCGGCAGCCCCTCCCAGTAATCGACGAACCAAGAAATCCCGCGCGCTTCGATTCTATCGGCTAGATCATTGTCGCGCTGGCGACGTTGAGCGCGCGCCTGCTCATCAGCCAAGCCGGGCGACGCGCTTTCAAGGATGAGCGAATGAATCAAAGCTGGATAGCGCAGCGTCAAGAAGAGCGCCAGCCGCCCGCCCATCGAATATCCAAGCAAATGGGGCTTCGCCAAGCCGAGCTGACCGAGCAAACTGACGATGTCTGATGCTGCAGATTCCATGCGATAACTCGTGGCATCCCGCGGCGCATCGCTCGCGCCATGGCCGAGCAGGTCTAAGGCGACTAGCTGAAAGTCGTCTGCGAGTTCTTCGGCAAGAGCATCCCAGGTTGAAGCGGCGCCGCTGAAGCCATGCAGAAGCACGAGCAGTTCGCCGTTGCCGTGAACCTCAACGTTGTAGTGGTGTCCGCTAGGCGTCGCTCTGATGTGCATCGGGGAAAGCTTTCCGCGCTTCTCGCCGCTGCGCCTTGCCGGAAGCTGTGCGTGGCAGCGCATCGACGAAGGCGATTTGGCGTGGAATTTTATAGGGCGCCAAGTGTTCGCGCGCGAAAGCGATGAGCTCCGTTGGGGATGCCGACTTTCCCTCATGGCGCTCGATCACAGCGGCAACGCGCTGGCCCCATTTCGGGTCAGGCTGGCCGAAAACCACGAGCGCGGAAACGGCGGGATGTTTCCGCAGCGCCGCTTCCACTTCGGCGGGATAGATGTTCTCGCCGCCGCTGACGATGAGGTCCTCGCGCCGCTGAAGGATGAACAGGTCGCCATCTTCATCCATATAGCCGATATCGCCCGTATGCAGCCAGCCATCGCGCAGCGCCATCGCCGTGGCGTTTGGGTCGTTATAGTAGCCGCGCATGACGGCGCCGCCAGATACGAGCACTTCGCCCGGGACATTTGGCGCGGCGTCTTCCCCCGCATCATCGAGAATTCGCGCTTGCGTGCCCGTGAGCGGTTTGCCGACCGTGCCCGGTTTGCGGTAGACCAGCTCGGGCATGGCGGTGGCAACTTGTGAGGCTGTTTCGGTGAGACCGTAGCTGGTTGCGATCGGGAGTTTTTCGGCGATGCAGCGCTCCAATAGCTCCGGCGCTGGCGCTTCGCCACCCAGCAAGATCAGGCGAAGATGTGGATTCCAGGGACGCGTCTTGGCATCCAGCAAGCGCTGCAGCATGGTCGGCACGAGGGAGACTAGCGTGATCGGATGATCCGATAGCTTCCGATTTACGGCGTCGACATCGAAGGGCGCCGCCGGCATCAAATCAAGAGCAGTGCTGTAGATCAGCGATCGCAGGACGATGCTCAAGCCGCCCAGGTGATAAAGAGGCAAGACACATAACCAGCGCTCGCTGGCCAATCTGCCCAAGGTCTTGCCAGACGCAATCGCGCTGCGGTAAATGTTTCCAAAGCTTAGCATGGTCGCTTTCGGGCGACCGCTCGTGCCCGATGTATGCACGATGGCGAAATCGTCAGCAAAGCCCAGCGAGCCGTAGTCGTCATATTCTGAGGGCGCCTCATAGAAGACCTGCTCACGCAGCGCGAGCAGGTCAAAGCCTAACGCATCTGCCTGCGCGGCGGTGGTCGCATCACAGACAAGCAGCCGGCAATCGGTGTTTTCAAGCTGCCAGCGAAGCTCGGAGGCGGTCAGGCGCGTATTCAGCAGCACCGCGATGAGTTGCATCCGCATCAACGCCAGGAGTGTGGCAACGAAGGGCATACCGTTTGACATTAGAATGCCGACCTTGTCGCCGGGGCTCAGCGATGTAGAGCGCTGAATCATAGCGCAGCCGGCAGACGCTAGTCGATTCATGCGGCCGAAGCTTATCTCTGCGCCGTCAATAGCGATGAAGAGATTATTGGGTTCTGGGTCAATGCGATGTCTCAATCGGCCCAAGGCAGATTTTCTCCTGCTCTGCTGACGCGCCTAAGCCCGGCGCGGGAACTTGCTGAAGTCGGGTTTGCGCCCTTCGAGGAAGGCGTTTTTGCCTTCGCTGCCCTCTTCTGTCATATAAAAGAGCATGGTGGCGTCGCCCGCCATGACCTGCACGCCGGTTTGCCCATCCAGTTCGGCGTTCAAGCCGGCTTTGATGAAGCGCAGCGCGATCGGGCTCTTGCTCAGGATCTCACGCGACCATTGCAAGGCTTCCTGCTCCAGCTGAGCGAGCGGCACGACCGTATTGACCATGCCCATTTCCTCGGCTTCGGCGGCGCTGTATTGGCGGCAGAGGAACCAGATCTCGCGGGCTTTCTTCTGCCCGATATGCGCCGCCAAAAATGACGAGCCGAATCCAGCGTCAAAGCTGCCCACGATGGGTCCAGTCTGCCCATAAATGGCGTTGTCGCTGGAGATGGTCAGATCACAGCAGACATGCAATACATGGCCGCCGCCAATGGCGAAGCCGGGCACAACCGCGATCACGGGCTTGGGGATGTTGCGGATATAGCGCTGCAATTGCAGCACATTAAGGCGCGGGACGCCATCGTCGCCGACGTAGCCGGAATGGCCGCGCACTCGCTGATCGCCGCCGGCGCAGAAGGACCAGACGCCGTCTTTGCTGCTGGGACCGTTGGCGGTGATCCACAAGACGCCGACCTCGCCATCGTGCCAGGCATGCAGAACGGCTTCGGTCATTTCATCGATGGTCTTGGGACGAAAGGCATTGCGGATATCGGGCCGGTCAAAAGCGATCCGCGCGATGCCGTCGGCTTTATGATAGGTGATGTCGTCGTAGGCTGTCACCTCTTGCCAGTCGGCCAGTCGCATCAAATCTCGCGTGGCAATCTGCGCCTGCTCTTCTTTGCTCGTCACCATTTTTTGTTCTCCTCCTGCCTTGCACTGGATTTGTGGTTAAATCGCTGCATTCAGTCTCTCGCGCACTGCCGCCATCATCTCGTTCCGGCGCCGCAGGTCGGCTTGGGCATTGGCGCGCACTTCGATCAGTGTTGATTCAGATCCGCCGACCGATTCGCGGAAAGCGGCGCGGAAGGCGGCGCGGTCGTCAGCGCGAATGTATTTCAAGCCGTAGAGCGCTGCCGCGTACCTGAAATCCAAGCCATGCGCGGTGATGAAGAATTCGCTGAAATGCGGCTCGAATTCGCGTACGGGCAAGCGGTGGAAGATGCCGCCGCCTTCGTTGTTGAGCAGCACAATTGTCGCGGGAATGCCGCAGCGCCTTATGGCGAGCAAACCGTTGAGATCATGATAGAGCGTAATATCGCCCAGTACAGCAACCAATGGCTTTTCGCGCCGCGCCGCGCCGATGCCGAGCGCGGTCGAAACGTTGCCATCAATGCCGGACGCGCCACGATTCGCGTAAGCAAAGATGGGTTTCTCGCGCGGCGGGCCAAACTGGTCGAGATGGCGAATCGGCAGGCTGTTGCCGACGAAGAGCGCGCTTTCCGCCGGCATCAGATCCGCTACATCGTGAAGCACAGCGCCATCGAAGTATTCGCCGGCATTGATTTGATCCACTATGACATGTCGGGCAATGCGATCTGCTGCTTGCCATTTCTCGGACCACCTATCCCGCGGCGAACTGCTGCTCCAGCCATCCCATTCGTCAACCGAGACATAAGCGGGATTCACCGTCAGATGATGGGTTACGCTGTGGCTGTCGTCAGCCCACTCGCCTGCCCTGCTGCAGTAGATGTGATAGCGCAGATGATTCCCTTGTATGAAGTCCTGCATATTCTTGGCAAGCGGCGGCGAACCGAAACGGATCAGGACCTCCGCCTGCGAAAACAGGTCCGCATGGGATTCGATTATGCTCTCGTAAGCGCAGATGGCTTTACCGCGTCGCATATTGGAAGTGAACTCGGCGAGGATCGGAAAACCGCTTACTGCGGACAAGCGTTCCGCCCAGGGCGTGAGCGCCTTGCGCTCTGCTTCGCTGCGGCAGCTACCATGCCCGAAGTAGATGATGCCCGGCCGCGCCAGCGCCTCATCGGTCAACAGCGCTGAAAGTCCGCTTTCGCCTTTGACGCGCTCATCCAGGAATTTCGTCGTGGCTGGTTTTTCGATTGCCATAACCTCAGCATCGTCCGCGCCCGGCTCGAATGGTTTGCGGAAGGGCAAATTGATGTGAACGACGCCGCGCTTTCTCTTGCAGCTGTTGAAGGCGCGCGCCGCCAGCGTCGAGAGGTGGCGCAATGCGACCGCTGGCGGATCAGCCGCCGGTAGCGGAGCATCGACAAAGAAATCAACGTAATCGCCATAGAGCTTGATCTGGTCGATGGTCTGATTGGCGCCGCTTTGCCGCAATTCATGTGGTCGGTCGGCGGTGAGCGCGAGCAAGGGTATCCGCGACTGATGCGCCTCGATAATTGCGGGAAAGAAATTTGCCGCCGCAGATCCCGATGTGCAGACAAGCGCGGCCGGTTCGTTTGATCCAAATGCCAAGCCCAGGGCAAAGAAGGCGGCGCAGCGTTCATCCAAATGCGAGTAGAGATCAATCTCATTTCGATGCCGCGCCAGCGCCAGGACAAGCGCAGTATGCCGTGAGCCCGGCGCAAGGCAAACACGCCGCAACCCGGAAGCGATCAGGGCATCAATCAATGTATTGGCGTAGCGCGTGTTGGGATTGGACATAGTCTTTTGCCACATGGACACAGAAGCAGAGCCAAGTTTGTCATGCTAAACGAGACAGGAAAACTGCAGCAAGTGTGGGCGAGCAACGCTTGCCTCTACACGCATTCGATGATTATGGTGATTTTTTTCGCGGGGCAATTTTCAATTACCTGCTTTCGTTTATTTGTGGTTGATTTATTGTTGTAGAACCCCGTGCGCATCCAGCATTGGGCGGAATTTGAGCTCGGTTTCCTCCCATTCGCGTTGCGGAACGCTGTCCGCTACGATGCCGGCGCCAGCGTAGACCCAGGCGCGGGATTCCTGCGCGACCGCTGATCGAATGGCGACGGCGAATTGGCCATCACAGTTCGAATCGATCCAGCCGACCGGCGCGCCGTACCAGCCGCGCGGGATTGGTTCCAGGTCACGAATCAGGCGCAGCGCGTCTGGGCGCGGGTCGCCGCCCAAGGCGGGAGTAGGATGCAGCGTCTCTATCAGCGGCAATATGCCGCATGGCTGCGCTAACGTAGCGTGAATCGGCGTATTGATGTGCTGAATATTGCTGAGCTTCAGCAAGCGCGGCAGTTGGACCTCGAGCGATTCGGTCATCGGTGACAGACGTTGACACATCTTTTCGACAACGATGTCATGTTCATGGCGCTCTTTGACGCTGCCGAGCAAGCCATCGCCAAAACGACTGTCGGCTTCGTCGTTTTCCGCGCGCGCGGCGCTGCCCGCCAATGCCATGGTTTCCAGTCGCCTGCCCTGCACCGAAGCGAGCAGTTCCGGCGAGGCGCCATAGAATGCGTAACGCGGTCGGGGCTCAAAGAGGAATCGGTAACAGTTGCCGTATTGCGCCGCCAAAAGACGCAGAATCGGCAGCGGCTTGACATGCTCGCGGAAGCGCAGTTCCGCCGCCCGCGCCAGCACAACCTTTCGCAGCGCGCCAGCGCGAATGCGCGCGGTAGCTTCATTGATCATCCCTTCCCAGCTAGCATAGCGCATCGGGTAGTCAATGCTAAGCGGCACGTTGCGCTCGCCTGCGCCAATCGACGGAGCGCCAGCTTTCAGTTGCGCGATCTTCTGCTCCAACGCGGCTCGCAAATCAGGAATTACAGTCGCGGGGGATTCGTTATGTGGAATCTGCGTATTGATCGTCAAGCAGGTGGCGCCGCCATTGCGCAAAAGCTGATAATGCGGCAGCGCGAAGAAGGCCGGTGTATAGATTGACCAGGTGTTATCCAGCATGAAGTCGTGCCTGAAGGAGAACCCGCCGAACAAGCGCGGAGAGGTCAGCGGATTGTCTTCCTCATCCACGTAAGCGCCATCAAACAGCTTGCGCGCAGAAGCCAGGATCTTGGCGAAGCGATCTGGCCCCCATGCCATTAGCTCGACAGCGGCGCCGGCGCCAGCGAAGGCAATTTGCTCGTCGCAATTCTCCCAATAGACACGAGCTTGCCCCTCGGCGGCCGCGAGAAATCGATCGAAATCTATGCCATCGCAGGGAAGGCTGCAGCTGAGCAAGCGGTCGTATCGCAGACTAGCTGGCCTATCGTGGAGTGACGTTGATTCCATGCCTCAATCCTGATAGCCGACGCTTTTCAAGAGCAATGGCAGCAGCGCTTCCATGATCTCGTCTTGGCTCGGTTCGCCGGTGTAGACCCACTGAATCACGATGCTGTAAATGGCGCCCATCCAGGCATGCGCGACGATATGCGTGTTGACCGGCGCGATTGAGCCGTCAGCGACCGCTTCATCCAAATAAGTCTTGATCAATAGCGCGAAACGGTCGGTGACTTCCATACGCTTGCGCTCGAAGACCGTGCCCAAGCCGACGGCTTGCACGAGCAGCAGCTTCGCCGGCCGCCGATATTTGCCAAAAGTTTCCATCACCGCCTGCAGCGCCGCTTGTACACGGTCGATGCCCGGCGCGGCGTCATCAATTGCTTCGCGGGCGCGGCGCTCTATGACATCGGCGAATTGATCGACCAGTGCGATGAAGAGCCTTTCCTTATTGGGGAAATGAAAATAGATTGAGCCTTTGCTGATGCTCGCCTCAGCGACGATCTCATCCAGCTTGGTATCGTGAAATCCCTTAGCGCTAAAGATGTTCATTGCGGAGTCGAGGATGCGCTCGCGGGTCGAGCGGAAATCCATTCCTGGATCGCTCATGATATCGTCCAGTACTGACTGGTCAGTACTGACATTATAGCATAGGTATCTGGCGAGAGCAGGTATGATTCGCGATTGAAGCCGGAGACGACGCGCGGAAGGGCGAACCAGCGGCTCGCCCGATTTCAAGCATTTGGGAGATGGATGCCGATCTTACTTCAAAGCCAGCCCGTGTACCCAGCCGCCCACGACGACGCCGGCGGCGACAGCCAGCGCGGCGGCGCTATCGAAGAAAGACTTCACAATGGTGGCGATGATGTCGTCGCCTTCGACCGGGCTGACGTCGACCGCGCCCTGGATAGCGGAAAGAACGAGGGCGGTAATGATGCCGACAACCACGGCGCCAGCGAGAGGACCAATGATTTTGGCGGGCATTATGTTTTCTGCTGGCGCGTTGTCTGCGATTTGCGCAGAAATGCGCCGGCCGATGCCCAAGCCCGAACTGAAAACCGTGCCCATCACCAAGCCAAAGACCAAGCCTTTGCCGCTGACCAAAGCCAAGATCACGCAGACAACAATGCCAGCGATGGTCGATAGCCCGTGTTTGTTCTTGCTCAGATCTTCCAGTCCCTTTGCTGTATCGTCGTTCATACGTTGTCTCCAAAGAAGTAGTCGCGGCGCAGCCGAATATGCGCATCCTGCGATTATAATGTTGAATGCAAGACCGCGCTACAATTGGCGAAATGTCGCCGCTGAGAAACAGGAAAATCATGGACAAATTCATGGCAATCGCGATAGAAGAAGCCTACGCTACCAAAGCCGAGGGCGGCAGCCCCTTTGGCGCGGCGCTCGTTCGAAATGGTGAAGTCATCGGCCGCGGACGCAACCTGATGATCCAGAACAATGATCCGCTCAGTCACGGCGAAATGGAGGCGATAAAAGCGGCCGGCTTGCAAGAGACCTATGCCGATACCGTGCTCTACACGACCGCTTTTCCTTGCCTGATGTGCGCTGGCGCGATCGTGCGCTACCAGATTCCCAAGGTGATCATCGGCGCTTCGTGGGAACACAGCGCGCCCTCGCGCGAGTTCATGCAGTCTCACGGAATTGAGCTGATGGAATGGCGCCTGGACGAGTGCTACCGAATTGTCGAGTAGGCTTATTCCATCGGTCGGACCTGCGGCAGCGAGAAACTGAATGTCGTCCCTTCTGATTCGACGCTGTTGGCCCCGATGCGCCCGCCGTGCGCTTCAATGAAGCCCCGCGCAATGGCCAATCCCAAGCCGGTCCCGCGCGCGCCATCAACGCTGCGCTTGCGCGATCCTTCGCCGCGATAGAAACTCTCGAACAGGCGCGGCAGCACATCTTCCGGAATGTACGACCCGCTGTTGTGGATGTCGATTCGGATCTCGTCTTCAATGCGCCAGGCGCGCAAGGTGACGCGCTCGCCGCTCGCGGCGTATTTGATGGCATTGTCGACCAGATTCGTCAACACGCGCTGGATCTTGTCCGGCGCCATGAGAATCATATCGACATCATCTGAAACTTCGCCGTTTAATGCGATGCCGCGCTGTTCCGCCTTCAGACGCATGCTGCCGATCGTATCGGAAATCAAATCGCGAATTGACGCCCGCTGGATATTGATCCGCAGGTGCCCAACATCAAGCTGCGCCAGTTCGAACAGATCATCTATCAAGACGCTCAGGTGCTCGATTTCGACGCGGCTGTTGTCCAGGTAGCGATGCACAGTCTCGTCGTCTTCGACCACGCCATCCAGCATGGCTTCGATCATCACGCGGATTGAGGTGAGCGGCGTCCGCAAATCGTGCGAAACCCAGGCGGTCAGGTCGCGCCGCGTCTGTTCAAGTTGCTGTTTTTGCTCTTCGACTTCTTGCAGATTCTGCGCCATGGCATTAAATGTGTCCGCCAGTTGGGCGATTTCGTCATTGCCGGAAATCTTCAAGCGGGTGGAAAAGTCGGACCCGGCTAGCGAATGCGTCGCATCGCTCAATTTGCTGAGACGGTCGGTCATCGTCTTGGACGCGAAGAAGCCGATGGTCAGCGCCGACAGCCCGGCGAAGACCAACAGCACCGAGGTCAAGGTCAGGTAGTGGCTCTGAATAAAGGTGAAGCGGGCGATCACCCATACGTTGAGGAAGATCATCAATACCAGCAGCGCGATCACCATCCAGATCGCCCAGCGCAAACTGCGAAACCATTCCAAAACGCCCAAACGGTAAAAGGCGTATGAGAGCAGGGAACTGGTGAGGCCGGTTACGGTCATGAACGCCAAGAGGTCCTGCACCTCATTCCCCGGCAGGTCAAACATGACGAGTTCGCTGAACAGGGCGCCTGATATCGGAATCACCAATACGATCACAAAGATTATGAGAGGATTTCGCGACAGCCTCTGTTCCATGCGCATACTCATTGTCACTTTCACTATTCAGCCGAAGGCGCCGCAATCTTGTAGCCCACGCCCCAGACGGTCTGGATATAACTTGGCTTGCTCGGGTTTGGCTCCAGCTTTTCGCGCAGGCGGCGCACATGCACCGTCACCGTGCTGTCGTAGCCTTCGAATTCGTAGCCCCAGACGTTTTGCAGCAACTGCTCTCGCGTGAAAACTTGCTGCGGATGGCGCAGCAGAAACCAGAGCAGATCAAACTCCTTGGCGGTCAGGGCGACCGGCTTTTCGTTAACACTCACTGTGCGGCTGCGAGGGTCGAGACGCAAGCCAGCGTATTGCAGCGGAATCTCGCTTTCCGCTTTGGGCGGCGACGTACGCTGCAAGATGCGTTTCACCCGCGCCACTAGTTCACGCGGGCTGAATGGCTTGGTGACATAATCATCGGCGCCCAGTTCCAGCCCGGCCACGCGATCGACTTCGTTGGTCCGCGCAGTGAGCAAGATTATCGGGATATCGCCTTCAATCTGCAGCGGGCTGTAATCGGTGTCATGACGCAAGCGGCGCGTGATCGAAAAGCCATCAACGCCGGGCAGCATGATATCAAGCACAATTAAGTCGGGACGGCTGTCTTGCAGAATGGACAGCGCCTGTGGACCGGTCTCGGCTTCGGTGACGGCAAAGCCTTCCAGCTCCAGGTATCGCCGCACGACTTCGCGAATCGTGCGCTCATCATCAACTACCAAGATGTTTCGTTCTTTTGCCATCGCCTCACGCCGATCTGCTTATGCCGCTCGCCGTTCATTCTAGCGTAGATTGTAAATCTAACCGAGCGCTTACCAGGCAAGCAATCTGCCCGAATTGTGGGACTAAGGCCGTCGGCGACGTTCTGATTTCGCTGCGGCATTTTCGTCTGCGTTGCGCTATCATGGCGAGCGCTTGGGTCACTTCGGGAAGGGGAATCAGCATGACGGACAGCATCCAAAACACAATCGACTATCTCCAGGAAACGCGGGACAGGATGATGGAGGATTACAAAGAACTGCTGCGCTTTCCCTCCATCAGCGCCGACCCAGCCCATGCGGCTGATGTGCATGCCTGCGCCGCCTGGATCGTTGGGCAGCTTGAAGCGCTCGGATTCGACAAATGTGAAGCGATCGCCACTGAGGGCTATCCCGTGGTGTACGGCGAATGGCTCAAAGCGGGCGCCGACAAGCCTACCGTGCTCGTCTACGCGCATTATGATGTGCAGCCGGTCGATCCGCTGCCGCTTTGGCGCAGCGAGCCATTCGAGGGCTTGATCCGCGATGGCAAGATGTTCGCGCGCGGCGCCAGCGACAATAAAGCCGGCGTCTGGGGCAATCTCAAGCTCTTTGAAGCGCTGCTGCGCACTAATGGCGAGCTGCCGGTCAATGTCAAGATCATGTTCGAAGGCGAAGAAGAATCGGGCTCGCCCAGCATTGAAGCTTTTGTCAAAGCCAACAAAGAGCGACTGAAAGCCGATGTGCTGCTGAATTGCGATGGCGACTTCGCGCCGGATGATCCGCGGCTGTATTACGGCGGGCGCGGCATGGTCACGGCTGAAGTGCGGGTCAGCGGACCGAAAGCGGACATCCACTCCGGGCTGTACGGGGGCTTGGTGCAGAATCCGCTGCATGTCGCGGGTCGGATCATCGGCTCCTTCCACGACGATGAGGGGAGCATACAGGTTCCCGGCTATTACGACATGGTGCGCGAAGCGAGCGAGGTGGAAAAATCGCGGATTGAAGCCGGCTTTCAGGCAGACGCGATGAAGGAGGGCGCGGGAGTAAATCAGTTCTGGGGGGATAGCATTGCGCCGGCGGCCGAGCGCGCCACCGTCTACCCGACCTGCGATATCATCGGCATGTGGGGCGGCTATCAAGGCGCCGGCAGCAAGACGATCATCCCGGCGGAAGCCGGCTTCAAAATCACCATGCGCCTGGCGCCCGACCAAGACCCGCCGGCGATCGCAAAGGCGCTCAAGGATTATGTCGAGAGTTTCACGACCGATACGGTAGAAGTCGAATGCAATGTAGGCGAAATGGCTTGGTATTTCGAGCTGGTCACCGAGGGACCCTGGCTGGAAGCGGTGCAATCAGCGATTGAAGCGACGGTTGGGAAGCGCGCGCAGTTGGTGCGCACCGGCGGCTCGATCCCGATACTCGGCGTCTTTAATCGACTGATTGGCTTGCCGATCACGGCTTTCGCTTATGGCGAAGGCGAAGGCATTCACTCGCCGAATGAGTACCTGAAGCTGGATAGCTTCTATACATCGCTGGAGGCGGCGGTGCGGCTGTATCACAATTTGGCGGCGGTTGAGGTGTGAGTGTGGCGTCACCCCCATCCCCCGGCCCCTTCCCCCATCAAGATGGAAGGGGAGTTCGCCCGTCAAATCAGCAGTCCAAGCGCGACAAAGACCAAGCCCAGCAGCGCGAAGATATAGGCGGAGCGCTGCGTTTTGGCGTCCCAGGCTTCGGTTCGTTCGGGATTGTCTTTGCGCCAGCGCGGCTCCAGCGAATAGAGTCGCCAAACCCAATCGCGGCGGAAACCGCAGAGTCCCGCCAGGATCCAGAAGGCGATGCCGCCGAGGATTAGGATCCCGTCACCCATTGATTCGTTTCACCGGACTAATTCGGCTGCAAGATAATCTTGGCGTCTTCGCGGCTTTCCAGGCGCTTGAAAGCGGCAAGCGCGTCGTCAAGCGGCATGCGCGCGCTGACCATCTGGCGCATGTCGATTCGGCCCGCTGCCATCATGCGAATCACATGCTGGAAGGGTCCGCCGGCGTGCCCGAGCGAACCGGCGTATTGCACGCCCATACGCTTGTAAGCGACGATGGGCACGGTAGGATTGGCTTCCCCCATACCGATATCGATGATCGACGAATTCACCGCCAGGCAGCGGTCAAGCTTCTCGATAGTTTGGTCGGCGAAGCCGGCGCATTCCACCACATAATCGACGCCGCGGCCCAGGGTCTGCTCCATGATGGCCTCATCGAGATCAATGCCGATGGGATTGAGCGCGGCCGATGCGTTCATCTTCAGCGCAAAATCGCGGCGACTTGACGAGGGGTCAACGACGATGACCTGCCCCGCTCCTGCGGCGACTGCCAGCGCCTGCGCCGCCAAGCCGATTGGTCCGGCGCCGAAGATGACGACATTATTGCCCGGCTGCCAATTATGCAAGCGATTGAACAGCCCCTGATACGATACGCCGGTGGGCTCGACCATGGCGCCCATGACCAGCGCCTCTTCTTCGCCGTAGCGCTCGGCGATCTCATCCAGGCTCCAGCAGTATTTTGCGCGCACTGGCAGATATTGCGCCATGGCGCCGGGGATGGTGAAGCCCAATTCTTCGATATCCAGGCAATGGTTGACAAAACCTTTGCGGCAGGCGAGGCATTCGCCGCACCACTGGATCTCTTCTACCGCGACCAGGTCGCCGACTTCCAGGCCTTTGACGTCCTTGCCGACTTCGACGATGCGCCCGGCGAATTCGTGGCCGATGATATTCGGCGTGCGCACCAGACCGGGATAGACCATGTAGCCGTCAGCGCCGGCTTCGTACATGTGCATATCGGAGCCGCAAATGCCGACAGCCGCGACTTCGAGCAGCGCTTGATCGGGTTTCAGGCTCGGGTCGGGCGCGTCGCCGAGTTCAATTCTCGGTCCCTTCCAGGTCATGTTGGCGTTGCGCGGGCGGCGCATTTCGCGCTCGTTATCGGTCAGGTCGTAGCCCGGCTTCGGCGCCCATTCGGCGGTCAATGTCAGTGCTTTCATCTTTTCGCTATCTCCTGATATGCGTTACGGCGGGCTCAGCCGCGCGCCGCGTGGAATGCCTCCCACTGCCCCCTGAAGTCGCGCAGACTTTCGAGGAGACCGTAGGGTCGGCGGGCCAGAGCCTCACAGGTCTTTTCATTGCTGGTGACAATGCGAAAGGGAATGCGGATATGGCGGTATCGATCCAGCACAAGCGGATCGGTCGGCGCCGGCGCGATTAATCTGCGATCGATCTCGAAAACGGTCGCGAAATGATGGGCGAATTGCAGGCGACTGACCGCCTCATTGCCCCAACAGTGGAAGATGCCGTTCTCGTCATGTTGAGCCAGGCGCAGCAGCATCTCGGCGCCATCCGATGCCAGCGTCGGATGCGCCACATCGTTGACCTTCGGTCCAGTCCAAATCTCGGCGATGAGGCCGCGCGACAATTGATCAATGACATAGTTTCCCAGGTCGAAGCCTAAATCGTTTGCCTTGCGCAGCAAGCTCGGATTGCTGTAATTGATGCCGTAAATGCCGGCGAGCCGACCGATGCCGTAGCGCAAGCCAGCGACGCCCATGATGTCGCGTTCGCAGACCGCTTTCATGAATCCGTAGAGCAGCACGGGACAGGGCGGCGAGTCTTCGTCCACGATCGGCTCTTGCCCGTCGAAGACCCAGTCCGACGAGACGAAGACATAACGCGCGCCAACATCGGCGCAGCTTTGGGCGAAAGCCAAGTTGCCGTTCACCGTCGCCTGCCAGGCTTCCGCGCGATGGTATTGCATATAAACATGGTCAAGCATGGCGGCGCAATGAATGACGACATCGGGTTTGTAGCGCTGGATTGAAGCGCGGACGGCGGCGGTATCAGCCATATCCAGCGGATCAAGCTGGTAATCGACTTCCCACTCGGGCTCGGGACCGTATTGTGCCGCGATGATTTCGATGTCGCTGCGCTGGCGCGCCAGGCGGATGATATTGCTGCCGACCAGCCCGGTGCCGCCGGTGATGTAGAGTCGCATTTTTCCGCTAGGTCCCCCCAAGGTCGTTACGCGCCTAGCATAAAGGGATACCTATGCCCTGTCAAATGCGGGCGACACAAGGGTCGCATTAGCAATCACCGCCGGTCGCCCGTACAGACATCAAAGAGACTAGCGAAAAACTTTGCTTTTTCGCCGTGGGGGGGTAGAATCCTCAACAATGCAAGATATCAATACATATTGACTGATTTGAGAAGGAGCTAGAAATGAATAAGGTCAAAAACATTTCGCGCCGTGATTTCTTGAGGGGCGCGGGCGCGGTCGCGGCCAGCTCGCTGCTGCCGCACTTCCCCAACATCGTCCGCGCCGACAACCACGAGATCAACCTCGTCGGCTGGGGCGGGGAATTCCGGGAGTCGCAGTATGAAGCGGCTGAGGAAGCGACCGGGATTAAGATCATTCAGGAGGGTTTGCCAACGGGGAGCTGGAGCGATGTGATGCAGAAGTACACGCTCTGGGGTCAAACCGGTTATTCCCACGCCGACATCATGTTCCTCGATGACCTGCTGGGCGGCATGTATGGCATCAATGGCTGGGCGCTGGACCTGAGCGATTTGAATGCCTATACCGACAATGCCGATGACCTCACCGATAGCGTAAACGTCTTGGACAATGCGATGGGCGGTGTTTTCCGAATTTTCTACTTCATGGGCGCCACGCCCTTCTTCTACAACACCGACCTGGTACCGGAACACCCAGCGACTTGGGAAGACTTCGTCAGCGCCGGCTTAGCCGCCACGGACCAGGAAGCCGGCATTTGGGGCTGGCGTCCACTGGGCGGCGGGGGGCACGCCTTCAATACCGTGCTGTTGGCGCTGCACCATACGGGCGCCGATCTGCAGGCGCTCGATGACGACGCCACCAGAGCCGCGCTCCAGTGGATGTACGACTGGGTCAACGACTATGAAATCACGCCGCCATCCACCATCAACGAAGGCTGGAACGAGGTCATCGGGCTGATGGCCGGCGGCAAAGCGGGCATGGTTTGGGGTTACGAGGGTATGCACAACAGCATCATCTCGACAGTTGACACCAGCGTGACCGAGGACAATCTCGGCTGGGGCCGCTTCCCGATGGGACCCGCCAACGACAGCCTGCTGATCCATGGCTGGGGCTATTCGATCCCAACCGCCTCGAAAAAGCGTGAGCAAGCGAGAGAAGTGCTTGAGTTCTTGGGTCATTACGACCAACTGAAAGCCGTCGCGCTCCAGAA
Source organism: Anaerolineae bacterium (assembly GCA_022821805.1). GTDB lineage: Bacteria > Chloroflexota > Anaerolineae > Aggregatilineales > Phototrophicaceae > UBA6055. The sequence goes on from JAJECX010000013.1 coordinate 88,057, forward strand.
TGTCATGCCCGGCTTGAAGTCGCTCTTTGAAGACGAAGAGGTCGTCGCCCAGATCCCAATCCTGAACCTGCAGAATCCGTCTTGGGGCGAGATCACGCAGGGGGCGCAATTCCGCTATCCGATTGTGAACAATCCGCAAGTGTCGCAGCTCTGGTCGATGTTTGACCAGCTCGGGGAGTCGATCCTCTCTGGCGAGCGCAATGTAGACCAAGCCTTCCAGTGGCTGCAAGAAGAGCACACGATCATCAGGCAAGCAGAATAGGGCGCTTTTCACCCCCTCTAAATCTCCCCCGACGGGTCAGTGTCTACGCGACCCCTTAGCTATGGGGGGGACTTGCGGAGAAACTCGCCACGGGTATCGCTACGCTACATCGTACGGATATGGAAAGAGATCACCATCTTCGCCCGCGGCGCTCCCCCTCCCTAAGGTGTTGGGGAGGGAGCTGGGGGGAGGGGTAGAATACCGCCCCTGCGTGATTTGGGACCGAGCCACAGGAAAACTGTAATGGCGCTAGCCAAAGCGACGCGGCAGTCGCAGAGCCGCCTGCCAGACATGTTTGCCAGCAGGTACGCCGTGTTTTATGTGCTGGTGCTGCCGGCATTTCTGTTGCGCATGATCTATACCGTCATCCCCATCATCCAGACGGTGCTCATCAGCTTCACCAATCGCACCATCATGGGCGGGAAATACATCGGCCTGCGCAACTACGAGAGCCTCACGCGTGACGCCACCCTCATCGGCAGCCTGGGCTGGACCCTGCTCTACACCGGCGCTTCCGCGGTGGCCGAAACCGTCATCGGTTTGGGCATCGCCGTGCTTTTGATGCAGAACCTGCGCCTGCGCTGGCTGAGCAATTTCATCATGCTGCTGCCTTGGGTGGTCGCGCCGATGCTGGCGGCGGTCGCCTTTCGGATTCTATACTTCGAAGACGGCGGCATTCTGAACGCGATCCTGCAGGAGCTTGGCTTTGGCAACGCCGCCGTGCGCTGGCTCAGCGATGCCGAAACGGCGCGCTTCTCCGTCATCGCCATGTCGGTGTGGAAAAACGTGAGCTGGGTGGCGCTGATTTTCATGGCGGCGATCGGCTCGCTATCCAAAGAAGTATTGGAGGCGGCCGCCGTCGATGGCGCCAATACCCTGCAGCGCTTCTGGTATGTGACGCTTCCCCTGCTAAAGCCAGCGATTTACCTCGTGCTGCTGCTGCGCGCCATGGCGGAGGTGCAGACCTTCGAGCAGATTTATGGCTTGACGCGCGGCGGACCCGGCAGCGCCACCAAGACCCTCGCCCTCTATGCCTTCGAGCGCTTCTTCCAGCAACTGCGCTACGGCTACGGCTCGGCAGTGAATATAGTGCTGCTTTTGCTGACCATCGCCATCGGCGCCATTTTCGCCTGGCTCTTGTATCGTTCGCGGGAGATCTGATGATTCATCAGCGGCGGCGTCTACGTAATGCCTTGCTATACACCCTGCTGGTCATCGTCTTGGTCGGCCTGGTTTTTCCTGTGCTGTTTATGGCGCTTACCTCATTCAAGTCAGTCGGCGAGGTCAACCGCATTCCGCCGACCATTATTCCCCGCTACCCGACATTGGAGAACTACCCTTTCATGGCGCGGGCTTGGGATTTCCCGCTGACCCTGCGCAACACTGTCTTCCTGGCCGGCGGTTCAGGCCTGGCCGCTACCGTGCTGGGCGCGATGGCGGCTTACGCTTTCAGCCGCGGGACTTTTCGCGGTCGGACGTTGATGTACGCGCTGCTGGTCGCCAGCATGGCGGTTCCGGCCATGGTCACGCTGGGTCCTATCTTCATCGCCTATTTGCAGCTTAACCTGCTGGACACGCATATCGGACTCATACTCGTATTCACCGCCGGTGGCATGCCGCTGGCGACGCTGCTGCAATTCGCCTATTTCAACGCCATCCCGCGCGAACTCGACGATGCGGCGGCTATTGATGGCGCCGGGCGCTTTATGACCCTATTCCGCATCATCATGCCTATCGCCATGCCCGGCGTCTTCGTCAGCTTCCTGCTGCTCTTCATCGCCGGCTGGAATGAATTCCTATTCGTTTTCACCCTGTCGACATCGCCAGATACACAAGTGCTCACGACGAAGCTGTATACGATCCCGCCGCGCGAAGCGGATTACCAATCGAGCAATCTCGATCTGGTGGCGACCGCCGGCATGTTTGTCCTACTGCCGCTGGTGCCGCTGTTGATGCTGACGCAGCGGCAGTTGGTGGAGGGCATCACCTTCGGCGCGGTGCAAGGCTAGCGGGGCAGATGCTACCCCATCCCCCGGTCCCTCTCCCGCCATCTCTATGGCGGGCATATCCAGCAAGCTAGGTGTATGGTCTCGGATTATAATGGTGTACTATCATATAGTCAAAAGGATGCCCTATGGGACAGGTTCTACACCCACGCGCCACAACGACAGAGGCGACCCGCCGAGAAATACAAAATAGTCAAGAGAGCATAAATAAACTGG
>JAJECX010000035.1 GCA_022821805.1 Anaerolineae bacterium
GGTCAGCCAAGGCTGACCCCTACAAGGTTCATTTATGGCGAAAATCGTAGGGGCGACCCTTGGGTCGCCCGAAAATTGCCGCGGAATGATCAGATTTTGTAACGAAATCCTGCGAAATGAAAAGGTGTCCGCTCTTCAGCCCTTTATGGGAGAGGGGCTTGGGGTGAGGGTAATCCCCCTATGACCCGATACATCCTGCGCCGCGTCATCGCTATCTTGCCGACGCTCTTTCTCATCACCATCTTTGGCTTTCTCGTCATGGAAGCGCCGGCCGGCGACTATGTCACCAGCTACATCGTCCGCGAATACGGGCACGGCAACACCGAGGCGGCAAGAATCGAAGACGAACTGCGCTCGTTTTTCGCCCTTGATCGCCCGGTCTACGAGCGCTTCGTGACCTGGCTTGCCCGCTTCGCTCAAGGCGACTTTGGCGATTCCTTTGACCTGCGCCGTTCCGTCCGCGATATCCTTAACGACCGTATCGGTCTCACGCTCACGATCTCCCTGGCGACCTTCGCCATCTCCTGGGGCATCGGCATCCCGCTCGGCGTCTACAGCGCCACCCATCAATACTCCAAAACCGACAACTTCCTGACCACCGTCACTTTTGTTGGCTTGGGCTTGCCCGACTTCTTGCTCGCCCTGGCTTTTCTCATCCTCGGCTGGCAATTGACCGGCGAGGTGCTGACGGGCTTGCAATCGGTCGAATTCCTCGATCAGCCCTGGTCGCTGGCCAAGCTGCTCGACCTGCTGAAACATATGGTAATACCCGTCTGCGCCGTTGTAATCACCGGCACCGCCTGGGTCATGCGCGTCATGCGCGGCAACCTGCTTGATCAACTGGGCCGCGACTACATCGTCACCCTGCGCGCCAAAGGCGTTCCCGAGCGCGTCATCATCTGGAAACACGCTGTCAAAAACTCCCTGCATCCGCTGATCGCCGCTCTGGGGCAGACGCTCGCCTGGCTCATCAACGGCTTCACCATCACCAGCATCGTGCTCGAGCTGCCCACCATCCAAACCGTCTATCTCAACGCCACCCTGCAGCAAGACATCTACCTCGCCGGCACGATTCTTATCTTGATCGGCTTTCTCGTCCTTATCGGTACGCTCCTGGCCGATATCATCCTGGCATGGATGGACCCGCGCATCCGCTATGAATAACAGCTTTGCTTTGCCCATAGGCTGTAAGGGCGATCTATCAGGTCACCCGCAATTGAGCAAGGACATGTCCTGATGGTCGCTTCCGGCGACACAATTCCAGAGGGTTTAATCGGCTCAGAATTCGACGCCGAAGAGACCGACGTCATCTCCGTCCGCCGCCTCATGTGGCTGCGCTTCAAGCGCAACCGCCTCGCGTTAATCGGCAGCATCGCGCTCATCGTTATGTACCTCGCCGCCATCTTCGCCGGTTTCATCGGTCCCTATGGTCTGCGCGAGACCCACCAGAAATTCCCCGCATCGGCGCCGCTCCTGCCACGCTTCATCGACGAAGAAGGCAACTTGGGCTTCCGCCCCTTCGTCTATGCGATGGAATCGAAAGTCGATAAGAAAACCTTTAAGCGCGTTTTGACGCCCAATACCGAAGTGAAACACTACCTTCACTTCTTCGCCAAGGGCACGCCCTACACCATCCTCGGCTTCATCGAAACCGATATTCACCTCTTCCACGTGAACGAGCCGGCTCGCGTATTCCTGCTAGGCACCGACAAACAGGGGCGCGATCTCTTCTCTCGCATCTTCTATGGTGCCCAGGTCTCGCTCACCGTCGGACTCGTCGGCGTCAGCTTGAGTTTGATATTCGGCGCCCTCATCGGAATCGCTGGCGGCTATTTCGGCGGCCTCTTCGATGACGTTTCTCAGCGCATCATCGAAGTGCTCATCTCCTTCCCACAGATTCCACTCTGGCTCGCGCTGGCCGCGCTCATACCGCCGACCTGGTCTTCGGTCCAGCGTTTCTTCGCCATCTCGATCGTGCTCTCCCTCGTCAATTGGGGCGGTCTCTCGCGTCAGGTGCGCGGCATGGTCTATGCCCTGCGCGAAGAGGACTACGTCATCGCCGCCCGCTACGCCAGCGCCTCCAATTGGCGAATCATCACAAAGCACCTCCTGCCCAATACCTTGAGCCACATTCTTGTCATCGCCACCATCTCCATTCCCGCCATGATCCTGGGCGAAACCGCGCTCAGCTTTCTCGGGCTTGGCATCCAACCGCCGATGACCAGCTGGGGACTCCTGCTCAATCAGGCGCAACATACACGCGTGCTCATCCAGCAGCCCTGGCTCTTAACGCCGGCGCTCTTTGTCGTCGTCACGATCATATCCTTCAATTTCCTGGGCGATGGATTGCGTGATGCCGCTGACCCCTTCTCGAACTGAGCACAGCGCCATGCATCCCAATCTGCTCGAAATCACCGACTTGAAGACGCACTTCTTCACCGAACAAGGCGTCGTGCCCGCCGTCAACGGCGTCAGCCTGCAAATCAAACGCGGCGGCGCCCTCGGCCTCCTTGGCGAGAGCGGCTGCGGCAAATCCGTAACCGGCTACTCCATCTTGCGTCTGGTTCGTCCCCCTGGTGAAATCGTCGGCGGAGAAATTCGCTACTACGGCCGCGACACCTCCAATGGCGAAGACCTGACCGCGCTCGACGACCGCAGCGAAGAACTGCGCACGGTTCGCGGCGCCGAAATTGCCATGATCTTTCAGGAGCCGATGACCTCGCTCGACCCGCTGTTCACCGTCGGCAACCAGATCATGGAAGCCATCCTCTACCATCAAGACGTAACCAAGTCGGAAGCGCGCAAAATCGCCATCGAAACGCTTGATCGCGTGCGTATGCCACAGCCGGTCGACGTCATGAAGAATTATCCCCATCAGCTCTCCGGCGGCATGCGCCAGCGCGTCATGATCGCCATGGCGCTCTCCTGCCAGCCCAAACTGCTAATCGCCGATGAGCCAACCACCGCTCTCGATGTCACCACCGAAGCGCAAATCCTCGAACTGATGCGCGAATTGCAAGACGAATTGGGCATGGCCATCTTATTCATCACCCACGACCTCGGCGTCATTGCCGAGATGGCGGAAGACGTCGCCGTCATGTACCTGGGCAAAGTGGTCGAGCGCAGCGATATCGAATCGCTCTTCGCCGAGCCACAGCATCCCTACACAAAAGCGCTGATGCAATCGATTCCCAAAGTCGGGCAAAAGGCCGGCCGCCTCGAAGCGATTCGTGGTATGGTGCCGCCGCCCGGCAATATTCCCGCCGGCTGCCCCTTCCACCCGCGCTGCGCCAGCGCCATCCACGGCGTCTGCAACACAAGAGCGCCGCAACTGCAGCAGACGCGAGCGGGACATTCGGTCAGCTGCTTCCTATATGAAGACGAAAGCAAAACCAAGATAGTCACGCAAATTAACGGCCTCGACAGGAAAACTACCCCTTACTAGCGCATGCTGAGGAAGGCGAGCTAAATTTGGCATGCGCAGTAATCAGTAGACAATCGCAAAGATCACCCCTATCTTCCGCATGGTTTCCGTCATTTATGAGTTATCTCTGCATTTGATTTGTAGTGGCGGACTAACCTCACAGAAATGCCCTTGGCGGGGTACTTGTCAAATGAGTCCTGTCTGGGATAAAGTGATAATTATATGCCGCCGTCGTTGTAAGCGGCTGTAGCGCATTTTATTTTGTTGACCTGATGAGGAAATCTGACCATGGCATCATCGACTGAGACCTCACAGCATGTCGGGTTGGTTCGCAATCTTGGTTTATTCGATATCACGATGATCGGCGTCGGCGCGATGATCGGCGCCGGCATATTCGTTTTGACCGGTATCGCCGCTGGCACGGCAGGTCCGGCGCTGATCCTAGCCTTCGCGATGAACGGGGTGATCACTGTTTTGACGGCGATGGTCTACGCGGAGCTTGGCTCGGCGATTCCGGAGGCCGGCGGTGGCTACCTTTGGGTCAAAGAAGGCTTGCCGGGACCGAACGGCTTCCTGGCAGGCTGGATGAGTTGGTTCGCGCATGCGGTAGCGGGCAGCCTGTACGGCGTGGGCTTCGGCGGCTTCATATATGAGCTGCTGCGGATTTTGTTCCTCGATCCGGCGGCGCACCATGATGAGCATACGGGCATTTTTCTGACAGGTCCCTTGCACTTGCCATTTGGGATTGAGCTGCCGGAAGCTGAACTTGTGCAGAAGATATTTGCCGTCCTCATTGTTTTGCTCTTCCTGTACATCAACTACAAGGGAACATCGGAGACGGGGGCGGTCGGCAATATTGTCACGGTGCTAAAAGTGGTGATCATCGGCATATTTATTGTCAGCGGCATGTTTGTGATCTTCGGCGATCCGGTTCGGTTCGAGAATTTCCAGCCATTTGCGCCAAATGACATCATTGGCATCGTAAGCGCGATGGGCTTAACGTTCATCGCCTTCGAGGGTTATGAGATCATTGTGCAAGCGGGCGAGGAGGTGAAGGAGCCGCGCAAGAATATCCCGCGCGCCGTTTTCCTTTCGCTGGCGATTGTGGTGCCGATTTATATGTTGGTGGCATTTGTTGTGATCGGGGCGGTCGACCCGCCGGAAGGGCGGCTCATCCACGAATGGCTAGGCGATCTCGGCGAGATCGGCATCGCCCGAGCCGCCGATCAATTTATGCCGCTCGGACTCTTCCTCATCATGGTGGGTGGCTTGCTTTCGACGATGAGCGCCTTGAACGCAACGACCTTTTCGTCGACGCGGGTGTCCTTTGCGATGGGGCGGGACCGGGCGCTGCCCGACAGTTTTTCCAATGTCAGTTCGAAGACGCGCACGCCGCATATCGCCTTGGGCTGGTCGGGCGTGTTGATTCTCTTCGTGGCTTTGACGCTGCCGATTGAGGATGTGGCGGCATCGGCCGATATTATGTTCATCCTGCTCTTCTTGCAGGTGAACCTGGCGGTGATCACGATTCGCAGCAAGTATGGCAAGGACCTCAAATACGGCTTCCTGCTGCCGTTTTTCCCCATCTTGCCGATGATCGCGATTGGCATGCAGTTTTTGCTGCTGCTGTCGCTGTTTACGGTGTCGATCATCGCCTGGATTTACGCGGCGATTTGGATCGGCGGCGGCTTTCTGATCTATTACTTTTATGCGCGGCCGCGGCAGGAGCGGGCGCATCGCACAGCGGTCGTGCAACAGACGGAGTTGATGATGCCGACGCTGGATGCGCCGTATCGCGTGTTGGTGCCGGTTGCCAATCCGGATTCGCTTTCGACTTTGCTGCCGCCGGCGATCCACGCGGCCAAGACGCATGACGGCAAGGTTACGCTGCTGCATATTGTGACGGTGCCTTCGCCGACGCCCTTGTCTTCTGGCTATCGCTATTTGGAAGACAGCGATGCCTTGCAGGAACAAGCCATATCGATGGCGCCTGATGAAGACGTGGCGCTGGAATATATCGTGAGGGTGGCGCGGCGTGTGGCGCCGGCGATCATTGATACGGCGCGGGAACAGCGAGCCGACCTAGTTGTAATCGGCTGGCAGGGGGTGAAGGATCCCTATGGGGCGGAGACTGTTGGCAAGAATATCGACCAAGTCTTGAGCGAGGTGAATTGCGATGTGTTGATGCTGCAGCCGGGCGATACGGCGGCGGCGAAGCGCATCCTGCTGCCAGTGGCGGAGCCGCGCCAAGTGGGCTATTCACTGCGGATGATTCAGCTGCTGTCAGCGGCGGAATTGGAGCTGGACCTGCTGCATGTCTTTTCCGTTGATACGCCGCAGGCTGAGCGGGAACGCCTTATCAGGGCATTGCAGCGCGAGATTGATGAACTGAAGATGGCTGGCGGGCAGGCTAACTTGATCACCGAAGTCGCCCGCGATCGAATTGACGCGATTGTGGAGGCGTCGCGGGAGTATGATTATGTCGCCCTGGGCGAAACGCGCGACCCGGGATATCAGCAGCGTCTCTTCGGCAACACGCCCTTTATCATCGCCGATAGGACGCAGACGCCGGTCGTGCTGGTGCATCGGGAGACGAGCGCGGTGGGCTTTGGACTGCAAAAGATGGCCAGTTGGGTTGGTGGCGGCTATGCGGACGTGGATCCGGAATCGCGGGAGCGCCTAGAGGAACAGGGATATATTGTGGACGGCGAGGCATCGGCGGAAGCGGATGGCGGCGCGTTGAAGTCGTCGGTGAGCCAGCCGATCATTTTCCTGATTGGCGTAATGACGGTAGTCGCGGCCTTCATGATGTTCGCCGGGAATGGCGAGACGCTCACCTGGGTGGGCGCGGCGCTATACTTTGCCACTTTGCTGGTATTTACTATCGTATCGGTGCGAGCGTCGCGGTCGGCGGGGTAGGCAATGCCAAGTTAGTCATTTGAAAAAGTATTCTGTAGCGCGAGAGGGTGCCCCAATGGGTCGCCCCTACATGGTTAGGATTTGGCGGGCGACCTGATACCGAGCGTAGACACTACGGTTCAGTCGCCCCTACATTCTTGCTTAGGCGGGGCTACCAGAGGCCGGTGGAGCCGCTTTTGCGCGCTTCGATTTGAAGCTGCAAGCGCTGCATGAGGTCGACGCCGATTTGTCGGCAGAGGTCGATCATATCGATGGGCACCCAGTTTTCTATCAGGTAATCACCCTCTCGTTTCCACCAGTCAAAGTCGCGCAAGGTAAGCAGTTTGCCCGTGGCTGGGATGCCGGCGTACTCGCCGTTGTGATATGAAAAGGCGGAATCCCAGATGCCGCCACAGACGTAGGCGCCTTCGCCGATGAAACCCATGTTGCGTCCGCCGCGTTCGACATCAAGGTAGCGATCGCCAAAGCCAAACAGCCAATTCCGCTGGTGAAAGTCTTCGAATTCTTCGAGGGTGAAGCAGCCGCCGATGCCGCTGGGTCCGTACCATTTCATGTCTTGATGCCAATATTTGTCCTGCTCCATGCGGCTCATATCGCCGCCGTCGCGATCGCGGACGTAGCGCATCAGCCCCTTGCCCATGGCTTGCACCAACTGCAAGCTTTTGCGCGACTCCAGCGGATCTTGCTCGGTGAGGAGGATGCCATCTTTGGCGACGGGACCAGGTATCTTGCCGCCGTCAAAACCAGGCGAAGGCGGCAGGACTTGATAGCCGGCTTGCCGCATAACCGAGAGGATATCGTACTGGACGTAGCACTCGGCGATTTTGCCCTCGCGCATGACGTAGAATTGGCCGAACCAGATATTGGTCTTCTTGCCGGTTGCAGGAATGCCAAGCCAGTCGTTGACGAAGCTGCCAGTGAGATAGCCGCAGCCGCTTACCCATTCCCCCCCGACATCGCCAGCCCAATCCGACATGCCGCTTTCGATGCCGCCCATGTAGACATAGGGTCTAATTTTAAGATCGGGGAAGGAATGCAGGAGCGGCAGCCAGAAGCCGGTTATGAGATTGTCGACGCCGCGGATTTGATCGATTGGGGCGGAGGCGTTCCAATCAACGTCATCATGGACGGCGGCGCGGATGGCGGCCGGCGCGTTGTCGACGCCGACATGGTTGAGCTTTTGCCAGTAGTCCCAGACGATTTCTTTGTTTTGCTGGTTTAGGAGATTGGACATTTGTTTAGATCCTTTCGTGATTTTGGGCGAAATGCCAGGAGCTAAGCCGTCGCATCCATGCGTGACTTGCGCGGCAGGAAGACGCCGGTTAGGACAAGCGACCAGGCAAGCAAAGCCCAGACGCTGAAGCCGGGGATGAAGCTGCCAAGTAAATCGCGCGAGGCGCCGACGACGATTGGCGAAATGAACATGCCGAAGCCGGCGATGGTCAAGGACGCGCCCCATACTACTGTGATCTTGCGCGGTGTCATCCAGCTAAGCTGCATCGGCAGCGTCAGCAGAATCGGCTGATAGATCCAGGTGCCGACGCCGATCATCATGACGCTAAGATAGATAGCGTTGAGGTCGGTCAGCAGAAATGAGCCGAAACCGCCCAGGCCGACGATGACGCCGGGGATGATGAAGAAGGGGCGGCGCGCCTTGACTCGTAGGCTCAGGAAGCCGCCAATCAGCACGGCGGCGACGCCGATCGCAGGAAGTATGCTGGTGATGTAGCCCGCTTGCTCCAGGCTAAGGCCGCGGGATTCGTGTAGGAAAGATGGCAGCCAGCTCGTCACAGCGGCATATTGGATGAAGACCAAGGCATCGCCGACGACCAGTAGAAATATGGTACGGTTGCGGAAGACATGCCAGACATCGCGCAGGGTGAAGAGAGAGCTTGCTTCTTGTGTGGTGGAACCGGTTTTGCCCAACAGAGCCCAGGCGATGGCGCCGAGCAGGCCGATGATACCAAATATGCCCAGGACAGCCTCCCAGGTCATGGCGTTTGAAAGAGGTACGGCGAGCGAGATTGAGGCGGCGACGCCGAGACTGATGACAACCAGGATGAGCGTATTGATTACAGGCACTTCCTTGGTCGGGAACCATTGCATGATGAGCGAGGCGCTGGCTGTCATCATGAGACCGGCGCCCAGACCGTATAGCAGGCGCAGCAGAATCATTGCCGGGAACGCGGTCGCCAGCGGCGAGAACGCCAGCATGCCCAGCATGAACCAACTGATGGTGAAGCTGCGATTTAGCCCGAGCCGGTTGATAATCAGGCTGCCTGGCAGACCGGTCAGGGCTTTAACCACCGTCGGCAAGGCGATCAACAGACTGGCGCTAGCGCGGGAGACCTCATAGTCGTCAATGACCAGCGGCAATAGTGGGGTTACGCTGAAAAAGTTCAGCCCGATGGACAGGTGCGCGGCCAAGATCAGCGCGGCGATGACAAAGCGATAACGGGGTTTTACCCGGGCTTCGCTCCAGGTCAGTTGGCTTAGGGTAGTGGTCATAAGGCGGGGCGAACTCGGTGGCTGTCGTATTGAGCGCTGGACATCGGCTCAGCCTTTGACGGCGCCGGAGGTCAAGCCTTTGACTAGCTGTCCTTGAAAAATGAAGACGACGATGATGATGGGCACAGCGGCGGAAACGGCGGCGGCGGCGCCCAGGGTGATATGCCCGGGGTCTTCGCCGCCGGCGTATTTCGAGATGGCGACCGTGAGCGTCCAGTTGGATTGAGTGAGGATGCGTACCAGCAGAAAGTCGCTATAGGCGAGCAGGAGGGTGAAGAGGGCGGTCGAGATGATGCCGGGCCACATAATGGGAATGATGACGCTGATGAAAGCGGTAAGGCGATTGGCGCCGTCGACCATGGCGGATTCTTCGATTTCTTTGGGGATGTTCATGAAGAAGCTGCGCAGCATCCAGATGGTGAAAGGCTGATTGATGGCGACCAAGGTGATGATCAAGAGGATATGCGTATCGTAGAGTCCCGAGCGCTGGCCGAACCACCAGTAGGGCAAGATGTAAGACATGCCGGGCAAGGAGCGGAAGCCGAGCGCGGCGACCAGGATGATTACACCAGCGATACCACTGTAGCGCGCCAAGCCGTAGCCAGCCAAGCAGCCGATAGAAATTGAGATGCAGATGGTGCCAGCGGTGACGATGATGGTATTGAGAAAGTAATCGTAAAAGGTCTGCGTTTTGACGTATTCGGGAATCTGCAATAGCACGAAGAATCCGACGGCGAGAACGGCTAGATAGATGATGCCGGGCGCAAGCGGAAAACGTTTTGCGTTGATCGCCACCATGACGAGCAAGCCGAATATGGCTACGAGGATGATGACGACAAGCATCGGATCGCCGGGAATCGCCTTTAACCAAAGGTCGGTGTAATTGTCCGCGGTTGGCTCGAAGATGAAGAGAGGCGCGCGAGAATTGGCTTGCCGCGGCGTCTTGAAGGATTGAATCGTCGTCCAGAAGAAGGGTATGACGCTGAAAAGAGCATAGCAGGTCAGCAGCAGGTAGACGAAGGCGAGCGCGTAGCGGTTTTCGATTCTTTTCATGCTAGCGCTCTTCGGTCTGTTCCTTGTAGGTGCGCAGCAGGAAGGGCACGAGAACGACAAGGATCATCACCACAGTGATGACCGACATGGCGTTGGCTTTGCCCAGGCGCTGGACGCTCATGGCGGTGCGGAAGGTGTATAGCATCATCACTTCAGCTTTGTAGATCGGATTCTGCTCGGTGAGCACAAAGACGCTATCGAATACGCGGTAGGCATCCATGATCGAGATCAAGCCGACGAAGACGAAGAGCGAGCGCAAGTGGGGGATCATAATGTGGCGGACCTGACGCAAGCGCGTGGCGCCATCGATCATTGACGCCTCGACCAGTTCGTCCGGCAGGGTCTGCAAGCCGGCGAAGAATACGATGAGCGGGAAGGGTGTGGCAGCCCATAGGGCATGAATGATAATGAGCGACTTGACGGACTGCTCGGTGAGTATAAAGCGCGAGCCGATGATTGCGCGATAGGCCCAGGCGACAAGCCCGCCTGATTCAAAGAGTTGTTTGACCATAAGCGTGCCGACCACTGGGACGACAATGAAGGGCATCAGGAAGGCGGCGATATAGATGCCGCGGATGCGCCGAGAGACCTGGTCGAGCAAGACCGCGATCAAGAAGCCGGTGGAAATGTACATAGGCACGGTGATGGCGATGTAAGTCATGGTGAAGCTGAAGGCGTTCCAGAACTTCAGGTCTTCAAAGACGGCGACATAGTTTGCCAAGCCGACGAATTCGGGCTCATTGATGTTGCGGAAGGTCATGTATTGCATGCTGAGCCAGACGGAAGTCAGCAGCGGAAATACCATCAGCGTCAGCATGACCAGCAGGCTGGGGGACATGAAAGCAAAGAAAGTTCGTCTATGCATGAATAGTTTTAGGCTTGTCGGATACTAGGCCACGCTGTCGCGCTATTTCTACCCCATCCCCCCTGCCCCTTCCCGTAGGTCTATGTCTACGTGACCCAGCAAGTTAAGGGAAGGGGAGCGTTATGGATTCGGAGAGGATTGCGAAACGGCAACCCTCGCTGCGTATAAATGGTTGCTTAAGCTCGACTTGCGAGCTTAGCCGTCGATATAGCCTTGCGCCGTCGCTTCCGCGATATATTCTTCGGCCGCGCTGTCCAGCGCTTCCTCCGGTGACAAATCGCCCGTGCCAACCAGCGGCAGCCAGTTGCCGAGCGCGGTGCTCACTAGCGCCGCCGCCGGGTTCAGCGAGCTTCCGCCGACGCCTTGGCCGAGAGAAACAGCCATAGCCGGCAGGTTGCGGCCGCCGTGCCCGGCTTCCGCGACGGAAGTGCGAACGACCGCGCCGTGCGCGGCGCCACCGACTTGACCTTCAAAGTCAAAGGTCTCCATGATGGCGCGGAAAGCCAAGTCATGGTCGACGCCCGAGCGTTTGGCGATGGAGTAGGCATCAATCCAGGCGGAGCCGCCTAGGATGCCGCTATCCGGATTTGGAGCGGGCGAGCCGGCGAAACCGATGATGCCGACGTAATCCGATTTTTCCGGATCATCCATATTGGCGGCGCGGCTGGCCCAGATATGAACGAAAGCCAGCGTGCCGGTTTCCATGCCGATCTCGCTGTCATCGATGCTGTAGGTCAAGCCTTCTGCGCCCATGCAGGCGTCGACGACTTCCTTCATCTTGCTCAACGCGGCGACGCCGGCGTCGCTATTGAAGGTCGGCATATTGGTTTCGTCGTCCAGGAACTTGCCGCCGAAGGAGCGGATGAAGTGCATGAACTCGATCTCCCAAGCCCAGCCCGCGTGCAGATTCATAGTGAATGGCAGGTCGATGCTGGGTTCGTCCGCGAGCGCGGCGCAGGCGTCGATTACCTCATCGTAAGTTGTCGGGACATCCAGACCCTGCGCTTCAAAGATATCGGTGCGGTAGAAAAGGTGCATGGTATTGGACATGAAGGGCACGCCGTAGATGTTGCCGTCGATGGTGGCGGCATCCCAAACCGGCTGCGGAATATCGTCCAGGTTGTATTCTTCGCGGTACTTCTCGACCAGGTCGTTGAGCGGCAAGAGCGCGTCAAACCCGGACAGCACCACCATGCGCGCCGGAGTGGTATGCAGGACGGCCCAAGGCGAATTGCCGCCGCCAGCCAGAGCCAGGTTGGCTTGCTCTTCAGCACTGGCGGAATCGAGCAACTGGATATTTACGGTCAGATTGTCAACTTCGTTGCATTTCTCCAGTTCGGCGGCGAAGAATTCAGTAATGGGAAAAGCCCAACCCATGAAGTTGATTTCTGCCGCTTCCATCGGCGGATCCAAGACACAGGGATCCATGTCATCTTGCGCGAGGATAGGCAAAGCCAGGAGCAGCAGCGCCATCACAATTAGCAGCTTTTTCATCTTTCAAACCTTTCAAGTAGAGGAACAATTCGTACCGTTGACCGGGGCATCCGTACCAAGAGGAACGATTCCGCGTCAAAAGCATGACATATCATAACACAGACGTGCCGATGCTCAAAAAATCGTTCACGCCGCGCAGCGTTAGCTGGTCTGAAAAGTGACAGGCGGCGACATGGCCTGGCGCCACCTCTTGCAGCGGCGGCTCTTCTTGTGAGCAGATGGCTTCGGCATAGGGACAGCGGGGGTGGAAGGCGCAGCCCGTAGGGGGATCGGCCGGGTTGGGCAATTCTCCGCGGATGGGTACGCGGCGTTTCTGGATCTTGGGGTCGGGCCGCGGGATGCTGGACAAGAGCGCTTCAGTGTAGGGATGCTTGGGACTGTGATAAAGGCGGCGCGTATCGGCTTGCTCAACGATTTTGCCGACGTACATGACGGCGACGAAATCGCTGATGTGTTCAACGACGCTCAGATCGTGGGCGATAAATAGGTATGAAAGGGAGAACTCGTCCTGCAAGTCCTGGAGCAGATTGAGCGTTTGCGCCTGGATGGAGACATCGAGGGCGGAAGTGGGTTCGTCGGCGACGATGAAGCGTGGATTCAGGGCGAGGGCGCGGGCGATGCCGATGCGCTGGCGTTGCCCGCCACTGAAGGCGTGGGGGAAGCGGCGCATATATTCTGGTCGCAACCCGACATGTTTGAGCAGCTCGGCGACCCGGTCGATGAGTTCTTGTCCCTTGGCGATCTTGTAAATCACGAGAGGTTCGCCGATGAGATCAAGCAGGGTCATGCGTGGGTTGAGCGAGGAGTGTGGATCCTGGAAGACCATCTGCATATTCCTGCGGACCTGAAACAAGGTATCTTTGTCGGCGGTGGACAAGTCGACGGGGCCGAGCTGTGGATCATGAAAGATGACATGCCCGCCGGTTGGCTCGAGCCCGCGCATGATGGTGTGAGCGGCGGTTGTTTTTCCGCAGCCGCTTTCGCCGACCAGTCCCAGGGTCTTTTGCGCGGGGATATCGAAGGAGATATCGTCGACCGCTTTGACTTGACCCGCCTCGCGCCGAAGCAGGCCTGCGCTGACGGGGTAGTATTTTTTGAGGTTTCGCACCTTGAGGACAGCGCGTTCCTCAGCGGCATTTGATGCCATCTGTTTAGCTCCAAACAAGCGGTCGTGGACAAGCCTTGTAGAGACGATAGTTCAAGGCGCCCGCCCGCCAATATAATGCGTGTACGGGCGAGCGGCGGTCAGTGTCCACGCGATCTACGCGACACACAACAAAAAACGAAGTGTGTACGGGTGAGCCGGTGGCTCGCCCTCAGACCAGAGACCAATCGTCTCTACCCACCCAACTTATACGCCAAATCATTCCAGCGCAGCTCATTCTTGAAACTGCGCAACTCAGTCGCTTCGTCGATCAGCGCATATTCCACGCCGGCCATCTCGCTGAAGTCGTACAAATGCTCCGGCCGCAGCGCCTGGCTGAAAACCGTATGATGCGCGCCACCCGCATAAATCCAGGCGGCCGCCCCAATCGCCAAATCAGGATGCGGACGCCACAATGCCCGCGCCACCGGCAGCTTCGGCAGCGATTCCTCCGGCTGGACCACATCAACCGTATTCACAATCATCCGAAAACGGTCGCCCAGATCAATCAGCGAAGCGTTCAGCGCCGCCCCCGCCGCCGTATTGAATATCAAACGCGCCGGATCCGCCTTGCCGCCAATACCCAGCGGATGCACCTCCAAACTCGGCTGCTCAACTGCGATGCTCGGGCATATCTCCAGCATATGCGCGCCCAACACCATCATATTGCCCGGCTCAAAGTGATACGTGTAATCCTCCATGAACGACGTGCCGCCATCCAGCCCTTCAGCCATCACCTTCAACGACCGCAGCAGCGCCGCCGTCTTCCAGTCGCCCTCCGCGCCAAAGCCGAAGCCGGCCTCCATCAGGCGCTGAACCGCCAAGCCGGGCAGTTGCGCCAAACCATGCAAATCCTCAAAGGTCGTCGTAAATGCGGTGAAACCGCCATCGCTCAAGAACTGCGCCAGACCAATCTCAATTCGCGCCGCCGCGCGTATTGCCCCATGGCGCGCCCCGCCCTTGCGCAGGTCAGGCATCATGCGATAAGCCATCTCATATTCCGCGACCAGCGCGTTAATCTCGCCATCGCCGACTTCATTGACCACCGCTGCCAAATCGCCGACGCCATAACCGTTCACCGAGTAACCGAACTGCGCCTGCGCCGCCACCTTGTCGCCTTCCGTCACCGCCACCGAGCGCATATTGTCGCCGAAACGCGCCACTTTGATGCGCCCCGTCTCCTGCCAGGCCGCCGCCGCCCGCGCCCAAACGCCAATCTGATCCTGCGCGCCCTCATCGCGCCAATGCCCAACGACCACCTTCCGCCGCAGCCGCAGCCGGCTCATCATAAAGCCGAATTCGCGGTCGCCGTGCGCCGCCTGATTCAAATTCATGAAGTCCATGTCAATCTCAGACCAGGGAATATCGCGGTTGAATTGCGTGTGCAAATGCAGCAGCGGCTTTTGCAGCGAAGCCAGCCCGGCGATCCAATTCTTCGCCGGCGAAAATGTATGCATCCAGGCGATCACGCCAATGCAGCGCGCATCGTTATCCGCTTCGCTGCATATCCCGGCGATCTCTTCCGCTGTCGTAAGCGCCGGCTTGTACACAACCGAAACCGGTATCGCCGCCGCGTCGTTCAGATTGGCCGCGATCTCCCGCGAATTGCGCCCCACCTGCTCTATTGCTTCCGGTCCATACAAATGCTGGCTGCCCGTCAAAAACCAAACTTGATAATCGCTCAGTGCCATGTCCCTATTCCTTGTGCTGCGTCGCTTCTGCCTCAGTAAATTCAAAAACTAATGAGAAAAGAAAGATTCGTTGGAGGTGCGACGTACCACGTCGCCCGCTTTGCCGGGGTCTATTTCGGGCGATTTGATAAATCGCCCCTACATCTATGTCCTCTGCGGCAAAATAATATCACCGTTGCCCATACACATTCTGATACCGCTCATATAAGCTGTCGATATCCTCCGGCGATAACGGGATCACATCGCCCAGCTGACGAGCCGTCCACACAATCGCCGCGTTGTCCTCCGTCATCACCGCCGCCTTTACCGCCGACTCTGCGCTCTCCCCAATCGCGAATACGCCATGATTCCGCAGCAGCGCCGCCGGGCTCCGATGTCCCGTCAGGGCATCCACCACCAGTTGGCCGATCTCCTCGCCCCCAATCAATCCGAAACCGGCGCAAGGAATCTCCCCGCCAAATTCATCAGCCATCGCCGTCGTCACGCAGGGAATCGCCTCGCCAACCACCGAAAACGCGGTCGCATAGCGCGAATGCGTATGCACGACGCCATGTACCGCCGCCATATGTCGATAGATGTAACAATGCGACGCGACATCGGAGGAAGGCGCCAAGTCGCCGTCAACCGCTTTTCCCTGTAAATCCGTGATGACCATATTCGCCGGCGTCAAATCTTCAAAGCGGACGCCGCTCGGCTTGATCGCCACCAGCCCGGTCGCCGGATCGCGCGCGCTGATATTGCCGCTCGTCCACGCCACCAGCTTATTCTTTGGCAGCTCCGCATGGAGCCGGTATACTTCCTCACGCAATTGCGGCAGCAGCATCAATTCAGCATCCCGTTACGCTGCGTTACGCTTCGGAAACTCTCCGCTTCTTGGACTCCCCTCCCTGATGCTTCGGGGAGGGGCCGGGGGCGGGGTAGAATAACCTCAGCCCTTGTCACTCGTCCGCGCCGTCTCCTGCGCCAGTTTATCGTCCGCAAGCTCCTCCACTGTCCGCGTATGCAAGCGAGCCGCGCCCGCCGACGCGCTCAACATCACCCGCGTGCCTTCTCGCTCATGCGCCGCCAAACGCGCCCGCGCCGCTTCAATCTCTTCACTTTTATAATTCGGCAGCCACTCCGCCTGCGCCACCAGCAACTCATCCGTCATCTGCCAGACTTCTTCCGGATTGCAAACCGCGCCCACCAGCGGGTCATGCAGCATCGCTTGCTTCAGCAGCGTCACATCGCCATGCACGGCTGCTTCCATCGCCATCTCCTGCACACGCACGCTCGCCGAACAGGTCGCCGCGGGCGCCAGCGGCAGGTCGCCAACCACCGGCATGTTGATGCCATTCTTGTCGACATAGCCCGGTATCTCGACCACGCAGCCATCCGGCAGATTGGTGATATAGCCTTTGTTCGGCACATTGAAATGCCCGCGATAAACGCGCCCGGTCTCCAGCCCCTCTATAATGTAAGATCCGTGCTCCAAACTGCGGCCGGCGGCGCTAATCTTGGGCGGCTCTTCCTCCAGCCAATTGGGGAAATCGGTCTCGAACCAGTTGCGCCCCTCGGCGCAGACGCGCAAGTACCCGCCCGTTTCGCCCAAGATCCAGCGATTCAAGCTGATCCAGTCCTTGATCTCAGCGGGCCGCTTGCGATACCAAGGCACATACTCGCTCAAATGACCATTCGATTCGGTCGAGAAATAGCCGAAACGCCGCAGCACATCGATCCGAACCTTCTCCTCTTCGGCGAATTGCGGATGCGCCTCGAAAAGCTCCAACAAGCGCGGCGCGATATCCATGCCCCGCCACTGAATCCGAACATACCAGGTCTGATGATTGATGCCGGCGCAGATGATATCGACGTCTTCGCGCGTTACCCGTTCATCTGTCGCGATCATGCCCTCGCGCCGCGCCCACAGCTCTATGCATTCCGCAATCATCTCGTGACCATGCTGAACCCCGTGACACAGCCCAATAGTCCGCACGCCGCCATACTGATTGCAAGCCCAGGTATTCATCGCCATCGGATTCGAATAGTTGAGGAAGAGCGCGCCCGGCTTGGCGACCGCTCTGATATCGCTGCAAATGTCCAATAGCGCCGGAATCGTCCGCTGACCGTACATGATGCCACCGGCGCAAATCGTATCGCCAACGCATTGATCCACGCCATACTTCAACGGAATATCAATATCCAGCGCAAAGGCGTCCAAGCCGCCCTGCCGAATCATGCAAATGACATAATCGGCATCGGCGATCGCTTCCCGCCGATCCAGCGTTGACGTAACCCTCGCCGGCAAGCCATTCGCCTTGATGTCGCGCTCGCATAATTGCGCCACCATGCTCAAATTACGCGCCGATATATCCATCAGCGCAAAATGCGTATCGCCGAACTCGGGCACGGTCAGCAAGTCGGTCATCAGCCGGCGCGTGAAACCCACCGAACCCGCGCCAATCATGGCAATCTTCATGGGTCTACATCCTTAGCATCACCGTGTCCCCAACAGCATACGCTAGAGCATAGGCGATATGACCAATCTTTCAAGGGTAACGAAACCATGATGCGGGCGCCCGCATCCCGCTCCATCCGTCAGTCCTGTGGCGCCTAACCAAGGATTTAACCATCTAAACTCGCAACTTTAACTGCCATGTAACTTGACATTGTATTATTAAAAAACCTATGTGAATCTATAGAAATTTCATAATGATTCACTGCTTCGTTTCCTAATGAAGTCAACGCAACTTTCGAGTTAATCGACGGCGTGGAAAGCCCGAACTTCTCTCCTCTAGAATGACCAAGTCAATTACGACAAAACACTCAATCTCAGGGGAGAACTCCGATGAAACGCCTCACTGTTCTGTTAATCTTGCTCGCAGGCATCGCTCTCTGCGCTGGCGCCGTCTTTGCCTCCGGCGATAGCGACATTGATGAACTCAAGCATCAGGTAGTCGAGTCCTACACCGAAATCGTCCTGGCCAGTTACCAGGATTCGCTTCAACTGGCGATTGAGCTCAACGACGCATTGATCGCTTTCGTAAACGACCCCTCGACAGAGACCCTGGCTGCCGCCCGCGAAGCCTGGCTCGCATCGAATGAACCCTATGGCCAGACCGAAGCCTATCGCTTCTACGGCGGTCCCATTGATGACGAAGATGGTCCCGAAGGCTTGCTCAATGCCTGGCCGCTCGACGAAGCTTACATCGACTACGTCGACGGCGACATGGACGCTGGCATCATCAACAATACCGAAGACTATCCCGAGATCACCAAAGACTTGCTCATTTCCCTGAATGAAGTCGGCGCCGAAGAGAACATTAGCACCGGCTTCCACGCCATCGAATTCCTCCTCTGGGGTCAAGACCTCTACGAAGACAGCGCCGGCCAACGCTCCCATGAAGATTACGCCAGCGCGCCCAATGCCGAGCGCCGCGGCCAGTATCTGCTGATCACTGGCGAACTCTTGGTCGAAAACCTGAGTGACATGGTCGACCAGTGGAACCACGCAAACGACGACAATTACGTCTGGGAGTTCCACGACGGACCAGCCGATGTCGCTCTCACCAATATGCTGACCGGCATCGGCGTCCTGGCCAAATCTGAACTCGCCGGCGAGCGCATGTTCACCGCCTACGACAATCAGGATCAGGAAGACGAACACTCTTGCTTTAGCGACAACACTCACCGCGATATCATCACCAACTTCATGGGTGTCAGCAATGTCTACCTGGGCTCCTACACCCGTGTCGACGGAACCGTCGTCGAAGGCGCCGGCTTGGCCGACCTCTTCGTAGCGATCGCGCCCGACCTGAACGCCGAAATGCTCGAACTGCTGGAACTCGCCGACCAACAGGTGAATGACATCTTCGTTCCCTTCGACCGAGCCATTGTCAACACCGACTCGCGCCCAGGTGTCTTCGATGCCGTCTTCACCTTGCAGGATGTCGGCGACAAACTGGTCGAATTAGCCGCGTCTCTCGACCTGGTCATCGATACCGCCCTGCCCGAATAACTGAATAGTTCCGGCCCCCGGCGGAGAGCGTCGGGGACCGCCTAGAATAGGAAGTATTCGTTTTGTCTCGACCTGCAGCGCTTGCAGCCAAAATCCTTTTCTCGACCTGCCTCGGCTTGGCGGCGCTGTCCGCGCTTCTGCTTCTATCGTCCAAATCCTATTCGCAATCGACGCCTCGACGCAGCGCATTGCTCGGCGGCCAAACCACAATCTTCAACACCACGCGCAATGCCTTCGCCCAGCCGGCGCCCGGTTTGGAGCGCATGCAAGAACTATTCTTCTTCGTCGGCAACTCATTCTTCAATCAGAACTGGGTGACGGCGCCCGCCTCAACCACCGCCCGCGACGGCTTGGGACCGCTATTCAACGCCCGCTCCTGCGCCAGCTGCCATTTCAAAGACGGCCGCGGCCGCCCGCCCGAATTCGACGGCGAAGCGCCCACCGGATTCCTCGTCCGCCTCGGCCTGCGCGACCGCGACCTCACTTGGGCAAGCCTGCCCGAACCCAAATATGGCGGCCAGTTTCAAGATACGGCGCTGGAAGAAATCGCCGACGAAGGCGACCTCATCCTGCGCTATGAGTACGTCCATGGTGAATTCGCCGATGGCACGCGCTACGAATTGCGCAAACCCCGGATTCGCTTTGAGAATCTCGCCTATGGCGAAATGCACCCCGAAGTCTTGACTTCGGCGCGGGTCGGGAGCCAATTGATCGGTCTGGGTCTGCTTGAAGCGATTCCCGAAGCCCGCCTGACCGCGCTCGCCGATCCCAATGACGCGGACAAAAACGGCATCTCGGGCCGCCCCAATTACGTCTGGGATAAAATTTCCAACCGCCAAGTCATCGGTCGCTTCGGCTGGAAAGCCAACCAGCCCAGCATCCTGCAGCAGGCAGCCACCGCCTTCCACGGCGACCTCGGCATCACCACCAGCATATTTCCGCAGCAGAATTGCAGCCCGGTCCAAGACGCCTGCCAGGCAGCCATCCACGGTGGCGAGCCAGAAATCACCGACGATGACCTGCTGAAAGTTGTTCTCTATCTCAGTTCGCTTGCCGTGCCCGCGCAGCGAGATTTCGAAGACGAGTCGGTTCAAAGGGGAGAGCGCATCTTCAACGATATCGGCTGCGCCTCCTGCCACGTGGATACCCACGAGACCGGCATCCATCCCTTCATCGCCGCCCTGTCGCGCCAAACCATCCACCCATTCACCGACCTGCTGCTTCACGATATGGGCGAAGGCTTAGCCGACAACCGCGATGACTTCCAAGCGACCGGCAGCGAATGGCGTACGCCGCCGCTCTGGGGCATCGGCATGATCGAAGTCGTCAATCGCCATACTTACTACCTGCATGACGGTCGCGCCCGAAACCTGACCGAAGCCATTCTCTGGCATGGCGGCGAAGCCGAATACTCCCGCGACGCTTTCAAAGAACTTCCCGCCGAAGAGCGGCAAGCGCTGATAGCATTTCTGCAATCCTTATAAAGTAACGAGCTCCAAGGAGATCTGCCATGCGCGCCGCCCGCCAGCCATTCATCCTCGTAATGATCGCCTTAGGCATGCTCACGCCGCTTTCGATGCTCGCGCTCGGTCTGGCCGCCCAGGCGCAAGACAGTTTTGACCGCCGCGCCATGCTGCAGAGCATCGTCGATAATGTGATCCTCCCCGGCCAATTGGCATTCAACGACGCCAGCAATCAACTTGCCAGCGCCGCCCAAGATTTCCTCAGCGAGCCGACGGCGACCGCGCTCTCCATCTTGCAGCAGGCTTGGCGCTCCGCCTCAGACGCTTGGGAACAAATCGCAATATTCGACCTTGATCTGCGCCTGACCTCTTACCACAACCAAATCGACAAAACGCCTCCCAACTACGAATTCATCGACGCCGTGCTCCAGGGCGCGGACGAAATCACCGAGCCTTATGTCAACGGCATCGGCTCCACTTCAAAAGGGCTCCCGGCAATCGAATACCTTATATTCTCCATCGATTCGACGCCCGCCGAGATCATCGACAGCTTCGCTGACCCGCGGCGGCGCGCTTTCTTGCTGGCGCTCGCGCAGAACATCGCGCGCAAAGCCAGCCAAATAACCGACTACTGGTCGCCCGACGGGCGCCAATACGCCGCGCGCTTCATCAAAGCCGACCAGTCCGGCGGCGAACTCCAAGGCTCGATCAACATGCTGGTCAACAAAATCTTCGTCATGCTGGCGACCGACCTGCAAATGTGGATCGGCGAACCCTCCGGCATCGCCACCGATGGCGAAGCGCGGCCCCAACTCGTTGAAGCCCGCCGCAGCGGCCATTCCCTGCGCCATATCGCTCAGCATCTGATCGCTATGCAGCGCATCTTCAACGGCGGAACAGCCGAAGAAGACCTGGGCTTCGACGATTATCTTGATTTCCTCGGCGCCATGTTCGACGACCGTCCTTTATCCGCAGTCATCAACGAACGCTTCGCTTCCGCGATCGCTTCCATTGAGGCGCTCGAATTGCCGCTGGCGGCGGCCGTGGTCGAGGCCCCGCAAGACATCGCCGCCATCTATGAAAATATACGCCAATTGCAGATTCCGCTCCGCGCCGATATGAAGAGCCACCTCAGCATTCTGATCACCCTCTCCGACCGCGATGGAGACCAGTAGCGGCGAAAGCATGTTGCTCAACCCCGCTCCCAGACTGGCCAGCTTTCGCCGACATCTGAATCGCCCGGTCGATATCCTGCCCCTGGCTGTCTTCCGCATCGCCTTCGGCGCCCTTATGTTTGCCAGTACGCTGCGCTTTATGCTCAACGGCTGGATCGACGCCCTTTATGTCCAGCCGCAATTCCATTTCTCCTACCTGGGTTTCGAATGGGTCAAGCCGCTCAGCGGCGGCGGCATGACCGCTATCTTCATCGCCACCCTCATCCTGTCGCTATGCATCATGCTGGGCTTCGTATATCGCTCCGCCATCGCGCTCTTCTTCATCCTCTTCACCTACATCGAATTGCTCGATCAAGCCACATATCTAAACCACTATTATTTCGTTTCCCTCGTCAGCTTCCTGCTCAACTTCATGCCCGCCCAGCGCTATCTTTCGCTGGACGCCCGCCTGCGCCCGCAGCTGAAAACCCGCTACGCGCCCTTCTGGTGCATCCTCGCGCTCCAGCTTCAATTGGCGCTCGTCTATTTCTTCGCCGGTTTCGCCAAATTGAATGAAGACTGGCTCCTGCATGGGCGCCCAATGGCGATCTGGCTCAAGGCGAACACCGGCATCCCCCTGATCGGCCCGCTCTTCGATTACAATTGGATTGCGCTTGCGCTCAGCTGGGCGGCCGCCGCCTACGATCTCACCATCGCGCTGTGGCTATCCTGGCGCCGCGCGCGCCTGCCCGCCTACGCCACCGTAATCGTATTCCACCTGCTGACCGCGATGCTCTTCCCGATCGGCGTCTTCCCTTATGTGATGATCGCGGCGACCCTGATTTTCTTCAGCGGCGGTGAACTCCGCAGCGCGCTGAACCGCGTCGGATTCCGGCTGGCGCCCCTGCCCCGCCGCGCCGTCATCCCGCACATGCGCCCATCGACCGCCGCCAAGCTAATCCTGATCCTCTTCTTCGTCATGCAACTGATACTGCCGCTGCGCCACTACCTCTACCCCGGCGATGCCAATTGGACGATGGAAGGCTATCGTTTCGCCTGGCGCGTCATGCTCAATGAAAAAGCGGGCTTCGCCACCTTCTACCTGGCGGATCGTACCGCCGGCAAAACACAGGTCGTTTACGGCAGTCAGTACCTGACGCCGCAGCAGCTGCGGCACATGTCGTACCAACCGGACATGATCCTGCAATTCGCCCGCTACCTCGCCGCCCAGCACCCCTACGCCGGGCAGCGCGAGCTCGCCGTCTTCGCCGAAGTTTATGTCGCGCGCAACGGAGCGCCCAGCAAGCTGCTCATTGACCCCGAGCAGAATCTGCTGGAAGCATCGCGCGATATTTTTTCCGCCCCCTGGATATTGCGCTATTAAGCGCGCTTATCCATCTCGATCTCGCTCAGTCCAAAAGCGCCCACAAACGCGCCATATACTCCGCCGTCAGCGCCGCCGCCTCCTGCGGATCCTCCAGCGCATTCACCCGCTTGCTGAATGGCTCCGGCGTCACTGGACCGTCATAACCCAGCGCCGCCAGCTTCTTCATGAAACCCGCCAGCGGCAAGATGCCAGTCTCGGTCGGCAGCCGCCGATCATGATCATCGTAGGTCGCCATGGTCAGCCCGGTCGGCGCGTCATTCACATGCACGTTGACGATATCGGCATTGCTGATCTTGTCCATATCATCCACCGCGCCGCCCGATGTATAGAGATGCCAGGCATCCAGCAGCAAGCCGACATTGCCCGTCCCGCAAGCAGCCGCCAACTCCAGCATGCCTTCCATATCGTAGATGAATTCATGCCGGTCGGCCGGGCGCAGCGTCTGCGGACCGATGAACTCGATGCCGAAGCGAATGCCATGATCCTTGCAGACCTCGGCGATCGCCTTGAAGCGCTCCAAATGCCAGGCGAAGTTCTCGTCAAATTCGCGCTCAGCCGATGACGGCGGGCACCAGGTCGATGCGCGCAACGCGCCCAACTCCGCGCCCAGCGCCGCGTACTTCGGCAGCGCCGCCAAATCAGCGCGCCAATCCTCATGCTGCCAGCGAACCGTCATGCCCCAGGCGCCATACTTGATGCCGGCATCTTCAAACAGCGCCCGCACATAGCCCGCCCCATGCGCCTCCGCCAACGCCGCCGCCTCGGCGATGCTGAAGTCCAGCCCTTCGAAGCCGGTATCCTTCGCCAGCTTGATACTCTCCTGCAATGACAATCCGCGGATGCCAAGCGCGCCCGGACTCAATGTCTTGTACATCTGTGCTCCCCTTCAGCAAAATATTCGCTTAGATTTCAGTTCACCTCGCAAACTATAACCTATTCCGCCTTCCATTACAGCGCCCGCCAAATCATAACAGTAGGGGCGAGCCACCGGCTCGTCCGCACACACACATCTTAGGGCGCCATATTTTGTGTGAGCCAAGTTATAACTTGCGAGCCACTGTGGTGAAAAAACGCAAGAAATATCCTACAATGTCCGCATGAACATCAACTTACTCAAGAAACAAGCGGGCGAAACCGCCGCCGCCTTTGTCGAATCGGGCATGATCGTGGGGCTCGGCAGCGGCAGCACCGCCATCTTCGCCACCCGCCGCATCGCCCAAGACATTCACAGCGGCGCGCTCAGCGACATCCTGGCCATCCCCACCTCGCTCGCCACCGAAGCCGCCGCCAACGCGCTCGGCATCCCGCTGACCAGCCTCGCCAAACACCCACGCATTGATATCACAATTGATGGCGCCGACGAGGTCGATCCCGCATTTAATCTCATCAAGGGCGGCGGCGGCGCTCACCTGCGCGAGAAGATCGTCGCCCAAGCGACCGAGCGCTTGGTCATCGTGGTAGACGAGTCCAAGCTCGTGCCGCAGCTTGGCGCAAGCTGGGCGATCCCAATCGAGGTCATCCGCTTCGGCTGGGAGGCGCAAGCGCGCTACCTCGAAGCCATCGGCGCGCGGGCAAAGCTGCGGATGGACGGCGACGCGCCCTTCGAAACCGACCAGGGCAACCTCATCCTCGATGCCGACTTCGGCGCGATCGCCGACGCGGCGGGCTTGGCGCGAAAACTTGAAGCGCGCGCCGGCATCGTCGAGCATGGGCTGTTTATTGAGATGGCGCGGGATGTCGTCGTCGCGGGCGGAGATGGGGTAAGGCATCTGAAAAGAGGCTAGCATTTGGGGCTCGGGAGTCGCTATGGGGGACCACTACGTACTGCGCCATCGGTGTACTCGGTGGTAGAATAATTCCAAAAGAGGATAGCCACATGATCAAGATTCCCAACTGGCGCGAGA
Organism: Anaerolineae bacterium; assembly: GCA_022821805.1. Taxonomy (GTDB): domain Bacteria; phylum Chloroflexota; class Anaerolineae; order Aggregatilineales; family Phototrophicaceae; genus UBA6055. The sequence continues at coordinate 25,004 of JAJECX010000035.1, forward strand.
ATGGCGTCCGCATCGTGCGCAGCGGCGAGCTGGACAGCAATACGCCGCAGACGCCAGGCATGACGCGCGCCGCCGCTATCAACTACGCCAAAGCTGGCGCCGAGAAGCTTTGGGCGGGCACGGTCAACATTGAGCCCGACGCCAAAACCGGCGCCCATCATCATGGCGAGCTGGAAAGCGTCATCTATGTGCTCAGCGGGCGGGCGCGCATGCGCTGGGGCGACACGCTCGAATATGTCGCCGAAGCCGATGCCGGCGATTTCATCTATGTGCCGCCATTCGTGCCGCATCAGGAGATCAACGCCGATCCAGAGCAGCCGCTCGTCTGCATCCTCGTCCGCAGCGACCAGGAAGCGATCGTGGTCAATCTCGATATTGAGCCGGCGGAGACATCGGAGACGATTTGGGTGGGTCCGAATCATCCGGCGCCCCCACCATAAACCCCTCCCCGACAGCCAGTGTCTGCGCGGCGCATAAAGAGCGAGGGGCTTTTTACGCAAATCTCGGATTCCTAAGCTCCCCTTCCCTCCTTGTGGGGGAAGGGGCCGGGGGATGGGGTGTAGTGGTCCTACTTTATTGGACACAAAATCTCAGAAACTTTGAGGGAGTTTGGCTTCGGCCACACTGCCTCAAATTCTGCCGGTGTCTGGTAGTCTAGCGCGCTGTGTGGGCGTAACTGA
>JAJECX010000026.1 GCA_022821805.1 Anaerolineae bacterium
CAGCTTCCTTATGCTCTCTTGACTATTCTGTATCGCTCGGCGGGTTGCCTCTGTCGTTGTGGCGCGAGGGTGAAGTATCTGTCCCATAATTCGTCCTTTTGCTCATTGGAAACAGTACCATTATAATCCAAGACCATACAAATTTTGTGTCCAATAAAGTAGGACCACTACAGACACTGACCGCCAGTCACCCCTACGGATTGGTGGTGAAGGGCGGGCGAGCCAAGGCTCGCCCCTACGGATTCGAGGAGAACGCGCTATTATTTGCGAGGATTTCGGCGAATAGGCGAGGGGCGCTGATATGCGAGACTTTGGCAGGACAGCGGATGGCCGGGCAGTTGAAGAGTATAGGCTGCGAAACGCGGCGGGCGTGGGAGTCAGATTCATCACATTTGGCGGGATCATCACATCTGTTCGTGCGCCAGACCGGCAGGGGCGATTCGCCAATGTCGCTTTGGGCTTCGAAAGTTTGGCAGAATACGAAGGGGAGCACCCGTATTTCGGCGCGATAACGGGGCGGTATGCCAATCGAATCGGCGGGGGCGAGTTCAGCTTGGATGGGGAAACTTATCAGCTGTTCAAGAATGATGGCGGAAACTCGCTGCATGGCGGCGAATTCGGCTTTGACAAGCGGATTTGGGCTGCCAGAGAAGTGGATGGCGTGGTTGAGTTGTCGTATCGTAGTCCCGATGGAGAAGAGGGTTATCCGGGCAATCTGGACGTGACTGTGCGCTACTGCCTGGATGAGGACAATGGGCTTCGCATCGACTACGCAGCCGAAACCGACGCGCCAACCGTGGTCAATTTGACGAATCACAGTTACTTCAATTTGCAGGGAGAGGGCGAAGGCACGATATACGACCACGTGCTGACCCTCAACGCGGATCAGTTTACGCCGACTGACGCTGGGCAGATTCCGACGGGTGAGATCGCGCCGGTGGATGGAACACCATTTGACTTTCGCCGCGCGAAGACAATCGGCTCGGGTCAACGGTCGGCTGATGCGCAGATAGTCGCGGCTAAAGGATACGATCACAATTTTGTGTTGAATCGCGATGGATTGGCGGAAGGCGAGTTAGGGCTGGCGGCGCGGGTATATGAGCCAAGATCAGGGCGCGTGATGGAAGTTTGGACGACCGAGCCGGGCCTGCAGTTTTACGCCGGGAATTTCCTTGACGCGACGCTGGTAGGGGCGAGTGGGCGCCTCTACCGCCAGAGTGACGGATTCGCGCTGGAGACGCAGCATTTCCCCGATTCGCCCAACAAGCCGGGTTTTCCCTCTACAGTTTTGCGGCCGGGTGAACGATTTGAATCGACTACGGTATATCGGTTTTCGACGGATGCGGGCACTTAGTCTTGCGTGGTGGCGTCGGAGGAGTAATAAGGAGCGGCGAGCGGTATCGCGCGTGATTCTGCGGTAAAGTATTATGGGCGCGCAAAACATTGAGGCGGGAGCAATTGCGATGGCGGCGATCGACACGATAATTGTTGGGGCGGGCAGTCGCGGTTTGGCTTATGGCCGATTCGCAAAAGAATTCCCGCTGGAGTTGAATGTTGTGGGTTTGGCGGAACCGGACCCGATCCGCCGCGATCGCTTTTTGAGCGAGCACGAGCTGGCGCCGGACATGGTATTTCAGGATTGGCAGTCGCTACTTTACGGCGGCAGGAGGCGGGCGGCAACGGTCATCAATTGCACGATGGATCGCATGCACTTTGCATCGACGATGGAGATGCTTGATGCCGGTTACGATGTGCTGCTGGAGAAGCCGATGACGCCGGTGCTGGAAGAAAACCTGAGACTTGTGAGGAAGGCGGAAGAGACTGGCCGGCTGCTGCAGATATGTCATGTATTGCGGTATACGCCCTTCTGGCAGGCGCTTCGTGAAGTCGCGCGGTCGGGCAAGCTGGGCCGAGTCATCAGCGTTAGCCATCGGGAAAACTTGACCTATTATCACATGGCGCACAGTTTCGTTCGCGGCAATTGGCGGCAGGAAGCGACTTCCGGCCCGATGATATTGTGCAAATGCTGTCACGATTTTGATATTCTGCTTTGGATATTATGTAAGAAGGTGGCGTATCTTCAGTCATTTGGCAGTTTGACGCACTTCCGCCCCGAGAACGCGCCGGAGGGCGCCACTGAGCGCTGCACCGATGGTTGCCCGGCGGCGGATACTTGCAAGTATGAGGCAACGAGACGTTATGCGCGCGATGGCGAGGGCTGGCCGCTCAGCGCGGTATCGTATGTGCCGACGGTCGCGGCAAGGCTGGAACGGCTGAAGACGGATTGGTACGGGCGGTGCGTGTACCATTGCGATAATGATGTAGTTGACCATCAGACGGTGAATATGGAGCTGGAAGACGGCACGACGGTTACGCTGGTGATGAATGGCCAGAGTGAAGAAGAATGCCGAACGATGCGCTGGGATGGCACGAAGGCGACGCTTTACGGTAAGTTTTCGTCACGCGGGCATGAAATCAGGGTTCATCATCATTTGACCGGCGAAGTTGAAGACGTGCCGGTGATCGCCCGCGACAGCAGCGGTCATGGTGGGGGAGATTTCGGCATTGTCCGCAGCTTCCTCAATACATTAAAGGGCAATCCTGATGACAGTGTGACCACAGCGCGCGAGTCGCTGGAGAGTCATCTGCTGGCGTTTGCGGCGGAGGAGTCTCGCTTGCAAAAGACGGTTATCAATATGGAAGACTTTCGGGAACGGTGCTCAAAGCGACCGCGTGTCTGTCGGTAAAAAGCCTGTTCGATAGTGTGGCGCGACAGTCGTACTTCGTACCTCTCATGCCGGTTCCCGCTGCATACAAATGGTCGACGACACGACAGCGTTCGTCGCGTTGGTTCGTCAGAGGATCTGTACGTTTTGAGCTATTTTCGGCGACTCACGGCCGCGCGTAGACACTGCGGGGCAGTCGCCCCTGTTTACGTTGCGAGCGGCAAACCCCATCCCCGGCCCCTTCCCCAGCGAGCTAGGGTCGCGTAGACACTGACCTTCGGAAGGGGAGTTTAACGCAGCGGGACGCAAGGTATTTTGCGTGGGCGGCGGCATTGTCGCGCGGGAGTCTACGTGGCTTGGGTGTGGCGGGAGGGTGATACAAGTGTCGCCCCTACGGATTTCGACGGGGGGCGGGGGCGCGTTCGAAACAGCCCATATGGGACGTATTTCGCTAGCATGACGCGACCAGTTTCAGCCTACTGTGCGAAAACTTGCTCATAGCGGGCGTAGCGGCCAGCCAAGGCGAAAGGAAGCCCAATCGCAAATTATTGCACCCCCGACAGGATTCGAACCTGTGCGCCTGGTTCCGGAAACCAGCGCTCTATCCCCTGAGCTACGGGGGCATTCCCTCATATCGTAGCAAATTAACCGCCTTTCTACAAGCGTAACGAGCGCTTGGGGAGCGTTGAAATGGTTGAGGATCGCCCAGCGATGAAACGCAAACAAGTTTACACCAAAGAAGAAGAGCGGCAACTAATTTCGCTACTTCCCAGCGTCTCTTGAAGTCGTCGAATGCGTCGTGGATTTCGACAAGTTCCGGTACAGATTGGTATAATGTTCGCTGCTGCATTCAAATGAGAAGACGTGATAACGCGGTGATATTTTGCTTCGAGCGCGCTTGCTGGTCAGTTGGGTTTGCTTAAGCTGCTTGCTACTGCTGACGGGCTGCCAGGCATTCAGCGGCGAAGACCCGGTCGCTACGATTGATGCTGATTTGGCAACGTATGCGTCGGAAAGCGAATCATTACGCGCGGGTGGCACTGCCGAGCAGATTATGGTGGTGGAGACGATAGCCGCGGCGGGAACGCGGATTGCGAAACTGTCCGCGGTAAATGCGGCGCTGGGGGCGACATTGCGCGCGAATCAGACGGGCACACCGGAGATACAGGTGGCGGTGGTGAGCGCGGAAGATATGGGCAGCTCGCTGGAAGACGGCATAATGGACGATGAAGCGGGTCAATCGGGGCCGGAATCGTTGATGCGCGTTTCGAATCTATTGACGGCGGAAAGGACAGATCCCGACAGCGGCTGTTCTATTGGCGCGGTAAGGGAATTCAGCCCGAGCAGCGAACTCATTTACGTCACTGCAAGAGTGACGGCCTTACAGAACCGCACGTTGTTTGAAGTGGAGTGGGAATACGAGGGGCGGAGCGTATCTCGCACATCTTGGCGTTCCGATTATTCGAAATCTTTTGAGTGCATCTGGTTTTATACGACGCCGGCTGACTTTCCGTTTCTGTCCGGACGTTACTCGGCCACGCTGCTAGTTAATGGCGAGCGGTTCGGCACAACTGAGTTTACGATCACGGAGCAATAATGCGGCGGCGTCGTATCCCGTGGCGGATTGTTTGGCTGGCTGTGGCCGGGCTGCTCTGGATTGCCAGCGCGCAGGCGGTGGCGCAGCCAGCAACGCAAGAGGCGGAAGCTGCGATTCTGCCAATGGCGACGGCGATTGCGGGTATTGAACGAGCCGAACATAACGTATTCCATCGTCCGATCGAGCTCAGGTCATGCGCATTGGATTGATCGAACGTACACGTATGGCGGCACGCAGCAGGATTCGCGGCCGGTGCATTTGGGGTGGAATTCGTCAATCCGCGTGATACGCCGGTGTATGCCGCTAAAGCCGGACGGGTTGTTTTCGCCGGCGACGATTCAAAGGCGCTTATAGGCTCCAAACTGGAATACTATGGCAATGTTGTCCTACTTGCTCACGATCTAAGCTCGTTGGCTGGCGGTCAAGTATTCACGCTCTATGGACATTTGAATGAGATCGATGTGCGCTCGGGACAGCTCGTGGGCGACCTGGCGCGACCTGGCGCGACTTGGGACGATTGGTTCAAGCGGGGTCGCCATTGGTCCGCATCTGCATTTTAGGCGCGGATCGGCGATCCCTTTGACTATCAGCAGACGCGCAACCCGTAGCTGTGGCTGCAGCACTATGTTGACCACGGAATGATTGCCGGTTTTCTTAGGAATGAGGTGGGCGAAGCGCTCCATGGCTGGCGTATAACAGTGCGCTCGGATTCGGTACGGCGCGATGTAAGCACTTACGGTGGCGAGGAGGTGAATTCGGATCCGGTATGGGGTGAGAACTTCACCGTTAGTGATTTGCTCGCCGACGAATATGAGATCCTTGTATTGGATGAGAGCGGGCGGCGGACATTTCACGAGTTCATGCGAGTCGAACCGTATCGCGTAATCTTTGTTGAAATCGCGTACATGAGTAAAACGGCGCTCGCGCGCGATCTGAGCCCGTCTAGCGATAAACGCGATAGTCAAATGTTAATGCGCCGTCTCTCGTTGCGTTGGTCGGCTTGAGAACGCCGTGATGGCCGTCGGCGGTGCGCAAGCCAATCGTGGCGTTTGCCAGTCGATCAACAGGCAGCGTCTTCAGGTTTGCCAGTGATGGGTCAATCGCATCGTAATGCACGCTGTCGATGGAACTGAAGTAGTTCATCAGGTACATGCCGCCGTCGCCTTGCACAACAAGGTCAGCGCCGGTCCAGTCCAAGTCGGGAATGCCGTAGCCATCGAGGTCAATAGATCCGATGCCGATCGTTAAGGCGCCAGTGGCGAGAAAAGCGCGGTCGGCGATGTAGTTGTAGGCATAAACGCTGTTGTTGGCTTCGCCAGCCGGTCCTTCCGAGACTTGCTGGTTGAGATCGACAACGATGATTACGGATTGCGGACCGGTGGCGCCCGTGAGCGTCGCGCTCAACTGGACTGTCGTTTGTTCGCTGGCGTCGAGCCAAGGTATGTTGACGCCGACATAGCGGCCGCCTGGCTCGAATGTAGCGGCGACGGCGAAGGGGCCGGCGGCGGTCAAACCTTGGTTTCGCAGAGTGATATTGACAGACATGGGTTGGCTGAGGATTAAGCGCGGCGGACCGGCGTGCAGGACAACAAGGTCGGGGTCTTGCGGCGGCGCTGGCGTGGACGTTGGGACTGGGGTTGGCGTCGCTGGCGGCTGAATGACTGGCAAGAGATTGCGATTGCCAAATGTAGCCACAAGGTAAGAAGCCAGCCATCCCCATTGGCCGCGAAAATCGATGACCAGCCAGGAGTAATCCGGCGTCGCGCCCAGGACACGCGCTTGCGTTCCGCGCTGCAGCTGGCCGATTGTCTCAAATTGAAGTCCTGGACCGCTTCGCACGTTTTGGACGGCGCTTTGAATCGTCAAGGTGTAGCCGGATGGCGTTGGCGTTGGCGCCGGCGTCTGCGTCGGGGTGGCCCGAACGAGAGGGCGCTCGTTGATGGCGACTTGTTCGCCGTCGCGATAGTAGGCGACTACATAAGCCGTGCCATACTGGTTAAGACGGGTCACGACGGTATTGCTGCTGAGCTCGCCCGGCAGCATGTTGGCGGAGTTCAACTCACCCTGCACGCCGGGAAACGGGCGGAGCGACGCCAGATTTTGACTGATGCTGCCGGCGCCGACTAAAGCCGCGGCCACTGCCTGCGTCGCATCATAGCTGGCGGCGGCGACAGCATCTGGCAGGTGTCCAAAGGCGCGCGCGAATTCCAGCACGAATGCTTCGCTGGCATCATTGGGCAGCGAGGGCGACCAGGTTGCGGTAGCGATAATGCCGGGCAACGCGTTGATGGGTACTATGTTCGCGAAGGCCGGATTGTCTGTTTGATCATAGAAGACATCGCCTTGGTAGCCGGCGGCGAGAATCTGATTGTATAGGGGCGCGGCGAGCAATGGCGGTCCATAAAGGGCTACCAGATCGGCGTCTGACTCGGCAATGTCGCGGGCGACGGCATCAAGATCGGGATTCGTCTCGTCAACGAGGGTGTTAGAAAGTCGACTGCCAAGAGCCGAGAGCGCATTGGCGAAGGTGATTAAATTGCCGGTGCTGGATGTATCAAGCTGCACGGTCCGTATACTTCCGATGTTGAGCGTATTGACGAGGTAGTCGGCAAGGGCGTTGTTAGTCACGCTTTGACGCGCGCGGATGCGGAAAATCCGCTGTGTATTGTCCTGCAGCAGAACGGTGTCGCCGGTTGCCGGTGTCATGATCGGTATATTAAGCGCTTGCAGTTGAGACATGTAGTTGGACAGGAGACTATCGGTCTCCGGACCAATTACGGCAATTGCGTTTGCTTGCCTCATATTGGCGATGGCGATTTCCATATTGTCGGGAGGCGTGTCCACGACGGTCAGCTCAATTGCGCTACCATCAGCGGCGTTGATCTGGCGGGCCGAATTGATATGCTCGGCGGCAAGCAGGGCGCCCTTAGTCATTGAGCCGTCGGCGAAATCAATCACGCCAATTCGCAACGTATACTGCGCTGCCGCGCGCAATCCAAGGGGCGCGAAGCCCAGCATGGCGAGCAGCAGAAGACAAAAAGTAACTGCGCTCTTTGAAGGCAAGAGTAATCGTTCTCTGGAGATGATTGTCACTGCAATCAGTATACAGCAGAGAGTTTATGTGGCAAATTTGGCGATGATCGGCTCACTTGATTTTCAGGGTAAGGCCTTCTATACTGAGCGAACTTGGCGCTTGCCAGAATACCGATCCAACTCTTTCTCTTGATGCAGCGCGAACGAATCACAGATCAGGTACTTGTCTTCCGCAGCGATCAGTACGCCCAAGTGACAGCGGGTGTTGTATTGACGCGCGAAGGCGCAGTATTGATTGATACTTTACTGTACCCGGAAGAGACATTGCTGATTCGTCGCTACGTGGAAGATGGCTTGGGTTCGGCGGTCAAATTCGTCATCAATACGCATTTCCATGCTGATCACACGACTGGAACCTGCTTTTTTCCTGGGGCCCAGGTGATTTCTCACAAGCTGTGTCGCGATATGCTTGAAGGGCGCGGACGCGAGAGCTTACGGCAGATGAAGGAAAACGCCAGCGAGTTTGCGCCGGTAGAGGTCGTCTTGCCCGAAATCACCTTTGACGATGAGATGGCCTTGGAAATCGGAGGAACGACGTTTACGCTGCGGCGCAGTCCTGGACATAGTCCGGATTCCATTGTTTGCCTTTTGGAGGAAGAAGAAGTACTTTTCGCGGCGGATACGGTGATGCCGATTCCGTATTTCGTCGATGGGAATTATGCTGATTTTGTTGAGTCATTGAGCAAGCTGCTCGAACGGGATTATGAGAATATCGTTCAGGGGCACGGTGAAATTATCTTGCGTGGCGAGGCGCCGGAAAAGCTCAAGAGCGACCTTGAATATCTGAGCAGACTGGACGAGGCGGTCAAGGTCGCACTGGATAATGGGCGCGAAGACGTGGAGAATTTAGTTTCGCTGGCGCAGTGCGGCAAGAGCCACGTGTTGTTACACGGCGTAGTTCTGCAGCTTCACCAGCACAATATCCGCGCTCTTGTCAGCCAGTACCGGGATGAAGCTGAGCGAGAGTCGGCCGGTAAATCGCTGGATACAGACGAAAGAAAGATGGCATGGCAGCAGAAGAAACCTATTTGACCGCAGAGGGCGAAGACGCGCTGCGCCGAGAGCTCCAGTTGCTTAAGGATTCACGCCGTCCCGCCTTGGCGCAGAGACTGAAAGAGGCAGCAGCCCAGGGCGATTTGAAAGAGAATGCCGACTATCACGATGCCAAGGAGCAGCTCGGCTTCATAGAAGGGCGCGTCCTGCAGATTGAAACGATTTTGCGAAATGCGATTGTGGTTGACAATAGCGAAAGCAGTGACGAAGTACGGATTGGCTCAACTGTGGTAATCCAGGAGGACGGCATCGGCGAAGGCGAAGAGTACAGAATCGTTGGCAGCGCCGAGGCGAATCCGCGGGAGCGTAAGATATCCGAGAAAAGTCCGATCGGCGCGGCGCTGATTGGAGCGAAGATCGGCGACAAGGTTAAAGTGAAGACGCCGGATGGCGTGATAAAGTTCAAGATCGTCGACATTCATTGAACGCGTCGTAAACCAAAGCCCAGCGGTCTGTCATGGGATCTGGGAATGAATTAGCCTCATTGTGTTTGATGGGGCTAAAGTTTTCTAGGAATAAGGCATGAAGTTGCCGGTGCCGCCGAAGGGATCTTCTTCCTCATCTTCTGGTCGCTTGGCTGGACGGGCGTTGCCCGATGCGAGTGGCGGAGCGCTCGCGCCTGCGACTGGCGGCGCGGGGGATGGCGACGAAGCCTGGGTTGGCGGCGCAATTTGCAGATCGGCATATTGATTGAACGGCGAATGCGCCGGCGCTGGATAGCCGGCCGCCGGCACTGATGCGCCCTGGCTCTGTTTGTACCAAGCCAACAGTTCAATTTGCAATGTTTCAATGCCGCTATTTGGCGTACCGCCTCCGTAATTGCAGATGATTGACTTCACTTCCGCCTGGATTTGAATCGCGCTGCTATCGACGATTAGCTTGGCGCCGGGTTCAGTTGCTATGATATCGGTTGTTGGATCTTTGACCCTGTTGGCTACGGCGGAAAGCAGGGCGGGGTCGCTTAGGGCAGCGGGCGCGGCAAAGACTTTGGTAGCGGTCTCCTGCGATGCCATATCGAAACCCCAGAATTCGACGGACTGCAATTCGTTTCCGACGCGCGTTGCAACTGAAACGCCGCATTCTCCGAGGAATTGATTGCCCTGTTCCGGTCCCATCTCAATCGCAAAAGAGTCGTCGTAATTCTGTCCCTTTACGTAGGTCGAGACGGTGTGCAAGACGGGCACGCCAAACTGGGGATGGAGCGTACCGCTCTTTTCCGTTTCGTCATCAGCCCAAGGCGAAGCCGGCGGCGCTTCGCTTTGCGCCCGGTTAGATACTGGCGCAGACGCGGTTGCAGGCGAAACTTGCGAAAGAGCGGCAGGCGCCGCGCTCGATTCCTCTTGGAATTTCTCGTCCGAGCCGTCGCGGCTTGGAATAATCGCGCGCCCTGTGATTGTGAGGACCGGTATGACTACGGCTACTACAGCCAGCGCGAGCACGACTTGCAAGGAGCTGGCGAAAATCCCGGGGTCTTGAGGTGCGAGCGGTCCTGCCAGGCGGTCAAATCCGTCGATTTCGGTCAGTGATTCCAGTGCGGCGCGCTCCGCCGCAGGAATAGCGGCACTGCGAGCCAGACCTTCGACAACGCTCTGCGGATTGGGGATTTGCTGCAGCACAAGCAGCGCGTTTCCATCGTCATAGCGCAGATCTTGGGAGTGACCGACAGCGACCATGCGCACCCACTGTTGAATGGCCTGCTGGCTCATGTGACGTGGCGAGGCGCCGGTGAATTCGGTTGGGATGACGACATAGGCGGCAATCATGCCGATGACCATGCCGATCAATACTAGCAAAACCGTGCTGCGTCTGGGTCCAGCTTCGACAAGCTTCTGAATTCGCGGATTGGAAGCATAGAGTCCAGCGCGGGAGTTACCACCCTGCGATGACGCGGCTGATTGCGCGCTATCCGATTTGTGACCTTGAAGACTCATTAGCGAAAACCTTTCGAGTCCAGGGTTCTCAGTACATCTGAGACAACAGGTTGAGATACGGCGCCCGGCAGAAGCGTCGCGCGCCAATGATTTTCAGTATAGTCACAGTTCGAAATCAGCGCAAAGCGAGACGGCGGCAGCCTTGGGCTTATTTGACTGGGCTCTTGTTTTCATTGCGAGCGGCAAACCCCAATCCAGGGCGGCTCTCCCGCCATTTGTAGTGGAAAGCGGTCGTCGAGAGAATCAGCGGTCGAGGCTGGTTACGTGGCCTGCTGCTCTAGAGCCTGTTCTTCGGCGGGAGATTGCTCTTCCAGTTTCTTGAGGTTTCTTGGCAGCCGCCATTCGGTAAAATCGCAATCCGGATAACGGCTGCAACCGTAGAAAACTCTGCCCTTTCGGCTGCGCCGCTGGACGATTTCGCCGTCATTGGTCTCGCCGCATTGGGGACAAAGGAGACCCATGCGCTCAAGATAGCGCTCGGTATGCCTGCAATCGGGGTAATTGGCGCAGCCGATGAATTTGCCGTAGCGGGAATGCTTGATGACCAGGTCGCCGTCTTCGCAGCTGGGACAAATGCGTCCCACCTTTTCCACTACGTCTTGTCGGGGCATTTTCTCTCGCGCGGTATGCAGCCGCTCGGCGAAGGGATGGTAAAAATCTTCAAGCATTGGGCGCCATTCAAGCTCGCCTTTGGAGACCTCATCCAGTTGGTTTTCCATATTCGCGGTGAAGTCGTAGTCCATTTCGACATCAAAGTATTCGGAAAGCAAATCGCTGACAACGCGACCGATCTTGGTGGGGAAAAGCCGCCGTTCTTTCTGGGCGACGTAATCGCGGGTCTGTATGACGCCAACGGTGGGGGCATAGGTGCTGGGGCGTCCAATGCCCTTGTCTTCCAGTTGCTTGATTAGCGTAGCCTCGGTGTATCGCGGAGGCGGCTGTGTGTAATGCTGTTTGGGAAGCAGCTTTCGCAGATCCAGCGTTTCGCCTTGTTCAAGATCGGGAAAGTCTTGATTGCCATCAGATGCCGATTCACGCGCGCGTCGGTCCTCTTTGCTTAGCACAGCAAGATGTCCAGCGAACTTCAACTTTCGTCCAGAAGCGCGGAAGAGGTATGGCATGTCGGATAGAGCCTGTCCCGCTTTCACTTCTATGCTGAGCGTGTCATAAAGGGCGGACGACATCTGGCTGGCGACGAAGCGCCGCCAGATTAACGTATAGAGTTGCAGCTGCGGCTTGCTCAAGTAAGCTGCCATCGACTCGGGCGTACGCATAACGCTGGTGGGGCGAATGGCTTCGTGCGCTTCCTGCGCGCCCTTCGATTTAGTCTTGTAGACCGGCGGCTTCTCTGGCCGGTATTTGTTGCCATGTTGCTTCGCGATATACGCACGCGCTTCCGACACCGCTTGCCCAGACACCTGTACGCTATCCGTGCGCATGTAGGTTATTAAGCCTACCGCATTGCCTTGGCCGATGTCGATACCTTCGTAGAGCTGCTGCGCCAACTGCATTGTTCGGCGAGCGTTGAACCGGTGGCGGCTCGACGCGGCCTGTTGCAAGCTGCTGGTAGTGAAGGGCGCGGAGGGTTTGCTTTGGCTCGTTCCGCGTTTAATGGCATCGACAAGATACTGGCTGTTGCGCAGGGCGTCGATGTGCGGCTGCACGGTCGCGTCGCTGTTCAGGATCGGAGGCTTCTCGCTCTTCGGGTTAAAGGTGACGTTTACGCCAGAGATTTTCACCAGACGGGAGATGAAATTCGGCGAGTTGCCTCCAGGGGAGCGCTTGGCCAGGTCGCCATCGATTGTCCAGTATTCGACTGGCACATGAGCTTCGATTTCCTTTTCACGTTCGACTACGAGGCGCAAGGCGATGCTTTGGACGCGTCCAGCGGACAGTCCGCCACGCACCTTCGACCAAAGCAACTGAGAGACCTGGTAGCCTACGAGGCGATCGAGAATACGTCTGGCCTGTTGGGCGTTGACCAAATCCATATTGATTTCGCGAGGGCGGGAAAAGGCATCGGCCACAGCGCTGTCGGTTATTTGATGGAATACAACACGTTTTACCTGAGGCTGCGGCATTTCGGCAGCGGCCGCCAAATGCCAGGCGATCGCCTCGCCTTCGCGATCGGGGTCGGTGGCGAGATAGATTTCGTCGGCGCCTTCGGCGGCCGCTTTCAGTTCCTTAACGATCGGCCGTTTGTCATTGGGGACGCGGTATTCCGGTTCGAAGTCCTGCTCGACGTCGACCGAAAGGCGGCTCTTCAACAGGTCGCGCACGTGACCCAAAGAGGACATGACGGTGTAGCCATCGCCGAGATAACCTCCGATGCTGCGGGCTTTAGCCGGCGATTCGACGATGACAAGTTTCCCAACATTCCTAGGCGCGCTGTTGGCTTTGGCGCGGGACTTTGCTTTTCGTTTTGGCTTGGCTTTGCGCTTTGCTCTTTTGCGTTTTGGCCGCTCAATCTTTTCTGGTTTGGGGATGCCTTCGTGGGCTGCCGTCGCGCCCATCCGGTACATTGATGTACCACACTCAGGGCACTGACCACGGGTAGCAGGCGCGCCAGCCTTGTTATAAATCGCTTCTGGATTCCGCATATCGCGTTTCGTCTTACACTTGAAGCAATAGGCTTCAACGGTCTGCGAAGCTGAGTTAGTCATATCCCTTCCTCGCGAGTGTGTTGGTGGCGTTAGAGATATTCTTCGTTTCCGTTTTCGCGCAGGTAGTCGACCACCTGCTTAACGTCTTGGGTGCGGTCTTTGTGGCAGATCAGCAAGACATCGTCGGTATCGACCACGACGATGTCTTCCACACCGATGGCCACGGTCAGACGGTCGCTGAATACGAGCGTGTCGCGCGTGTCAAGAATGACGCGAATGTCGCTCGCGTCTCCTTTTATACAGTTGCCGAAGTTATCTTGCGGCAGGACGTCATAGAGCGATGTCCAATTGCCGACATCGCTCCAACCGATGTCATCTGGTATGACCGCGATGTTATCCGCTTTTTCCATGATGGCGAAATCGATCGATAAGCTGGGCATCGTTTCCCAGATGTCGAGGAGTTTCGCTTCGTAATCGGGCGCGTCAAGAGCCGACTGCAGGTAGGAACACATGGCGAAAATTGCAGGCTGATGTCTTTCGAAATCGCGCATGGCTTGGTCGACTCGCCAAATGAACATGCCGGAATTCCAGCTGTATTGACCGGAGGCGAGGAATTGGGTTGCCCGCACGATGTCTGGCTTTTCTGTGAAACGCCGGGACTGGAAGACATTGAATCCATCGACTTCGGCGATCGCTTGACCCTGTTGGATGTATCCAAAACCGGTGGCGGGATACGAAGGAGAAATGCCCAAGGTGACGATCTTGCCATCTTGGGCGACCCTCCAGGCCGCTTCCAGTATCCGACAGAATTTGTCACTTTGAACGATATGGTGGTCGGCTGGCAGAATGGCGACGGTTGCTTCGGCATCGCGCTTCTGTATGGTACTCAAGGCGAGCGCTAGCGCCGGCGCTGTATTCTTGGCGTATGGTTCGACGATGAAGTTTTCCGGCGGAATCTGCACGACTTCCTTCTGAAGTTCATCCACAAGCTCCGCGCCGGTGACGACGAAAATATCTTCGGGGCTAAAGAGCGGCTGGATGCGGTCCACGCTGGTACGGAACATCGAGTGGTCGTCAATGAGCGGGAGCATCTGTTTTGGCAGGCGCGCGCGGCTCATCGGCCAGAGGCGCGTGCCATGTCCGCCAGCGGCGATAAGGGCATAATAGTGATCCATGGTGTCAGCCGTTACCTTTGTGAATTTGGCGCTCGGCAGTATTGCATAGGTCCGGCGCTCTCCGCAAGTCCCTTTAGTTCAAGCATAGTCAGCGTGCTGGTCACCGTTGCTGTCGGCAACTGCGTCTGCCTGACGATGAGGTCGACATGAATTGGATCGGCGCCAAGCTGCTGAAAGATGGCGTTTTCCGCGTCGTTTGCGGGCTGTAAGCGTTCCGTTTGAATGCGCGTCTGGACCTTAATATGGGACGGATTCAGTTCTTCAAGGATGTCGTCTACATTGGCGACGAGCTTGGCGCCTTCCTGAATCAATTGATTGCAGCCGCGTCCAGTCTGGCTGAAGACATTGTGGGGCACGGCGAACACTTCTCGGCCCTGGTCAAGAGCATGCGACACCGTGTTGAGCGCGCCACTTCTTTCCGGCGCCTCGGCGACCAAAACGCCCAAGCACATCCCACTGATGAGCCGGTTGCGCTGCGGGAAATTCTTGGCGAGCGGTTTGGTACGAAGCGGCAGTTCGCTAACGATGGCGCCGTTCGCCGCGATCGTATCCGCCAACTCCTGATTTTCACGCGGATAGTTGATATCGATGCCCGTGCCTACCAGCGCGATCGTGCGCCCACCGGCTTGGAGCGCGCCTCGGTGAGCAGCCGCGTCGATGCCGAGGGCGAGCCCCGATACGATGGTGATGTCTTGCTGCGCAAGCTCACCGGCTAACTGGGAAGCGATATTCCGGCCGTAGCGGCTCGGTTTGCGCGTGCCAACTATGCCAAGACATTTGCCGTCATCAGCCTGGAGACTTCCACGAACGTACAGTAGCGGCGGCTTGTGTGGAAGCTGTCGCAGCAATTCGGGGTAGGTCTCATCGTCAAGCGTGACCAGATGGGCGCCAACATTCGCTATGGCTTCCAATTCGCGTTCCAGGTTGATATTGCGCCGCCCCTCGCAGAAAGAACGCAGCAACTTACGCGGGAGGTCTAGGCGCATCAAGCTGGCATCGGGCTCGCGCCAAAGCGCTTCTGGCGATTCAAAATGCGCCAAGAGCTGTGATATTCTTGCGATTCCGAAGTTGGGGACGAGATGTAAGCCCAACCAGAACTGTTGATGCGGCTGAGGTTGCATAAAGGTCGGTCAATGATGTGCGAATATCATCAGCATATAACGCCAAGATTTTTTTTGTCAAGTGCGCCGGGTGTACCGAAAGCGGCGCGCTGTTCGAGATTTAGCGCGATGTAAGTTGACTGCGGAACCAAGCGAATAGACTGGCGAAAGCTGATTAGCGAGAAGGCAGCAGGCCTTCCGGCAATGCCATGTGAATGGTTTCCACGTCGAAGTCCATGCTAAGGATTGTCTCGTCGTGCGCGGGAATCAAGACTTCGCCAAATTCTTCGCTATCGACAATATATACATCGTTGGCGCCAGTTTGCAGCACGTCCTTGATCCGACCCAGGTCGGTTTGGTCGGCGACCACCTGCATGCCGATCAATTGGAAGAGATAGTATTGGCCTTTTTCCAAGGGGGCGGCTTGGTCGCTGCCGATCAGGACGGTAAGACCACGGAACTGCTCGGCGTCGTTTCGATTGCGACAGCCCTCAAGAGAGAGCAGGGCGTATTCTTTGTTGAAGCGTAGGCGGTTCAGAGCGAACTCTTGCAAATTGGCATCATCCGAGGAGTCGCCCAGATGGACCGACTTGACTTGGTGGAGATGGGCTGGATTATCGGTGAGCACACGCATGCGAAGTTCGCCACGAATGCCATGGGGACGGAGAATCTCGCCCACAACAAGAAATCTGGGTTGTCCGCGCTCGCTTGACACAGGCGCTTTATTCGATCTCCAGGATGACGCGCCGGCGTCGATCGCGTCCGCGCTCGCTTTCGGGCGATGGCATGGCGCGCAGCAGAGCGCGGATCGAATTGGCGACGCGGCCATTGCGGCCGATGACGCGCCCCATGTCGCCAGGCGCTACCGACAACTCGAGAACGACGCTGCGGCCTGTTTCCCGGCGTTTGATGCTGACCTCATCCGGTGAATGGACCAGATTTTCGGCGATGTATTGGACCAATTCTTCTTCCATCGTCATGTTTCCAATCAGATTGCTCAGCCTGCGGCGTCGGCGGATTTTTCGGCAGCGAGGCGGGCGGCTTCACGCGCTTTGATCTTGCTTTCGCCATCGCCGGGCGCGGGATAATTGGTTTTGGGACTGGGCAGTTCGGCGCGGTTTTCTTCGGCTTCCTGAACCAGGACTTCCAAGCTTTCGCCGGCGCGCAGGCGCTGGAAGCGCTCCCAGGTGCCGGTGTGCTCCAGCAGGCGCCGCACGGCATCGCTGGGTTGAGCGCCGACGCTGAGCCAGTAAAGGGCGCGATCTTCCTGGATGATTTCGGTGGCCGGGCGGGTGCGTGGATTGTAGTGACCGATATTCTCGAGATACTTGCCGTTGCGCGCTTTGCGCTGGTCGGTGACCACGACGCGGTAGCTCGGCTGACGTTTCAAGCCTTGACGGCGTAGACGAATACGAACCATATCTTTTCTCCTGCTGCCCGGCTTAGGCGGTCAAGCCGGGAATATTGGGTAGATTCCCTCTGCTAAGTTGATTCATGAGCCGGCTCATCTGCTTAAATTGTTTGAGCAGGTCGTTGACATCGCGGACTTCGACGCCGCTGCCGGCGGCAATGCGTTTTTTGCGGCTGGCCTTCAAGACGCGCGGATGGCGGCGTTCATGCGGCGTCATGGAATTGATTATCGCCTCGACCTTCTTAATGCGCTTCTCAATATCCTCGTCATTGAAATCGGATTGCATTTGCAATTTGGACATGCCGGGTATCATGCCCAGCACCTTGCCCAAGGGACCCATGCGGCGGATCTTCTGGAGTTGGTCGAGAAAGTCCTGCAAAGTGAAGTCATTCTTCATGATCTTGCTTTGCAGGCGGAGCGCCTCTTCCTCTTCGTATAGCGTCTCGGTCTTTTCGATCAGAGACATGATATCGCCCATACCAAGGATGCGCTGGGCGATGCGATCGGGATGGAATAGCTCGAGCGTGTCGGCGCTGACCTTTTCGCCGGTACCCATGTATTTGATCGGCACACCGGTAACGGCGCGCATGGACAGGGCGGCGCCGCCGCGGGCATCGCCGTCGACGCGGGTGAGGATCAAGCCGGTGATGCCGAGGTGTTCGTTGAAGCCACGCGCGATGTTGACCGCTTCCTGTCCCGTCATGGCGTCAGCGACCAAGAGGATCTCGGCCGGCGCGGCAATGCGCTTGATCTCTTCCAGCTCATCCATGCGGGTTTCGTCGATTTGCAGGCGTCCGGCGGTATCGACAAGCACAATATCGATATGCTGTTCGCGCGCCTGTTTCAGGGCGCGCTTGACGATGGCCGGCGGCGATGCTGACGTACCCTCTTCATAATAGGGGACATTGATCTGCTTCGCCAGGGTGACCAACTGATCGACCGCGGCTGGCCGATAGGTATCGGCGGCGACCATTAGGGGCTTGCGCCCTTCGGCTCTGAGGTGAAGAGCCAGCTTCGCGGTGTTGGTTGTCTTGCCCGAACCCTGGAGGCCAACCATCATGATGACATGCGGTTTTGCGCTACCGCTGAAGCTGAGACGTCCGGGCTCGCCCAGCATATCCACCATTTCTTCGTGGATGATTTTGACGACCTGTTCGCTCGGTTTCAGCGCTTTGTGCGCCTCTTCGCCTAGCGCGCGATCGCGGACCTCTTTGATGAAGTCTTTGACGATCGGCAGGGCGACATCGGCTTCAAGCAGCGCCATGCGCACTTCGCGCATCACGGCTTTGACGTCGGCTTCTTTGACCCGCCCGCCTTTGCGCAAGCCCTCGAAGGCAGTGTCGAGTCTTTGACTCAGCGATTCAAACATGGATATACCTGCAAGAAACAACAATAGAGGATTGTATGATGTGGCGCGGCTATAGTCAAGGCGAGGCTTGAGCGAAGCAGCCTGTAGTTTGGGTTGAGTTCGTTAATTTTCACCACCGAGATCGCCGAGTTACATTGAGGAGACAGAGATTTTGATAATTCTGGCAGCTCATCCCGCGTCGCCTGTTTCGCCTTCTCTATGGCGGTTATCCAACTAGCTACTGATGACAGGTGAGTTTTTCATTTTGCAGATAGTCGTAGCATACTCGCTGACTTTTGGCGGGACGCTAGGGTGACTCACAGGTCGCCCCTACAGTTCTCGCCTAGTTTGATGCTTGTAAGGAATGCGAGGTTGCCTACAAATACAGTTGAAATAGAGTTGTCCTGTCCTCAGATGCTTAGGTCGGTTGTCCGCCAGTGGCGGGAATGAAGCGCAGCATAATCAGAAAAGCCAGGAAGCCGAGGAGGCCGGCGACGAGCCCAATCAAGAGGAAGTTGCTCGCGCTGAATTTATAGATAATGGCGCCGAGCGCCCCGCCGGCGACTCGGCCAAGCGAATGGGCGCCGACGTTTGCGCTCATCATGATGGCGCGCGATTGCGGGAGGATCTCGCTGAAGAGGGGCAAGGCGGAAACAATGGCGGTTTCGATGCAGATGAACATGACGAAGATGCCGAACATGGCGGCGGGCAGGCTGAAAGAGAGGTTGGGGATAATGAGGAAGCAGACGGCGGCGATCAACATACCGTACATTGATGTCCGCTTGGCGCCGAAGCGATCGGCTAGCGTGATGACGATGAACTCGCCGATGACTTCCGCCAGGGCGATGACGATAGTCACAGCGCCCAGGGCGGTCAGTACCAGACTGAAGCTCTCTTCCATCCAGAGGCCGTAATTGATGAAAAAGATCTCGTGAGAGGCGGTGAGGCAGATGGTGAAGATCAGCGCAAACACAGCAGGCGGATGGGCGCGTACGACGCGCATTGCCGACAGAGGGTTCATCACCTGGATTCGCTTGCCGGGTTGGTTTGCGCCGGCTGGCTCCACCAGCAGCCAAAATACCAAAGCGCTTGCGCCTAGAAACGCTGTGAGAAATACGAAAATCGCCTGCAGGGTGCTCACATCAAGCAAGAAGCCGGCTAGGGGCGCCGCGATAACCAGCGACAAAGCCCAGCTAAGCTCGGCGATGCCCATCACGCGCGCGCGCCGACTGAAATGTATGATGTCGCCGATATATGCTTGAAAGGTTGGGTCGTAAATGATCTTGCCGACGCCAAAGCCGAACATAACCAGGACGAAAACGCTGTACTCGGCGAACAGTGCGCCAAGGGCGCTCATGCCAGTCATCATCAGCAGCGCGCCGGTCATCACCATTTTTTTGCCGTAATGTTCGGAGAGGATGCCAAAAAGTGGACTGAGCAATCCGGCGCCGTTCGTCAGCGCGATTACGTTTTGAATGCTATCGGCGGAGACGCCAAAGGAGGCGCCAATTGGGGCGACAAAAGGGTAAGGAAAGCGTCGGGTTACGTTTATCGCCAGCCGCGCCAGGACAATGGCGAAGATCGATCGTATGACCTTATTGTTCAAGGGTAGCTCGCTTGGTCCAGCGGAAATCAGAAGCTGCCGAAGAGCATTCTATCACAGGCGGGTACGAAGTCGGTCAGGCTTTGGAAGCCGTTGGCAAAGGCGGAGGCGCGCTTCCCGATGACGACAGTTGGCACGTCGTTCATGGTATGGCGGCGCGTACTGAGATCCTCCATGTTGCCATGGTCGCTGGCGATCACGATCAAGCCTTCGTCGTCGCGCCAATCGTCAAGCAAGCCCTGTAAAACCTGGTCGAAGCGCTCCAAGATTTCTACTGCGCGCGCAAGGGTGCCGCGATGCCCGATGCGGTCGGTAAGCCAGTGCGAATGAAAAGCGAAATCATAGCTTCGGGACAGTTGCGCCAAAAGCCGTCCGGCCTCGCGGGGAGAGTAATCGGGCAAGCTGTCAATCTTGAGGTGACGGCGCCAAGCTTCGGTCGTCCATTCGGCGGTAAGGGCGCGGCCTGCGATGACGTCTTCGAGGGAGAAATGCGGCGCGCCCGATTCAAATGCGGCCT
Source organism: Anaerolineae bacterium (assembly GCA_022821805.1). Taxonomy (GTDB): domain Bacteria; phylum Chloroflexota; class Anaerolineae; order Aggregatilineales; family Phototrophicaceae; genus UBA6055. The sequence continues at coordinate 20,158 of JAJECX010000026.1, forward strand.
GCTGCACACTTGATCGCAGCGTTTTGCCGCGCGCGAAATCTTTAAGCAGCCCGGGCGGATAGGCGGTCAAATGACGCGCGGACAACCCTCGCTGGGTTAATCGCTTGAAATAACTATGTTCCCGGATGATTTCGCGAGTCTTGGCTTCGGGTTTTGGTCCGTAGTGACGGCCGATCAGCTGCGGCACGTTCAAGCCGGTGAGCAGACTTGCCTGCCCGGTGCCGCTTTGGGGGCGGCCGGGGATGCCTAGACGCGGATCGGTCGGAATGAAGGCAGCCTGTTCACTGCGCTGGAAGCCGGTGGCGGCGAGCCAGCGCTTGCCGTTGGCCAGGCTATGCATGATTGGGGTCGCGGCGATAGCGAAGGGATTGGCTGCCGGATCATCTTCGCCAAGACCGATACCGTCCAGAAACAGTGTCAATATACGCATCGCGCTGGCTTTAATTTCGCTTGTTGGTTCAAGCGCTGTACGAAAGGATAAATGGGTTTGTTTGCCGCTCACGTCCGATGGTGGTGGCGCCCATGTGGCCGGGCAGGACGCGCACGTCATCGTCCAAGACCATCAGCCGCTGAATAATGGACGTCATCAACAGGTCATGGTCGCCGCCGGGCAAGTCCGTTCGGCCGATGCTGCCGGCGAAGAGCGTATCGCCGCTTAAGAGAATTTTGTGATCGGCGAGATAGAAGCTGAGATGGCCGGGCGCGTGCCCCGGCGTATACAAGCTCGTCAGGCGGATGGAATCAAGTGCGATGATTTCGCCTTCGCTATTGAGGAGGCGATCTGGCTTTGCCGCCGCTGGCAACTGACCCAAGCCAAAGTAGATCCCTTGCAGCGGAATCTCCTCAAGCAGCGCTACGCAGTCTTCGTGGATCAGGAAGGGAATCTTCAGCTGGTCCTTGATCGCGGCGCTGGCCAAAACGTGATCGAGATGGGCGTGGGTCGCGATCATGAGCTGGATCTGCCAGCCTTCGTCGGCGGCGGCGCGCAAAATGGCGGGGGCGTCATCGACCGGATCAATGAGTATGGCGTTGTTCGTACGCGTATCGGCGACCAGGTAGGTGTTGGTGGCGAAGGGACCGAGCGTTAGCGATTTGATTTTGATTGGCATGATTGATCTTTCTTTGGGAGAGTCTAATCGGTCGCGCCTACAGCTTTTGTTGTTATTCGGGCGACCGTTTGATGATAGCCCAGATCTCAGATATTTCCTGCATTTTCAGCAGGAGGGCGGCGATAGCGAAAACAGCCAAGCCGATTGCGCCTTCTACGAGCAGCCGCATGACAGTGAGGGTTATGCTGCGACCTTGAACTGCCCCAATCCACAGCATGTCAACGAGGACAATGGCCGCTGCCATGACAAGTGAAGCGACAAGCGTCTTCCAAAGCGCGCGCGCCAAAGCGCTTTCTTTAAGTCCACCCCAGCGCCGCCGCAGAATGATGAGCAAAACCAGCACTTCAAACATTACGCCGAGCGAATTGGCGAGCGCCAAGCCGCTCACATTGCCGATCTCGCGCTTGATACCAGCGAAGGGCATGATGTCTGATACCGAGTTGAGGAATGTGTTGGCGTCGACGGCTTGCACATCGCTGAGGAGGATGGCGGCGACAAAGTTGATGGCGGCGCCGCCCAGCGCGGCGAATAGGGGCGTCAGCGTGTCTTTATCGGCGTAGAAGCTGCGGGCGATCACTTCCAGCGCCGAATGCACGATCAAGCCCAGGGTGAACATGCTAAGCGTGCTGTAGACCAGCGCGGAGGCGGATTCGTCAAAAGCGCCGCGCTCAAGCAGGCTGATGAGCGGGCGCCCGAGCACGATCAAGGCGATGGCAGAGGGGATGCTGCTGATCAAGAGGAATCGCAACGCGCCCGACATGGCGTCGCGTTTGCCAGTCAGGTCGTTCATTTCGCTCAAGGCGGCGAGGGTGGGGAAGATGACGATGCCCATCGCGGTGCCAAGCAGGGTCTGCGGAATTTGCATCAGGCGCCAACCCCAATCGAGCGCGCTAACCGAGCCGACGCCCAGGCGCGAGGCGATGTTATTCATCACGAGGAAATTGAGACTGAAGACGCCCAAGCCGCCGATGCGCGGGAGCATAAGGCGGATAACGCGCCAAAGCTGCGGATTGCTCAAACCGAGGTCGAAGCGCCAGCTCATTTGGTAGCGGATTAAACCCGGCACTTGAATCGAGAAATGGAGCGCCGAACCGAGCGCCGCGCCAAGGGCGATGCCATGTACGCCGAAGCGCGGCAGCAGGAAGAGTACACCGGCGAGGATTCCGATATCATACATGATCGGCGCCAAAGCCGGCAGCAGAAAATGCTGATGGGAGTTGAGGATGCCGCTGAATATGCCGCTGACGGCGAAGATGATGGCGCTTAGCAGAAGGATGCGCATCATGTCGACGGTGTTTCGCGCAGTTGCCGCGTCGAAGCCGGGAGCGACAACATGATTCACCAGCCAGGGCGCCAGCAGGAAAACGACAACGCTGATCAAGAAGGCGAGCATGAAGATCGTCGAGATTAAGTTGCTCGAGAGTTTCCAGGCGGAATCCAGGTCTCCCCGTGCCAGGAAACCGCTGAAAACTGGAATGAAAGCGTGCGTCAGGGCGCCGCCGGATATCAGGATGACGATGAGTTCCGGGATGCGATTGGCGGCGACGTAGGCATCCAGTTCGCGACCGACGCCGAAAGCCTGGGCGATGATCAAGGTCTGCGCCAGGCTGATTAGCTTGGCGACGGCGAAAGCGATCATGACAGTCAATGTCGAGCGAGCGATACGGCGATTGCGCTGCAGGGGGGAGGGGCGCATCTTGCCTTTAGCAGTCATTCAGATGCCTAGTTGAGTGAGGCGAGGGCTTGGCGCGCGGCGTCATAGCGCGGGTTGTAGGCGAGTGCGCGGCGATATGACGCGGCCGCCGCCTGCGTTTCGCCTTGCGCCTCTTGCACCATGCCTTGCCAATAATAGGTCTCTTCGAGTTCTCGCGCGTTATTCTGATTGATGCGCACAAGGCTCATGACATCGTCGTAACGACCGACATGAAAATAAGCGGCAAATGGACCGTATTGATACCAGTGCATGCGCCAGGGCAATTTCCCCGTGCGGTTCGCTTGGTCGAAGGCGGTTGCGGCTTCTGCGTAGCGCTCTAGCGCGACCAAAGAAGTACCCATGTTAAACCAGGCAAAGGCGTTCTGCGGCTCACGGCGAGCCTCGATTTGCGCAGTCTCAAAGGCGATTTCGGCGGCGCTATTCACGTCCCAGTAGTGGCCGAGCAATTCGCGCAGGAGCGTTTCGCGTTGTGGTTCATAAACGACAATAAAGGCGCGATTAAACGCAGTCCAGTGGGCGTCGACCTCGGCATAGCTGATGCTGACACCTTGCGCGGATTCGCCGACGCCAAGGAAGCTGTCGAAGAAATAGAAGAGATCGTAGGCGTCATCGTAGGCGACCAAGGCGCGATAATGGCCGATCCAATCGTAGGCTTCGAACATGGCGCCCGTTTCGATGACCACTGGAAACTCGTTTGCGACCAGGAGTTTGAGCAATTCGAGGGTTCCGCCCATACGGACGATCGCCTTGACAGCGCTCTCTTCGTTTACATAGGCAGCCAGTTCTTCTGGACTGACGTTCTTGTCTTCGCGATTGGGCTTGAGGCGGTCGGCGGCAAATGCCTGATCGCGCCGCCATCCGTAATAGCTGAGCGCCATAGTGATGGTCGCGGGACCGCAGTTGTTCCAAGTTTGCTGCTGGTGCAGCAGTCCGTAGATTCTGGCTGAGGGAGGCAGATTGTTGCGCGGCGCGCCGGTGGGGAAGCGGAATGAAGTGGCGACAATCGCCGGGATTGGCGACGGGGATGGAATGACAACTGTGGCAATGCGCGCAGTCGCCGTAGGCGCTGAGACATGCGCGAGCGTCGGAACATCGGTCGCGGTCACCAACTGCAGGGTCGGCGATGCTGTTTCTGTTACCGCGGATTGGCTTGAATGCGTTGCGCTCGGCGGGGCGATATCCAAGGGCATGTCAAGAAGGGACAGCGCAGCGTCCGCATTCTCCGGCGCTACGATCGTTGGGAATACACCGCCAATCGGCGTCGGATTGCGAAGGACGCTCAAAAAGGGCAGCTGGTCGATGAGACGTTGCTGCTGCGCAGGGCGAAGCACTTCGCGGAAACCGAATACGAAGCCGGCGATGCCGAGAATAACGAGCAGACAGAAAACAATCAGGCCCCAGAACAGCAGTTTTGGCGGCGCGCGCAAGCCGTCTTCGCGTCGCTTCAGATAATAGCTGCGGCTTGGCTGAGTATCGTGTAAATTACGCAAGTTTCGATCTCGCTGTGTTGCTCGGCGCCGCAATTGCGCCACCCTATTGGCTTCCGCGCGAAAAGCTCTGCCTATTCATATACTTATATTGTACAGCCGCAAATTGTCAGTCGCTTGAGCCAGGCGGGGGAAACGCAGCCGAACCGTAGCTTAGCGCATCGAGGTAGGATTGCAGAATGATGCGCGCCGCCAGGTCGTCAATTGGCTCGCGTGGTCTTCGTTTGAGCGACCGAGCTAGTTCTTGGGCCTCGGCGCTGGTCAAGTATTCGCTCACTTCGGCAACCGGCAATTGCACGGCGCTACGCAAGCGAGCGCTCCAATCGAGCACAATGTCGGCTTGCTTCGGAGCGCCAAAGGGCGCATTCGGGTTATGGGGGATGCCAACGACGATGCCAACGGCCGATTCACGTTTCGCGATGGCTGCAATTTCCGCGAAGTCGGCGGCGTCGCCTTTGCTCGTCAGAATCGTCAGTTCGCGGGCGCCAATGCCCATAGCATCGCTGATCGCAAGTCCGATTCGCTGCTTGCCGTGGTCGATGCCGATTAGACGCCCGGTCATGCAGAGCCTTTGATTTGCAGGTCGATTCTGATCGGGAGCATCGGCATCTGCGCCAGACCGATTGGATACAGGTCTATTACCGGGGGATCAGCGGCTGATAGTTCGGGCTGCGCCAAGAGCAGATCAGTGGCTTCGCTGAGGCTTATTCCTGCCAGTGCTGAGCGCAGGGCGCCGGCGTCGAATTCGGATCTTGCGCTTGCCCGACTGGTAGCGGTGAATTGGACTTGCCCGTTTTCGCGCCCCAGTGTGAAAGGACCGCGGCTGTATTCAATTGAATCGCCGACTAGAATCTTTCCCGGCGGCAAATTCGCCTTGAGACTGCCGACCGCGACTTGCCTGGCGTAGCGATCGTCGATGGCGAGGGCAGCGACAAGCGCGCGCATCGACAATGACAATTCGCTGGTCATGGCGCCGACATCGGCCGAAAACGAAATCCATTCCTTGCGTTCTTCTTCAATTCCGATCGACTCGATGATTATCACCTGGCTGTCGGGCAGCGTTGCGCGCATCTGCTCAAAAGCGAGCGACTGCAACTGTATACGCACACTTTCGAGCAGGCGGTTCTTGTCGACCTCGGCGACGACTTTGACGCTGGGTTGGCCGCCGCCGGCGGCTGGCGCCAAATTGATGACCGATACCTTTTCCGCCAACGCGCCGATCACGGTATTGATCATGCCGCTGTTTACGTTGCCGATGCTGCCACGGTAGCCTTCTATTGCCTGGACCGTCGCATCAACGCTGCGCCCTACGCCGGCCGGCACGACAATATCGGCCACGGTCTCAAAGAGGATGGGCTCGCCGGCGCTGGTGCCCAGAATCGTCTTTGATGGGATGATCACGAGCTCATCGCCCAAATTGGTGAAGGTCACCACGCCAGCTGCCGAGACACTATCCAGCCGGAAAGTACCGCTCGCGGGTATCGTAGCGGTGGTTTCCACCGTTTCGCGGAGCGTTAAGGCGGGTATGAGGCCTTTATCTAAATCTACAGCATTGGCTTTGCTGTCGGCGAGGATGTCAACGACGGCGACGAGTTCGTTTTCGGCGAGGGTTAGCTCGACGACAGCGCTTGGGAGAAGGGCGTAGAAAACGCTGCCAATAACGCCGATGAGCAGCGCAAGGACAAAGAGACGCTCGATGGCAGCGCGCCAGGGCGAAAGCCGTTTGCGCCGTTCAATTCGATCGGCGATGATCGCGAGGTCCTCAGTCTGCAGATCGGGGCTCGGTTTGTGATAGCGGGGCAGGAAGCGTTTTTGGCGGCCCCGCTTCCAACGTTCGACCTGGCTGGCTTCGACGGAATCAAAGCAGCTGATATTCAGTTCGGCGGCGTAAGCGATTATGGCATTGTCCAGTGATACGAGCGCCAGTTGAATCGCGCGCCGGTCGGCATCGCGCTGAATCAGCACGAGGTCCAGTTTGCGCCCGAGCGGTTTGCCATCGGGGGGCCAAATGAGCAGGACGCGGCGCCCGCGCAGGCCTGCCAGTCGTTCACGTACGGTGACGACAGTATCGGTCGGCGTAAGCTGAAGGCGCTCAATTTCAGGAGACATCACTTACGAGTATACGCGTAGAATGAATGGGCATCCGCTTGGCGGCAGGCAATACAAGGATCAGGCGTCGGCGATCAAGCCGCGGGCGGCATCAAGGGCTTCCTGGATTCTGCTGCTGTCGACGCCGCCGGCTTGCGCCATTTGCGGTCTTCCGCCGCCACCGCCGCCAACGATGCGGGCGATCGGCTTGATAATGTCGCCGGCGCGGATGCCGTTTTTCACCAGCGCGTCTGACACGGCGACCACAATTTGCGGTTTTCCGTCAATATCGCTGGCGAGAACCATGACGCCATTATCGACGCGGTTGCGGAACCAATCCGTCATTTCTCGCATGGTTTCCATGGGTGTGCCGTCCAGTTGCGCCAAGAGGGCTCGCTTTCCGTCTAAGCTTTCCAACTGCTGGTCGATTAGACTGTTAAATCTTTGGCGGGCCAGCTTTCGCTGGAGGTCTTCAATCTCGCGCCGCGCCTGGCCGAGATCAGCCTGAAGGGCGCTGATTCGATCTGAAGTTTGCTCGGGAACGGTACTGAGTTGCCGCGCGATCGCGTTCAGCGTACTCTGCTGTTCCTGCAAGTATTCGGCTGCGGCTTGACCGGTGAGCGCCTCGACACGCCGAATGCCGGCGCTAACGCTTCCCTCGCTGGTAATGACAAAGCTGCCGATTTCGGCGGTTCGCTTCACATGTACACCGCCGCATAACTCGTAACTGTATCGGTCTGCGCCATCTTCAATGATGACTGTGCGGACGGTGTCGCCGTATTTTTCACCGAAGAGCGCCATCGCGCCTTCCTTTTGCGCTTGCTCAAGTGATTTGGCGGCCTCGGTTACCGGATAATTCTTCAGGATCGCGCCGCTGATCGCGGCGGATACGGCAGCCAGTTCATCGTCAGCGACTTTTTCCGGGTGCGAAAAGTCGAAGCGGAGCCGGTCGGGCGCGACGAGCGAGCCCTTTTGCTGCACATGCGTTCCCAGCTGGTTGCGCAGGGCGGCGTGCAGCAAGTGGGTGGCGGTGTGATTGCGGATGATGTCTTTGCGGCGCGCGCGATCGACCTGCGCGGTGGCGGCATCGCCGACCGACGGACTGCCTTCAACCACTTCGCCGATATGGACCACTAAGCCCGCGACGGGCTGCTTCATCGCTTCTACCTCTATGATCCAGCCGTCGCCGGCGATCGTACCGGTATCGCTGACTTGACCGCCGGCTTCGACATAGAAATGGGTCTCGGCGAGGACGACTTCAATTTTCTCGCCAAGCATGGCGGAAGTCAGGCGCCGGCCGTCCTGGAGCAAGGCGAGGACCGAAGTGGTGGTCGGTGAATCGGAGTAGGGATCGTAAGCGACGCCGCTTGCGAGAAGTTGCCCTCCAGTTTGCAATTCAGCGAGGAGCGCGCGGTAAAAGTCGCCGGCATCGATTTCGCCCATAGCTTGTCCGCCACCGCTGATGAGCGCATGTTCGGCTTCGGCGGCGGAGAAGCCAGCTTCGTCGACTGTATAGCCATGCTCTTCGAGAACGTCCTTGGTGACCTGGAAGGGGAGACCAAGCGTGGCTTTAAGATAAAAAGCCTGTTCGCCCGAGAGTTCGCGGTCATCGCCGATGCGCGCCAACATGTCGTCCAGTTCATTCAGGCCGCGATCCATCGTGCGGTGGAAGCGTTCTTCTTCCAGCGTGATGATGCGTTTGATGTTGTCGGCGTCGTCAACGAGTTCGCTATAGTGCTCGCCCATGATGTCGATTACAGAATCGGCGATTGGCGCCAGGAAGGGGCGGTCGAAGCCGATTTCGCGGCCGAAGCGGGCGGCGCGCCGAATCACGATACGGGGGATGGCGGCGCGCCCTTTGGCCCCGGGCATGACGCCGTCGCTGATGAGGAAGACAGCCGCGCGGATGTGATCGGCGATGACGCGATAGGGCACGATGCCCGCGTCGCGTTGGGCGTCGCTGTGGCCGGTGAGCGCTTGGGTGCGTTCTATGATTGGTGTGAAGAGGTCGGTTTCGTAGTTGGCTTCGACGCCTTGCAGAATGGTCAGGATGCGTTCGAAGCCCATGCCGGTATCGACGCCGGGCGCGGGCAGAGGGACATCCCATTTTCCGCTGTGATCGGGGTCCGCCTGCTGGCGATTGAACTGCATGAAAACCAGATTCCAGATTTCCAGGAAGCGATCGTCTTCGGCTTGCAGCAAGGCGATGACGTCATCGTCGCCTTGTTCTGGAAATTTGTCCCAGTGGATTTCGGTGTTGGGTCCGCAGGGTCCGGTGTCGGCCATCTGCCAGAAATTGGTGGACGGTCCCATGCGGGCGACGCGTTTGGGATTGATGCCGACTTCGTTCACCCAACAGTCATAGGATTCGTCGTCGTTTTCGTAGATGGTTACGGCGAGCCGATCAGCTGGCAGTTTGTATACCGCGGTCAGCAGTTCGAAAGCGTGTTTGATGGCGTCGCGCTTGAAGTAGTCGCCGAAGCTGAAGTTGCCGAGCATTTCAAAAAAGGTGTGATGGCGCGGCGATGGTCCGACGTTTTCCAGGTCGTTGTGCTTGCCGCTGACGCGCATGCACTTTTGCGAGGTTGTGGCGCGCTGGTAATCGCGCTTGTCGTGGCCCAGGAATACATCTTTGAATTGCACCATGCCCGCGTTGACGAAAAGCAGCGTGGGGTCATCGGCGGGAACCAAGGAAGATGAAGCGACCGCTCGGTGGCCCTTTTCCTCGAAAAAGTCGAGAAAGGTTTGCCGTACTTCCGCGCTGCTCATCTTATCCATGCTTGCGTCCTTCGTTTTGAATCACACTGATTCTGCCGCCGAGAACCCGGATGCTGGCTATTCTACCGGTCAGCATTATAGCCAGCGACCTAGGGACTGAACAGGGGGCGCATCGCTATGGTATACTGGCGTTGTGCAAGCTACCCATGCAGTCAGGAATGCGAGATGGCGACGATAGAAGAACAGGTGGAAGTGTTGATGTCGGGTACCGCCTATGGCAATGTTGAGACGCGCGAAAATATGGCGAAAGATCTGCGCGACCGTTTGCAGGAATGCGAACGTGAGCGGCGTCCGCTGCGAGTGTACTGCGGCTACGATCCGCGCACCTCGGATCTGCATTTGGGTCACACAATCACCATGCGTAAATTGCGGCAGTTCCAGGATTTTGGCCACGATGTGACCTTTCTGGTGGGCACGTTTACCAGCTTGATCGGCGACCCGTCGGACAAGGAATCGGCGCGCGATCAACTTACGATGCACAACGTGGAAGACAACGCGCGGACTTATGCGGAGCAGGCTTTCAAGATTCTGGACGAAGAACGGACGCGGGTGCGCCGCAATGACGAGTGGCTGGCGCCGCTTGATTTCGCCGATATCATCCGCCTTGCGAGTCATTTTACCGTGCAGCAGTTTCTGGTGCGGGAGAACTTCGCCAAACGCATTGAAGACGAAAAAGCAATTTATCTGCATGAATTCTTTTATGCGCTGATGCAAGCCTATGACGCGGTAGCGCAGGAAGCCGATGTACAGGTTGGCGGGCAGGATCAACTCTTCAATATTTTGGTGGCTGGGCGCAAGCTGCAAACCGGATTGGGACAGCAACCGCAGATCGCGATAATTATGGGCGAGAGCCTGCCCGGCACCGATGGCGAAATCAAGATGTCCAAGAGTTTGGGCAATCACATCCCTCTGCTGTCGGAACCCTGGGATATGTTTGGCAAGATCATGAGCCTGCCGGACAAGGCGATGGGCGTGTATCACAAGCTGATATTGGGCTGGGCGCCGGCGCAGGTTGAGGCGCTTGAGGGAGACTTGCGTTCGGGCGCGGCGCATCCCAATGAGACAAAGATGCGGCTGGCGCGGGAAATCGTGGGAATCTTCCATAGTCCGGCCGATGCGGAAGCGGCGCAGGCGCGCTGGGATGAGGTGTTCCGCGGCGGCGCGGGCATACCCGATGCCATGGACGAGGCGGAGTTGGCTGCCGAAGAAGAGGTCCGCGATATATTGGTACGGCTCAAGATGGTGAACAGTCGCGGGGAAGCGCGACGGCTGATCCAACAGAATGGCGTCCGACTGAATGATGCCAAGGTGGACAGCCTGCAGGCATCGGTGAGGCCGGAAATGCTGCCGGCTGTGCTGCAAGTCGGCAAGCGCCAGTTTGTACGACTGGTTCGAGCAAACGGTGATGGCGGCGTGTAGGGCATTGCCAAGCGCAAACGACTATTCAATTGACGAGCTCATCAGCGTTTGTATTTCGCGGCAGGTGCAGGATGGCGATGTGTGGGCGCAGGGCATTAACACGCCCTTGGTGGCCGCCGGACTGATTCTGGGCAAGCTTCGCTATGCGCCGCGCGCGCGTTTTACCTCGGCGATCGGTCAGGCGCTGGTGCAGGATTGGGGTCCGCTCGGCCTTGCCGACATTGAGAGCCTTTGGGTGGGCAAAGGATTGATCCACTTGGGCTTCGCGGCGGGCGCTGCTGAGATTCTGCCCAAGTTTCAGCCCAAGGAGTTCTTCCGGCCGGCGCAGGTGGACCAGCATGGCAATTTGAACAATATCGCCTTCGGGAAGAACTACGGCAAGCCACGCATGCGGCTGCCCGGCAGTGGCGGCATTCCTGATGTTACGCCGAATTACGACCACACGTACCTGTATGTGCCGCGTCACTCGCGATTGACCTTCGCGCGCAAGCTCGATTTCATCAGCGGGATGGGGCATGTGCCGCATCGGCGGCGGGGCGGCGGTCCGCGTTATCTGATTACGGATCTGGGCGAGTTTGATTGGGCTGAAGGCAGGATGCGCCTGACGAGCATTCATCCGGGCGTTGAATTGAAGCAGGTCAAGCGCAAGACCGCTTTCGATTTGATTGTCGCCGATGAGCTGGGCGAAACGCCTCCTCCCGATGAGGAGGATTTGCGCCTGCTGCGCGAAGAAATTGATCCACTGGCTACGCGAAAGCTGGAGACCTTGGCAGGCGGCGCGCGGAAAGAATTGCTGCGAGAGATACTGCGGCTCGAGGCTGCGCCTTAACTGGGGCGCGTGGCGATGCGCCAATCGCCAATCCCGCGGAAGCGATCGGCCGGTGATGTTAGGTATCCCAACCGTATTCCTTCAATTTCCGAGTCAACGATGAATGTGAAAAGCGGGTAGTAGAGTGGGATGGCAATCGCATCTTCGGCGAATGCTTCCTGAAAGTTCTGCTGGAGAAGGGCGCGGCGACTGCTGTAAATCTCGCGGCGCGCCTGCTCAATCAGGTCGGCAATTTCGTGGTTGGACACGCCGCCGTAGTTCCGCCCGTTGCCGTATTGCGCCGGATGCCAATAGCGATACAGGTCGAAGTCGCCGCCAATTCGCAGCGTAGCAATTGCCGAGTCGAATCGTCCAGTCCTCAGTCGATTCGCCAGGTCGTCGGCGCTGACCGCTTCTACCTCCACTTGGAAACCAAACAGACTCCATTGCGAGGCGATGTCGTCGGCAAGCTGGCGCAGCGGCTTTGTGTCTTCAATCAGAAGGCTGAAACGCGCGCCGGGGTTGACCGCATCGTTTGAATCGGATTCGGGGTCCGATTCGTCAGGAACGACTGGGACGATTCGGGCCGCGTCCAATAGGGCAAGCGCCCCTTCGAGGTCGTGGGCGGTCCAAAATGAATTGGGGCGATAGACGGATGTGCCGGGCGCATACGGGCTGTCGGCGTAGGCGACTACCGCGCCCAGATTCTTTCGTACTATTTCCGGCGCGTCGAGGCTGAGCGAGAGCGCTTGGCGCAGGCGGCGCTCGACGAAGATTGATGTTTTCCAGTTGAAGATTATCATGGCGACCGAAGGATCGGACTGGGTGTAGATTTGACTGTTTGGCAGTGTCAAGAGTTCGCCGCGCGGCGCCAGGTTGGCAAGCGCGCTTAGCTCACCGGACGCATAGGCATCGATCGCTTCCTTAGCGTTGGGAAAGAGATGAAAGCTAAGGCGCGGCAGGCGGTAGCTCCCCTGCGCTTCGCGCCGCTCAAGAAACACTGGCGACCGCGCCAGCTCCACCGTGGCGATAGCGCTTTCCGAATCGAGACGCAAACCCGCAAGTTGATAGGGACCGGTTCCGATCGGGGACAGGTTAAAGGGGTGTTGAGCCAGGTCCGTCACGGCCGCGCCGCGCAAGGCGTGTTCGGGCAGGATACCAATCGTCAAGAGGTGGGTAAAGCTGCTCAGGGGCTGAGCCAGCCGAAAGCGCAACAGATGGTCGCCAAGTTTTTGAGTCTCGACCGTAGCCCAGAACTGACCAACAGGCGAGATATTGGCGTAGGCCGGATCGCTGAGAAGCGACATGGTGTAGATGACATCAGCGGCGCTGAAGGGCAGGCCATTTTGCCAGCGAATATCTTCACGAAGTTTGACGACATATTCGATGCCGTCCGATGATATTGCGAGGCGCTCCGCCAGCCGCGGCACGACTTCACCATAATTGTTGGTGGCGAAAAGCCCTTCAAAGATCAAGCTGGAAATGTCTCTGTCGACAGAATTGAGATGGGCGAAGAGAGGATTCAAGCGGCGAACCTTGCCCACCAATCCCTCGCGGTAGGCGGCGCCCGATGCGCTGGCTGCTTGGGTAAGGGCTTGCGGCGCGGCGTCCGAAGTTGGAATCGGCGGCGTTGCGACAAGCGCCGATTCGGTCGGGGTCATTGCCGTGAGCGGTGCAGGTGTTGGTGGGGCCGGTTTAGCGACGTTAGATTGGCGACTCAGGCGAAACAGGGCGCCGCTGAGGAAAAGTAAAAGCGCAAGAATCAGCGCTATCAATTGCCAGCGAAAGCCGCGAAACATGTCGAGTGTCTCAATAAGCGGAAGAGCGCTCTTCCACTGTAGCAGAGCGCAGTTGAAATTTCGACTCTATTGTGTGCTGTTGAATACGGGGGCTCGCTTAGCCTGGCGTTGCCACGGCGAAAAGCGCGATGCCGAGAAAGGCAATCGACAGGAAAATGGTGATGCGAAAGAGTGTCTTCTCCAGGCCGCGGCGAGTTCGCGCGATCCCGCCGCCGGCGTCGCCGCCCAACAAGCTGCCCAGCGCGCCGCCTTTTACCTGCAGCAATATCAAGATGATCAGCGCGATCGATAGTATGATTGACGTAATCTGTAAGGCAACCGCCATGCCCCAACTCCCGGCATAAATCCAGACACACAATGGGCGAACTATACCATCAAAGGGCGTCCTTGACCAGCGTGAAATATCCAACGAAGCTTGCCCACAATTGTTATACGATACACAAGCCTGTTAGTCGCGCAGTGATTCAATGAATTCGATTGCGGCGGCCAATTGCGCGTCATATTCATCGTCGACCGCGTTATCTCCTCCGGGATTCCGTTTGACGATGATATCCGGTGTGATGCCCTGCTTGTGGATCCAGTGGCCGTCTGGGGTTAGCCAGCGGCGCACGGTGATGCGCAAGCAGCCGCCATTTGAAAGTTTGGGGGGAAGATTCTGCACAGTACCCTTGCCGAAGGTTGTTTCGCCCAGGATGGCGGCGACTTCGTGGTCTTGCATGGCGCCCGCGATCACTTCCGAAGCGCTAGCGCTGGTCCCGTCGACCAATACGACGATCGGTACTTGTATATTGGCGAAATCGCCAGTGGCGCGGGTGACCTCTTCGCTGTGGTCGCGCGAGACCTGCCGCAGCAGCACACCGTCTTCAATAAACGCGCTGCCGATCTCGATCGCGCTGGCCAGCGTGCCGCCAGGATTGTTGCGAATGTCAAAAATCAATCCGGCGGCGGCGTCAATATTGACGGCTTCAAAAGCTTGATCCAACTGAACACGCGAGCGGTCGTGAAAGCCCAGCATTGATATGTAGGCAATCTTGTCTCCCACGATGTCGTAGGCAATGTTAGGGATTTCAAATAAGTCGCGAACAATTTCAAAGGCGACAAGCTCATCGTCGCGCTTGAATACGATAGTTACGATGGTTCCCGGCGGGCCGGGCACGAGGGCGGACAGCTCGGCCTGGGTCATTCCCGACACGCGAATGCCGTCGACTTGATGAAAGATATCGCCCGGCAGAACGCCAGCGCCGTCAGCCGGCGTATCGGGTATGACAGTGACGACTTCAATTTGCCCGGTGTCTTCATCGGTCTTGATTGTCACGCCGATGCCAGAGAAGTCGCCGGAGAAGTTCCGGCTTGAGGCGCAATGTTCTGGACGGATGTACCCGCTGTGGGGGTCGCCGAGCGCATCAGCCATGCCTTTGATGGCGCCGCCGACCATGTCGTCCATATCAACTGGATCGATAAAGCTGGATTCGATGATTGAGAAGGCGTCCAAAATTGATTGAAATGCCTGCTCAGCGACGCTGAGCGCGGCGCCGCTTTGGGCGCTCGCGTGCGCTTGAGACAAGCTGCCGGCGGCGAATCCGGTGGTCAAAGTCACTATGGTCACCAGGATTGATCGGCCGACGCGCGATTTACGCCACATTTCATGCATCCGATTCATCGGTCGTCTCCAGGAGGTGCAGAAGCGTCTGTCAAGATATAGTATAGGCGAATATCGTTTTGCTTCGGTACAGTGAAGCGTTGTCAGTTGCGCGGTGTATGCGCGGAGGGCAATTTGCCCAACAGCGGATCGACGAAAGACATGAGCATGGCTGAGATCTATGTTTCGCCCGAAGAGGCGGCGGCCGCTGTAAATGATGGCGATACGCTTGCCTTGGGCGGGGTGACGCTCTATCGACGCCCGCTCGGCTTTGTGAAGGCGCTGCTGCGGCGGCGCGAGCGGCCGCGGGATCTTACCTTGCTGAGTTTCACCGGGGGCTTGGAATCTGACCTTCTCGTTGGCGCTGGCTGCGTGAAGCGTGTGCGTTCCGCCTATTTCGGCTTGGAGGCATTTGGCCTGGCGCCAATGTTCACCCAATTCGCGCAATCGCAGCGCCTTGAGATGATCGAGGAAACGGAAGCCAGCATCGTGATGGGCATCCGCGCGCAAATTGCCGGCGTCGGTTTCTTGCCGTCAAGGGCTTGGATTGGTACGGATTTGCCGATGTTGCGCCCCGATGTGAAGACAGTGGCGGATCCTTACAGCGGCGCTGAGCTAGTGGCGTTTCCGGCGATAGCGTGCGATGTGGCGGTGATCCATGGTTTGGCGGGCGACCGCGAAGGCAATGTTCTTATTAACAACAATCTGGGCATTGACTTGGAGCTGGTCTATGTCGCGGAGACCGTTATCGCGACTGTCGAACGTATTGTAGACCGATTGGAGCGGACGACAGACGGCGTGATCATCCCTTTTCCCGGCTGTGATATGGTTGTGGAGGCGCCCCATGGGGCGGCCCCGACGAGTTGCTATCCGCTGTATCCGCTTTCCGGCGAGGACTTCCTACAGTATACGGAAGCCTGCAACGCCGGACGCTTTGCTGAGTACCTGGAGAGTCTATTGCATTATTGAGAGCAATTTGTTGCGAAAACCGTATCGGCACTGTATAATGGTCATTAACGACCATATGTCGAGACTTGGGGAGCTTACGCGAGTAGGCTGAGAGGGCGTGTCTGCCATGCCGACCCATATACCTGATCCAGGTAATGCTGGCGTAGGAATGTCTGCAGTACCCTTGTCTTAGCCACCCCTGTAAACACCCCGACAGGGGTGGCTTCCGCCTATACCGCGCCCGGCTCCTAAAGTCTCCCTTGTGATGGCGAGCGCAAGCGATGCTTGCCCGCGGGGATGGTCGAATGTCAATCTCAGATTTCGGGAGCTGATCATGTTTGTACGTCAAATTGCTGCTGTGTTAGTGCTGACCGTTGTCGGTGCGGTTGCCTTTGCGCAAGAGGCGGAGCGGGTAGTTGTGCTGACGCACGACAGCTTCGCCATGACGGAAGAGGTGCTGGCTGCCTTTGAAAAACACGCTGGCGTAACAGTCGAAATCCTTCGGTCGGGCGATGCCGGTCAGATGGTGAATCAAGCGATACTGAGCAAGAACAACCCGCTTGGCGATGTGCTGTATGGCGTCGACAACACCTTCTTAAGTCGGGCTTTAGCCGCCGAAATCTTCACGCCGTATGAGTCGCCGGAATTGCAATACGTGAATGTGGATTTCATTCCCGACGACACATACCGTGTGACGCCGGTTGACTTCGGCGATGTTTGCCTCAACTATGACATTGCGTATTTCGAGGGAAATGATCTGAACCTGCCGAGCAGCTTGAGCGATCTCTTGCGGCCGGAGTATAGAGGGTTGCTGGTAGCGGAGAACCCAGCCACGTCGTCGCCGGGCTTGGCTTTTCTGCTGGCGACCATCGCCGAGTATGGCGTGGAAGGCGAATTCACGTATCTGGATTACTGGCAAGAGCTTTACGACAATGACATTTTAGTCGTTGATGGCTGGACCGATGCCTACTACGGTGAATTCAAAGTGACTGGGCGCGACACCGGTTCGCGACCGATGGTCGTCAGCTATGCCAGCAGTCCGCCGGCGGAAGTGCTTTACAGCGAGAATCCGGACGCGGGCGCGATCACGGGCGCCATCGTCGACGATAATATGTGCTTCCGGCAAATTGAATACGTCGGCATTCTGGCGGGCGCCGCCAATGAAGGGGCGGCGCGGCAATTTGTCGACTTTATGCTGAGCCCGGCTTTCCAGGAAGAGTTGCCGCTGAACATGTTCGTATTCCCGGCGCGGGAAGATATCATGCTGCCGGAGGTATTTGCGGAATACGCGTTGATTCCTGAGAATCCAGCGCATGTCGATCCCGCTGAGATTGAAGCGAACCGCGAAGAATGGATCCAAGCCTGGATGGAGGTCATGCTGCGTTGATGCGGCGAGTACGCGAGCTTTGGATCGGCATTTATCTGATCCCGCTGGCCTTCCTGAGTCTTTTCTACGTATATCCGCTGCTGTCTATTCTGGATGTCAGTCTACGGCCCACGGGCGCGCTCGATCTCTCGGGGTTTGCCAGACTGCTTTCGACTGACTATTACCTCGGGACGCTGTTATTCACCGTTTACCAAGCTGTTCTCTCGACGGCATTTACGCTGCTGCTGGCCACGCCCTGCGCCTTCGTCTTCGCGCGCTATCGTATCCCAGGCAAGTCGCTGCTGCTTTCGCTGGCGACCTTACCTTTCGTCTTGCCGACGGTGGTGGTGGCGCTGGCATTTGCCAGCCTGCTGGGCAAGAACGGATTGCTCAATGATCTGACCAGGACGCTATTTTCGCTGGACTACAGTCCGATCCAATTGGAGCGAACGCTGGCGATGATCATAATCGTTCATGTCTTTTACAACTTCGCGGTAGCGCTGCGCATCATGACGAGCTACTGGTCGTCGGTGGGCATTGCCGCTGAAGAGGCGGCTCGCTGCCTGGGCGCGGACGAGTGGGCGCTTTGGCGCGAAATCCGACTTCCGCTGATTCGCCCGGCTTTGCTGTCTGCTGGCGCGCTGGTGTTCATTTTTTCGTTCACGAGTTTCGGTGTAATTCTGATTCTGGGCGGGATCCGTTTCGCGACGCTGGAGGTGCAGATCTATTATCAGGCGGTAAACATGTTCAACCTGCCGCTGGCGGCTGCGCTGTCGTTAGTGCAGATACTAAGCATGCTGGCGATGTTGATGTTCTATACGTCTACACAGAAGAAACTGCATCTGGCGCTGGCAAGTGGCAAGACGATTGCGAGACAGGCGCGCAGCGGCCTTGAACGGCTCGGCGTGGGCAGCTGCGTTGCGCTAATTTCCGCCCTGCTATTTGCGCCGCTGTTCGCCCTCGTTTCGCGCTCGGTTTTGCTGGCGGGACGATTGGATTTCAGCAATTACGGCAGTTTGGCGGAGAAATCGCGAGGCTCGCTGCTGTTCATCGCGCCGCTGGATGCGGTCTTCAATTCGCTGCGATTTGCGCTGATTGCGCTGATCGCGGCCTTGGTCTTGGGCTTGATCGCATCCTACCTGATTCAGCGCCCAGGCCGGCTGTCCCGGCTGGCGGATCCGCTATTCATGCTGCCGCTGGCGACGAGCGCGGTGACCTTGGGTTTCGGCTTCATCATTGCGCTGGATGAGCCGCCGCTTAATCTGCGCGCCTCCTGGCTGATTATTCCGATTTCGCACACTCTCGTTGCGCTGCCATTCGTCGTCCGCAGTGTATTGCCCAGCTTGCGAGCGATACCGCCGTCCTTGCGCGAGGCGGCGCGAGTGCTTGGCGCAAAGCCAATGGATATGCTGCTGACGATTGACCTGCCTTTGTTGGGCCGGGGGATCGTGGTCGGGGCAACCTTCGCTTTCACAGTCAGCATGGGGGAGTTTGGCGCGTCGCTCTTTGTGGCGCAGCGGGAGTCGGTGACCATTCCAGTGGTGATTTATCGGCTGCTTGGCGACCCGGGCATGGCGTCGTATCGTCAGGCGCTGGCGATGAGCGTGGTATTGATGATCGTATGCGCTGGCGGGTTCATTATTATCGAGCGGATGCGCGTCGCTGGCGTTGGCGAGTTTTGATGCTGCGAGCGCGGGATGTCTCACATGCCTATGGCGATATCGTCTCGCTGCGCGAGGTGTCGCTGGATCTTGATGAAGGCGAGATTCTGTGTTTGCTCGGTCCGAGCGGCTGCGGCAAGACCACCCTGCTGCGAATCATCGCTGGATTGGAGACTGAATACAAAGGTGTAATCGCCTTGGAGGGCGAAGACATCAAGCCGATTCCGGCGCATAAGCGCGGCTTTGGATTGATGTTCCAGGATTTTGCCTTGTTCCCGCATTTATCGGTCGCTGAGAATATCGCTTACGGTTTGAAGCGACTGGGGATGAAGCGTGAAGCGATCGGCGAAGAAGTACGTTCACTTATGCGGCGCGTCGGCTTGGCCGACCTCGATGAACGGGATGTGGCGTCGCTCTCAGGCGGGCAGCAGCAGCGCGTGGCGCTGGCGCGCAGCCTGGCGCCGAATCCACGCTTGCTGATGCTGGATGAACCGCTTGGCTCGCTGGACGCCCAACTGCGCGATGCGTTGGCGCTCGAATTGCGGCGAATCGTCAAAAGCGCGGGCCTCAGCGCGATCTACGTCACCCATGACCATCGTGAAGCGTATGCGGTTGCTGATCGCATTGCGGTGATGAATACGGGAAGGGTCTATCAGCATGATGCGCCGCGCGACTTATATCGGCGTCCGCGCTGCGAGTTTGTGGCGCGATTTTTGGGTATGACCAATGTGTTTCCAAAGAGCGACAGTCGCATCCTGGATTTGCTGGGAAGGACCGAGGCATGGCGGCGCTCCACCGGTTCAATCTTGATTCATCCCGCGGGAATCGAGCTTTCTGACGATATGGACAGCAGTGCGCTGAGAATCGAGTCTGTGGTAGAGAGCGCGGTCTTTCGCGGCGGGTTCACTGAAGTGACGGTTCTAACTGAGAGCGAATTGCGCTTGTCGTTCGCGCTGGCTGATTTGCCGGTGTCTGTCGGGGACAAGATGGGGATCAGCGTCAGGCGAGATAGCATCATCCCGCTGAATGACTCGCTTGTGTAGTCCCTATACCGCCGTCGGCTTGAAAGCTATAATCGCCATGTATTATCTCCAATTTAGCTGGAGAGGAGTTGCCTATGCCACGGGCGTTGTTTAGTGTGTCCAGCAAACAGGGCATAGTCGGATTAGCCAAGGAGTTGGTACGGCTCGGTTGGGAGATCGTAGCCAGCGGCGGCACCGGGCAGACTTTGGCGGAATCCGGAATTCCTGTTACCAAAGTCGAGCGCGTCACCGGGCAGAGCGAGATGCTTGGCGGGCGGGTAAAGACGCTTCATCCGGCGATCCACAGCGCCATTCTAGCGCGCGACACAGCGGAAGATTTCGCCGAATTGGCGGCGAGCGGCATTGCGCCAATCAGCCTGGTGGTCTGCAACCTGTATCCTTTCAGCGAATCGATTCGCGACCCGGATGTCACCGTCAAAGAGGCGGTCGAGCAAATCGACATAGGCGGCGTTACACTGCTGCGGGCGGCGGCGAAGAATTTTGCGCGCGTAGTGGTTCTGTGCGATCCGGCCGATTATTCGAGTGTATTGGTGGCGCTAAAAACCGAGGGAACGACGGACATTGAACAGCGCCGCGAATTGGCGGTCAAAGCCTTCGCCCACAGCCGCGATTATGATGAGGCAATCCACGCCTACCTTTGCGAATCCGAGATTGCGGAGCCAGTCGACAGCGATGTGCCGGAAGGAATCTCGATCGGCGTGCAACGCAGTCATGAGCTTCGATACGGTGAAAACCCGCATCAAGCCGCCGCCTACTACACGCGCAGCGGCGAACAGACGCCACTGGGCGCCGATCAGTTGGCTGGCAAGCAGCTTTCATACAACAACATCCTCGATATCGATGCGGCTTGGCGGGCAGTCAGCAGCTTTGACGAGCCGACAGTTGTAATTGTCAAGCACCTGAATCCGACCGGCATTGCCAGCGCCGCCACCGTTGCGGAGGCCTTTCCGCTGGCTTTGGCCTCCGATTCGAAATCAGCCTTCGGCGGTATCATAGCGGCCAATCGAACCGTTGAAATGGCATTTATTGACGCCTTGGGCGCCATGTTTGTGGAAGCGATCATCGCGCCGAGTTATGGCTACGAGGTTGTTCAGAAGCTGCAGTCTGGGCGCAAGAACTGCCGCGTTCTGCAAATGTCGCGACCCTTTACTGGAACCTCGTTCGAATTCCGCAGTGTGATGGATGGCCTGCTGCTGCAGCGATCGGATATCGGCGATCCGCCGGCCTCCCGCATGCGAACGGTGACGAAACGCATACCGATCGATGAAGAGATGGAATCGCTGCTTTTCGCCTGGAAGGCTGTGCAGCATGTGAAGTCAAATGCCATCGTGCTGGCGCAAGGCAGACGCACAGTGGGAATTGGCGGGGGCTTGCCCAGCCGGGTTGACGCCGCTGAACTGGCGATCAGGAAGGCGGCGGGCGAAACGCCCAATGCGGCGATGGCCTCCGATGCTTTCTTTCCCTTTGCCGACAGTATTGAAATGGCCGCGAGCTCAGGCGTTACATGCGTCATCCAACCCGGCGGTTCTATCCGCGACTCGCAGGTGATCGAAGCCGCAGACTACCATGACATGGCGATGATTTTCACCAACACGCGGCATTTTCGCCACTAGAATCAAGCGCTATTCCGCGGCTTCTGTGGGGTCGGCCGCAGCTGAATGCGGTCGCGCGCCGAGGAGCGGCAGTTCGCTCTTTTCCCAAGCGACCAGCAGCGGGACAGCGGTGAAAATTGAGGAGTAGGTCCCGGAAAGCAGCCCGATGAAGAGGATGGCGATGAACTGCTTTACCGTTTCGCCGCCAAATAGCAGAATCGCGATCATGATGAAGAAGGCATTCAGCTGTGTCGCCAGGGAGCGGTGGATCGTCTCCCAAATGCTGCGATTGACAATCGTCTCGTAAGGCTCGCCCAAATGTTTGGGAATATTCTCGCGGATGCGATCAAAGACTACGATCGAGTCTTGCACCGAGAAGCCGACCACGGTCAGCAATGCCGTAAGAAATAAGGCGTCGATTTCCCAGCCCAGCAGCAGACCGAAGAGCGACATCACGCCCATGACTACCAGAATGTCATGAATCATGGCGGCGATGGCGCAGACGCCATAACGGATCGCGTTGGGCACCTGGCGGAAGGCGATCACGATGAAGCCGGTGATCACCAGCGCGCCGACCGCGACGGCGGCCAGGGCGGAACGGGTGACCTCTTGGCCGATAGTGGCGGATACCGTCTCCACGCGGAAGCTATCGCGGTTGATAGGCGCAATTCGAGCCAATCTTGCCAGGATGTCGTTGGTAACATTTACGTCGTGGAAACCTGCGCGAACTGACCAGCGAAAATCCGCGGGTTGTCCAATCTGCTGAATAATGACATTGTCATCGCCTATGGCGCTGAAAACCTGTCGGATGCCATCTTCGCTTGCGCCGCCACTTTCAAATCGCAACTCGTAGATGCTGCCGCCGAGAAAGTCGATACTGAGGCGGAAGGGGGCGCCGGTGGTCATCGTCGAATAGATCATGATCAGCAGCCCGGGCACGATGACGACAGCGGAAAGGATGAAGAACCAGCGGCGTTTCTGTACGATATCAAACATTATTCGTCATCCTCAGGCGCCGAGGATCGCGCGATTGTTTTCGATGGCGCCGCGGAAAATGGCGACAAGCGCATAAAGGAAGGTGCGGGTGACAATGACCGCTGTGAACAGATTCAGCACCAGCCCAATCGCCAGCGTCACCGCGAAGCCGGCGACGATGCTGGCGCCCGGCGTCTGCCCGAACATGAAGAGAATCCCGCAGATGATTATGGTCGAGAGGTTGGAATCGCGGATCGAGGTCCAGGCGCGGTCGAAGCCGGCTCTCAGCGCCGCGTCCAGCGGCAATCCGGCGCGCAGTTCTTCTTTGATGCGTTCGAAGATGAGAATGTTGCCATCGACAGCGGTACCGATTGAGATCAGGAATCCGGTGATGGCGGGCAAGGTCAGCGTAACCGGGAGCAGTTTGAAAACGGCGATATTGAGGAAGATGAAGACGACCAGCGCAAGATCGGCGGCGAAACCAGGCAGGCGGTAGTAAATGAGCATAAAGGCGAGCACAACGATGACGCCGATGACGCCGGCTTGTACGCTCAGCCGGACAGATTCTCTGCCGAGCGTCGCGCCGACTTCTTGTGTGCTTTCAATGCGCAGAGGAATTGGCAGGGCGCCCGATCTAAGCTGAAGAGCAAGGGTGTTGGCATCTTCTTCGGTGAATTGACCACTGATGACGCCGCCGGACGAGAGCTGATCCTGAATGATTGGCGCCGAAAGCACTTCGCCATCCAATACAATCGCCATAGGCTCGCCAATGCGATCGCGCGTGAAGCTGCCAAAGATTTCCTGATATTCTTCCTTGACTTCGAAATTGATCATCCATTCGGGGCTGCCCGTGCCCTGCGGGGGCGAAAGCACGGCGCTGGCTGCTTGCAAGCCCGCGCCCGTCATCACCGTGCGGAAAGGAAGACCGTTGACCGGGTGCGCGCGCCGTTTCGCCAATGGGTCTTCTTCGCCTTCAGCCAATGTGGCGTTTTGCCGCAGCGCGACCTGCTCGCTGGTCACGATCTCTGAGCCGACCAGATCAGCAACTTGATTGCGCAAGCCGCCGAAATCGACGAATTCGAGCAGGGCAGTACGCTGAATTGTCGCCACAGCTTGCGCCGGGTCGCGCACGCCGGGCAATTCAACCAGGATCCGATCGCGTCCCTGCACTTGCACGGTCGCCTCGGTTAGTCCAAGGGCGTTCACCCGTCGAGCCACGTTGTTCGCGGTTTCGCCCAAATCTTCCAACGAGAAGTTTTCCAGCGATGTATCCGCTTGCAGCAGAACGCGCAGCCCGCCGACGAGGTCTAGGCCCAAGCTTTGCGTGATGTTCAATACAAATTCATATACGCCGTCGCCGTTCGCGTCGATTTCCAGATTCTCGCTGCATTTGAGATTGGCATCCGCTTCGGCTGCGGCGCAGGCTTCCGTCTGCACGCCTTTGAATTCTGGCGGCGTCGCCACCCAGATGCAGAACGCGCTCAGCAATGCGATAAAGATAAGCCAGCGAGCATGGCTGCTCATTCAGGTCCGCCTTCCCAGTGGTGACATCACTCTCAGGATGAAGTCCGTTCGCCGCGCGGCTTCCTGATGCCGAGCCCGGCGTTGTATGCAAGTTCGTCGGGATCGTACACTTGCTGCAATGCCGCCGTTAACAGCTTGATCCGCACGCCGTCGGCGATTTCCAGGTGAGATATGCCTTTATCGACATCGATATCGATGATCTTGCCGATGATCCCGCCATAAGTAACGATCTCATCACCAACGTGGAGGGAGCGCACAACTTTCTGTTTGTGCTGAAACGCGCGCTGTTTGGGAAAGACGACCAGCGCCCAGTACCCGCCCAGCGCCAAGGCGAGGATCGCAAATACGAGAATGAATTCCGGCATACTAATCAACCTAAACGTCCAAACCACCGAATTATATAGGCTAGACCCCTTGTAGGCTAGTCCAGTTCGTTTGCTTGACCAATCGGCAATTCATACCTAAAATACGCGGAGCAGCCGTCGCCCGCAGATTGAGGTGGTTTATATCATGCGCAGCTTCCGGAACAAATTGCTGTTGACGATAGTCGTTCTGTCTTATTCTTTCACATTTTCGACTTTGCCTTTGTCGGCCGGCGACCTTGTCTTAAGCAACAATAGCGGCAGCGAGAACGCAGTCTTTTACATTGCAGGAGAGCCTTCACTCGTCATCAACGGCTTTGATTTGACTCCGCTTGGGCTTGAGCTGCCGGCGGCGCTGGACGCGGTCAGCATTTCGGTGAGCGCGCCGGTATCTGGCAGCAGCATCGACCTGGTGGTGTATCAAGACGCCAACGGCGGATCGCCCGTGGATGCCACGCTCGTCTATCGGCAAGCGGTAGCGCTTGAGCGGACCGGCGTCAACCGCATCGCGCTTGAGCAGCCGGCGATTATCACCCAGCCGGTCGTTTGGGTGGGATTCTATCTTCCGGTGGATTTCCGTTTTCATGCGGACCGCTCGGGTTCATCTGTGCTAACCTATTGGGCTTGGACACCTGAAAGCGCATTTGATTTGGCCTCATTGTCCAGCGCCGCTGTGCTCGGACCCGGCGATGGCAGCGAGCCCGTCGGCATCGCAATGGATGGCATCGCGCGCATCACGGCGGAAATGCGGACAGCGCAATATGACGAGATCGGCGAGGCCCTTCCGGTCGGTGAGCAGTTCGTCGCAGAGGTCCGGCAAGATACGTCGATCATGAAAGTTTACGATAACTGTGATCTTGTTCTTCACGATCCGGAAGACATCTCCATCTCCACCGCATTGTCGTTCCCGCTGGATTGCCGCATCGCGCCGGAATTCGAGGCGCCAGCCGCCTTTGCGAATCCGCCGGATCAGCTATTGGACATGCAGCGAGCTGGCAACTTGTACAAGCTGGAGACCAATTTGCGCGACGACCAGGCGGTAGCGGGATTTCCCAGTCAGTTGCCCGTGCGCGTCACCCATTGTATGCGGATTGCGCCGGGTGATTTGGAACGCGCCGTCATTGGCGAGGTCCGCGAGTCGAAGCAGTGGGGCGAGCGGTGGCATATACTGCCGTCGGTGCGCTTCGACAACATCGTTTGCGCGGAAGTCTCGGTGGCTAATTATCTGTCGTATTTCTTGCCGCGCACGGCTGAATCGCCGCCAAACGTGAATCTTGTTGTCGGCTGGACGCGCGTAAACCCGCATCCCTTAGTGTGTGGATTGGAGGCCAGGCTATCGATTCCAATCGTCAATACGGGCCAGAGTTGGTTTGAAACCGACAGCGGCGACATCACTATAGTCATCGAGAATTTTCATGTGGCGACGAGTATTCCGACGACGAGACTCGAGATGCCGATCAATACAGATCATTTTGGACCGGGTGTACGGAGGGTTGTCGAAGCGGGGCCGATATTCGTCGACAGCTTCGAGACGGAATTGCATCGCCTGGAGGTGCGGGTAGACGCCCGCAATGAAATTACGGAGACGAATGAGTTAGACAATTCCTGGCAAACCGAATACGTGCTCGCCTTGCCGGCAGGTTCAGACGAATGCTTTGATCGATTTGCGCCGGTGGTGGAGGACGAGGAGGAAGAGGATGAGGACGAGGGATAGTCACTCGTCGATTTGGTCGAATGTCCGCTTCGTGACGAGATTTGAAGAGCGATGCCATGCGTGTTGTAACCAATAAGAAACTGGCGCGGCGCAACAAAAAGATCACCAATTATCTCTTCTTCGGAACCTTTGGCGCCTTGATCTTGGGATTCGTCTTAATCAATGCGTCCTTGTTCACTGGTGACATGCCTGACAACTTGACTTTGATCGCTCAGTCGGCCGTACTGCCGGTGCTACTGATTTTGACGGTAATTTCCGTGCGGATGACGAATATGTGGGCGCGGGCGCCCCGTCCAGAGAACGCAATTGAGGACGGACTGAAGGGGATGAGCAATAAGAGCGTCCTTTACAACTATTATCATTTTCCCGCTCGCCATGTCTTGATTTGTCCGCAAGGCGTATTCGCGATAGCCACACGTTGGCACGATCAGGAATTTACCTTTCGAGACGGGAAGTTTTACAGCCGGCGTAATATCATCAGCAAATTCTTCTCGCTAATCCGCTTTGACGGGGTAGGCAAACCGCTGCGCGATGCTGAGTATGCGCGTCAGCATTTGCAGCGCGCGATCGACGAAATCGAGCCTGAGATCAAGGTGCAGCCGCTGGTTGTCTTCGTCGATCCATCATCGATGGTGTACTTTGAGAGTGAGCCGGAGACGCCCGTGCTCTACGCCGACCCGAAGAAAAGCCCCAATCTCAAAGATTTCATGCGCGACGCCAAACGCCTGATGGCCGATACGACGGGCGATTCCAAAACCAAGAACGCCAGCCTGATGCCGTTAAGCGATGAGCAGATTGAAGCGTTTGAAGAGGCGACGCTATAAGCGCGGATGTCTTCTCTGCGTCAATATTTCCCGATAGCGCTACTTATATTGATTGGCTTCAGCCTAAGAATTCATGATCTTCAGGCGGCGCCGCTACGTGGCGATGAGGCTTTCAGCGCTCAATATTGGTCTGACCTTCCGCTGAGCCAGTCGCTGCGCCAGATTGCTCCAATTGATCCGCACCCGCCGCTGGCGTATATCTTGTTCCGAGCATGGGCTGTAATTCTAGGCGGGATTGAGTCCGTTTTTTCCTTGCGATTCTTAAGCGCCCTCGGTAATACGATAGGCATTCCGGCAATGTATAGCTTGGCTCGACTGGTCGGCGGAAGCCGCCGGGCTGGCTTGTTTGCGGCATTAATCTGGGCGCTGCATCCGTACTTAATCTGGCACAGTCAGGATTACCGAAATTATGCGATTTGGGCTGGCTTAAGTGTTTCGGCTCTATGGCTCGGTTTGCGTCTCATTGACCATCGTCGCCGCGTCGACTGGCTACTGTATTTGTGGGTGTCCATTTCGGCTGCGCTGATCTTTTACGGCGAAATGCTCAACTTGCTCGCGCTGTCGCTAGTCGCGCTTTTTTTGGCGCGGGAGCAACGCGCTTTCTTGCGCCGATTCGTCATCGTCCAGTTATGCGTCGCATCAGTCGCGGTTTTCGCCTTCGCATTTTTTCAAATTCGGTTGGGATTGATTGGTTCTTACGCTGGCAACCTTGAGTCTTTCGCCCTGCCAGATTATCTGCTTCGTTTCATTCCGATATTGACGTTGGGAGAGGTGTTAAGTCCAAGGCTGCCGGCGCTTTGGCTTTTCTTGACGATCGGGCAGCTAATTGCTGCGCTGCTCATTTGGCGACACTCGACCCGGCAGCTTACCATTGTCATGACCCTGATCTGGCTTCCTCTATTGCTTTTGGGCGTTGCCGCCACGCAAAGAGACATTTTCAATCCGCGCTATGTGCTAGGGACGGTTCCCGCATTTGCGCTGCTCATGACATTAGGGAGCATGCATGGGTCCGTAAGTTTGCGGAAGGTCGTCCGAGTGAACAGGACGATTCTGGCGACACTATTGTTGTCGCCCTGGATTCTGCTGGCGGTGGTTTCATTGCATGCCTACTTTAATGATGTCGCTCTACGAAAGGCGCCGGCCTGGGATCAACTCGGTGGCTTTCTCACATCTCGCGTTAAGGAGAACGACCTGGTCATTCAGCTTTCCGTTGATCCGGCTTTTGGCTATTACTACGCCGGTTCCGCGGCGGAAATGGCATTGCCGGCGCATCCGGCGCAGACCGCAGAGGAGATTGCAGCGCGGCTTGATGAGCTGCGGGGCGGCCATGAAAGCGTATATGTTGTCGCGCGTGAGCAAGACGGCTGGCCGAACGCTGGCGTCGTGGGAGGCTGGATGCGGGAAAACTTACAAGAGGTATTGCGCACCGATACTGCGGGATTGCCCATAAGTCAGTATATGGAATGGTCCGTGCCTGACGCGTTTGAGGGCGAACTGGCTCAGTTCGGCGATGCAGTCTCGCTGCTCGGCTTTGAATTCTCGTCCGAACCTACGCCTAGCGGAGAACTGCTCCTTTGGGTTTATTGGAAGCCGATTTCCGAGACTGCGGTGTCTCTGAAATCCTTCGCGCATATTTACGGCGTTATCAATCCGGCGTCGGGGAATACGCTCTGGTCACAACATGATAAGTTCCCACAGGATGGGCGACTGAACACACGACACTGGCAAACCGGAACGGCTTATCGAGATGTCTACTATTTGCCTGCCGAAAACCTTGAAGTTGGCAAATATCAGCTAAGCGTCGGTTGGTATAACCCGGTCGACGGCGAGCGTCTCTTACTAAGCGACGGCAAGAGCGCATACGTTTTGGATGCAGTAGACTACGCCGCTCGGCAACGCGTTTCAAAGCGATAGTTGCGATTAAATTGGCGCAATGCTCCGCTTGCCTGTAGACTGCAAGCATTGAAAATTCTTTGTAATGCAAAGGATTTGGTCATGTACCGCCGTTGCCTGATTATGTTTGCTCTGATCTTGGTTGCGATGGCGTTTAATGTCTACGCTCAAGAGGACAGCGCCGAAAAGAGCCTAGAATCGGAAAGCTCTGCAGCGCCCGCGGCATTTGACATCTACATCGTCCAAAGAGGAGATTCGCTATACGCCATTGCGCAGCGATTCAATACGACGATTGAGGCGCTAACGACCTCTAACTCCATTTCCGGCGATGTCCGGATTCTCGCAGGCCAAGCGCTCTTGATCCCCGCTGGCGGAGTTAAGCCGGTTGCCCTCTACGAAGTTCAACCGGGCGATACGCTTTTCAGCATATCGAAACAATTTAACACGAGTATTGACATACTGCAGGGTATAAATGAGCTTGGCGACTCAGTTGCAATCGTCGCGGGCCAGACCATCGCGGTTCCATCGATAGACGAAGTCAGCTACGAAGATTATGTTGTCGCGGCGGATGACTCGCTGCCGAGCATTGCTGAGCGATACGACACCGATGTAACCGTACTGATGTCTCTCAATGAAATCGCTGACGAACGCGATTTGGCGGAGGGGCAGACGATTCTCGTGCCGCGCATTGATGTCGTCAGATTCGCTGTGCATACCGTGCAGACGGGAGATACGCT
Source organism: Anaerolineae bacterium (assembly GCA_022821805.1). Taxonomy (GTDB): domain Bacteria; phylum Chloroflexota; class Anaerolineae; order Aggregatilineales; family Phototrophicaceae; genus UBA6055. The sequence goes on from JAJECX010000026.1 coordinate 49,638, forward strand.
CTTTGACATTTCGCGCCTTTACAATACAACAGTCGCCCAGCTGCGCAGCCTCAATGGATTTGAGGGCGGGAGCGATCTCGCGGCGGGGCGCAGCATCATCGTGCCGCGAGTGGACGAGACCCTATTGGATCGCTATATCGTGCGATCAGGCGATTCGCTTTACAGCATCGCCAAGCGCTTTGATGTTGAATTGCCGGTGTTGCAGGCGCTGAATCAACTGGCTGATATGCGCGACATTCGGGTTGACCAGGCTTTGCTCGTGCCCAAGCGCGACGGGGCGACGCTGAAGCTTCATGTGGTGCAGTCTGGCGATTCGCTTGAGAAAATCGCCGAGATGTATGAGACGACTGTAGCTTTGTTACAGTCTCTCAACGGGATTGCCGATCCCAGCCTGATTTTGCTTGACGCAGCGATATTGGTGCCGGAAGCGAAAGATATTCTCGTGCGCTCTGGCTTCGGATTTGGCATACAGATTTTCGTCGAGCGAGAGAGAGCCGATGATCTGGCTCGCAGCGCGAACAACCTCGGGGTCGACTGGGTCAAGATTGATGTGGCCTGGGCTGAAATCGAAACAGCGCCTGATGTGTATTCCTATAGCGCATTAGACGCGATGATTGCCGCTATGGAGTTGGCGGGCTTGAAAATCATGCTAACCGTATATGACGCGCCGGAATGGAGCCGCAGTACTTACATCGAAAACTTGAACAGCCAATTCAAAGGTTATACGGGTCCGCCGGAAGATTACAATGATTTCGCTGCCTTTCTCGCGAATCTGGCAACACGTTATGCTGGTCTTGTCGATGCCTACGAAATCTGGAAGTCGCCGAATCTGGTGAAGTTCTGGACCGTGCCGGTATATACGCGTCCACGGGAACGGATCGATGACGGCGATTATGGCATTCCCGACGAAATACAGATGGGCGCGCGCCACTATGCGCCATTGCTTGAGCTTGCATACAGGACGATCAAATCCCATGACCAGAAGGCGATGGTCATAGCTGCGGGGCTGGCGCCGGCTGGGTACGGAGACAATTACAATGCCATCGACACCGTGACTTTCCTTAACAACATGCTTGACGAGGGCGCCGCCGAATTCAGCGATGCGATTGGAGCGATTTTTAGCGCCTCAGCCGTGCCGCCGACGCTGCAATGCTGCGAGAAACCGCCCGGTGTGGACACCCACTACGAGTCATTCTTGCAGTACCTCGGTGATCTATTGTCCTTTTATGAGGAGACGCTTAGGGAGCATGAGGTAGAGTTGCCGGTTGTAGTGACGCAGCTGGGCTGGGGGACGACCGATGGCGCAAATCTTGCGGTACCGTCAACGGGCTTCGAATGGCTGACTTATACCAGCGAGGATGAGCAAGCCCTCTACGTTACGCAGGCTTACCGCATCGCACAAAACCTGGAATTCGTTGACTCAATATTCCTCTATAATCTCAACGGCTGCGCTGCCGGTGATGAAGAGGCTTGTTTCTTCAGCCTGGAAGACGCTAATGGCAGATTGCGGCCGGCATTTGACGCATACCAGGCAGTGCCGAAGCAGGGCGAAGCGGAAGCAGTTCCAAGTTAATCATGCGAAAACTGTGTCTGTTACCAAGGCAAGCGTGGGCGGGCATCCGCTGCGCGACGAGCCCGCCAGTTATCTGCTCTGCCATTCAAAGGTATGCGCCTGCCCCGGGGCGCCGGCGTAAAAGTAGGCGCCCTGGTCGTTCTGGCGCGCAACCGTGACCTGCCATTGCACAACGTGAGTCAAGCCGTCAGCGGGGACAAAGGCATCAGGCACGCGATACGAGTTAGCGCGCGTAACCTGGCGAAATGCCGCGTTAGAGGTCTGATCAATCAATTCCAGCAGATACACTTCGGCTGGATTCAAGCCGGAAACGCCGACCCAATGCACCGTAAGCGGGCCGGACGCAATAATGTCGCCATCGGCCGGATAAAGGAGCCGCGGCGCCCGCTGGGTTGCGGTAGGGGTGGCGGTTTCGTCACCGGTCGGCGTCGGAATCTTGGTGGGCAATGGAGTCGGCTGGGGCACGCGTATGCATTGGCCGATGTTCAGCGTTGGGCGGCAATCGGGTCCGCCGGCTGGCTCTTTGAAATTGCAGCCATACCAGTTCACCTCGCCGCGATTTAGATCGCTCAAAATCTCGAGCGTCGTATTGTAGCTATGGGCGATAGTAACCATCGAATCGCCGGCAACCACATTGTGGCAGCCGACGGTCGCCCCTGACTCCAGAACCGCGCCTGAAGAATCATCCAGACCGATTGTTGCCAGCAGCGCCTGGGTGGCTTGCGCGCCAGCAGCGGTTGCGGTGGCCGTTGGTCGCGGAATGAGGATGGCGATCCCGCCAATGACCGAATCGGCATCGCGGATATTGTCGTTTAAGGCGACGACAGTCGCGGCGACATTCGGCTCATAAGAATAGCCGTGCTGTGGCAGCTGGAGGATATAGAAGAGCGTTTCGCCTTCTTGCACGAGGTACTGAAAGAATGGAGATGTGGCTGTCGGCGGCGGGGCAGGCGACGGCGGGATGTCTGTCTCCGTCGGGGCTTGCGTAACGATTTGTACAGGAGGAGAGCTGGGCGTGGGCGCAGAAGGAACTGCGGTATCGCTTGCGCTGGGCTGCGGCATGGCAGAAGCGATCGCCTCGACCTCCGCTGTCGGCGACGGCAGCGCAATTGGAGCGCTGATATTGCAGCCTGCGGCGATCATAATGAACGAAAGGTAGAGCAGATGTGATAAGCGCAGAATCATGAGCTAGACTGCCCTACTCCCTGCCAAAGGAATGCGCGCGCCTGTGAGGAATGCGAGATGCCGCCGGTGATCTTGTTCAGAACACTGACTTGCCACGAGTAATGCTGGCTGTTTTCATCGTTCGGTCCCCACTCGGAGGGTACGATGAAAAATAGTTCGTTCGTCTCGGCGTCGTAACTCGTCCCGGTATCCAGATTAGAGAGCAGGACACGGTAAGCGTCGGTAGACGACAGCCGCCCGGTCGCCACCCAGCGCAACGTCACCTGCTCCCGAGGAGCGAAGAAAGCGCCATCTGGGGGACTCTGCGCGATAGGCGCGTTGAAGGTAGCTGTAGGCCTCGGCGTCGGGGTTTCGCTGCCGGAAGCTGTAGGAACCGGCGTGATGGTTGGCGTTGGCGCTGGCACGCGGATTTTCTGTCCCTGTTGCAAAGGTACAGTACACTCGGGCCCGCCGTATGCCAAGCCAAATTCGCAGAGTGAAAATTCAATCTCGGGATTCAAGTCTGAAAGCGCTTTGGCGTTCGTTTCGTATTGAAGCGCGATGACAATCATGTTTTCGTCCGGTTGGACGATATGCCACATCAGCCCGGGCAGCAAGGTTGGCGTTATGGTCGGCGCAAATGGATCAAATGCGAGGAGCGCCAGCCGCTCAGCGGCAGGGTCAGCGGAAGCGGAGTCTATTTCGTTTTCGGCTATAGGCGCCTCGCTGTCGGCGGGGTCGCGGGTTGGGCTAGGCAGCGGCACGATAATTTCCTGCCCGATTTGAATCCGCGTCTCGTCTGTGATGCCATTGAGCTTCATCACTGTCGGCAAAATCGCGAGATTCCGATGACCGCATCGCGAAACGATGGCGATCAGCGAGTCTCCAGCGGCTACCTTTCGCAGGCAGGGAGAGGGCGTCAAGGTATCAGTGGGCGGCGGCGTAGGAATCGGACTCGACGTGTAGGTAGCGGTCGGCGGTCCATGCGTAACTGTGGGTCCGGCAATGTGCGGCGGCTTGGCGGTGGGAAGGCGGGCGGAGTCTGCCGCGCCGGAATCACTCGCGCGAGTCGAAAGCATGTGAAAGGCGACTACCGCGGCCGAGGCTAGGATCAGCAGGATGAGGACGACGCTCATGATTCGCCCGGCGTGGTTCAGCGATTCCTCGGCCAAATCGGATTCACCGAGCCGGTAGTCATAAGTTGCTTCCGTTGGCTGCGGCGGCTGGGACGACTCTTGTGGCGCCACATTGGTTAAGGTCGTCCCGCAGCTGGAGCAGAGCACAGCCTGCCGCTTATTGCGGGTATCGCAGATCGGGCAGACCTTGAAGGATTCTGACAACGAGCATACCCAGAATAGACGTCGTTTCAGCCGAATTATAACCGATGGTCAAGCGTACCTTCGAACGAAGTTTGACGCCGTAGGTCAAACGCCAAGCGCCTGACCGAAGTCTTACAGAATCAGTCGCCCAAACTCGCGATACGCTTGTCTAATTGCGCCTGCGCCGCTGTCAGATCGTCCAGCCGGTTCCGTTCGCGCTGTACGACATCCGGGCGGGCTCGCTCCACGAAATTCTGATTGGCAAGCATCTTCTTGGTTCTAGCCAATTGGTCTTCAATCTTTGCCTTTTCGGCAGCGAGACGCTGGCGCTCGGCGGCGATATCGATCATGCCTTCGAGCGGCAAGAAAAGCGACAGTTCGCCGACGACGATGTTGGCTGAATTTGCCGGCGCCGGCGCATCGGCCGGGATAAGCGTCAGCGTTTCGACATTGCAAAGCCGCCCTAAGATGTAGTCGTTGCGGGCGAGGTGATTCGCTATATCGTTGTCGCGGGCGATGGCGTCAATGCGTTTGCCCGGATCAACTTTGAAGTCTCCACGCGTATTCCGTATCTCGCGGACGATATCAAAATACGGGCGCATGCTCGCTTCGATTTCGTCGTTGATCAATTCAGTTTCGGCTTGGGGCCAATCGGCGATGATGAGCGCCTTGCCTTCGCGCGGGAGGAAGCGCCAGGCTTCTTCGGTTGCAAAGGGCATGAAAGGATGCAGCAGTCGCAGACAGCTGTCCTGCAGATGAACAAGCACGCGGCGAGTCGCTGTCTTCTCTTCATCGGTTCCTTGATACAAAGCCTGTTTGCTGATCTCCAAGTAGAAGGGCGCGAACTCGTCCCACATGAAGGCGAGGATTTGGTTGCCGGCCTCGCCATATTGATTGATGTCAAAGAGATACTGCACGTTGGCGATCAGTCGATTCAGGCGGCTCAGAATCCAGCGCGAAGGCAGGTCCAGTTCATCCGCCGGCGGCAGGCCGAGCTCAAGCGCTCCATCAATGTTCATATTGATAAACGAGGTCATCTGCCAGATTTTGTTGATGAAACGGAAGCTGTGGTCGAGGCGCGTCTCATCGAGGTGGCAGTCGTTGCCGGGCGTTCCGCTGGTGATCAGTGTGAAGCGCAGCGGATCGGCGCCGAGCTCGTCGACAACGGTTAGCGGATCGATGGCATTGCCCAGGGTCTTGGAAAACTTCACCCCGCCCTCGGCGCGCACCAAGCCATGCAGATAGACCGTGTGAAATGGCGGCGTATCGGTGAACCAGAGGCCCATCATAATCATGCGCGCGACCCAGAAGAATAAAATGTCGTGCCCGGTTTCCATCATCTGGGTGGGATAGTAGCGGCTCATATCAGCGGTTTCTTGGGGCCAACCCAAGGTGCTGAAGGGCCAGAGCCCACTGCTGAACCAAGTGTCGAGCACATCTTGCTCCATCACCCAGCCGTCACCGGGCGGCGCCTCAGAGCCGACGTAGATTTCGCCTTCGGGGTCGCCGTCTTTCTCGCGATACCAGGCGGGGATGCGATGCCCCCACCAGAGCTGGCGGCTGACGCACCAATCCTGAATGTTCTCCAGCCAGTGGAAGTAGACTTTCTCGAAGCGCTCGGGCACGATCTTGATGCGCCCGTCGCGAACTGCGGCGATCGCCTTATCCGCCAGTGGCTGGATGCGGACGTACCACTGCGTGCTCATCATCGGTTCGACGACTTCACCGCCGCGTTGGCTGCGCGGAATGCGGGTGACGTAGGGTTCGGTTTTGATAGTCAAGCCGGCATCGTCCATATCGCGCCAGAGCTGTTCGCGGCAGACGTAGCGGTCCAAGCCAGCGTATTTGCCAGCGTTGGCGTTCATGCTGGCGTCTTTGTTGAGGATGTTCAGCAGTTCGAGGTTGTGTTTCTGCGCCAATTCATAGTCGCTGAAATCGTGGCCAGGCGTCACCTTCAACGCGCCGGCGCCGAATTCCATGTCGACATATTCGTCGCCGATGATGGGGATCACGCGCCCAAGGATGGGCACGCAGGCGCGTTTGCCGATCAGATGACGGTAACGTTCATCGTCTGGATGCACGGCGACCGCGGTATCGCCGAGGATGGTTTCCGGGCGGGTGGTGGCGACGGGCAGATGCTCGCCCCCTTCAATTGGATAACGGAAATAGTAGAGCGTGACTTCTTCTTCGTTGGATTCGACCTCAAGGTCGGAGACAGCCGTCCGCAAACCGGGACTCCAATTGACCAGGCGGGGACCGCGGTAGATCAGTCCTTGTTCCCAGAGCGTGATGAACGCCTGAACGACGGCGCTGGACAAGCCATCATCCAAGGTGAAGCGTTCGCGATCCCAATCGCAGCTAGCGCCAAGCCGCCGCAATTGACGGATGATCGTGCCGCCTTGCTCTTCCTTCCATTGCCAGGTGCGGTGGAGGAATTCTTCGTAACCGACTTCTTCGCGGCTTGTCCCCTCATCGCGCAGCATCTTCTCAACTTGCAGCTGGGTGGCGATGCCGGCATGATCAGTTCCGGGCAGCCAAAGAGCGGCTTTTCCACGCATGCGCTCGTAGCGGATCATCAGGTCTTCCAGCGCAGTGAAGAGAGCGTGACCGATGTGGAGGCTGCCAGTGACATTGGGCGGCGGCATGCTGATGACATAGGGCGCGGCGTCATCGGCGGCGGATTCGGGTTTGAACCAACCGTTTTCTTGCCACCAGTCATAGACGCGCGGTTCCACCTGGGCGAAGTCGAAATTGCGCGGCATGTTTTTTTCGGCAGTTGCTTTCATCACTGGTCCTCCTGTCGCTAGAACAAAAAAGCCCTTCATCCTACACAAGGACGAAAGGCTCTCTTCCGCGGTGCCACCTTGCTTCAGCGGACAGATATCCACTGCGCTCGAGACGCGATGACGGACGTAAACCGGCCCGATTCTAGTAGCGGATGCGTTCTTTCGGGCAACTCCTGGGCGACCTTCGGCGATGGTTCACAAGCGGGCTCACAGCCTTTGGCCCACAGTCTCTGTTGGGAACAGAATCGCTTACTCTTCCCGATCGACGTTTTTCTCTATTCGGTTGTCTATTCGCCAACCCGCCAAACTAATGAACGGGCGGTGAGCCACCCATGGGACTTGAACCCATAACCTATCGCTTACGAAGCGATCGCTCTGCCAATTGAGCTAGGGTGGCAATGCGAACAATGACAGTGTAGCAGTCGCAAGGACTTCATTCAAGGTTCAACAGAACACAAGCATGAGACGGAACAGGTTCTGCTATACTCGATAGAATCCAAGTGATCGTTGAAATCTGAATTCGATATGACCATTGAACTGCTGCCGGAAGAGGTGATTGGGCGGATCGCGGCGGGCGAAGCCATCGAGCGGCCGGCGTCGGCGGTTAAAGAACTGATTGAGAACGCGATAGATGCTGGCGCCACATCGGTTCATGTCGAGGTCGAGGCTGGCGGGCGGCGTTTGATTCGCGTGACAGATAATGGCGCCGGCATTCGCGCGGGCGAGATTCTACTGGCATTTAAGCGCCACGCCACTAGCAAGCTGCGGCGGGCGGAAGAATTGCGCGGAATCGCGACCTTGGGCTTTCGCGGAGAAGCGCTGGCGAGCATAGCGGCGGTAAGCCGCGCGACCATTGTCTCGCGGCACCGCGATGAACAGATGGGTGTTTCATTGAAGCTGAATGGCGGCGCTATTCAGAATCAGCAAGGGGTGGGCGCGCCGGCTGGCACTGTTGTGAGCATATCGAACCTCTTCTTCAATACGCCGGCGCGCCTCGCTTTCATGAAGAGCGAGATAACCGAGAAGCGTCACATCCACTGGACGGTCGCGCGCTATGCCATGGCTTATCCCCAAATCGCGTTTGTCTTGCAACAGGATGGGCGAGAACGCCTGCGATCTTCCGGCAATGGCGAGCTGTCCGATGTCATTGGCAAGGCTTTCGGCCTCAATGCGTTCAAACACATGATCGCTGTAGAAGCGACGGAAGCGCGCCGCCCTAGCAAGCCGCAGGTCGAGATTGCTGGATATGTCTCCTTGCCGTCACTGCATAGAGCCAGCCGCGACCGGATCATGCTCTTCGTCAACGGGCGCTCGATTCAAGACAGCGCGCTGAGCCACGCGGTGACGCAGGCCTATGAGGGACTGTTGAAAGCGGGCGCGTTTCCCTTCGCCGTCCTGCTGTTGACCATGCCGACAGACTTCGTTGATGTCAATGTGCATCCGACGAAAGCCGAGGTTCGGTTTCGCGATTCGCAGTTGGTATTCGTCGCGGTGCAGCGGGCTGTGCGGGAGACTCTTTTGGGCGCGACAGATGCCGAGCCGGCGGCCGACCTATGGATTGCCAGCGGCTTCAGTAATGAGCCGATCAGGTATCGGAATTCGCAGCCGCCATGGTTACAAAAGTCTGAAGCCGACTACTTCGACGATGAGAGGCTGAACAGCGTCCCGGAAAGTTCCGGCGCGCCTGCGCGACCGCGAACATTGCCGGTGCTTCGTGTAGTGGGGCAGATTGGCGCGGCTTATATCATTGCGGAGGGACCGGCGGGCTTGTATCTCGTCGACCAAAACGCGGCGCATGCGCGTGTGCTGTATCAGCAGCTGCTAGACGAATCAGCAAACGGCGGAATAGAAGGCGCGGATTTGCCAGAGAGTCAGACCGTATTGCTGTCGCCGGAAGACGCTGAACTGCTTGCGGAAACGGAGGAAATTTTCGCGCGGCTTCATTTTGAAATTGAAGTCTTTGGTCCGAACAGCTTCGTGATAAGGAAACTTCCCAAAATGGCTTCCCGATTGCCGGCAACGGACTTATTGCCGCGGATGCTTGCGAGTTTGCGCCATTCAGCGAAGACAGCGGATAGCGCCGCCGCGGCGCTTGCGGATACGGCCGCCATTCGGAGCGGGCAGATCTTACAACAAGACGAAATGCAATCTCTGGTCGCCCATTTGGAGCGCTGTCCTGAGCCACTCGCATCGCCTAGTGGACGCAAAACGCTGATCCACCTTAGCCGCGAGCAATTGGCGGACGAGTTTCGGCGGCGCTAACTGCTAAAGCAGAGGAAAGACGCCGAGCAGGTAAAGCGGTACCAGACCAGCCACAGCTAGAAAAGCCAATATTACAAGGATGATGGTGACGATATCGGCGCCTTCGCCCTTGGCTTGCCGCTTGGGGACAAAGGGACCGGTATAACCGCCAGTCGATTCGACATTTATGGTGCCGTCCGCGTTGAGCAGTGGCTTCGTTCCGCCGGGCGCGGGTGGCGGTGCGGGGGCTGAGAGGCTTGATTGCGCCGCCTGGGCTGCTGTAGGCCGTGGCGCGATGGGAACGGGCGCGCGAGGCGCGGGCGGGACATAACTGGGCGTTTGCGCCGCAGCGGGACGAGACGGCGCGGCGGCCGGTTGCTGGCGTACTGCCGTTGGCGGCGCCAGCCGGCCCGCAGCAGTCGCTTGCGCCGAATGCCGGCCGCGCTCGCGAATCTCTTGCAGAATATGGCCCAACTGGTCGGCATGCTGGTAGCGATCGTTGGGCCGCTTGCTCATGACCTTGGCGATGATGTTGCTAAGGTCATTTGGCAAATCGGGATTGAATTCCTTCGCCTTGGGGATTTCCCCCTGGATATGAGCGAGCGCCAATTCGCGCTGAGAGCTGCCGACATAGGGCAGGCGGCCGGTGAACATCTCAAATAAGACGATTCCGATCGAATACACATCGGAGGCGGGCGATGGTTTTTCGCCCTTTGCCTGCTCGGGCGCAAAGTAATGCGGGCTGCCCCAAACCACTTCGCTGCGCGTCTGCGGCATGGTGTCTGTGTAAGCTTGCGCGATGCCAAAATCGGTGACCTTAAGCACGCCTTCGCGATTTATGAGAATATTTTGCGGTTTGACATCGGCGTGCACGAGCTGCGAACGGTGCGCGAAACCGAGGCCGGCGCAAATCTGAATGCCGTAGTCCAGAGCCTTGTCGAGGGGCAAGCCGCCGCGAGCTTTGATCAGTTTCTTGAGATCATTTCCCTCGATCATTTCCATGACGATGTAGTGGGTTGCGCCATCGCTGCCCACGTCATGAACGGTGACAATATTCGGGTGCGACATCATGGCGACGAAGCGCGCTTCCTGCTGGAATTTCTCGAGAAAGGCGGGCTCTTTGGTTAGATTGGGTCGCAGAATCTTCAAGGCGACGATACGGCCCAATTTGCGATCAAGGGCTCGGTATATGACGGACAAGCCGCCAGAGCCCTGTTGGGCGACTAGTTCATATCGTTGATTTAACAGCGTTTCTCCTGGCATCGCTTGACCTCATTTATGGCCGGGATATCGGATCGAAGAGTTGCTGAAATTCTCGCAAGGCGCTGCGGTCGGTCAAGCTGGCGATATAGTCGGCGACGACACGGTGCTTGGGTTCGTTCGTCAATTTGGCGCGATAGCTATCGGGCAGCTGGCGCGGCTCGCCAACGTAGCTGGAAAACAGAGCCTGGATGAAATGCTCGGCGCGCGTCTGCATTCGAACTATTCTAAAGTGGCGATACATGTAGTGATAGAGAAACTCCTTCAATTCGGCGTTGAATGTTTGCTGCTCGTCGCTATGACTGACGACCGGCCTCGGATGGCGCTGCAAGTCCGAAGATTCGCCTGGACGCAAATCTCGGATCCGGCGCTCGCTTTCGTACAAGACATCATCGACCAGTTGACCAACCAATTCGCGGATAATGTTGTGTCGGGACACATCGTCCAGGTCGCTACTCGACCAGTTCAGACGGTCGACGACGCGCTGCCATATCGCCAGTTCGCGCAATTGCGCGACGTGAATGAGACCAGACTGCAAGCCGTCGTCCAAATCGTGGGCGTTGTAGGCGAGCTCGTCGGCGACGTTTGCGATCTGCGCTTCGAGCCCGGGTCCCGTTTCCTCGGGAATTTCCCGAAAGGCGCTATGGTCATAGGCGGTTTCATGCTTGGCGATGCCTTCCAAAGTCTCTAGCGTCAGGTTCAATCCGTTCCACTTGGGATAGCGATGTTCGAGCCTGGTGACTACGCGGTAGCTCTGGTGGTTGTGATTGAAGCCTCCGTGATCGCTCATCAGTTGGTTGAGCACATCTTCACCAGCGTGCCCAAAAGGCGGATGCCCCAAATCATGCGCCAGGCAAATCGCCTCGACGAGGTCTTCGTTGGCGCCAAGCGCGCGCGCCAAGGTACGGCCTATCTGCGCCACTTCCAAGGTATGGGTGAGGCGCGTGCGATAATAATCGCCGGCATCGTTAACAAAGACTTGCGTCTTGTATTCAAGCAGCCGAAAGGCGGCCGAATGCACGATGCGATCGCGATCGCGCTGAAAGGCGGTGCGGTATCGCGGTTCAGACTCGTGGTAAACCCGACCGCGCGAATGCCGGCTGAACAAGGCATAAGGGGCGAGCGATCGCAGCTCATTTTCTTCCAAATTCAGGCGAAGCGTATGCATAAGGTTTCCTCAACACCATTCTAGACGCGCTTGCTGAATACCGCATTGTTGAGGGCGTCGAATGGAATTGCAGTATACTTCGCATATAGCATGTTAGCGCGCAATAGCAGATGCCGAGGTCGAATATGCCTAATGTCATCGCCTTGTTGACTGATTTCGGACAGGAAGATATTTATGTCGGCACGATGAAGGCGGTGATCTTCAATATCTGTCCGGCGGCGCAGATCATTGATATTACACATGCGATTCAACCACAGAACGTGCGTGAGGCTGCTTTCGCCTTGCTGAACAGCTACCATTATTTCCCGACCGGGACGACATTTTGCGTCGTTGTCGACCCCGGCGTGGGCAGCGACCGTCTTGCAATCGCTGTGAAGAGCCAGCCCTATCATTTTGTCGGACCGGACAACGGTGTTTTGAGCTATGCGCTGGCGCATCTTGGCGAGGAATATGAGGCGGCTTCGTTGGAGAATCCGAAATTCCAGGCGGATATGATCAGCCACACCTTCCATGGTCGCGATATTTTTGCGCCAGCGGCCGCGCATCTGTCGCTGTGGCCCGAGGTGTTTCCCTCGATGGGCAGCGAGCTGCGTTCGATCGTCAGCTTTCCCGTGCCGGAATTAAGCTACGCGCGCCAGCGGTTAATCGGCGAGGTGATGCATATCGATCATTTCGGCAATATAGCGACCAGCATTGGCGCCTTGCGATGGCAAAGCGATACGGTACTACAGCTATCGGCCGAATGGAGCTGTGAGATTCCGCCCCTTCAGTTCCTGGCGAGCGAGACCAACGTGACCATACACAGCCATACGGTGCACGGCGTCTCGCACGCCTACCATGAAGTGACGCCGGGCGAGATCTTGGCGCAGATTGACAGCAATGGTTTTCTGGAAATCGGCGCCAACCAGGATGATGCGGCCGATCGGCTGGATGTGCAATTGGGCGACAAGGTCATGCTGCGTCTGATGTGACTGAACGGGACCAGCAGGCTGCTTCGCGAATATTTGACAGAGCGCGGCGTATGTGTTCAAATCAATCAGCAACTGTGTTGCTTTGGAATAATGCGTTTGCGAAGTCTCTTGTTTTCAGCGCAAAAGAGCAGATGGTCTGCGCGGGTCCACAAGCGAATCCCCAATAGTTGGTGTCCTGTAGAGTCGTAAGCGGAATCGCGGCTGACAGCAGAGATTGCTAAAGGTAAGCTGCGGAAGCTAATGGACAGGTAAGATGAAAGGAGATATATGGAAGAAATATTGGCAAGTTAAGGGCGGGGCGGACCAGCGTCTAGCTGGGCGCAAGCCTCGTGCTGCATCGATTTTCGATCATATTTGAAGTAAGGAGAACAAGCAATGAAGAAACTTGTACTTTGTTTCATGGTCGTACTGGCGCTGCTGCCCGGCGTCAGCATGGCGCAGGATGTAGTGCTGGAATTTCAGCAATGGTGGGAGCCGGAATTGCCGGAAGGATCATTCCGCGCGATTTTGGACGATTTTGAAGCGGCCAACCCGGGCATCAAGGTTGAGACGATCAGCGGACCCTATCTGACCACGAAGGACCAGATCATTGCGAGCGCGGCCACCGGCACAATGGCTGATGTCGTCGGCTTGGATGGCGCCTGGGTCAATGTGCTGTGGAAGCAGGGCGCGCTGCATAGCCTGACGCAAGCGATGGCCGACGCAATGTACGATGACAGCGAGTTGGCGGCGCAGATTCAGCTCGCCGGCGAGACCTATATGATCCCCATCGCCAACTTCATCTATCCGGTCTTCGTCAACCTGGACATGCTGGCAGCAGCCGGCATTGATCCGCCGTCGACGCGCGCCGAATTCGCTGCTGCAGCCGAAGCATTAACTGACCCCGACAACAACGTATACGGCTGGGCGCAACCGTTATCGCTGGAGCAGCCGAACGGCATCCAGAACGACACCATGTCCTGGCTCTGGGCTACCGGCGGCAGCATGCTCGATGATATGGGGCAGCCAAACCTGGTCGACAATATGCAGCTGGCCGACACCATGGCCTACATCAAGAGCCTGCACGACGCGGGCGTGGTCGCGCCGGGCGCCTTCGCGATGAAGGAAAATGAGAAGGTCGAAGAATTCGTGAACGAGCGCGTCGCCATGATTATCAACACGCTTGCTCACTTCACGCTGATCCGCGAGCGGAATCCGGATTTGAACTTCGATATCACTGCGCTACCGGCAGCGGAAGGTTACGATGGTCCGCGTGGTTTGCCTTACGCCTCTTGGGGCATCGGCATCTCGGCGCATACTGTGCATAAAGCCGAAGCTTGGAAGTTGATCGACTATTTGACCAGCGTCGAAGGCAATACGAAGCTGACTTCGATTGCGAATGCCTTCCCGGGCAACGTCAACGCGACGCCGGACTTCATTCAGACCGATCAACTTTTCATGACCGCCTTTGAGATCTTCCAGGAAGGCTACCTCGCGAATGAATTCACCGGGCTGCCGGCGGCGGAAGAGTTGATGCGCCGCTTTGATGAACCCTTCCAGCTTTATCTGGAAGGCGAAATGAGTCTGGAAGACTTCCTGGATGAAGCGCAAGCCGAGTGGGAAGACATTTTCGCATAGCTTTCCACCGAGCGTGATTCCTTAGTTTCCTGCACTGAGGCGGCCGGCGAAGGTTGCTGGTCGCCTCAGGAAGTGCGGAGTCGCTATGGTAGCTGGCACAGCAGGCGAGACCCAGGAACCCGCGAGTTTCATGCGGGAGCATACCAAGCGCAAGTTCTTACCTTACGCCTACCTATCGCCGACACTTCTCTTGCTGGCGGTTTTGACCGTCGTACCGATTGTGACGGTTTTCCTCTATTCTTTATTTGATAACGTCATAGTGAATCCAAACCCGCCCGTATTTGTAGGATTGGAGAACTATGAGGAAGTGCTTACGCACCGCAAGTTCCGCGCGGCGGTGAGCAACACATTGTACTTCGCGCTGGCCAGCGTCATTGTGCATTTCATCATTGGCTTGTCGTTCGCGTTGCTGCTGAATTCGCGGCTGCTCAGCGCTAATGTAAAGGCGTTTTTCCGCGTCATTTACATTCTTCCCTGGGTATTCACAGCTTCCATCATTGCCATTCTTTGGCGTCTATTGATGAATCCGCATGGTGTCATCAATTTTGTGTTGCTTGAGGTCGGGCTGATACCGGAACTGTTAGAGTGGCTGAGCGACCGGAAGCTGGCGATTCACTCGGTGACCTTCATCAACATCTGGTCTGGCTACCCATTCTACCTGGTCAGTTTTCTCGCTGGATTACAGGGCATCCCGGATGATTTGTATGAAGCGGGCCGGGTCGATGGCGCCAATGCCTGGCAGCTTTTCTGGCATATTACGCTTCCGCAGCTTAGACCCATTATTATCAGCCTGGCGCTGCTTGATTTCATTTGGACCATACACCAGTTTACTTTAGTCTGGATGACCACGGGAGGCGGCCGCAACACCGAGGTCCTGAGTACTTATACCTATAAGGCAGCGTTCAGTTCTTATGATTATTCGGAAGCGTCGGCGACGGCGATGGTGATCTTGGCAATATGCACGTTGGTAGCGATCTTTTATGTGCGCAGCCAGCGCATGGCGGACGAATAAGATGATTGGAAGCCGCAGGCAGATTCTAATCAGGAAGATTCTGGTCTGGATTGCGCTAATTCTGGGCGCTTGTTTTGCCGGATTGCCGGTGCTTTGGATGGTGTCTTCGTCTTTCAAGTCCAACCTGGAGATTTTCGCTTATCCACCGGCCCTGATCGACGAGTCATTTTCGTTTCAGGCATATGAGGCTGTCTTGAGCGATCCGGGGCAGCTGCGCTTCTTCTTCAACAGTTATCTTGTTGCGATTCTGGTGACGATTTGCACCGTCATCACCAGTATCCTGGCGGGCTACAGCTTAAGCCGCTACGACTTTCGTTTTAAGAAAGTCTTGAGTCTGATCATCATTGGCGTGCAGTCGGTGCCGCCGATCACGCTGATGATTCCGTATTTTGGATTAATTGTCTGGCTGGGGATTTACAACTCATACGCAGCGCTCGTGCTCACTTATATGGTTTTCACGCTGTCCTACGCCATTATCATGATGACGGGTTATTTCAATACGCTTCCGCGCGACCTGGACGAGGCGGTCATGATTGACGGCGGCGGAAGTTTTGTCACCTTATGGCGCATATTGGTGCCGATTTCTCTGCCCGGGATTGTGGCGGTCGGCGTTTATACCTTTATGCTTGCCTGGAACGAGTTCCTCTTCGCGCTAACCTTGACGCGCACCAACGACATGCGCACGGTTCCGATTGGCATCCATTTGCTCATGGGACAGCATTCCTTTGAATGGAACCAAATGCTGGCATTGAGCGTATTGGGCTCGCTGCCAGTCTTGATACTTTTCCTCCTGTTTCAGCGGTATTTCATCGCGGGTATGTCCGCAGGCTCAGTAAAGGGCTAAAATCCGCTCGGCGAAAACTGAACAATCAAAGGAATGCAGAAACCACTATGTTACTGAACATGAGGGATCTACTGACGGTTGCGCGCGCCAACCAGTTCGCTGTGCCAGCTTACAACATCAGCAGCAATATGCTGCTAACGGGCGCGATCGAGGCGGCGGAGGAGGCGGAGGCGCCGGTCATCATCGCCATCCATCCTGATGAGCTTGCCTTTGTAGGCACGGCTTTCGTTACGATGGCGCTGGAGATGGCGCGTGAAGCTTCAGTGCCAGTGGTGATTCATCTGGATCATGGTTCATCGCTGGAGCAGGTCATGGGCGCGATTCGAGCCGGTTTTACGTCGGTGATGATCGACAAATCAATGCTGCCGCTGGAAGACAATATCGCCGCATGTCGACAAGTTACTGCGTTGGCGCATGCTGTGGACGTTTCGGTAGAAGGCGAGTTGGGCACGATCGGCGAGCTCGATGAAGAGGCGGAGGCCGGCGCCGATGAGGTGGTATTTGTTAATCCCGACGAGGTCAAGCATTTCGTCGACGCTACCAATGTGGATACGCTGGCGGTGGCGATTGGCACATCGCACGGGCTTTATCCAAAAGATATGAAACCGGAAATCCGGCTGGATTTACTCCGCGATATAAGCGCAACGGTCGATATCCCGTTAGTGTTGCACGGCGGTTCGGGGAATCCGGACGAAGAAATCGCGCAGGCGGTGGCTTTGGGCATCTGCAAAATCAACATTTCGGCTGATATGAAGAGCGCCTTCTATCTGAAAGCGCGCGAGGTATTAAATAATCCAATACTGCGCGAGCCGAGCAGCATATATCCCCCTTGCATCGACGCGATGAAAGTCGTGTGCCGTCAGAAGTTCGACCTGTTCAGTACGTCTGGCAAGGCGGCGCTCTATTGACGGAAACGGGCATTTGAAGCAAAGCGGCAACGTTACAGCACCGTACTTTTGGGGATTAGAAGTATGAGCGAAAGAATCGCGCTCGGCTTCTGCAATAACGTCGATTACGAGATCGTTTGGAATAGAGAGGTAGTCGAAGAGCTCGTCCTCTGCTACGGGATACGGGCGGACGAACTAAGAATTCGCGGCGCAGTCGAGTCCGAGCGGGATCTGCTGGTCTCCATTTTGGGTTTCATAAGCACGGGAGAAGGGGGAGAACAGTTCGTCAGCGACTCAGCGATCATTGAGGGCTTCGCGGCGCGATTTGAGAAGGCGGTTACGCTCGGCGGGACATCGGCGCGCGCGGCCATCGCCATGCGGAAGTTGGGTTATACATCGGCGCTGCATCTGATCACATTGAATGACCACGCGCGCCGGCTCGTTCCCGCGGACAGCCCGTATGTGTGCAGCAATGCGAAGGACAGCATGTATCCGCATTTGATTGTGCAATTCGGAGCGGGCGACCGGGTGCGCGCGGATGAAATTGACATACTGGCGCGCCAGCCCAATCGACTGATCTATCATTGCAACGCTGACAGAATCGCCATGCGAATTGACCCCGACTTCGCCGACTTGATTGAGGAGGCGCAGGTACTACTGGTGTCGGGCTTTAACGCCATGCAGGACAAGCGACTGCTCAGCGAGCGGCTTGAGTCGGTAGTAAGACTGATTGAGCGTCTGCCGGACGGCGCTTCTGTGTATTTTGAAGACGGCGGTTATTTTGATCCCTCTTTTCGGCGGTTGATTTATCGCGCGCTGAGTCCGCGACTAAGCGTTTACAGCATGAATGAAGACGAGCTGCAAGATCATCTTGGACGTCCATTGGCGCTAGGTGATGCGGCGGAGGTTCGCGCTGCGGTTACTGAATTGCAACGGCGTATTCCAGCCCGCGCCATTGTCGTGCATACGCGGCATTGGGCGCTGGCCTGCGGCGAAGGCGCACGCCATTACGCGACTGCGCTGAAGGCCGGCGTTACTATGGCGACGACACGCTTTCGTTTTGGTGACGACTTTACGCTTGAGCAGTATCGCGAAATCGAAAACGCGGCGCCGCGCGACCAATTTGCCGCCTTCGCTAAGGCTATCAATTCCGCAGGCGCCGACAATCTCTTTTGCGTACCGGTTGCCGAAGTTGACCAGCAGAACGCCACCACAATCGGATTGGGAGACGCTTTCGTCGGCGGGTTCTTGCCGGCGCTACTTGATTGATCGCCGGATCACTTAGAGGTTGCGCCCTCGCATGCGCACATCTCCGACGCGCTGCGTAATGCCGAGGGAGTCTAGATGTTCAAGCACGGCGATGGCGTATTTGCGCGAGGCGCCGGACTTGTCGCGCAGGGTCTTGACGTCTATTTCGCCGAATTCGCTTATGTGGCGCCGGATCTCGGCTACGAGTTGATCGTAGTTGTCGGCGGCGAAGGCGATACTGTCATTGACATGGACGATCTGGCGCAAGTCAGCCAGGGCGCGCACCACATCTTCGCCAGCAATCTGATTGAGTTCGGCGATTGCGGGCGGCGTATAGGCTTCCGCTTTCAGCAGTTGCATGACGCCCTTTGCCCGCTCATCTTGCTCTGACGAGAAACGGATCGCGTGGCCAGTCAGACGGACAAAGTTGGTCTCCAATGTCAGATGGTCTTCGTGTTCGACGACGCTGTCTAATAGGTTCAACTTGACGTTCAGGCGGCTTTGCAGCTCTGGGCGGGGCATACCCAGACGCAAGGGCTTGGCCGCGTGGAAACTGCGCAGAGCGGTCATGATGGAATCCACCAACTGCTGCCATGATTCGGATGCCCAAAACTGCCGCGCATTGAGCCGTTTAATCAGCCCGCTGCTTAGGGCTTCCGTCAGAGCGATAGTCAATTCGTCATCACTGTAGCCGAGTTTTTTCTGCAAGTCGCTCAGTTTTTGCGGCGAGTCTCCCCTTGCGGCGAGCGCCAGCCTTTCACCCGGCGAACCGCTCAAGCGCAGCTCGAGTTCCTTTATGATCTGCGGCTGAAATCGCTTGTGCCGGCGACCTGAATGCGGGTTGATGATAAGGCCGCCGCCGATGGTCTCGGCTGGCGAAGGATAACGCAAGATGAAGCGGTCGCCGCGGGAGAGAGGCAGGGGTTCGCGCAGGCGAATTTGCAGCCAGCCATTGGCGCCGGGCGATAAGGTATCGTCGTCAAGCAGGCGTATATTGGCGATGGACTCGGAGGCGCCGCAGAAAACCTTAACCTCAGCGTTGTGCGCCAACGGACGCTCGATATCGGCAAGTTGGGTGAAATGGGCATCAGCCAGCAGGGTGGGGCGAATTTGCCCGGGATGGGTCAGCACATCGCCCCGTTGAATCTCGGACCTGCTGATGCCCGATATGTTCACGGCAACGCGGCTGCCGGGATAAGCAGTTTCGACTTCGCGCCGGTAACTTTGCAGTCCGCGAATGCGCCCCTCCTTGCCCGAGGGCTGCAACTCGATGTGGTCGCCGACCGATAGGTTCCCGCCGGAAAGCGTTCCAGTGGCGACGGCGCCGAATCCGCTGACGGCGAAAATCCGGTCGACTGGCAGGCGCGGTTGATGGTAATCGACGCGCTGGGGGAGCTTCGCAAGCAAATGGCGAAGCGTCTCAATTAGCTTATCAATGCCGGCGCCGGTATGCGCGGATACGGTGATCAGCGGATGGTCGCCAAAGCGGGACCGGGAAAGCAAGTCTTCAATTTCGAGTTTGACCAATTCAATCCATTCCGGATCATCGATCAAATCAATCTTGCTGATTACGATTACGATGTCGCGGATATCGAGTAGCTGGAGGATGGCGAGATGCTCGCGCGTCTGCGGCATGATGCCTTCGTCGGCCGCGATGACGAGCAGGGCAGCGTCAATGCCGCCGACGCCGGCAAGCATATTCTCGATGAAGTCTCGGTGGCCGGGCATATCTACAATGCCGAGAGTTTCTCCGTCCGGCAGATCAAGCCAAGCGAAGCCCAGGTCAATGGTCATCTGACGGCTCTGCTCTTCGGCGAGCCGATCCGGATTAATGCCGCTCAGCTTTTCAACCAGCGTAGATTTACCGTGGTCAACATGGCCGGCGGTTCCGATGACGCGCATACGCTAGGCGCTGCCGAGCCGGTCTGCGGCGGCGCGGCTATTGAAGTTCACGCCGTCGGCTGTCTCGCTCACATCATATTCATGGAGCATGGCTTGATAGCGATCCCGGTAGAGTTCGGCGCGCGCGCGCTCCAGGCGCCAGAGCCGCTCGATATTGCTGCGCAGGCTGGGGATCCCGACCTCGACCGCGTCGATGCGCTTGATAAAGTTTCCGAACTCGCGGTCGTGATTGCGCCAGACTTCGTCATTCGATAATGTCAGCTGCTTCCAGCGTTTCTGATCTTCGTCTCGCCAATCGTTCCATTCCTCGCGAAAACGCTCTTCACTTAAGCGCTGCATTTCTGAGGCTTCACCGATGCGCCGCTCGAGACGATCGCCGATTCGGTTGAAGTCATCGACGATGCGTTTCATCTCGCGGTAGGCTTGCGCCCAGACTTCAAAGCGCTCGATATTCTTTTGAAGCTCCTCATCATGAACGCCAAAGCGCTTGGTCAGATCCGAGAGCTGCTGATCACGCTGCTGCACAATCAACTGCTGCTGGTCGATGAATTGCTGAATCTGGTCGCGGCGTTCGCGGTCCACATTATTGAAGTCCTGGATACGGCGCTCGTTTCGGACAGACATATCTTCAAGCAGCGAGAGCTTTGGCTGCAAGCCATCGACCGACTTCTTGTATTCGGGTAGTTCGGACTCGATCTCGGCGAGCCGCCGAGCGTCGGTGCGCCGCTGTTCTTCCAGAAAGCTCAGGCGTCGGTCGGGACCTTCCAGCTTCTTTGTCAGGTCGTCAACTTCCTGGTTGAGCAGTCGCATGGCGCTTGTCAGGCGATCGCCTTCCGTTTGCAGGTCGCTTATATTGGCCAACTGCCGCTCGAGGCGGTCGGCTTTCTCGCTCAAATCGGCCACCGCCCGCTGGATGTTTTCGCGCTGCAATTGGAGACGGCGTTCCGCTTCGCGCTCGGCGGTGAGACGGCGCGCTTCGGCATTTTCGAGCATCTGCTCCATGTCCTGGCGAACCTGTTCAATGATGTCGTGTTCTTTGTTCGCCGGCAACGCTTCCTGCTTGATCATCGCCTGGTCGGATTCGACAGTATTGACACGGCGCTGCATGGTGATGACCGAAGCTGACTGCTGCGCCAAGCGCTCTTCAAGCGTGGCGATTAGCGCCTTGTCGCGGCGGCGCTCTTCATCCAGCCATTCGATCATGCTGGCGAGTTGATTAATCTCCATTGCCCATTCTCCGATCGCCACAGACCGGTGGCAAAGATTTCGGATTGGAGCGATTATAGCATTTCCGCCGTTGAGCTTCAATTGTGACGCCCGGCTTTGGCGCAAGTACTGTATTGACAGTCAAAGTTTGCGAGCTTATACTGAGCGCCACAGCAGATAAGGCGCGCCCGATGAATACTGTTAGTTTGCATCACCATCACCGTTTCGACCATGCCAGAGCGATGCGCGGCGCCTGATCTTCACGTTATTGCATTAGCCGTATTGCCTCGCTCTGACGCGAGGTTTTTTTGTGTAAGGGGATGTCTATGCTGGCGGTGATCGACTACGGCGCGGGAAACTTGCGCAGCGTCTTGCACGCCTTGAAGCATTTGCGCGCCTGCGATATGCGTTTGGCGCGCCAGCCGGATGAATTGGAAGGGGCGGAAAAGATTATCCTGCCCGGAGTCGGCGCGTTTGGCGCCTGTATGGAGCAGATGCGAAAGCAGAACCTGGTCGAACCGCTGAGGAATGCGCTGGCGGCCGGCGTTCCTTATCTGGGAATCTGCGTCGGCATGCAAATGCTGTATGAGGTCGGCGAAGAGATGGGCGAGCACCCGGGGCTCGGCATTCTTGGCGGACGCGTAGTGCGGTTTCCGCAATTCGCCGATCGCAAAGTGCCGCATATGGGCTGGAATCAGCTAAACATCCGCCGTGAGTCTGAACTGTTAAAGGGCTTGGATGAAGAGAACTATGTGTACTTCGTTCACAGCTATTATTGCGCGCCGACTGATGGCAATACGGTGGTGGCTTCCGTGGATTATGGTGTGGAATTTGCTGCTTTTGTGCAGCGGGGCAATATCTACGGCATGCAATTTCATCCGGAAAAGAGCCAGAAGATCGGGCTGCGGATTCTGGCGAATTTTCTGCGCATCTAGGAGCGGCCGATGATCATCTATCCGGCGATTGATCTGCGAGGCGGCAAGGTCGTCCGCCTTCGCGAAGGCGACCCAAAGCGGCAGACTGTATTCAGTGACGATCCGGTTGCGACCGCGCAGTCATGGATTGATCAAGGCGCGCGTTGGCTGCACATGGTGAATTTGGATGGCGCCTTTGACAGTGAAAGCGAAAACCTGGGCATTCTGGAAAAAGTGGCGAAGCTGGACGCGCAAGTGCAGTATACCGGCGGATTGCGCGATATGGCCGCCCTTCGCCAGGCATGGGACACGGGCGCAAGCCGAATAGTCATCGGCACGATGGCTGTGCGCGAGCCGGAATCTGTGGCTGAGGCGGTGGCGCTTTTCGGCGCTGAAGCGATCTGTGTGGCGCTGGATGCAAGGGATGGCAAAGTAGTCAGCCATGGCTGGACCGAGTCGTCGGCGCATAAGCCTGCCGCACTGGGCGCGCGGCTTTACGAGCTCGGGGCGAGGCATGCGCTTTATACGGATGTCCAACGTGATGGCGGCATGCGCGGCGTAAATGTCGCCGGAACGGTGGCGCTGGCGCAGGAGACTGGATTGCAGGTCATCGCTTCCGGCGGCGTCAGCCAGGTTTCGGAGATTCAGCAGCTGGCGTCGAGTGGCTTTGTGGCCGGCGCCATCATCGGCATGGCTTTGTATCAGAAGCGGTTTACATTGGCGGAAGCGCTGGACGCGGCGAGGCGAGACTGACTATGCTGGCTAAACGAATCATTCCCTGTTTGGATGTGCTAAATGGGCGCGTGGTAAAGGGCGTGAATTTCGTCAATCTGCGCGATGCCGGTGATCCGGTTGAGCAGGCGGTGATCTACGATCGGGAAGGGGCTGATGAGCTGGTGTTTCTCGATATCACCGCGTCGCACGAGGCGCGAGCGACGGTGCTCGATATGGTCCGGCGGGTGGCGGACAGCATATTTATCCCCTATTGCGTTGGCGGTGGCATCCGCACGATTCACGATATTCGCGATACCTTGCTCGCGGGCGCCGACAAAGTCTCCATCAATAGCGCCGCTGTGCGCGATCCGGAACTCATTAGCGCTGGCGCCTGGGGCTTTGGCAGCCAGTGCATCGTAGTCGCCATCGATCCCCGCCGGGTAGCGGGCAAATGGGTAGTGCATATCAACGGCGGACGAATTCCGACGGACAAAGAGGCGGTATCCTGGGCGAAAGAGGTGGAAGACCGCGGCGCTGGAGAAATCCTGCTGACGAGCATGGACAAGGACGGAACCAAATCCGGCTACGATCTTGAAATGACACAGGCGGTCGCCGATGCGGTGTCGATTCCGGTAATCGCTTCGGGAGGCGCCGGCAATAAGGAACATTTTCGCGAGGCGCTGCAAGAAGGCGGCGCCGATGCCGCGCTCGCCGCCAGTCTGTTTCATTTCAACGAATTGCGCGTCGGCGAACTCAAGAAGCATTTGCATGGTTGTGATGTGCCGGTACGCCTTAGCGGATGGGAGAAACTGGATGAGGCTTGAACAGGCGGCGATTGCGGCGATCAAATGGAACGAGCAAGGATTGGTTCCGGCGATCGTGCAGGACGCGCACACGCGCGAAGTGCTCATGTTGGCGTTCATGAATGCGGAAGCGCTTAATCGCACACTCGAGTTGGGGCAGGCGGTATTTTGGAGCCGCAGCCGAAGCGAGTTGTGGCGGAAAGGCGAGACGTCTGGCAATACGCTCCGCGTACAGGATATTCGAATCGATTGTGACGCCGATGCGATTTTGCTGCTTGCCGAGCCGGCGGGACCTACCTGCCATACCGGAGCGGTCAGCTGTTTCTTCCGCGATCTCGAGGAGTTCATTGCCGAGCCCAAGCGATGCTGAGAGGAAGGTAGCGGTGGACGATATGCTGGAGCGGTTGGAAGCGCTCATTCGCGATCGGCAGAGTAATCCGGTCGCGGGCAGCTACACGAACCGACTGTTTGCAGACGGGCGCGAGAAGATCGCGCAAAAGGTCGGCGAAGAGGCGGTGGAAGTGCTTATAGCCGCTTTGCGTCAGAGCAGAGACGAGCAAATTGACGAATTGGCTGATCTGTTTTATCACACGCTGGTGCTGATGGCGGAATTGGACCTATCGCTAGACGACGTGAAGCAGCGGCTGCGGGAGCGTCATCAGCCGCGTTGACTCAAATCCTGCCCAGTGCGCGCATCATGATTCAGTGAATTCCCGATAAGAGACATAGCCCTTCCAGGGAGTGAAAGTTCCAGCTTCCAGCGCGTCTGACATATCAAGTTTGGTCAAGTAATAAGCGGCGACCAGCGGCGAGCTGGCATCCAGATTGCCTTCTACCCCGGGAACGATGACCTGAATCATCGTGAATTGATCAGGATAGTAAAACCACAAAATCGCCTCACTCTTCGTATAGGGTTGCCCTCGGAAGAATAGCGGCTCGCCAAGTTTCTCAAGCGCTTCGCCGATTGTCATCTCGGGCGCAAACTGGAGAATGATCGCGGACACAACCTGAGTCTCGTCGGCTGAAATCTGGCAGCAGGGGGGGCTATCAGCTTTACCGAATTGAAAGGCGCCCTCGGCTTGTTGCATCACTATGATTCCGTCCAGTGCATTTACAATGTCCAGCGCATCAGCAAGCGTCGACAGTCCGGGAATGATACCCTGCCAGCAGGGCGGCCCGCAGGGTTCGCCTGTCAGCAGGCTCGTATCTTCCAGGAAGCGTTCATTGATTAGCGAAGCTTGCGGTGAACCAATCGTGATCTCGCCCTCGCCCTCCATCAGCGAACGCAGTTGAAAGATCGTTGGCGCCCCGCGATCGATGGGTTGTTCACCGAGATAGATGAGTTCAAGCGCGCCGCCATTCCTGCGGGCGCGTACCGCCGGCGTACCGGAGACGAAGGCAGTCTGCCCAAGCTGCGTGTCAACGAGAAACTGGATGGAGCGATCCAAGCAACCGTTCAGCGCGTCTTCATCCAGGTCGAGCAGGTCGGCCGTTCTACCTGTTACATCGTCCAAGGCTCCACGGCGCGCAAATTCAAAGAGCAGATCGTGAGCATCCCAGAACCGAGTCAAGTTTTGCGCAGCGACGCATTCCGCGGTTTTTGCGAAAACGGTCGAATACTGTGGATTGACTAGGGGATAGAGCCGGAATTCAAACTGCGCCGCGCCCGTTCGCACATACTCCTTGACAAAAGTATCTGCGGTAGATTGGTAATTCTGGCAATGGGGGCAGAGGAAATCTTCAAAAGCGACGATGGTGATTGGCGCATCGGGCGAGCCAAGGACGAAGCCTCCATCGGCGCGCCGAAAGGTCTCGAGCCCGGCATAACGTCCCTGCTTGATTTGAACCGGATCGGTCGAATTCGGCCGTATAGCGTTTACGATGGCAAAGTGGTGTTCCGGCAGGGCTAAAGCGATCGGTATTGGCGCAGAGTCACCGTACTTGACGAAGAGCGATGGCGTCGCGCTCGCGCCCAAGGACAGACCAAACCTGGCGTCAATCGCGTGCTGGCCAGCATTTTCCGCACAGTCCGAGAGCGCAGCGGCTTCAAGTTGGAGTTCATCGGCGAACTCGGCTATGGAATCGTCGGTGTATCCTCGCGTCGACACGAGCTCGAACATCAGATCGTGCGCGCGCCAAAACTGACCCGGGCGCAGGGTATCGGCGCATTCCACCAGGCTCGCGCTGCGGACTGAAAGCACGGGGTCGATTACCGGATAGATGCGATATTCAAACTGGGCTTGCCCAGTTTCGACATAATCTTTAATGAAAGTTTCGACAATCGGCTTGTAATTCTGACAGCTGGTGCAGAGAAAGTCCGAGAATTCGATCAGTTTGACTTCGGCTTCCGGATCACCGAGAACGAAGGCGCCGTCTTCAGCGCGCGATTTTGCTATATCGGCATAGGGATCGAAACTGGGTTGCGAATACACGACGGCGGCACTCACTAAGGTAAGCAGCGCGATGAAGATTATCTTTATTGCTCGGGACATATTCAGCCTTTTATCTTTTGCTACCGCGCCTAGTCTTGCACATTTGTGTCAGTTTTCAATGCTTGTGTAGCGCCACATTCGGGCGTTAGACTAGTGCCGACCGCGCAACAAAGGATAGCGGGCATTGTCAAGGGATTGCTTCGTCAGCGAAACAAAGTTTCATGTGCGCTATGCCGAAACCGATAGTATGGGCGTCGTTCATCACGCCGTGTATCTGGTCTGGTTTGAAGAAGGACGCAGCGCCTACATACGCGAGCATGGTTGGAGTTATGCCGAAATTGAGAAGGCGGGATACTTCCTGGCGGCGGCCGAACTCAAAGCCAAATACAGGCGGGCGGCTCGCTATGATCAAAAGGTGACGGTGAAGACCTGGATTCATCAATTCAAGAGTCGCACTATTACATTCGGATGCGAAATCGTCGACGGGCAGAGCGACGAGGTCATGTTTGAATCTACTCTCAAGCTCATCTGCTTGAATGCGTTGGGCGAGGTGACGCGCGTTCCTGAAGCCTGGCAATCTTGGCTAAATCCACCAACATAGGTCGTATGCCGGCAGCCCACTAGATTATTCTTGCTATTATTGTAATTGTTTGGATATGACTAATTGTCAGCGCGATCGACGACGCAAAGCATAGACATTAGCCCACTGCGTTTCCAGCTAGACTGACATTTCTCACAGCCACTGCTTGAAGCCAATCACATCCGTATGGCAATATCGCGAAATGTTTCGTATCGTCTAAGAAACAAGTTATACTTATTGAATGTGCAATGAAACGCAAATGGCGGGGGCATTGGCAAATGGTGACGTATGCTGATAGACCGTGGATCAAGAGCTACGATGTGGGTATACCCGCTTCGGTCGAGATTCCGGAGATTCCACTTCATCAGTTCTTAAAAGACACTCGCGTTCGCATTCCCCATAATACCGCTTTCATTACGCCGGCGGATCTGCCATTGATTGGACGCATTAGCCGGTCAATCACGTATGAAGAGTTGGACCGGGCATCTGATGCGCTCGCCGCGGCGCTGGTTGAATTGGGGCTGAAAAAAAGTGATCGCGTCGCGATTGTTATGCCCAATTCGGTCGCATTTGTCATTAGCTTTTACGGCATTCTAAAAGCCGGCGGCGTAGTGGCCGCGACGAACCCGACTTATCCCGCTGAAAGGATGGCTCATCAGATCAACGACTGCGGCGCGGAATTCGTACTGGCGATGACGCTGTTCTACGACCTGGTAAAGGAGATTCAGCCGCGGACCAAGGTTAAGACTGTGATTGTCGCCAATATAAAGGAATATTTGCCGCCGCTGGCAAAGTTGCTTTTCACGATCGCTAGAGAGAAGAAGGACGGCCATTACCTGGAGGATGTACAGGCGGGCGACTACTGGTTTCAAGATTTGCTGAACCAATACGATGGCAAGCAGGCGAACGTTCAAGTTCAGCCCGACGACTTGGCGATATTCCAGTACACAGGCGGAACGACCGGCGTTTCAAAGGCGGCGATGTCCAAGCATCGCGCGCTAGTGGCGAATATGCTGCAGACGGAAAGCTTTCTGGATTTGCTGGAGATGCCGGCCGAGGAGCATGTATTCTTAGGGGCGGTTCCCTTTTTCCATGTTTACGGATTGGTCGTCGTGGTCAGCACCAGTGTCTACCGCGGCTGCAAGGTCGTTCTGGCGCCGAATCCCCGGGATATTGATGATGTTCTTGGCAATATTGAGGTATTCCGAACGACGCTCTTCCCCGGTGTGCCCGCTCTTTATAACGCGATCAATAATCACGCGAAGGTGCGAAGTGGTGAGATCGACTTGAGTTCGTTGCAACTCTGCCTGAGCGGATCGGCGCCACTGCCCGAGGCGACCAAGTCCGAATTCGAGCGCCTTTCCGGTGGCTCGGTGCGCGAAGGCTTCGGCATGAGCGAAGCGCCGACAGCGACCCATGTCAATCCGGTTTACAAGGAGAATCGACCGGCGTCAATCGGCTTGCCGCTGCCGGACATGGATATGCGCATCGTCAGCCTGGAGGACGGCGAAACGGATGTTCCGGTCGGCGAAGTGGGCGAATTGCTAATGGCGGGACCGAACATCATGGCTGGTTATCATGGCATGTTGGAAGAAACGCGGGATGCGCTGCGAGAGAAGGATGGCAAGCGCTGGCTGTACACTGGCGATATCGCGCGCATGGATGAAGACGGCTACTTCTACATTGTTGATAGAAAGAAGGACATGGCGCTGATTGGCGGATTTAACGTGTATCCGACAACGGTAGAAAACGCCATTTCTTCTCATCCGGCCGTTTTGGAAGTTGGGGTGGCGGCGATCCCTCATCCGGAGCGCGAAGGACAAGAGGCGCTGAAAGCCTGGATCGTTTTGAAACCTGCCGAGTCTCTTACGGCGGACGCGGTAATCGCATTCCTGGAGGATAAGCTTGCGCCATATGAGATCCCAAGGCGAATCGATTTCATCGCCGAATTGCCGAAAACGGCTATCGGAAAGACGCTAAGGCGGGAGCTGGTTCGTATGGACGTGGAGAGCGCATGAGATTTGGGTCCGGCGCCGCATTTCTCGCTGAGAGATTTGCTAGAGCGGTCGCGTTATTGATCGTCGTTTCTGAATCTCGAAAGGGTATAGACTGGACCAGCCAAGCATAGGCTAGCTGTTTTGCTGAGGCGCTCGCGCGGGGCAAGAAGGGATTGTCAAGAAAAACTGATGGTTATTGCTGAACAGACACATTCCGCATACGCGGAATTCCTTCGCGTGGCGGGCGATTCCAAGATTATTTTGCTGCATCCGCAGAGTCCTTTGCGTTCTTTAATCATGGCCAAATTGCTGGGAGACGACCAAGTATCCACCTTCTACTACGCGCTGGATATCGACGACATTAATCTGCGGAGTTTCCTAACCGGAATTACGAGCAGTTTGTCGCGACAGCATGTGACATTTGGCCGACAGATGAACCTGCTGCCCAAGAACGTATTGGATGATCCGTTTAGGCACATGGAGTCGATTCTGCGTACATTCATCGCTGAACTGATGGAAGTCGCGGAAGGCGAATTCTGGCTGGTATTTGATGAGTTTGATCGCGCCGACTTGGCCGACGACGTGCTGCGATTTGTTGAGCGACTGTCCCATTATGCTCCCAAGCGCTGCAAGATCGTGTTGAATGGACGCACGCTTCCACGCATGCCTTGGCTCGCGATGATCGCCAAGCGTCACGCTGTAATCGTGCGGGATGAGCAGATCGTGCGAGAGAACTTATACGGCAGTCGCAACGCTACTGATGCCAGCCTAAAGGTACTTTCGTTGGGTCCCGGATATGTTTTCCGTGACGACTATCTTGTCGATCATTGGGAAGGACATCTACCGCGCCTATTGCTTTTCTTCGCGATGGACCGCCCCGAGGTGACGCGCAACCAAATCTGTGAGACTTTCTGGCCAAAACTGAATATCGATCAGGCGGTGAACGTCTTTCATGTGACGAAGAGGCGCCTTCACAAGGCGGTGGGCGCCGATGTATTGGCGCATGATGGCAAATACTATCGTGTTGCCGCGGGCATACCGTTTTATTTCGATGCCTTTGAATTCGTCGAAGCGCTGCTGGAGGGACGGCATGGACATCCTGACGACCCGTTTGAACTCTGGCAGCATGTGGCCAAACTGTATCGCGGTCCTTTCCTGCAAGGTCACAATGAGCCGTGGATTCAGGAACGTCGAGGCGCTTACGAATTTGCTTATGTGGAAGCCCTGGAGAATATTGCCAGAATATGGGAAGAGCGCGAGAGTTACGAATTGGCGTTGCACATGCTGACGCGCGCCATCGACACCGATTTCAACCGTCAAGAGAATCATCTCAAGCTTTTGCGTCTATATGTACGGTTGGGCAGACGCGCCGAGGCAGTGGCTCATTTCCGCAAACTTGAGCGCTGGGCAAAGTCGAAAAGAAGGGCGTTGAGCCCCCAAATCCGACAGCTATTTGGCGACATTACCGCTTAGATTTGAGCGCCATTCGGTAGCGGCAAGAAGGAGTCGCCCCTGGCAGGACTCGAACCTGCGACCAACGGTTTAGAAGACCGGTGCTCTGTCCGCTGAGCTACAGAGGCATTGGCTCCGATTCTATGTTTGACCGCCTGCGAAGTCAATGGCGCTACCCCCTATTTGCTGCCGCTGCGGATTGTCTGAAAGCCAACGCTGCTGTATAATTTGCATAGGTTTACACGTCATGTGGAACAGTCGGAAACAGCGACATTTTGCGGCGTAAATGTTGCGTAATCGTCGTGGTCAATCGCTAGCAATAGACGGGTACGTCAGGAGAATTAATGGCTAAGGATCGTGATCTTGTCGCTCAACAGGAGCGTGAGTACGACGCAAGCAACATCCAAAAGTTGGACCCGCGCGAACACATAAGGCGCCGCCCCGGCATGTATGTTGGCGGCACCGACGCGCGAGCTTTGCATCACCTAATATACGAGGTGGTAGACAATTCGATAGACGAGGCGCTTGCCGGCCGCTGTGATTCCATTTCCGTGACTCTTCACGAAGACGGCTCGGCTACAATCCGGGACAATGGCGTCGGGATTCCGGTAGATAAACACGGGAGCGGAAAATCGGCTCTTGAAGTGGTAATGACGGAAGTTGGCTCGGGCGGCAAGTTCGATAACGAAGCCTATAAGGTGAGTGGCGGGTTGCATGGCGTTGGCGTTTCGGCGGTTAACGCGCTTTCCGCATCATTGACGGCGACCATTCGCCGCGACGGTCATGTCTGGAAGCAGTCCTATGAGGCGGGCATCCCGACTGCTAGAGTGCGAAAAAGCAGAAAGCTCAAGGACGGCGAGGAGACTGGCACAGAAATCACTTTTGTGCCTGATTTCACCATTCTCGAGGAAAACGAATTCAGTTTCAGCACATTGATGACGAGATTCCGCGAGATGGCTTTCGTAACGCGCAAGGTGACGATAGGCCTCAGGGATGAGCGCGCAAAGCCCATCGCGCGGGAGGCGACCTTCTATTTCGACGGCGGCCTTCGTTCCTTCGTGCGCTATCTAAACCGAAACCGGAAATCCATTCACAATATCATCCATGTGGAGCGAGAAGTCGAGTATTTCGACCGCAACGAGAATCCGTATAAAATTGGCGTCGAGGTCGCGTTTCAATACGCTGACGTGGCAACCACAACGGAACTCGCCTTTACCAATACGATCAATACGCCGGATGGCGGCACACATATCACCGGGCTGCGCTCATCAATCACCGGAGTGATCAACCGTTACGCTCGAAAGGCGGGGCTGCTGAAAGACAAGGACGGCAACTTCTCCGGCAATGATACGCTGGAAGGTCTGACGGCGATCGTCAGCATCAAGCATCCTGATCCCCAATTTGAGAGCCAAACCAAGGTCAAGCTGCTCAACCCGGAGGTGCAGGGGGCGGTATCGCAAGTGGTTACGGAGGCGTTCAACGAGTTTCTCGAGATGAATACGCGGGAAGCGCGGCGAATTGTCGACAAGTGTTTGACGAGCAAACGCGCTCGCGAAGCGGCGAAGAAAGCGCGCGATCTTGTGCGCAGCGGTCCAAGCTTGCTCGAAAGCAGCACCTTGCCCGGCAAGCTGGCTGATTGCTCGGAACGGGGCGAGGACGCCGAGATCTATATCGTGGAGGGCGACTCGGCCGGCGGCAGCGCCAAGCAAGGACGTGATCGGCATTACCAGGCGATCTTGCCCCTGCGCGGCAAAATCCTGAACACGGAGCGGGCGCGCATCGATAAAATCCTCGACAACAACGAAATCAAGGCGCTGATTTCAGCGCTGGGCACGGGC
Source organism: Anaerolineae bacterium (assembly GCA_022821805.1). Classification (GTDB taxonomy): domain Bacteria; phylum Chloroflexota; class Anaerolineae; order Aggregatilineales; family Phototrophicaceae; genus UBA6055. The sequence continues at coordinate 81,566 of JAJECX010000026.1, forward strand.
ATACATGAAGAGATGACGGTAGAGCGCTTGCGATATGGCAAAGTCATTATCATGACTGACGCCGATGTGGATGGGAGTCACATACGTACTTTGCTGCTGACATTCTTCTTCCGGCACATGCCGGAACTTGTGCAGGAGGGACATTTGTACATTGCGCAGCCACCGATCTTTTCCTTGAAGAATGGCAAGCAAATGGAGTGGGTCTATCCGCGTGGCGGCGTTGCCGACGAAAAGTTGCTAGAGCAGTCGATGCAACTATTCAAGAATCCAGACAAGGTCACAATTCAACGCTACAAAGGTTTGGGCGAGATGAATCCGGATCAACTGTGGGAAACGACGATGGACCCGGAGTCGCGCACTCTGCTGCAAGTGACGATTGAAGATGCTGTCGATGCCGACAAAGTATTCGACGAGCTGATGGGCGTCAACGTGGAGCCGCGACGCCGCTTCATTCAGCGACGCGCCAAGCTGGTCCGCAACCTCGACATTTAGCCCGTCAAATTGAGAGTTACAGACCGGACGTTTTGGCGTCCTGCTCGGTCCAGCCGCGCGCCTTGATGGCATCGGCTTCTTGCTGCGCTCGCTGCAAGGGAGCGCGTTCAAAAGCCGCGTGAAGCAACGCGAAGGCGAAGCTGCCCAATCCAAGCGCGAGGACGATGAAGAGAATCGGATGCCAGGTGATTCCGGCGAATCTCACCGCTTCGGGGTGGAGAATCAGTACGCTTAGGCATACCGTAGGCAGGATGGCAACGAAGCAGAGTCCCGAGAGAAAGTTCAGCATTTGCGAAAGCGCGCCGCCATGGATCGGCTTGTCCGCGTCAGACCGCCGATGCACCAAGAGACCCAGGCGCAAAACTATCGCGGCCAGCGCCAGCAATGTCAGCGGTTTGATTAGGGAAAGTTCCATTGGTGTCCTGCCGTTCGGGCGCTATGCCTAAAACAGCGTATAGATAAAGGCGCCGGCCGGCGTCGAGCTGCCAAGCATAATCAGAAGGGCGAAGACCAGCAGCGTAATCACCATTGGCAGCATCCAATAGAGTTTGCGCTTCCAGAGGAATGCCAGCAGCTCGCCAAGCACACCCAAACGCATGAAGAAATCTTCCATGGCGCTCGGCCCGTCCGCGCGATGTTTTTCTTTTGTCGTCATGATGTCTCCTATTTGGGCGGTTAGGCCTCAGGTGGCTTTGCGAACTACGTGCCTGCCCAGCACGAGCATGTCGATGTCGCTGTTGCGGAAAGTATTGTAGGCTTCGCGCGGGGTGTTGACAATGGGCTCGCCCCGCAGATTAAATGATGTATTAAGCACGATCGGGACACCGGTCGCTTCGCCGAATAGCTCTACGATGTCGTAATATCTGGAATTGGTCTCGCGATCGATGGATTGAAGGCGTCCGGTTCCTTCGTGGTTGACGGCGTGGATTTCGGTCTGCTTGTCTTCTTTAATGGGCGCCACCATTAGCATATACCGCGGCGAGTCGTGATCGGCCACTTGGGGGTAATCGAAATATTCGGGCGCGCGCTCGCGCAATACCACCGGCGCAAAGGGCCGAAACGGTTCGCGAAACTTGATCTTCGTATTGACGATTTCTTTCATGTCGGCGCCGCGTGGATCGGCGAGGATGCTGCGGTTTCCCAAGGCGCGCGGACCCCATTCGAAGCGGCCCTGATGAAAGCCGATTACCTGTTGGCAGGTTAGCGCGTCTACAATGGTTTCTGTCAGTTTGTTCTCATCGCCGAAGGATTCGTACTTTAGTTCCTCTTCGTCCAGAAAAGCGCGACATTCGTCGTCGCTGTAACAGCGGCCAAAGTAGGCGTGTTCTTGCGCCCATCGCCTGGGCTTCCCCAAGAGCGTGTGCCAAGCCCACAGCGCCGCCCCGAGCGCGCCGCCATCGTCGCCGGCCGCGGGCTGTATCCAGAGTTCTTCAAAGGGCGTTTCGTTCAGTACGCGCCAGTTCGCCTTCGTATTCAAGGCGACGCCGCCCGCCATCACTAGCTTGTTCATGCCGGTGCGCCGATGCAAATGGTTAGCGATCTTGATTAGGGTATCTTCGGTGAATTGCTGAATGCTGGCGGCCACATCGGCATAATACTGATTGGCCTCCATCGCTTTGCGCTCGGCCCAGCGCTCCGGATTGGTGCCCATGGTGAAGAATTCGGATTCATCATTGCGTTTCTCGCCAAATAGCTCGAGGAATTTGCCGCTATAGCTCTGCGTAGTAGAACGATGGAAGTCGAAATAATCCATATCGAGCCTGAAGGCGCCGGTCCCGTCATTGGCGGAGGCGACCTGGTGAATCTTGTCCAGATAGCGCGGGGAACCATAAGGGCTCATTCCCATCACTTTGTATTCGCCGTTGTTGACGCGGAAGCCTAGCCAGGCGGTGAAAGTGGAGTAAAGCAGCCCAAGCGAATGCGGGAATCGCTGCTCTTCAAAGAGTTCGATCGAAGGCGGCTCACCTGCGTCTTTGCCAAGCGAGCTCTTGCCGACGCCCAGCGTCGTCGTGGTCCATTCGCCGACGCCGTCGACCGTCAAGATGGCGGCGTCTTTGAAAGGGCAGGCATAAAACGCGCTGGCGGCGTGGCTCATATGGTGGTCGCAGAAAAGGATCTTGTCGTAGGGAACACCAAGGCCGCGGGCGATATGACTGCGCGCCCACAACTTGTCGCTCAGCCAGGTCATCATGGACTCGCGCCATAGTCCCGATGACCGCGGGAATGTATTCAGCGTGGTCTGCAGGATGCGCTCGAACTTCTGCAGTGGCTTTTCATAAAATACGACGTATTCCAGTTCTCTTGACGTGATGCCGGCTTCTTGCAGGCAAAAATCAGCCGCCAGCTGCGGAAAGCCACTGTCGTGTTTTACGCGCGAGAAGCGTTCTTCCATGGCGGCGGCGATCAGCTCGCCTTCGTGGAGCAGGGCGGCGGCAGAATCATGGTAAAAAGCCGATATGCCAAGAATGTACATCGCTAGCCTTGTTCTCTCGCGGAAGGAATATCGGTTGGCATTGGCTCGCGTTTCGACCAGCTGGGGGCGCCCTTTTTTCTGCGAAGCGGGTCCATAAAGATTGCGGATAGCAGGCCGAAAGGCGCCATGATCGAAAAGTAGAATGCAGTCGCGATGAACCGTCCATTGAGATCGGCGACTATCGCCGAATTCACGCTGAACCGTTCCCAGGCGATCTTTATCAGTTTCTTCAAGTTCACGCTCCCGAGCGATGGTGAAAACGGGTCAAATTAAATAAAAACCGATAGCCGCGGAACCGCTCAGATTACTCGTTTAGATTAGACTGATTCAGAAAGTCGAGCAAGGCGTTTCGGGCGATATCGTGACCGACTTGGTTCCAGTGGGTGTCAGCGAAGAAATAGGGCGATTGTCCGGAGCGGATGGCTTGGGCGAACGACGGTGTCAGGTCCAGGAATGACGCGCCGATCTCTTCCGCCAGATCGCGCATCGTATCGCGCTGGACGCTTAGATTCATATCGATATCCTGGAGACCGGACAGTTGGCGATCACGCGACTCGACATCAATAATCGTCTGTTTACTCTCATCGTCCAGGTAATTCCAGTAGAGTTCGGCTTTCTGCGGAATATACATTAGTAAAAATTCTGCGTCGAACTCTTGAAGGGCGGCCGCCATTTCGCTGATGCTCGTTTTCGTCAGCTGAAACTGCTCGCTGTTTCGCAGGGACTGCTTGTCCATGCCCAGTAGAGGGAGAAATTTTCGATAGAATGCCAGGGGCGTGGGCGGATCGGTACGCGCCATCATTGGGTAGTGGCAACCGGCTTCCGGTTCGGCTGTCGTGGTCTCGCTGAGGAATTGGAAGAGGCGAAAGACGACGGAATAGTCCAGCGGACTCTTGCCGCTGTGCGCTAGGTCATGCCGATTCATGCCGGCGCGCAGCATTTCGGCAAACCTGGCTGTGTCCTTCAAGTCGTTGCCAGCGAAGAAGGCAAGAATCACCAGCTCAGGTTGGCGCGGCAAGGCGAAGGCATCGAAGAGTCGCTGCTGCTCAAGAGTGCCTGTACCAGGCGCGCCGAGGCTCAGCATGGATTCCGAAATGCCTTGCCAAAACGGACGTTGAATCAATTCTGCCGCGGTGAAAGAGTCGCCAATCACGACCAGGTCAACATCGTCTGGCCAAGGCTCGTCATTGCGGAATCCATGCTGATCGCGCGTAAAGGATACGTGATAAGGTTCCAACGGTTGGGCATCGGTTGGTTTAATGCAAGTCAGATCGTAGAGGTCGCCGCTGAGTGGAGAAACTTCATATTCTACAGCCTGTCCAGCGGGAAACTCGCGCGCGCCGTGCTCAGTAACGAGCCGATGACCGAGACGTTCCTGATACTGCGGCATCCATTTAATGATAGCCATTGGCAAATGTGGGAAAACCAATTGCAACACGATTTCCAGCAGGAGAGACGTGAATAGCAAGAGCAGGAGTGCCTTTAGCAATATGCTTAGAGCGTCTCTCAAGGCTTAGACCTCGGCGCTGCGCTTATTATAAGGGGTGCTGCCGATATCACGCGGTCGGGATGTACATGGTATCACGCGAAGAATACGCTGTTCAGCCCGCTTCAGTTGCTAGAGAAGGGCCCGATATTGAAGTCTTGGTCCGGCGGCGACATCCGCACTGTCAGCAAAAGAGTTTCCAATCGGTAGATTTCAACGAGGGCGCGGAGTAGCCGAGAAAGACTTTGCATAGCGAGAAGTTCTTGCTTCTGCGCATTGTCCGTTTGCAAGAGAATTGATGCGATCTGCGCAATTGAACGCGGCCGATGCGGTATCTGTTCCGGGTCAAAGCTGGCGTTTTCCTTTGAGGCCAGCGCTTGCAAATAACGAATAACAAGTGGGCGCAGGAAGCTGCAGTACCGGTTTACCAACTCAGGCTTGTCATCGGCTGGAAAAAAGAACTCGACATTGCCGCGCAAATAGGGCTTGCTACGGTCAATGCCTTTGATGTGAAATCGCCTTTGACCGACTGCGGTTATATTCATCCTGCCCAGTGGCAGACGTTGCACATCGCTGATCGCCGCAGTGCATCCGACGGCGCTAGGAATTGCAATCGGGTCAAATGCTTCCCGCCCTTCTTTTATCAGTACCACGCCAAAGGGTTCGTTGGATTCAATGCAACTGTTGATCATCAGCTTGTAGCGCTCTTCAAAGATATGCAGTTTAAGCTGCATGCCGGGAAACAGCACTGTATTTAGCGGGAAGAGCGGCAGCGTCGCCATCAATCTAAGTCACAGTCATTTCATTTGCTGGAACAGAAAAACTCAGCGCTATCAAGTTAGACATGCGCATACTGATTGGGAATATGGGGCAAGAGCGGGCGAGCCACCGGCGCGCCCACACAGCTTTTCGAATATTTTGGCATGATCTTTCGTACCGCAGTCATTTTCATTACTTTGTGGAAATAATTCTTTGGCGCCACGAAATTCTATTATAGTGCAGAGCGCCGAACGGGATGGGGAATATTCGGCGCTCGCGCTTAGGCTCACGAGATTACATCGTGTTCTTCGTGAAGAACGCGGCGCAGTACTTTGCCGATGAAGGAACGCGGCAGCGATTCGCGAAACTCGATTTCCCAGGGCACGGCGTATTCTTCCAGACGTCGTTTGCAAAGATTGAGCAATTCCTCCTTGGATAGACTGCTGTTCGGGCGGGGGACAACAAATGCCTTGATCTTCTGGTACCCAGCTTCACGTCCGACGCCCACCACCGCCGCTTCCAGCACCTTATTGTGTTCGTAGAGCACTTCTTCGACATCGCGCGGGTAGACGCTGTAATCGCCAGTGAAGATGGTATCGCGTCTGCGGCTGATGATCTTGAAGTAGCCCTCGTCGTCCATCACGGCGACATCGCCCGTGTGAAGCCAGCCGCCGCGCACGACGGATTCGTCTTCGGCTTGCGCCCGCCAATACCCGCTCATGACCTGGGGGCCTTTGACTACCATCTCGCCAATTTGCCCGCTGGGCAAATCCTCGCCGGTAAGCAGATCGACGATTTTGGCATCGGTATTGGGCAGCGGTACGCCGATCGAACCGACTTTGCGCAGACCGTAAAGTGGATTCGAATGGGTAACGGGACCCGCTTCGGTTAAGCCATAGCCTTCCACCAAGCGGCCTCTTGTCAGCTTTTCGAAGGCTTCCTGCACCTCAACCGGCAAGGGCGCGGCGCCGCTGATGCAAGCTTTGATTGAGGCCAAGCCATAATGTCGCACATTTTTGGCGTGATTGATCAGTGTGAACATTGATGGCACGCCTGGAAACAATGTCGGCTTGTAGCGGCGGATCTGCTGCAGCACTTGCTGCATCTCAAATACGGAGATGATCACTATTTTTGCCGCGATCAAAATCGGCAGGTTCATAGCCGCCGTCATCCCGTAGCTATGCTCAAAAGGAACGACCGCCATCACGATTTCGTTGCCGTATTCGATTTCGGGCATCCAATGGCGTGTTTGCAGCGCATTGGCCACCAGATTGCGATGCGTCAAGCAGACGCCTCTTGGCTTGCCAGTTGTACCGCTAGTATAAGAAATAACTGCCAGATCAGTGTGCGCGACATCAGCCGCAGGCGGCTTATTGTCTTGACCAGCCATGATGTCGGACATGAAGCGCCCAATACGCCGGGCAAGGGCTTCGTCTTCGGAGCTGGCGCGCTTATGACGCCCGAATCCCGTCTCTCGGCTAGTGGTCACGTGCTTGCCGATCCCTGTGAAGATCAAGGTTTCGGCATCGGTTTGTCCTTGCAGCAACTGCGCCAGCTTGCTGAAGGCGCTGAGCGTAATCACAACCTTCGCGCCCGTTTCACGCACATGACCGACGATCAAATCTGCGTTCGCGTCTGGATTTGACAAGACCACAACTGCCCCGATTTTCAAGATAGCGTAATAGGCGATGATGAATTGCGGCGTATTTGGCAAGACGATTTGTACGCGATCACCGACCTTTACGCCGAGTTCGCGCAATCCATGCGCAAACTGGTTGACCTTGCCTTCCAATTCACGATAACTTAATGTCTTGCCATAGAAAACGGTGGCTGCGCGCCTGGGCGCCCAATCGGCCGCGCTTTCCAAGAAACGAAATAAGGGCTGATGCGGAATGGGTATCGTATGCGGGATGTCTTTGTCGTAGTGCCCCAGCCAAGGGCGCCCCTTGGCGAGCGCGTCAGAAGCGGAAAGGGAGCGCCAACTGCTGCGCCGCGACGCCTCGACAAATCGCTCGATCGCCCGGTTTACCGCTTCATGGCGCTCCAACTGCACTTTGTGTTTAGCTGAACCGACATCGCGCGCCTCTGCGCCGGGAATCAATTTGGCGACATCATCATAGACGTAGCGCGGAAAGTAGTTGTCACGCTCGCCCGTGATGACCAAGGTTTCGTTCTTGATGTCTCGCAGTTGAGACCATGCTTGCCAGCCGTGCAGGTTGTTGTGAAACATTGACTTGAGCACATGGTATTCCGCGTCCCAGCGGCGGCGGTAGCGCCAAAATGGCAGAGCAATATGCACTGGGATGCGAAACAGCGCAGAAGCAATTTTTGGCAGCGGATACTCGCCGGCGCTCGCCACCAGAACAAGCTTGGCGATCCGCTCGGGATAGGCATTGGCGAACTCTATGCAGATGGCGCCGCCAAAGGAATGGCCGGCAAGCACAAATTGTTTGGGCAGGTTAAGCGTCTCTACAATATCGTGCATGTCTTGTATTAATTCCGGCATCGAATACTTGCTGTGAGGCGCGTCGCTCTGTCCATGACCGCGCAGATCGGGAGCGATGACCCGATATTGATTGGCGAAATGCGCCAACTGCCATTCCCAGGATTCGGCGACGCCAGCGAAGCCGTGCTGGAAGAAAATGGTCTTTTCAACATCTTGCGGCCAAAGATCAATGACGCTGAGGCGAGCGCCCGGGTAATCCCTTATCGGCACTTTGACGCGATACAGATCGAAATCTAACTGAAATACGGCGCGCTTCAGTCCGCGAATTCGCTTCTTCATCTAGTTCCGTTCTGTTCGCTTCATTCAATTATAGCGAATTCGATGGGCGAGGGAAATCTTTCCGAACTCGCCGCCGAATGTGATCAAGGGTAAAATAAATTAGATTTGCTCCGAATGCGCGAAAGGGGTTGAGCGTGAAGTCGCCATTGGTCACAACTGCCTGGCTCGAGCGGCATCTGCGTGACAGAGACATCCGCATTGTCGAACTGCGCGGCAAGGTGCTGCCTCCAACGGAACCGCCGCCTCACTACTTTACCGATCGGGACGGCTATGAAAAGGCGCATATTCCCAACGCCGTATTCGTCGACTGGCAAGTTGATATCGTGGAGCCGGGTTCGCCTTCCGGTGATGTCGCCGCGCCCGAACGCTTTGCCGCGCTGATGGGCGCGCTCGGCATTGGCAATGACACGACAGTAGTAGTCTATGACAATGCCGCGAGCATGTTCGCTTGCAGACTGCGCTGGACATTGCGCTATTACGGACATGAAAACGTCTTCATACTCGATGGCGGCTGGGACAAATGGCTGGCCGAAGAGCGGCCCGTGAGCGCTGACATTCCGCAAGTGGAAACAGCGAAATTCGCGCCGCGTGTAAACACCCGTCTAAAGGCGACCAAGGAAGAGATTATGACGGGCATTGAAGCGGGAAACATGCAGCTGATTGACCTGCGGTCGCCGGCGGAATACGCTGGCGCCGCTTCACGCGCGCGCCATGGCGGTCATATCCCAACGGCAATCAATATTCCGCGCAGTACCATGGTAGCGGACGACCAGACCGTCGAAACCACAAACAATCTGCTAAAGTGTTTTGCCGAGAAAGGCGCCGCGCTTGATGCCAGCGATACCGTGGTCTACTGCAATTCCGGAATCTCCGCGTCCTTTGGCATGTTGGCGCTGGAATTGGCGGGAGCGCGCAATCTGCGCCTGTATGACGGGTCCTGGAAGGAATGGGGAAATGATGCGGCGACGCCAAAAGAGACGGGCGCCTAGTGCCCTCCGCGTGGTCTGGTTTCTTCGCGCAGGTAAGAATCGCGGATTCATTCTTGTCACAGAATAGGCATCTAAAGATTAGTCACAAAATAGGGAGTGTAAGTTTCGAGTGGAAATTACTGCTTATCGCGACGACTCCGCATTTGCAGCGCTGAAGCCAGAATGGAACCCTTTGCTCGGGCGCGCGCCGATGGATCGCGTCTTTTACACTTGGGAATGGCAACGCACCTGGTGGAACGCGTATAAACCGGGCGAACTTTGGATATTGGCCTGTCATGACAAAGGCGAGACCAAAGGAATCGCGCCGCTGTTTATTGCCGAGTCCGAAAGTGGTCGCTCGGTCCAGATAATTGGCTGCGTTGATGTCACCGATTATTTGGATTTTATCGTTGATCGCACTCAGCTTGAAGAAGTATACGGCGCGGTTGCCGATTACCTTTGGGCCCGTCGCGACCGCTATGATATTCTAGATTTCTGCAATATACCTAAGGATTCGCCAACGCAGGAGATGCTTCCGGCGGCGCTCGAAAGTCGTGGATTTCGCACGGCGGTTGAACAGCAGGAAGTGTGCCCGGTCATCGAATTGCCGGATGATTGGAGCAGCTACCTGCGCTTGCTGGACAAGAAACAGCGGCATGAAGTGCGGAGGAAGATCCGCCGAATCCAAGGCAGCGAGCAGTCTATAGACTGGTATATCGTGAATGGCTTCCACGATTTGAACGAAGAAGTGACGCAGTTTGTGCGGCTCATGGGAGCCAGCGATCCGGAGAAAGAGCGCTTTCTGCAGGACGAAAGCAATCTGCTCTTCTTTCAGACGATCGTGCCGCTGCTGCAGGAGCGCGGCTGGCTTCAGCTTAACTTTCTCACAGTCAACGATGAGCGCGCCGCCGCCTACATTAATTTTGTCTACGGTAACCGCGTGATGGTATACAACTCCGGGCACGCGCATGAAGATTTCGGCGACTTGAGCCCCGGAATCGTTCTCCTCGCCTATAACATCCGGCATGCCATTGAAGAAGGTTACGCCTATTATGACTTCTTGCGCGGCGACGAGCCCTACAAATACCGCATGGGCGGCCGCGACACCGCGGTGATGAATATCCGGGCGTCTTAGGCTTGGCCGCTTTCGTAGCGGAGTGGGTATGCCAATCAAACGCATCGCCGTTTTAAGCGTACACGCCAGCCCGCTGGCGCCAATGGGTGGCGCCAAGACTGGCGGCATGAATGTATATGTTCGCGAGCTATCGCGCGAACTGGGCGCGAAAGGTCTCCTCGTCGATATCTTTACCCGGCGCTCGTCGCCCGCCGAAGCCGCCGTCGATGCGTCAATTGGGGAAAACGTTCGTGTCATCTATCTTGACGCCGGACCGCCGCTGCCCTTATCGCCGGACGATCAATTCGAGCACCTTTCAGAATTCACCGCCAATTTAATGGCTTTTGCCGCCTTGCAGAATCTGAATTTCGATATCGTCTACAGCCACTATTGGCTCAGCGGTTGGGTAGCGGCAAAGCTCAAAGAAGCCTGGGGCATTCACTTCGTGCATATGTTCCACACGCTGGGGCACATGAAGAAGCGAATCGAAGCCAACGCATATTATCAGCCCGACCGCCGCATTATGACGGAGATGAATATTTTGCAGTCGGCTGACCGTGTCGTTGCCGCTACGCCAGCTGATCAAGCGCAGTTGCGCTGGCTGTACCGCGCGGGCCGCCGGCAAATCGTTGTGATTCCGCCGGGCGTCAATACCGAGCGCTTCAAGAAATTGATTTCGCGCAAGGAGGCGCGTATAAGGCTGGGAATCAATCCCGGCAGCAACTTGCTGCTCTTCGTCGGAAGGATAGAGCCGCTAAAGGCAATCGACACGATACTTGAGGCGCTTCATGTGTTGCGAGATCGGGCGCCTTCGCTGCTGCGAAAGCTGCGCTTCATGATTGTGGGCGGCGACCCGAACAGCATCCACGATCGAGAAATGAGCAGACTGCAAGCGCTAAGCGTCGAGTTGGGCATCGATCAGGCGGTTAGCTTCGTCGGGGCGAAAGAGCAGGCCGATCTGCCAATCTATTATGCGGCGGCGACAGCGGTGATCATGCCTTCCGATTACGAATCGTTTGGCATGGTCGCGCTGGAAGCGATGTCTTCCGGCACGCCGGTCATCGCCTCGCAGGTCGGCGGCTTGCAGTTTCTGGTTCGAGACAAAGAGACCGGTTTCCACATTCCGACGCGCGAATCGATTTCCTTGGCGGAATGCATCATTGAATTGCTCGCCGAGCCATCAAGGACAGCAGATATGGGAGCGGCCGCGTCGCGTATCGCGCGCGAATACGCCTGGTCGCGTATCGCCGAGCGCTTGCTGGAAGTCTTTGATGAAGTCGCTCGTGAAAAGTTGAGGCGAGCCTAGCCGCCGTAAGAATTGGGGATGTCGTCTACAACGGCTTCAATGTACGGGCTAGCGAGCATATAGTCCAGGGCATCGTCTTCGGAAAGAACGATTTGGCCCTTGTGGTAGAGGGTGTTGTTGAAGCCGTCGTAGCGGTAGCGCCGATTCACCCAGCCATGCAGATTATGCTGAAAGAGCACATGGAATTGAATTGATTCTTCTTCGCCCAGGACATCCTCACGCAGCATCCATACCGGCGCGTATTGCTCTAAATGGGGGCGCGCCTTGGCATCGCGCATTTCTTTCAGCCTGTCAATTGTAGTCATCGATTGTCCCGTACCTTGCTTGCTGGAATCGCAATGCGATCATTGTAGCGTCGGCTTCAATCTACAGCAAGCGGCGATCGAATCTGCAGACGGCGAGGCCGGCAAGAGCATCCACTTCCAAATGATGAAAGATTGATTACACTAGGCGCGCAGTGCACGATGATGTGGTGGAGACGCGCGATGGCGAGTTCTGATGTGAAGAAAGTGGTTTTGGCTTACAGCGGTGGCCTGGATACATCGGTGATCGTTCCCTGGCTCAAGCACAATTACGGCTGCGAGGTACTGTGCTTTTGCGCCGACTTGGGCCAGGAAGAAGAGTTGGACGGGTTGGAGGCGAAGGCGCTGGCGTCGGGCGCGTCCAAACTCTATGTCCGCGACCTGCGCGAGGAATTCCTGACCGATTTTGTCTTCCCGACCCTGCGCGCGGGCGCTGTCTATGAACGGGAATACCTGCTGGGCACGTCCTTCGCGCGACCCTTGATCGCCAAGCACCTGGTCGATATCGCCGAAATAGAAAAGGCGGATGCGGTCGCTCACGGTTGTACGGGCAAGGGTAACGATCAAGTGCGCTTTGAAGTCTCGACGATGGCGCTGAATCCCAAGTTGAAGACAATCGCCCCTTGGCGCGAATGGGATATCCGCAGCCGCGAAGACGCGCTAGCCTACGCCGAGGAATTTCGCGTGCCGGTCTCGCATACGGAAAAGGACATTTACAGCCGCGACCGCAACATTTTTCATCTTTCTCACGAAGGCGGTCTGCTGGAGAACCCTTGGAACGAGCCGGAAAGCCCAATGTACCAACTGACCAACGACCCAGAGCGCGCGCCCGATGAAGCGGAATACATCGAGATTGGTTTTCTGCAGGGCAACGCAATCAGCGTCAATGGCCAGAAAATGAGCGCGGTGCAGCTGTTTACGACGCTGAACCGCCTAGGCGGCAAGCATGGCATCGGCAGAACCGATATCGTGGAGAACCGCTTGGTCGGGATGAAGAGCCGCGGCGTATACGAAACGCCGGCCGGCACGATCGTGCATCGGGCGCATCAGTTGTTGGAGAGCATCTGCCTCGACAAGCACACAATGCAGTACAAAGATACCATCGCCACGAAGTACGCTGAACTGGTATACAACGGCATGTGGTACAGCAAGCTGCGCGAGGCGCTCGACGGCTTCGTCAATATTACGCAGGCGATGGTGACTGGTACGGTGCGCTTGAAGCTGTACAAAGGCAATATTATCGTTGCCGGGCGCAAAAGCCCGTATAGCCTGTATCGAGAGGATTTTGCCTCCTTCGGCGAAGAAGATGTCTACAATCAGCGTGACGCCCACGGATTCATCCAACTCTTTGGCTTGCCGATTAAAGTCGAGGCGATGCTGCAAACCGAGGGTAGCGGAACGACCGATTATATGCGACCTGATTACAGCAAGTTCAAGCGCGACTGAGCCGAGCGCGCGGAAAGGCAATTGAATTGAGCCTCTGGGGCGGACGCTTCTGCGAGCCGAGCGACGAAGACTTGCGCCGTCTGAACGACAGCATTGATTTCGATCATATTCTGTATGCCGAAGATATTGAAGGCAGCATGGTCTACGCGCGGGCGCTGGCTCAAGCGGGAGTCTTGTCGGCTGAGGAGGCGGAAGCCATTATCGAAGGCTTAGGGCAAGTGACGCGGGAATTCGCTTGCGACCGCTTCGAGTTGGCTGCGGGCGATGAAGATATCCATACGGCGGTAGAGCGGCGGCTGATCGAAATCGTGGGTGATGTCGGCGGCAAACTGCATACGGGCCGCAGCCGCAATGATCAAGTCGCGACCGACTTCCGACTATGGACGATGCGCGCGGCCGATCGGCTGCATGGTGAGCTCCGGCAGCTGCAGGCCGCCATCATTTCCGCCGCAGAATCACATAACGAGACGGTAATGCCTGGATACACGCATATGCAGCCGGCGCAAGCGATCACCGCCGCGCATTGGTTGATGAGCTTCTTCTGGATGCTTGAGCGTGATCAGGAGCGGTTGCGGACGGCGAAAGAGTCGATGGCCGCTTGCCCCTTGGGTTCGGGCGCCTTGGCCGGCACTCCCTTCGCGATCAATCGAGAGCAGATTGCCGCGGATCTTGGTTTCGATAAGCCGAGCGAGAACAGCCTTGACGCGGTCAGCGATCGCGACTTCGTGGCCGATATGCTATACGCGATCGCCATTTGCGCCACCCATCTTAGCCGGCTGGCTGCGGATGTCCTGATTTACTCCAGCGCCGCTTTCGGTTTCATCGCGCTCGATGATCGCTACAGCACCGGCTCCAGCTTGATGCCGCAGAAGCGCAATGCCGACCCGATGGAATTGATGCGCGGCAAGACCGGGCGCCTCATCGGCAATCTGACCGGATTCCTGACGACTCTGAAAGGCTTGCCGAGCGGATATAACAAGGACTTGCAAGAGGATAAAGAAGCCCTCTTCGATTCATTGGAAACTATGCATCAGCTTTTGCCAGTAGTCACGGCGACCGTGGGCAGCTTGCAGATTAAGGCCGAGGCGATGGCGGCGGCGCTGACGGAAGACCTGTTGGCGACTGACCTGGCGGATTATCTGGTCGGCAAGGGGGTCCCGTTTCGGCAGTCGCACCATATCGTGGGTCAAGTTGTGCGATTGGCAGCCGAACGCGGAGTGAGCTTGTCTCAGCTTCCTTTAAGCGCGCTGCGTGAACTCTCGGAACATTTCGGCGAAGATATTGAGCAAGTATTCGATTACGCGCGTTCGGTGGCGCGGCGGAACAGTTACGGCGGTACCGCGCCCGAGGCGGTTCGAGCGCAAATCGCCCAGGCAAAGGCGCGGATAAACCAGTAGTTGTGCAGAATGTATGAGGCACTGTTCGAATTCTGCACGAAGGTTCGCCGCCAATTCTGATGTATTCTATGAATTCCTTGACAAGTCGTTATTGTTTCGATAAGGTATCTATTCATAGTACGACTTCAAGAGGAAGCGAATGCGAAACACGGTCGTCAGGAAGTCTGACATTATTTTGGTCCTTGTCCTCGTCCTCGTGATTATCAGTGGACTGTAACGGCTTGGGCGGGTTTCGCGCAAAAGGCAAAGCAAACGAGAGCCTCCCAAGCCACGGGGGGCTTTTTAGTTGCATGAAGGCGACGGAAGTTGATTAGGGCGACAAGTACCGCGATATGGCGGCTAGGTTTTCGACAGGTAGAAATGCGAAGCAGAGGAAGGTTGCATGACGGCTGAATGGATATGGCGCAACGGCGAATTTGTAAAGTGGGATGAGGCGACTGTGCATGTCAGCGCCCATGCTTTGCATTATGGATCGAGCGTGTTTGAAGGCATACGCGCTTATGACACGCCGCAGGGACCGGCTGTGTTCCGATTGCGCGAACATAGCGAACGGCTGCTGCAGGGCGCGCGCGTTATGCGGATTGAACACGATAACGATGCCGATACATTGGACAAAGCCATTATCGAAACCGTCCGAAAGAACGGTCACAGTTCATGCTATGTCCGCCCGATCATTTTCCGCGGCGCGGGCGCCTTGGGCTTGGAAGGGCGCAACCGCACAGAAGTTCAGACGGTTATCATTACGATGGAGTGGGGCCGATACCTAGGCGCAGAGGCAATCGAAGAAGGCGTCGATGTGCAGATCAGCTCCTTCCGGCGGATGGCGCCTGATACGCACATGGCGCTGGTCAAGGCGGGCGGCAATTACGTTAACAGCCAGTTCGTCAGCATGGAAGCGCATGACAACGGCTTCCAGGAGGGCATTGCGCTCGATATAAACGGTTATGTGAGTGAAGGCGCGGGCGAGAACATATTTGTCATATTAGACGGTGTGGTGTATACGCCTGGCGCTTGGTCGTCAATCCTGATGGGCATCACCCGTGACAGCGCCTTGAGGATTTTGGCCGATCAAGGCGTCGAGGTGCGTTTCCAGCCGGTGGCGCGCGAGATGCTATATATGGCGGACGAAATCTTTTTCACTGGAACAGCCGCGGAGGTTACGCCGGTCAAGTCGGTGGATCGCATAAGTATAGGCTGCGGCGGGCGCGGGCCTATCACCGAGGCGGTGCAGCGCGAATTCTTTGCCATCACCGCTGGGGAAGCGCCGGACCGATTTGGCTGGCTGACCCACGTAAACAAATCCTGACGGGTTTACTTTGCTGGCGAATGTAAGGTGCGGGAGGCGGTCATGAAACTCAAGGGTTCGGAAATCATCATGGAAAGCCTTTTGCGCGAAGGCGTCGACGTCATGTTTGGTTATCCAGGCGGGGCGATTCTGCCGACCTATGACGCCATGAGCCAGTATGAAGACCGGCTGCATCATGTCCTTGTTCGCCATGAGCAAGGCGCTTCCCATATGGCCGACGGCTACTCGAGAGCGACCGGCAAAGTCGGCGTGTGCATCGCCACTAGCGGACCCGGCGCGACCAACCTGGTAACCGGGCTGGCCACAGCGATGATGGATTCTTCGGCAATCGTCGCGATCACGGGTCAGGTTCCGATACCAGCCATCGGTTCGGATGCTTTTCAGGAGACCGATGTCACCGGCGTGACCTTGCCGATTACGAAACACAATTACTTGGTGACCGACGTTGGCGAGCTGGCTTACACAATAAAAGAAGCGTTTCATATCGCGCGCACCGGGCGTCCTGGTCCGGTGCTGGTCGATGTGCCGAAAGACGTTCAAATTGCGGAGACCGAGTTTACCTGGCCCGAGGATGACGTTGTTTTGCCCGGTTACGATCCCCCTTGGGCGGCGAAAGATGACGAAATCAATGCGGCGCTGCGTTTGATCGCCGAAGCGGAGCGACCGATCATTCTCGCCGGTCACGGCATCATGATGTCGGGCGCGATGAACGAAGTTCGCGAATTGGCGGAGCGGGCGCAGATTCCGGTGTCGCTTACGCTGTTGGGCAAGGGCGCCATGCCGGAAGATCATCCGCTGGTCATTGGCATGATGGGCATGCATGGCGAAGCCTCATCGAATTTGGCGATTCAAGAAGCCGACTTGCTTATCGCGCTTGGAATGCGCTTCGACGATCGCGTGACCGGCAACCTAAAGACCTATGCCCAGAACGCCAAGAAGATCCACATCGACATCGACCGCTCCGAGATCAACAAGAACGTCAAAGCTGATGTCGGCATCGCCGGCGACTTGAAGACGGTGTTGACGCAGCTCCTGCCGCGCCTGGAGGGGAAATCCCATCCGAAGTGGATTGGCTTGATTCGCGATTGGCTCGAGGATTCGAGCGAACGAGATATTCTCAACTATGAAACGCCAGGCATTTTGCTGACCGCCCAAGTCGTTAATGACATTTGGAAGTTGACCGGCGGCGACGCGATCACGGTTACGGACGTGGGACAGCATCAGATGCTGGAAGCGCAGTATTACCCGCACCAGCGTCCGTCGACCTTGCTGACGAGCGGCGGGTTGGGCACGATGGGCTTTGGATTCCCGGCGGCGATCGGCGCCAAGTTCGGCGCGCCGGACGAAGAAATCTGGGCGATCGTCGGCGACGGCGGCTTTCAGATGACGCTTTGCGAGATGGCAACGGCGGTGCAGGAAAATGTGAATGTCAATATCGCCATCATCAACAACAATTTCCTGGGCATGGTGCGCCAGTGGCAAGAACTCTTCTTCGAAAAGCGTTATCAAGCGACGCCGATGGTCAATCCGGACTTTTGCAAGCTGGCCGATGCCTATGGCATTCCTAATCGCTGTGTCACAAAGCGTGACGAAATCGAAGAAGCCGTGCGTTTCGCGCAGAGCATCGACGGACCCACCTTGATCGAATTCGTCGTCGAAAAAGAAGAGATGGTTTACCCGATGGTGCCGGCTGGCGCCGACCTGCATGATATGAAGCGCAGACCCAAGCCAGGAGAAGTATGATGGCTGATGTAAAGATTGACACAAAGGTAACCGTCGTCGCGCTGGTCGAAAACGAACCGGGCGTATTGAATCGCATCGCCAGTTTGTTTCGGCGGCGCGCCTTCAATATCGACAGTCTCACTGTCGGGCGAACGCACAAGCCACATATTTCCCGCATGACCATTCGCGTCGACGCCGGTCCTGAATACGCGAGAAAGATCGCGACCAACTTGCAGAAATTGGTAAACGTGATCGACGTGCGAATCATCGATGATGAACCGCATATCGAGCGCGATTTGGCTTTGATCAAAGTGCGTAACGACGATGCCGATTCGCGCAATACCATCACCGAAATCTGCGACCGCTATCCAGCCCGCATTGTCGATGTGGGTCCAAAAGTGGCAATCATTGAAATCGTCGGCACCGAGACGATAATCGAGGAATTCATCGAACAGGTGCAGCCGACCGGCATCGTCGAGATGATTCGCACCGGCGTCGTATCAATGGGTCGCGGCACCCGCATCCACGATACAAACTTCATTAACCGGAGGACTTTGCTTGAGGCGGCTGCGAAAGCGCGGAACGGCAACGGTCGCATCGTTTGATGGCTTTACGGTGGTTGCATATAGTATGCGGCTGCACTCGAATTTGCTTACATTCAGTCCAGGAGAGAATCTATAGATGGCAACACTCTATTACGACAGCGACGCGGACCTGTCCTTGCTGGAAGGCAAGACCATCGCCGTCATCGGATATGGCAGTCAGGGGCACGCCCACGCGCTAAACGCCCGCGACAACGGGCAGAATGTCATCATCGGTTTGCACGAAGGCAGCCGGAGCAAAGCCAAGGCGGAAGCGGATGGCTTACAGGTTTTCACTGTCGCCGAGGCGAGCAAACGCGCCGATATCGTCATGGTGCTGATTCCTGATACGCTTCAGGGCAGCGTCTACGAAGAGCATATCGCGCCCAACTTGAACGACGGCGCCATGCTGATGTTCGCTCATGGCTTCAACATCCATTTCAACGAGATCGTGCCGCCCGCATCTGTAGATGTCGCCATGGTCGCGCCGAAAGCGCCCGGGCATCGCGTGCGCGAGGTTTTCACCGAGGGCGCCGGCACGCCCGGTCTCATCGCCGTCGAGCAAGATGCTTCGGGGAAGGCGAAGGCTGTCGGTTTGGCTTACGCCAAGGCGATTGGCTGCACGCGCGCGGGCGTCATCGAGACGACCTTCAAAGAAGAAACCGAGACCGATCTCTTCGGCGAGCAGGTCGTGCTTTGTGGCGGCGTCACCGCGCTGATTCGCGCCAGTTTCGAGACGCTGGTCAAAGCCGGCTATCAGCCGGAAGTGGCTTACTTCGAATGCCTGCACGAGCTGAAGTTGATTGTTGATCTGCTTTATGAAGGCGGGCTGAGCTATATGTGGTACAGCGTCAGCAATACGGCGGAACATGGCGGCTATGTGATCGGTGATCAATTTGAGGAGTCGATCAAGGAAGAGATGGCCGGTGTCTTGCAGAACGTCCAGAATGGCGAATTCGCCCGGAAATGGATTGACGAGAACAAGCAGGGGCGCCCGAACTTCAACGCGCGCCGCCGACGCGAGCATGATTTGCTGATCGAGAAGGTCGGCGCCGATCTGCGCCAGATGATGCCCTTCCTCGACGCCAAGAACATCAAGCAACAGGACTGAAAAGAATGGACGTTGCTGTTCAACAGCAATCTGACTTTGCGAAAGGAGGTGTCTAAATGTCGGAAGATGGTCTTGCTGGCCTCAGTCAGTTGATACGCACGTACGACCGGATTCGATTCAAGAAAGGAACACCTCTAAATGGCAAAGCGAACGTACGACGATAATACCGTCATCATCTTCGACACGACGCTGCGCGACGGCGAGCAAAGCCCGGGCGCGACTTTGTCCAGCGCGGAGAAGCTGGAGATCGCGCGGCAGCTTTCGCGGCTGGGCGTCGATGTGATAGAGGCGGGCTTCCCGGCGTCATCGCCCGATGATCTGAAAGCGGTTCAGCGCATCGCTCGCGAAGTGGGAACGGCTGATGGTCCAACTGTCGCTGGCTTGTCGCGCGCGCTGGAAAGCGACATTCGCACCGCATGGGAAGGCGTCAAACACGCGGCCAAGCCACGCATCCATACCTTTCTGGGCACTTCGCCCAGCCACCTGGCGATGCTGCGCATCGACAAAGAAGAGGGCTTGGAGCGGATCCGCAGCGCGGTTACGCTGGCGAAGAGCCTCTGCGATGATGTCGAATTCAGCCCGATGGACGCCGGCAGAACCGATACCGAGTATCTGATTCAAGCCTGCGCAGTCGCGGTAGAATGCGGCGCGACCACGCTAAATATCCCCGACACGGTCGGTTATGTTATGCCAGCCGAGTGGGCGGATACGCTGGAAATGCTCATTACCGAAACACCGGGCGCCGGACCGGGCAGCGGCGTGATATGGTCGGTCCACTGCCATAATGATTTGGGATTGGCGACCGCCAATACGCTGGCCGGGTTGACGCGCGGCGTGCGTCAGGTCGAGGTGACGATCAATGGGATTGGCGAGCGAGCCGGCAATACCAGCATGGAAGAAGTCGTAATGGCGATCCATACGCGCAAGAGTTTCTATAATTTGCGCACGAATATTGACACCACGCAGATTATGAAAACCAGCCGTATGGTGCGGAATTATATGGGCATGCCGGTGCAGCCCAATAAGGCGATTGTCGGCGCCAACGCCTTCGCGCACGAATCGGGCATTCACCAGGATGGCGTGCTGAAAAACGCCGAGACCTTCGAAATCATGATGCCGGAAGATGTCGGCTTGACGCAAAGCAAGCTGGTGCTGGGCAAGCTGAGCGGACGGCATGCCTTGCGCGTCCGGCTGCAGGAACTAGGATACGAAGTCGACGGCGACGAATTGATGGATGTCTTCCGGCGCTTCAAAGAGTTGGCTGATATGAAGAAGACGGTCACTGACGCCGACTTGGAAGCGCTGGTCGCCGATGAAGCGGCGCAGAAGCCCGAAGACCATTTTCGACTGGTGGATATCCAAGTTGTCTGCGGTACGATGGGCATGCCGACGGCGACGGTTAAGATGTTGGATCAGGATGGCGAGGAATTGGTCGTGTCGGCTGTGGGCACAGGTCCCGTCGATGCGTCTTATCGCGCCATTGACGCGATTGTCAAGGCGCCAAATGAACTGCTCGAGTTCAATGTGCACAGCGTCACTGAAGGCATTGACGCGCTGGGTGAAGTAACGGTACGGATTACGCCAGCGAACAGCAATCGTACCTTTGGCGGCTACGGCGCTGACAGCGACATTATCGTCTCGAGCGTGAAAGCTTATGTCGCCGCGCTAAATCGGATGATCACAAGCTTGGGCTTGGGCGATGTGCTACCCGAAGGCGATGTGGCGACGGTTGGCTTGGTTTCGTCTTAACGACCGTCAGCTTGTAGGGGAAAACAGGAGATTCTGATGAGGGATAACGGCAAGCCGCGCACACTTTTTGAGAAGGTGTGGAATGCCCATACCGTGCGCGAGCAAAACGACGACACGCCGGCAGTGCTTTACATCGACCTGCATCTCGTTCACGAGGTGACATCGCCGCAGGCATTCTCGATGCTGCGCGAGCGGAGCCTCGCAGTGCGGCGGCCCGATCAGACGATCGGCACGATGGACCACAGTACGCCGACGACGCCGCGCAACAAGTTGGGCATCATCCCGGTGGCCGATGCGATGGCGGCGAAACAGCTTGATGTTTTCAGCAAGAACTGCGAGGACTTTGGCATTCCGATGTACGCCCTCGGCGACGAGCATCAAGGCATTGTGCATGTGATCGGACCGGAAAAGGGACTGACGCAGCCGGGCATGACGATTGTTTGCGGCGACAGCCATACGAGTACGCATGGCGCGTTCGGCGCGCTCGCCTTTGGCATCGGCACGAGCGAGGTCGGGCATGTGCTGGCGACGCAGACGCTCTTGCAGAACAAGCCGCAAACGATGGCGGTCAATGTCGAAGGCCGGCTCAGCGATGGCGTGACGGCGAAAGACATTATTCTGGCGATCATCGCCAAGATTGGCATCGGCGGCGGCACCGGTTACGTATTTGAGTATCGCGGCGAGGCTATCCGCAGCCTCAGCATGGAAGGGCGGATGACGGTTTGCAATATGTCGATTGAAGGTGGCGCGCGCGCTGGCATGGTTGCGCCGGACGATACGACATTCGAATATATACAGGGGCGCAAGCATGCGCCGAGCGGCGTCGATTGGGATGCCGCTGTCGCGCGCTGGCGCGACCTGCCCACCGATGACGGCGCGGAATTCGATCAGGAAATCACGATTCGCGCTGATGAATTGACTCCGATGATCACCTACGGCACCAACCCGGGCATGGGCATGCCGGTCACCGCGGCGGTGCCCAAGCCGGAGGACGAAACGGATGTCAACAAAAAAATCGCGCTCGATAAGGCGCTGACCTATATGGACCTCGCGCCGGGGCAGCAGTTGCTTGGCAAGGCGATAGACGTCGTGTTCATCGGCAGCTGCACCAATTCACGGATAAGCGATCTGCGACTGGCGGCTGACTTCGTCAAGGGACGCAAGGTCGCCGACAAGGTACGCATGATGGTGGTGCCGGGATCGCAGCAGGTTAAACAGCAGGCCGAAAGTGAAGGGCTGGACGAAGTTTTCCGCCAGGCGGGCGCGGAGTGGCGTGAAGCCGGATGTTCCATGTGCATCGCGATGAATGGCGATCAATTGCAGCCCGGTCAATACGCCGTGTCAACCAGCAATCGCAATTTTGAGGGGCGCCAAGGCAAGGGTGGACGAACGTTCTTGGCTAGCCCCCTTACCGCAGCAGCGTCGGCGATCGCGGGCGTCGTCACCGATCCGCGCACCATGATGTCGGCGCAATAAGAGGGAGACTTTGATGGAAAAACTTTCGCATATCCAGGGCAGCATTGTATCGATTCCGGTGAACGATATTGATACCGATCAGATCATTCCGGCGCGCTTCCTTAAAGTGACCGACAAGGCTGGTTTGGGCAAAGCGGCTTTCTGCGATTGGCGTTATCTGGAAGATGGCGAGACGCCGAATCCCGAATTCATCTTGAACAATCCGGATTATAATGGGGCGTCGGTGCTGGTGGCTGGCGACAACTTCGGCTGTGGCAGCTCGCGCGAACACGCGCCCTGGGCGCTGCTGGGCGCCGGCTTCCAGGCGGTGGTCAGCACCGATTTCGCCGATATCTTCCGCAACAACGCGCTGAAAAACGGATTGCTGCCAGTCGTCGTTGACGCTGATACGCAGCAGCAGCTCTTCAGCCTCGCCGACGAAGA
This sequence comes from Anaerolineae bacterium, assembly GCA_022821805.1. GTDB lineage: Bacteria > Chloroflexota > Anaerolineae > Aggregatilineales > Phototrophicaceae > UBA6055. The sequence goes on from JAJECX010000026.1 coordinate 104,462, forward strand.
TCCGAGCACAACGGTCAGCGTCGATGTTGAAGCGCAGACCTTGACGCTGCCCGATGGCCGCGCCGTCAGATTTCCACTGGATGGCTTCTCCAAATATTGCCTGCTGAATGGCGTGGACCAGTTGGGATATTTGCTGGCTCTGGACGAGGAAGTTCAGGCTTTTGAAGCGCGCAATCGGCAACGCGTCGTCACAACAGCCTAGCGTCGGAATGTGAATCCGGCGGATCGAAACGGAGCTGGGAATTGAAACAGAAGGTCGCGATCTACGACACAACATTGCGCGATGGCAGCCAGCGCGAAGGCATCTCTTTCTCGGTCGCGGACAAGATTCACATTACCAGGCTGCTTGACGAGTTGGGCGTTGATTATATTGAAGGCGGCTGGCCCGGCTCAAATCCCAAAGACGCGACCTATTTTGAACAGGTGCGAGAGATTGAACTGAAGCACTCGAAGGTCGCAGCGTTTGGTTCCACGCGTCGCAAGGGCATCAGCCCGGCTGAGGACGCAAATATACGGGCGCTGATTGAGGCGAAGACGCCGGTCGTAACGGTTGTTGGCAAGACGTCGATGCTCCATGTGACCGATGTATTGCAGACGACGGCGGACGAAAACCTCAAGATGATTGAGGACAGCCTGGCATATCTGAAGGCGCAAGGCAAGGAAGTCATCTACGATGCCGAGCACTTCTTTGATGGCGCCAAGCTCGATATGGAATACGGTTTCGATACGCTGGCGGCCGCGGCGGCCGGTGGCGCCGATGTCATCGTGCTCTGTGATACCAATGGCGGCTCCATGCCATGGGAAGTTGCCGAGTTTGTCTACAAGGCGCTTGAACTTTTTCCCGCGGCGCAGTTTGGCATCCACACGCATAACGACAGCGAAGTGGCGGTAGCCAACTCGCTGGCGGCGGTGCGCGCTGGCGCCGCCCATGTGCAGGGCACGATCAACGGTTATGGCGAGCGTTGCGGCAACGCCAATCTTTGCAGCATCATTCCCGATCTCATTATCAAGATGGGTTTGCCTTGCCTGGCGCAGGACGGTAATCTGGCGGCGTTGACGCATCTTTCGCGCGCCGTGGCGGAGATCGCCAATCTGGCGCCGGATACCCATCTGCCCTATGTGGGAAAGAGCGCCTTTGCGCACAAGGGTGGCATCCATGTGGCGGCGATAAGGCGCAATGTGGATAGTTATCAGCATATTGAGCCGAATCAGGTAGGCAATGAGACGCGGGTTTTGGTGTCAGATCTTTCCGGCCGGGGCAATTTGCTCAGCAAGGCGGAAGAGCTGGGGCTGGACGTTTCAAAAGACGAGGCGGTCCAAGTTCTGAATGACATCAAGGAACTGGAAAATACCGGCTTCTCATTTGAGGGCGCTGAGGCATCGGTCGCCGTCCGCTTGCGCCGCGCCGCGCCCGATTACAGCCCGCTCTTTAACCTGCTGGATTTCACCGTCATTGTTGAGGACCGACGTGGACGGGGCCAGCTGGCGGAAGCGATGGTGAAATTGGATGTGGATGGCGATGTCGTGCATACTGCCGCCGAGGGAAACGGTCCGGTAAACGCGCTTGATTTGGCGCTGCGCAAAGCCTTGCTGCCACAATATCCGGCGCTGCGCGATATCCAACTGGTCGATTACAAGGTACGTATCCTAGACAGCGAAAATGCGACCGGGGCGGTAACCCGCGTATTGATCGACTCGTATAACGGCCGGGAGCGCTGGAGCACGGTCGGCGCTGGAACCGATATCATCTGCGCGAGTTGGCTGGCGCTGGTCGACAGCGTCGAATATGGGTTGTCAGTCGCCGAATCCGAGGCAAATGAAAGGCAATTGGCCGTCAGCGAGTAGAAGCGGAATTTAGCAGGCGTCAGCGGCATGTCATTGGCATGCCTTTTTTCTTGAAGACGGAGAGAGTGATCGATGAAAGCGACAATTGCGGTATTGCCTGGAGATGGCATCGGACCCGAAGTGGTAGGGCAGGCGACTGATCTGTTGGAAGCCATTGCCGGAATGTACGGGCACGATTTCACCTTTGTCGAAGGGATTATCGGCGGCATCGCGATCGACGAAACGGGCCATCCGCTGCCGCCGGAGACGGTCGCGATATGTGAAGCGGCCGATGCCATTCTACTTGGCGCCGTTGGCGGACCCAAATGGTCGGATCCAACCGCGAGCGTGCAGCCGGAACGCGGACTGCTGGAGCTTCGTCAGCATTTTGGACTTTTCGCCAACCTGCGCCCGGTAAAGACATATCCCGCGCTGGGCGAGCATGCGCCACTACGCGCCGAGCTGCTGCAAGATGTAGACATTCTCTTCGTGCGCGAGCTCGTCAGTGGAATATACTTTGGCGAGCGAGAAGAGCAGGGCGAGGGCGATGTCTCTCATGATACGATGCGCTACAGCCGCGATGAAGTCGAGCAGGTAGCCAATGTCGCTTTTCGCGCGGCGCAAGGCCGGCGCCAGAAGCTTTGCTCGGTGGACAAAGCCAACGTGCTGGCGTCGATGCGGCTATGGCGGCGGACGGTGGTTGACGTCCATGAAGAATATGAAGATGTCGAACTGGAGCATCTGCTGGTGGATGCGGCGACAATGCACTTGCTGACGCGCCCGGGCAGCTTTGACGTGATCGTCGCCGGCAACATGTTTGGCGACATCTTAAGCGATGAAGCGTCCGTGTTGGCGGGCAGCTTGGGCATGCTGCCATCGGCTTCACTGCGAGCGGATAGCTTTGGCTTGTATGAGCCAGTTCATGGATCGGCGCCGGATATCGCCGGGCAGGGAAAAGCGAATCCAATTGGCATGTTCCTCAGCGCGGCCATGCTACTGCGTTACAGCCTGCAGCTGGATAAAGAAGCCGCGGCGATTGAATCGGCGATTGACGCCGCGCTCGACGCCGGATTACGGACAGCCGATATCTCGGGCGCCGACGAGGATGCGGTTTCAACTGTCGAATTCGCCTCGGCGGTAAAGAGCAGACTCTAGGTCCAATCTCGTATGGCGGAGGCGGAAGAGGCTCTGAAGCCGCTAGAGAGCCGGGAGCGGTCTCAACTCAGTATGAATGCGACTAACATCGGCGCCTAGCTGAGCGAGTCGATCTTCGATCGATTCATAACCGCGATCGATCTGATAAATATTGTCGATGATGCTTTCACCGTTGGTCGCGAGCGAGGCCAAAAGCACGGCTGCGCCGGAACGGATATTGTCGGCGGAAATGCGAGCGGGGCGCAATTCCCTAACGCCATTGATGATGCATACGTTACTCTGACTGATAAGAATGTCGGCGCCCATTTGCAGCAGCGCATCGACATAATCATATCGATTTTCAAATATGCGTTCGCGTATGTAGCTTGTGCCGTCAGCCAGAGTCGAAAGCGCGGCAATGCATGGCTGCAGATCGGTTGGGAAGCCGGGGTAGGGGTGGGTCTGGATATTGATTGGATTCAGCCTCTGGAGACGTGAGCGCCTGACGCGAATTGACTCGCCGTCTACGATGATGTCGACACCCATTTGCTCGAGCTTGGCGATGACGATGCGCAGGTGCGATGGCTCAATATCGTGAATTGTTACGTCGCCGCCAGAGATTGCAGCCGCCATCATCATGGTGCCAGTCACCAGGCGATCAGGCATCGGCGTGTATTCGATAGCCTGCAGCCGGTCTACGCCATTGATAAACAAGGTATTGGTTCCAAGTCCACGAATATCGGCGCCCATCGCATTGAGGAAATTGCCGAAATCAACCACCTCAGGCTCGACTGACGCGTTTTCGAGAATCGTCTGGCCATCCGCCAATGCGGCAGCCAGCATGAGATTTTCTGTTCCCGTGTGGCTCGGATAATCGAGGTAAAGCATGGTACCGCGGAAGCGGCGCCCTTCGAGATCGATTATGGTCCGTCCGTCCTCAAAATATTGCACATTCGCTCCCAGTCGCGCGAAACCGCGATGATGAAAGTCTATTTTGCGTGTGCCTATGTCACAGCCGCCGCTGCCCGGCAGCTCGACATAACCCAGGCGGATTTGAAGTGGCGCAAGGAAGAGAACGGATCCCCGAAACCGGGAAGTTATAGCTTCGGGCAGCAAGCCACTGGTGATATTGGTTGCATCAATGCGTACCGTGCTGGTCAGTTTGTCGTGATCGACCCGAGCGCCGACAGCGCGCAGCAGCTCAAAAGCGCGCTCTACATCCTCAATATCTGGCACCATGCGCAGAACTGTTTCGCCCTCTTCGACAACTATCGAAGCTGCGATCATCGCAAGTATCGCGTTCTTGGCGCGCTGCACCTGGATATCGCCGTAGAGGGGCTTTCCGCCAATGACTCGCAACGCCGTTTCAGCCATGAAGCGATCTTTCTTCTCGGAGTCAATTAGAAGCATGAGTAGAATAGCACAGAATCGGGAACGCGGATAACTCCTCCGACGGAGTTTGCATATTGACCGCCAATGTGCTACAGTATGAGTCCATTAACAAGTGAACAGTAAGTTTACGCTTATCCAGAGGTGGTGGAGAGACCGACTCGGTGAAGCCACAGCAACCCCCAAATGGCAATGGGAAGGTGCTAAGTTCGGCAGATAATTCTGGAAGATGAGGGTAAACACCTGAGTGGATGACGTGGCGCAGCGCCGCAGACATGAACTCAGGTCATTCCGTTGACTGCGCCTCAGTCACTTTTTTGTGGAAGTCTCGGAAGCCCAAACTGGCGTATACGCTTCAGTTTGGGCTTTTTCAATTCTAAGGACCAGACGATGAAAACTCCAAAGCCACATTCAAAGGAATCCGGTAAGGGCGCAAGCACCAAAGCCGTACACGGCGGCGCTGTCCGCGACAAGGGATTCCATTCAATGACGACGCCGATCGTGCAGAGCGCGACTTACACCTTTGAGAATACGGCCAAGGTGATCGAGTTTCTGGAGAAGAAAGTATACGGGGGAGAGCTCGACCGCGAAGAATATGCTCGCTATGGAAATCCATCAGTGTGGTCGCTCGAGCGGCGCATCGCCGATTTGGAAGGCGCCGAAGACGCCGTTGTTTATCCGTCTGGCATGTCGGCGGTGACTTCGCTTTTCCTCACCGTGCTGGGACCGGGCTCGCATATCGTCATGACTGACGACTGTTATCGCCGGACGAGGCAGTTCTGCGAAACAACGCTGAATAAGTTCGGCGTCGACACCAGCATTGTGACGATGGGAGATAACGAGGCGCTGGAAGCAGCGATCGTGCCGAGGAAGACGCGCTTTATCTTTACTGAGACTCCCACCAATCCATATTTGCGGGTGGCGGATTTAGAACGCCTGGCAGAGCTAGGCAGGCGCAATCGCGCGATGACCCTGCTGGATACCACCTTCGCAACGCCGGTGAATTTGCGCCCGCTGGAATATGGCATTGACTTTGTCATGCACAGCGCAACCAAGTATTTCGGCGGTCACAACGATGTCTTGGCTGGCGTCATCGCTGGCGCCGCTGGTCGCATCAAAGCGCTGAAGGACGCGCGCGGCATATTGGGAAACATTGTTGATCCGCACCAGGCTTTTTTGGTCGAGCGCGGTCTCAAGACACTGGCGGTGCGCGTGCGCCATCAGAACAAGGCGGCGCTGCAAGTGGCGGAGTACCTTGAGCGCCACCCCAAGATTGAGCGCGTCCACTACCCGGGCTTGCAGTCACATCCCGATCACAAGCTAGCCTGCGCCCAAATGAGCGGTTTCGGCGGCGTTGTCAGCTTTGAGGTGGCAGGAGACATCAAAGCGACGAGCGACTTCATTGATCGCTTGCGTATACCTTACATCGCGCCGAGCCTGGGCGGGACAGAGAGTCTGATTGAGCAGCCGGCCTACTTCAGCTATTACGATTTGAGCAGCGACGAGCGCCTGGCTGTCGGCATAAAGGACAACCTGGTGCGGTTCGCGCTGGGCATAGAAGATGCCGAGGACATTATTGAGGACCTGGACGCGTCGCTTGAGCAGGCGCCAGCGCGCGCGGCCGTCAACCCAGCGTAGTGGGAATGTGAGGCCTAGGGAGCGCGATCGCCCAAGACCCTGACAATCGCGTCCAGGTCGTCTTCGACCTGTAGCATAGCGTTTCGATGCTTCGGTGAAAGCCCCGGCAACTGATCGGCGTGGTAGCCGATTGTCGCTTCCGGGTCTTTCAGAACGTGGCCTGTCAATACGCCAAGCACGGTGTCGCCACGTTTGATGATTCCCCGCTCGACTAGCCGTTTGGCGCCCGCTACCGAGCAGGCCGAAGCCGGCTCGCAGCCGATGCCAACGCCGTCTATGATAGCTTTCGCGTCCATGATCTGCTGATCGCTGACCTGTTCCACCACGCCACTGGTCCATTCCAGCGCGCGGATCGCTTTTTGCAAATTCACCGGGTTTCCGATCTTAATGGCGGTGGCGATAGTTTCGGCATTCACCGCTTCAAACTGGCGGAAACCATCGCGGAAGTGGCGATAGAGGGGATTGGCGCCTTCTGCCTGGATGATCGCCAGGCGAGGCAGCCGGTCAATCAAGCCGACTTGGAGCATTTCTAGCAGCCCCTTGCCGAAAGCAGAACTGTTGCCCAGATTGCCGCCGGGCACGACGATCCAGTCCGGCACAGACCAGCGCAACTGTTGCAGCGCCTCGAACATGATCGACTTCTGGCCCTCTAGGCGAAAGGGGTTGATCGAATTTAACAAATAGATGCCGAGCTTTTCCGATACCAGGCGTACCAATTCCATATTTCGATCAAAGTCGGCGTTGATTTGCAGGCATGTCGCTCCGAATGCAATCCCTTGCGCCAGCTTGCCCAAGGCGATCTGCTGATTCTGTAGGAAGATTATTCCCTGCATGCCAGCCCGCGCGGCGTATGAAGCCATGGAAGCGGAGGTATTGCCGGTCGATGCGCAGGCGACGCGCTCCATGCCCAAGATACGCGCCTGGGTGACGCCAGTAGTCATGCCGCGATCTTTGAAGGAACCGGTCGGGTTTTCGCCTTCGTGCTTGAGAAAGAGCGTATCCATACCGGCGTAGCTCGCCACGCGCGGCAGCTCGTATAGATTTGTATTGCCTTCCATTCGGCTAACAATGTCGCTGTCGTCGACTCCGGGGTAAACCAATTCCTTAAAACGCCAGACGCCGCTGCTGTATGGCGCGATGAAAGCGCCCAGCCGTCCATCAAATAATGCCGGGCTTATCTCGCTGCTCGAGTCGCCGAAATCGTGACGGACGTCAAGCAAACCGCCGCAGGCATCGCAGGTGTAGATCACGCGTTGAATTGGGTATTGTTGCGCGCAATCGATACATTGTAGACTGCTTGCCATTCTCTTACCCTCGCGCCGCCTGCATTGCGGCTAGGATAGCGAGCATAGATGGCATTTTCCAGAGCAGAAGCCTTCGCCCCGGCGACTGTCGCCAATCTGGGCGTTGGCTTTGATATTCTGGGCCTCGCGCTGGAAGGCATTGGGGATCGCGCCATTGTCGATTTTCGCGATGATCCAGGCATAGCAATTACCGATATTCATGGCGATGGCGGCAAGCTGCCGCGGGAATCGGAACAGAATGTCGCCTCGGTGTCGGCGCGCGCGTTTCTCGATCATATTGGCGAGAAACGCGGATTAAACATCCAACTATTCAAGGGCATGCCATTAGCAAGCGGGCTGGGAAGCAGCGCCGCCAGCGCGGTTGTGGCGGTGATGGCGCTGAACAAGCTGGTCGGCGAGCCATTCAGCAGGGAAGAACTGCTGCCATTTTGTCTGGAAGGGGAAGCGCTCGTCAGCGGATACCATGCCGACAATGTCGCCCCTTGTCTCCTCGGAGGCATCGTTCTCGTCGCCGGGATCACGGTCGACGACATTCGCCCGCTACCGGTTCCCGCTGACTTTCATCTGGCGCTGGCAACACCTGATTTCCCCGTGCCGACCAATGACGCTCGCGCGATTCTGCCTGCTGACGTGCCGCTCAAGACCTTGATTCACCAAACCGGCAAGGTTGCGCAGTTGGTCGATGCGCTTCACCGATCCGACCTGAAAGCGCTGGGCGCAGCCATGGAAGACGATCATGTGATTGAACCCGCTCGCGTTTGTCTAGTGCCCATGTTGGCGGAGGTGCGCGAGGCGGCGAAACGGGCGGGCGCAGTTTCCGTGTTCATCGGTGGAGCGGGTCCGACTCTTTGCGCGCTTTGCGACAATGCCGCGACGGCTGAAGGCGTCGCCGCCCAAATGCAGCAGGTTTACAGTAAAGCTAGGATGGACAGCGCCGCCAGGCACACGCGGGTGGATCTACGCGGCGCGACGGCGCTTGACATTGCATGAGCGGGCGGCAAACGCGATTGTGAAATTCTTGACAATCTCCCTGCGCGAACCTATACTAACAGCGTTGTGAAGCATCGGCGACGCGCGCTTCGTTATGCGTAGAGCGCTAACTGACCGGCGCAACCATTGGAATCCGCGGGGGCGACGCTGCCGACGTGCAGTTATGGCGCAAAGCTTGCATTGGGATTCGAGTTACGAAATTGTCTTGGCGCTTATGGAAGCATTTCCAGATGCTGAGTTGGAGAGCCTGAGCCTGGACGATTTGAATCGGCGGATTATTCAATTGGCCGACTTTGCAGACGATCCGGACTTGGTCAATGATGCTATACTCAAGGGAATCTTGCGGGATTGGTATGAGGAGATCGGCGCCTAGATGGACGTGAATCTGCAAGAGTTGAACAAAACCGAATTTCCCGTCCCGGCTGAACTTGAAAACAATATCGCCATCACCAGCCTAAGCGAGTTGTACAATTGGGGACGGCGCAATTCCTTGTGGCCGATGCTCTTTGGGCTGGCATGCTGCGCGATTGAAATGATCGCCACGGCTGCGTCGCGCTTCGATTTCTCGCGTTTTGGCTTTGAGGTCATGCGGGCGACGCCGCGCCAAGCCGATCTAATGATTGTTTCCGGCACAGTGACCAAAAAGATGGTGGTGCCAATCGTGCGCTTGTACAATCAGATGCCCGAGCCAAAATACGTGATGGCGATGGGCGCATGCGCCAGCGGCGGCGGACCCTTTAAGGAAGGATATAATGTCGTCTCGGGCATGGACAAATATCTGCCCGTCGATGTCTATGTGCCCGGTTGCCCGCCTACGCCGCAGGCGCTGCTTCACGGCATGATCGCCTTGCAGCGAAAGATAGACGGCCAAAGCATTGCCAATGGCGACGATGTGCCCTGGTACGGTGTCGGTACGGCTGAACCTACGCCAGTGCCGGTTTTGGGTCCCGATATCATTGATCCGCGTCAAATGGACATGATTCGGCGTCAGGCTGAAGCGGCGGCGACCGATATGGATAGCGTCGGCGTACGCGAATTGCCGGCGGCGACACAAATGGTAGCGGCCAGAGTCACGGCGGGCGCCGCGGCTGAGTCCGAAGCCGCCCCCGTTTCTCAGGACGCGTTAGGTTTCGTCTTGCCAACCGGCGCGGCGCCCTGGGCGGAAGCGGAAGACATCCGCGAGAAGAGAAAGCTGCGAGCACTGGCGCGCAAAGCTCTGCGCGCGACACGGCGAGCGGCAGCGGCAGAAGAGGAATAGACCTTGATGGACAATCCGGCGCTGACGCCCGAAAGATTGCTTGAGACGACAACACTTGACGAAGCCATCTCGTATCTGCTGTCGGAATACGCGGATGCGGTGTCCTTGGACGACCGCGAAGGCTATCAGGGCGTAATTGTCGATAGCAGGCGGCTGGTGGGAATTGCGCGCGTTATACGTGACGACTTGGGTTTCGATTACCTTTCAAGCGCGACCGCGGTAGATTACTTGGGCGCCGGCGATCAGATGGAAATGGTCTACCACGCTTATCGCACTAGCGGAGGGGGAGCGCTCGTCTTTAAGGCGCAGACCGACCGAGAGAACGCTGAGATTCCTTCACTGACGTCGATTTGGCGCGGCACCGATTTCCAGGAGCGCGAAGCCTGGGACCTGATGGGGATCCACTTCCCCGGTCATCCCAATCTCAAGCGGATCTTGATGTGGGAAGGTTTTCACGGTCATCCCTTGCGCAAGGATTGGCGCGAAGCCTACTACGAAGAAGATCTGAAACCCTTTGACAGTCGCTGGCCCGGCGGGCATGTTCATCGCGCGGAAGAAAAGAATGTCTTCGGTAAAAACGTAACCTATCCGCCGGATATAGATCTTGGCCGCTTGATAGACAGTTCCGAGACTGCGGTTTACCAGTCACTTGGATTGGGCGTCGATGTCGAGCGCATCATGGACAAAGACGGCTTCGAGACCAACGAGTTGGTCGTCAACATGGGGCCGCACCATCCCAGCACCCATGGCGTATTTCGCATGGTATTGACCGTTGACGGCGAGACTGTTACTTCGCTTGAGCCGGTGATGGGATATTTGCATCGCAATCACGAAAAGATCGGCGAGCGCAATACTTATTTGCACAACATTCCATTCACCGACCGGCTGGATTACATTTCCAGCATGGGCAACAACCACGGTTATGTGTTGGCGGTTGAGCAGCTGATGAGCCTGGGCCGGAAATACAATCGGCCGACCTACCGCTGCGAGGCGCTGCGCGTCCTGATGGTGGAGCTCAGCAGGATTGTGAATCATCTCTGGGCGATCGGCTTTTGGCTGAACGACATTGGCGCTTTTTTCACGCCGGTGCTTTATTTTGTCCAGGAGCGCGAGCGCATCCTCGATTTCTTTGAAGCGGTTGCTGGCAGTCGTATGATGTGCAATTACATGCGTTTCGGCGGCTTGTTTGGCGATTTGCCCGAGCGCCTGAAGAGTGTGAGCAACCTCACCAATGATCGCGTTCGCGATTACAATACGATGCAGTTCCTTACCGAAATGATTAACGAACGCGTCCCGCGCACGATTGACGACTTGGAGCGGCTGCTGACCCAGAACGAGATTCTGATCGAGCGTTCGGTAGGCGTTGGCGTGCTTTCGCGCGAGGACGCCATCAATTACAGCGCGGCCGGGCCCTTGTTGCGTGGAAGCGGGGTGGACTATGACATTCGCCGCGCCGATCCCTACAGCATTTATCCCGAACTGGACTTTGATGTTGCCGTCGAAGCCGAAGGCGATATGTACGCCCGTTATCGCGTGCGGGTGACCGAGTTGCGTGAAAGCGTTCGAATCTTGAAGCAGATCTTGCCAAGGCTGGAAGCGACGGCCGGCGAGTCAATCTGGGCTGATGGCAAACCAGGCGCCTACGCTCCGCGCGTGCCACACGGCGAAGCTTATGGACGCGTGGAAAACGGCAAGGGCGAGTTGGGCTATTATGTCGTGTCCGCTGGCGGCCGGGGCGGCTCATCGAATCCCTGGCGCTATCATGTGCGCGCGCCGAGTTTTATCAATCTGACGCCAATGGGAATTATGAGCCGCGGATACAAAGTGGCCGATATCGTCGGCATCCTCGGCAGCATCGATATCGTATTGGGCGAAACCGACCGCTAAGGAACTGGGCAGTGGATGCGCGCTTTGGATCGGCGCCATCCATTCAGGAGACGACATGTACGGAACGGGTTTGGCAAAGGGTTTACTGCTGACCATGCGGCATTTTGTCGAGTCGTATGTGGACGATATACGTTATGGTTTCCGCAAATACCACCATTCGACCGATAATTTTGGAATCCGGCAGGGCACCAAAACAAAGGGAGTGATCACAGTACAGTATCCCGATGAGAAGGTGGCGGTGCCGGAGCGTTTTCGCTTTGTCCCGTTCCTGATCGTCGAAGACGAAGATCATCCGACGCGCGCCGGCAAGGATTGGTGCACCAGTTGCGGGATCTGCGCCAAAGTCTGCCCGCCGCAGTGCATCTGGATCGTGCGAGGCAATGACCCGAATACGGGGCGACCTGTGCCGGAACCAGAGGCGTTCTTCATCGATATTGATATATGCATGAATTGCGGATATTGCGCGGAGTATTGCCCCTTTGACGCGATCAAGATGGATCACGATTACGAACTGGCGAGCTACGACCGCACGACGCATCACATTCACGACAAAGAGCGGCTGTCAAAGCCCAATTCTTATTGGCGCAGTATCGCGCCGACGCGCGCCTATGAAGAGATGCTCGCGCGCGGGAGCTGGGAGCACAAGGACGCCGCCAAGGAAGCGCGGCGGGGCGCCGCCAGCGCTCGGAGTAGCGCGCCACGTCCCGCGGTGGAACAGCCTGCCGCTGCCGTACCGGCGAAGAGCGAAGCGACCGAGCCTGCTGAAGCGAGCGCCACGCCTGCTTCACCAGCGGAAGGCGCCACACCTTGGAGCGAAGACGAAGCCAAGCGCGAGGAACGTCGGCGTAAGGCGCTGGAGCGCAAAGCTAGACGCGCCGCCCAACGCGGCCAATAAACCCAACTACTCAAATTGCGCATCCGTTTGATGGCGGGTGCTGAGTCTTTAAGACGCGCTCGTTCGTTCCCAAATCGCGACGAGTTCGTCACTGCTTATCTCGCCGTCTGTGAACGCGATCACCGTCATATCGCCAATTGCGTTGATTTTGTTGTCGAGCGTCTGGATCTGTCCCGTCAACCGTGTATCCAGCGCCTGGATCTGTCCCGTCAACCTAGTGTCCAGCGCTTGGATCTGTCCCGTCAACCGTGTATCCAGCGCTTGGATCTGTCCCGTCAACCTAGTGTCCAGTTCTTGAATCTGTCCTGTCAGTTTACTATCCAAGTTGGAGATGTCTGACCGTATATCAGTGAAATTACCTGACATCCAAATCATAATCACGATTAGCGGACCCCAAAGCGCCACCCCCAGCCCGATTAGCTGTACAAAGAGCGTCAGATTGTCCTGCAAAGCCTTCACCACGTTAACGCTGTTTTGTCCTGGTGATTCTGACATGGCATTGGGATGAAGCTCTTGATTGGCTTGCATGGAACCAACGTTTGTCAACGGTGTATTTTCGATTGCCGCCTATTCACCCTAATATTATCACTATTCTGTATGATCAAGCAAGCGATGATTGGCATACGCCAGAGCGCCAAGAGGTCGAGAGGCCGCTACCTAAATCTTCAAATGGTGATATATTGGGGTTGAATTACTGATAAGGATTGAGGCAGGGCATGAGCAGCATTGACGAACAAGTCATGGTGGCGCTGAGCACAGTAATCGAACCGGAGCTTAACCGCGATATCGTCTCGCTGAATATGGTGCGCGATCTCGAGGTGGAGGAGGGCGTGGCCCAATTTACCATCGTGCTGACGACCCCCGCCTGTCCCCTGAAAGATGTCTTCGTCGAGCGATGCAGCGCCGCGCTGCTGGGCAAGGTCGCTGGCATTAATGAGATCCGGATCAATTGGGATGCTCAGGTGCCTACTGACAGGCGAATCCATGGCCGACTGGATGTGCCGATGAAAAGCATTGTGGCTATCGCAAGCGGCAAGGGCGGCGTCGGCAAGAGTACCGTGGCGACGAATTTGGCGGTTTGTCTCGCCGATGCTGGCGCACGCGTCGGCCTGATAGACGCCGACATACTTAATCCAAACATCCCGCAGATGTTCGGCTTGGGCAGCGGCCGTCCGCGAGTGGTCAATAACAAAATGCAGCCGCTTGAAGTCTATGGCGTCCAGCTAATTAGCACTGGCTTCCTGACGACACCGGAAAAACCGATGATAATGCGCGGTCCGATGCTGCACAGCGCGATTCGTCAATTCTTCACCGATGTGGAATGGGGAAGCCTAGATTACATGATCGTTGATCTGCCGCCGGGCACCGGCGATGCGCCTTTGTCGCTGGCGCAGTCATTTCCGCTAACTGGCAGCATCATTGTCACTCAGCCACAGGCGGTCGCCGTCTCCGACGCGATTCGCGCGGCTGCGATGTTTGAGCAGTTGAAGGTGCCTGTATTGGGTGTAATCGAGAATATGTCGGGGGAATCATTTGGCAGCGGCGGTGGCGAAAAGTTTGCCGAAAGCCGCGACCTTCCTTTCCTTGGCAGAATACCTTTGTCCGCAATGGTGCGAGAAGGCGGCGATTACGGCCGTCCAATATCCATAGATCGCGCGGATTCGGAGGCGGGCCGCGCCTTCCGTAAACTTACTGAAGACGTGGCGGCGCGAATCAGCGTCGCGATGCTGCAAGGCGCCGATGTCATTCCGATCAACATCGTGGGCTGATGCGTTGGGGCAGGTCAGTCGTCCATACCCATTACCCGAATCTCGTCTTCGGCTTTTACAGGATTGTAGCGGCCGATGAGCAGCCAAAAGGCGCCGCCCAGAATAAAAGCAAGTATACAAGCAAGCAGGGTCTCCTCATGCAAATCGCCCTTGATGAAAGCATTCTGGCGAATAATGAGCAGGCAAATCAAGGCAAAGACAATTGGCAGACGCCGCCGTTTGGCGTCCGTCCGCTGAAGCAATAGAAACAGTAGCGTCACGGCAATGGTGATTAACCCTACGTAGTTCCAATCCATGAGGGACTCGCTGCTGGCATGAAGCTAGTTGTACGCTTCGCCAATCGCGCCAGCTTCAAGGCAATCTGCGCGAACGGCTAGCGCAATTGTAGCATGATTGCACCACAGGGAGAATACGTATGCGGATAGAACGATCCATCCATGGCAGTATCTCGGTCATTGAGGCGGGAGGGCGCGTTGACCGACTCAGCGCGGAACAGTTGGGTTCGTTTCTGTCTTATGAGATTGATGCCGGGGGGCGCAAGCTGGTGCTCGATTTACAGCGGGTGGACAGCATGGGGCAAGATGGTCTTTGGGAAATGATGAGCGCCTTGAAACGAGTAAGACGCGCGGACGGCGATTTGCGCCTTGCTCAGCCATCGGATCGGGTACGAGAAGCGTTGGAGATGTCAGGTCTCGATGAAATCTTCCGCATATATGAATCGCAGGCCGACGCGATTGCAAGCTATTGACGCGCAGGGTGTATTCCGGCGGCGGTCATAACTGACAACGCAGCGGTCCCCGCCAAGTCAGTTTCGCTTCCAACTATTGATATCGTTGAGATTGACAAGCTGCGGTCCCGGCGGAAGGTAGTTTCCTTCGCACTCCAATGCAGTAGGCGGCAAATCCCGGCGAGGCTGCAGCAGCGCATTTTCCGGATTGAAGAAATTCCAGGCGGCGCGCGATATCTCTTCGACAAGCGGCCAAAGCTTCTCATAATCCTGGAACTCGGTTCTTTCCCAAAGAAAGACGGAAATTACATAGTGGCGTCCGTTGGGCGAGTAGACGATGCCGGCATCGCCGACCGTATCGAAAATCCAGCCATTCTTGTGCGAAATTCGCGTATCGGGCGGTATGCCGCCTTGCAGCAGCCGCTCCAGATCGTTGGCGCTGGCTATCTCGAGCATTTGACGGCACTCCTGCTGCGTGATCTGGCCCGCTGGCAAAGCGTAGGTCAAGCCCGAGTTGAATTCGGCGCAGTCGTAGATCAGACTGAACAGCGTACCCATGTCCTCGGCAGTCGTCTGATTGAATGGATCGGGTTCAGTATCAAACGTGGGATTGGGCGATGTCGCTGGCGGCTGGATCGAACCGAGCCGCTGCCCTTCGACGCCGAGGTAAAACGGCGCTGAGATGTAGGTGTTGCCTATGCCTGCCGCTTGGATGGTATCGATGACACTCCTAATCCCGAGGAAAATGTCGCCTCCACCGATGATCTCCATGATCAGGTTGGAAGACGCGTTATTGCTGCACAGCATTGAGTTCGCCATCAACCAGGCTTCATCGGCGGTCGGCTCCGATGCCAGGTAGCGGTAATACTCCAGCATGATGGACAGCTTGACTGTGCTGGCGCCGGAGAAAGCCACATCGCCAAGAATGTTGATCTCCTCACCGGTAAGAAGGTCTTGCACATAGACTGACGCGATGGTGCTCAGCCCGTCATAGATGAATCCCTGACTGTCGAGAAAATCGACGATCAATTCTTTCAGCGCGCGCAGATCCGGTCCCTTGTTGCCCTGGACCACGACTGGTAGCGCGAATTTGCGCTCATCAGCTGCGCGCAAGGCGGCGTCGGCTGCGGACATGGCCGCGGGAAGAGCGAGCGCGTAGCCGCTAGCGCCAGCGTGCACAGACAGCGTTTGGAGGTCGTAAGTGGCTTTGCCCGGCGGTTGATCATAGCGCGATGCGATGTCTTTCAAAATGCCTTCAAGCGCATTCTCTTGATAGTCCGCTACCAGTGGTATATCGCGCGCGACGGTCTGTTCTATTCCCAAAAGGAAATCGAGAAATCGACGCCAGAACCCGCCGTCTTGTTCGCCGGAAGCCAGCGCTGCCGCCAGCATCGGTTCGCTGCTGATGCGCCAGCCAACTTGGTCTGGGTGCAACTGGATCGGGTATGCGTCATAGCCGTCTTGATAAAGCATGACGATCGGCTCCGCATAGGCGCGTTCCCAGCGCGCCACGGCGTCGCGTTCGCTTAGCCCCCCCACATTTATACCAGCCACGCTAACGCCGGCCGGCAACTGTTGCTCGCGCCTGCTGAACGCCACAAGTTCATAGACGAGCAATGCGCCTGCCACTACCAGGAGAAGAGTGGACAATGAACCAAGCAAAGGAAAGCCGGACCGACGGCGGCGCGAACTCAAACTTGATCCCATACTTCGCTCCCCTGCATTTATCCAAGGACTGCTTCAATTGAGCGGCGATGAAACCCTTTGATATCAGGCAATTGATCAAGCGCAAACCAACGGTAGGCGAGCAACTCGTGACTCAATTCTCCGACCTGATTCAATGCTTCACATTGAAAGGCGAGGTCAATATGGTTTGGCACTGTCTTGGCCGCATAAACGACACGAATCACATGCGCATGCAGCTGCAACTCTTCCTTCAGTTCACGCGCGATCGCGGCTGCGGGCGCTTCATCGCCATCGAGCCATCCACCGGGCAAGCCCCAAGGAAGGCGAGGGTGATAAGCGTGTTCCACCAGAAGCACACGTCCATTATCGTCGAGGATGACCGCGGCGACGCCGACGGTGTAGCGTGCCTGCGCCCTGCTAAATAGGCGGAAGGCGAAGCGCATTATGACTGGGAATGTGCGAAGCAGTTTAGAAATTGGTCGCGTCACTGGATTCTCTTCACTCAATTGCGAATCGCCCTGAGTTTAGATTGAGGGCGCAGGAAGGTCAACCGCATTCGAATGAGTCCGACGACCTCTATGCGCCAGCGAAATGACCGCGCGTTTTTGACAGTACGCTACTGCCCATTATGCTATACTGCCTTCTCAGAAGTAGCGCCGCTAAGCAGGTCTCAGTGAGCGCAGGATTTCGAGTTGCAAAGCGCTTTGCAGAACCCGAGCGGTGCCAAATGAGTTTGGCTTAGCTGAAACCCGCTAGGCGCGCTGGCAAAATGGATGTTGCAGGTTGTCGATGACCACGCTGGATATCCTCAACGTATTCGTCGAATTTCCAGGCAATTTACTCTTCTTTCTTCTGGTGATCGCTTTGAGCCAAGGCTCGCTTTTTTTGGCTTTTGGCCATCGCTCTCGCTTCCCTTTTGAGCAGGCGACTCGACGCTACGTGATTGCGGCCACGGGTTTGGTAATCCTCTGGCTGATTATGCTGGGGGCGGCAATTCTAACGCAGTTTTCTGCTTTGGAGGCCAAAGTCTATATGCCGCCATTGGAGCGTCTCGTCTACGCGATAACGCTTCTGATATTGGCATGGTGCTTCCTTAGCGCAGATTTTCATCGCTGGCAGAATCGTTCGAATCTGCTGGTTTTTGGCGCGGCTTTTGTGCTCGTGCTGCTCTACATCAATGGCGCGCGCGGGTGGCTTGCCGTTTACGCTGAAGGAAAGGCGTTCAATGCGACGGATGCGGCGCAGTTGTGGTCCGGCCTCACCGCGGCGCTGGCAGGTATTTGCGCGCTGCTCGCGATCCTGAACATTAAGCATATTGTCGATGCGCCGCTCAAGGTCCTGTTCTTCCTTATTTTCATAATTGGAAATGGCTGGGATTTTCATCAACTCTCGAATAGCAACATCACGGGGAATTATCTCGGCGCCGCGCGCCTGGCATACCTCGCGGGATTGATTCTGCTGCCGGTCATCATATATCGCCTGTCCATTGCTCTGTTGGAACATAGCCTTGTTGAAGTGGTTTTGGCTGCTTCGCAGCCCAGTCCGGCAGTTGTTCAATCGCCGCAGCCCGCGCAGGCTCCAGTAGAAGGCGAGGTCGACGCGCTGCTGGCGGCGCCTTCTTCCTGGAATTTCGGCGCGTCTCCTGTTCCTAGCGATCGGCGTCACTTGTTGAATGCCATCGGCATTATGCTAGAAACAGGCGACGGCGCTAATGTACCGGATCAGATTGTGCGAGCGGCGCTGGAAACGCTTCAAGTCGAGATCTGCGCCCTGTTGCGATTCCAAGAGAGCAGTTACGCCGATGTGATCGCGGGCTATGACCGGGTTGCGGAACAATCGCTATCGGGCGTCTCTCTGAATCTAAATGAGCAGCCGACCCTGCGGGAAGCGGCGGCGCGGCGAGAACAGACGATACTCTTCCCCGAATACCACGCCGAAGAACTTCAAGACCTGTTTCGGCGTCTAAGCATCCCAGGCAACAGCGGTGTTTACGCACAGCCGCTCACTGTCGAGGGCGAATTGGTCTCCCTGATGTTGGTGGCAATGCCTTACCGCCAGGCGGATCTTTCGCCAGAAGAGCTGGAATCTCTGCGGGACATTGGATACGTCGCCGCGAACCTGCTCGCTTGGACTTTCGATGCGGCTTCTTTGAAAGCGATGACGGAAGTAGACATTATTGAGCAAATCGCATCGAGGGGAGATGCGACAACGGTCGATCAGGATGCCCTAAACGCCTACAGACAGGAAATTGAAACCAGCCTGGAGACCGTAAGGGATCGCAGTGTCAGGCTTGCGCGTCAAATAACCGAGCTCAAGCAACAGCAGGAGGAACAGCGCATCCGCCTGCTTAATACCTTGGCAGAGGGCGACAACGGTCATGATTCGGCGCAACGGCTGAACGCAACTTTTGACGAGCAATCGCAATTACGTGAAAGTTTCGAGGGCAGCGCGCGCGCGTTGCTGGACGCGGAAACGCTCTTGCGCGCGCTAAATGCAGAAAACGCGGAGGCGCTGGCGCAAGTCATCCGCGAATACATGCATAAGGAATACAATCTACTCCTTGCCACGCGTGACCGTTTGCGGCGGCAGATTAACGCGCTATTGGTGATGGGCCGCTCGGTGGCGACGGACGGATATGGCGGCATATTGCAGACGCTAGCGGATGAATCGGCGCAACTCGAGCTTGAGCGCGAACAGCAACAGCGCCGCTTGGATTCGATAGCGGGACGTTTGGAATCCATGGGCCTTGACGCAAATGCGCCGCACTCGACTCAACTGCTGATTCAACTCTACGCGGAACGGACGGCTTACGCTAACCAGCTTGCCGAAGTCAACAAGGATCGAGACACCTTACTCACAGAGCGGCAGAGAATTTCAGCATCCAGTCGCATCGACAGCGACGACCTTGAACGACAGCTCAGAAACTTGAGCGCCGATCACGAGCAGTTGCTGAATTCACGCGAGCAATTGCGTCGAGAGAAGCAAGACCTGCTGGCGCAGGTCGGTGAAGCGCACGCGGAAACCGCCAGCGTACAAGCGACAGCCGAGCAATTGGCAGCTGAGCTCAGGGCGCAAGAAGCAAGGCAGGAAGAGATCGGCCGTCGACTGGATGAATTGGCTGAAGAGCGGGATAACCTGCTCAAACTGCGGGATCAGCTCACAGCAAAGGTCAATGAGACGCTGGCCGACGATGCGGACCATGATGGTCGAGCGGCTCTCGACGGAGAAGTCGCCGAGTTAAGCGCTTCGGTTAAACGCTTGACTGCGCAGCGGGAACAGCTTGCGTTAGAACTAAGTGACGCGCGTACGGAGTTGTCGGTGGCGCAAGCAGAGCGGATAGGGCAGGCAACGGAAGATTCGGAAGACATGCGCGAGTATAGCCTGAATGTCCCCGCGCTCTTCAGCAGCTTGCTTGATGACCTGCGTACGCCGATGACTTCAATTTCCGATTATACAGATCTACTTTTGGCGGAGAGCATCGGTATTCTTGGCGCCGCGCAACAGCAGGTGCTCGCGATGATCGCTTCCGACATTGGGCGGTTGGCGGAAATGATCACCGAGATTCAGAAAGTTGCCCAACTCGATGGCTCCCGATTCGCGCTTGAATACGGGAATATAGATTTGATTTCTATTATAGAAGATGTTATCGAGGAGGAATCCGACGACTTTGCCGAAAGAGGTCACATCGTGGAGTTGGCGCTTGGCGATCAACTGCCCCCGATCGCTGCTGATGGCGCCAGCCTGAAACATATCGTCGGCCAGCTCATCATGAACGCCAGCGCCGTCTCACCGGCGGGTTCAAAGATAACCGTGTCAGCTAATTTCGGACGGTTCGAATTGCCCAATGGCAGCGACTTGGCTGACGCCATTGAGATCACAGTGACTGACAAAGGCGGCGGGATCTCGCTTGATGATATACAGCGAGTCTTTGCCAGGAAATATCGGACAGACAATCGAGAGATCGCCGGTTTTGGCGATGTTGGCGTTGGCATGACGGTCGCCAGAGCTTATGCGCGCGCGCAGGACGGCGATCTTTGGATCTCAACTCAAGCGGGCGAAGGGTCCGTTTTTCACCTTGCCCTGCCCCTGCAACTGGACGCGTCAATTGAGGAATAGCCCATGCGGCGCAACGTAAGCAGCGAGCTGATCGTAGCTCTGCTTGCGGCGGTATCGCTTCTGTTTGCCGCCGTTTTTGCTGTATTGCTTTCGACATCTACGTCTCAGAGACCGCCTGGTCCACCAACTGTGGCAACAGTTGAGGTTGCCACGTCGACGGTTACCGCTTTAGCTGTGGGTCCAGTAAATGTGACCGAGACACCGGTCCCCGAAGACGTCACACACGTGCCAGTTGAGAGCGAAACGCCGATGCACCAGCCGATTGCTGCGACTTATACGACGCCAGCAGTGGTTGCGACAACCGAGCAGACCGTTGTAAGGACATCAACGATTGCAGTCGCCACCGAGCTTCCGCTTGCGACCCAGACTTCAGCTAGGCAAACTGAAATCGGGTTCCCACCAGCCACAACAACACCGGCTGCCATAGCAAGCGCGACACCTTCACCGACGGACGTCCTGCCGACAGCCACTCTTGAAGAAGCGGAAACGCGCATTGCGCCAGCCAATCTGACTTTAACGGCCATTCGCGAAACGGTGGTTGCGTTGGCGGCGCGATCGACGGCGCGAGCGGAGGCGACGGCAGCACTGACAGCATTCGTCGCGACAGAAACGCCTCTGGCAAGGGAGACAGCGGCGGCAGACGCGACGGAACTTCCGAAGCCTTCACCGACGGATGTCCTTCCCAAGGCGACGCTCGAAGAAGCAGTTGCACGCATTGCGCCAGCCAATCTAACCTTGACGGCGATCCGCGAAACGGTGGTCGCGTTGGTGGCGCGATCGACGGCGCGAGCGGAGGCGACGATAGAACCGCCAACTGTCGATGCAACTGAAACGCCCCAAGAGACGGAGACAGCGACGGCAGACGCGACGGAAGTCACGCCGATAGCGACGCTTGAAGAAGCGGCAACACGCATTGCGCCAGCCAACCCGACCCTGACGGCCATCCGCGAAACGGTGGTTGCTCTGGTGGCGCGATCGACGGCGCGAGCGGCGGCGACGATAGAACCGCCAACTGTCGATGCAACTGAAACGCCCCAAGAGACGGAGACAACGACGGCAGACGCGACCGTAATTTCGGAACCTTCACCGACGGATTCACTGCCGACAGCGACGCTCGAAGAAGCGGCAACACCCATTGCGCCAGCCAATCTGACCTTAACGGCAATCCGCGAAACGGTTGTCGCCCTGGCGGAGCGATCGACGGCGCGAGCGGAGGCGACGATAGAACCGCCAGCTGTCGATGCAACTGAAACGCCCCAAGAGACGGAGACAACGACGGCAGACGCGACCGTAATTTCGGAACCTTCACCGACGGAAGTCACGCCGATAGCGACGCTTGAAGAAGCGGCAACACGCATTGCGCCAGCCAATCTGACCTTGACAGCCATCCGCGAAACGGTGGTTGCTCTGGTGGCGCGATCGACGGCGCGAGAACATGCGACGGCAGACTAGACTGCTGTCGTCGCGACAGAAACGCCACATGCAATGGAGACAGCGGCGGCCCTGGCGACGGACATTCCGGAGCCTTCGGCGACGGCGGAGCCGACAGCCGTCGTCGCGACAGAAACGCCTCTGGCAAGGGAGGCAGCGGCGACGGATGTTCCGAAGCCTTCCCCGACGGATGACTTGCCTACAGCGACGCTTGAAGAAGCGGCAAAACCCATTGCGCCAGCCAATCTGACCTTAACGGCCATCCGCGAAACAGTTGTCGCACCGGCCGAGCGATCGACGGCGCGAGCGGAGGCGACGCTAGCATCGAAATCCGTCGATGCGATTGAAACGCCCCAAGAGACGGAGACAGCGACGGCAGACGCGACGGAAATTCCGGCGCCTTCACCGACGGACATCCTGCCGACAGCCACTCTTGAAGAAGCGGAAACGCCCATCGCGCCAGCCAATCTCACCTTAACGGCCATCCGCGAAACGGTTGTTGTATTGGTGGCCCGATCGACAGAACGAGCGGAGGCGACGGTAGAACCGACAGCTGTCGATACGACAGAAACGCCACTTGCAACGGAGGCAGTGGCGGCGACGGAGACACCGAAACCTTCACCGACGGATTCACTGCCGACAATGACGCTTGAAGAAGCGGCAACACCCATTGCGCCAGCCAATCTGACCTTGACGGCGATCCGCGAAACGGTGGTTGCTCTGGTGGCGCGATCGGCGGCGCGAGCGGATGCGACGATAGAACCGCCAGCTGTCGATGCAACTGAAACGCCCCAAGAGACGGAGACAGCGACGGCAGACGCGACGGAAATTCCGGCGCCTTCGCCGACGGATTCACTGCCAACAGCGACGCTCGAAGAAGCGGCAACACGCATTGCGCCAGCCAATCTGACCTTGACCGCAATCCGCGAAACGGTGGTTGCTCTGGTGGCGCGATCGACGGCGCGAGCGGAGGCGACGGCAGACTTGACTGCTGTCGTCGCGACAAAAACGCCACATGCAATGGAGACAGCGGCGGCCGTGGCCACGGACATTCCGGAGCCTTCGGCGACGGAAGTCACGCCGATAGCGACACTTGACGAAGCGGCGACTCACATCGCGTCGGCCAATCTGACCTTAACCGCTATCCGCGAAACGGTGGTTGCGCTGGCAGAAAGGTCGACAATACGAGCGGAGGCAACGGTAGGACCAACAGCTGTCGATGCAACTGAAACGCCCCGAGAGACGGAGACTGCGGCGGCCGTGGCCACGGACATTCCGGAGCCTTCGGCGATGGATTCACTGCCGACAGCGACGCTTGAAGAACTGGTGACTCACATCGCGCCAGCCAACCTGACCTTAACCGCCATCCGCGAAACGGTGGTTGCTCTGATGGCGCGATCGGCGGGGCGAGCGGATGCGACGGCAGGTCCGACAGTTGTGGATGCGACTGAAAGGCCTCTGGCAACGGAGACAGCAGCGGCAGACGCGACCGAAACTTTGGAGCCTTTGCCGACGGATGTCCTTCCCAAGGCGACGCTCGAAGAAGCAGTTGCAGGCATTGCGCCAGCCAATCTGACCTTGACCGCAATCCGCGAAACGGTTGTCGTCCTGTCCGAGCGATCGACGTCGAGAGCGGAGGCAACGTTAGAATCCAAACCCGTCGATGCGATTGAAACGCCACTTGCAAGGGAGACAGCGGCGACGGAAACTCCGGCGCCTTCGCCGACTGAAGTCACGCCGACAGCGACGCTTGAAGAACTGGTGACTCACATCGCGCCAGCCAACCTGACCTTAACCGCCATCCGCGAAACGGTTGTCGTCCTGGCGGAGCGATCGACGGCGCGAGCGGAGGCGACGCTAGCATCGAAACCCGTCGATACGACTGAAACTCCTCTTGCAACGGAGATCGTGGCGGAAGAGGCGACTGAAACCCCGGAGCTTTCACCGACGGATTCGCTGGCGTTAGCGACGCTCGAAGAAGCAGTTGCAGGCATTGCGCCAGCCAATCTGACCTTAACGGCCATCCGCGAAACTGTTGTCGTCCTGTCCGAGCGATCGACGGCGCGAGCTGAGGCGACGGCAGACTTGACTGCTGTCGTCGCGACAAAAACGCCACATGCAATGGAGACAGCGGCGATGGATGTTCCGAAGCCTTC
>JAJECX010000042.1 GCA_022821805.1 Anaerolineae bacterium
TTAGGCACGCCGCCAACGTTCATCCTGAGCCAGGATCAAACTCTCCGTATTCACAGGGTTTGATTCGCTCTGTCTTAACCTGCTATTCTACTGTTAATCCGCACTCGCCCCCAGTTCATCGCCGGGGACAAAAAAGCGAGAACTTCCTCGCGACCCTCAGATTAGCAGGGCGTAATCGCTCTGTCAAGAAGGAAATCCGTCACTTACGCAAATGAATGGAGGCCGGCGGACGATGGATGCGCAATCTATCAGACCGTCCACAGCGGCGAAACAACTCTGCGCTCTTCGCCGCTAGATGTCACGCGAGCCCTTGCTCATGTTGACCGTGTGCGTCTCGTTATAATCCATAGCGGCGCGCAGCAGCGCCTTTAGCGCGCCCTCGTCAATCTCATCGACCTCAAAAATATCTATGGCGCGAGACTGCTTGGCGCCCAGGCTCGCGTTGAAGAGGTTCTCCGGATCGGGGAGATGCGCGCCATGGTGCAAGGTGAGCTTGACCTTTGCTTTGAAGATATTGCCATGGCCGATGATGCCCTCGCTCGACCAGAATGGCGAGCCCATGTATTTCCAGTCTTCAATCACGTCCGGGGCGACTTCATGGATGATCTTGCGGATCTGGGCCATGGTTTCGCCGCGCCAGTCATCGTGCTCAGCGATAAAATTGTCGATCCGCTTGACCGCTTCCGCGCGATCCAAAGGCTTTGATCTACCCATCGCTGCAGCCTCTCCTGCTTGAACGACGATCCTGTTAACCTAGCTCGCTGCGGCCCTCCAGCGCGCGCATCAAGGTCACCGAATCCACGTACTCAAGGTCGCCGCCGGTGGGCAAGCCGCGCGCCAGTCTCGTCACCGTGACACCCGTGCCCGCAAGTTCGCGCTGCAAGTACATCGCCGTGGCATCGCCCTCCATGCCGGGATTGGTGGCGATGATTACTTCGCGCGCGTCTCCAGTTTCAACGCGGGCGACCAATTCGCGTATCTTCAGATCGTCGGGTCCAATCCCGCTGACCGGGGAAATCGCGCCATGGAGCACATGATACTGTCCCTTGTAGATGCCGGTTCGTTCCAGCGCCATCAAGTCCAGCGGCTCTTCAACGACCGCGATCATCTCAGCGGCGCGCTCGCCGGAACGGCAAATCGGGCAAGGATCATCGACCGTGATGTTGTAGCAGACGCTGCAAAAGCGAGTCTGGGTTTTCAGGTTGGTCAAAGCCGATGCCAGGCTCAGCGAATAGTCATCGGGCGCGCGCAGCAAATAATAGGTCAGCCTCGACGCGGTCTTGGGACCGACTCCAGGCAAGCGCGAAAATGCCTCCGTCAGCTTGGTCACTGGTTCCGGTATTGCGCCGCTCATCGGTTCTGTCCGGACCTCGCCCACTATCGGGTGATTCTATGCTAATGATCAGTGGGCGCGATCAACTTAGCCGAGCAAGCCACCCAAGCCCGGGATATCGCCCAAGCCGCCGGTAATCGCCTCCATGCGCTCAGCCGCCATCGCTTGACTCTGTTCAATCGCTTGATTGACGGCGGCGACAAGCAGATCCTGCAGGTCGGTGAGCCATTCTTCATCGTCCATATCGATGACAGCAGGATTGATCTCCACCGATTGCACGCGCTGATGGCCCGTAATCACCACCTTGATCGCGCCGCCGCCAACCGAGACTTCCGTGGTCTCGTTCTCAAGGCTTTCTTGCGCCTCGGCCATGTCCTGCTGCATCTTCTGCAGCATCGCCATCGGGTTGGCGCCCCCGGGCAAGCCCGATGAACTGCGTCTACTGCCGCGTCGCTTGGCCATTCTTTATCTCCTGAGAATCTGACTAATCCGCAGTCGCATTATACTTTGGCGAAGCGCCGTCAATCAATGACCGCTCTAGAATCATTGGCTGCGCGACGCTTTGGGAATTGCATTCTATTCATCAACGACGCCGCCCAGTTCCTTGCCGGCGGCGATCAAGGGATCGTCGATGACAGCTTCCCCAGTTTGCGCTGCCTCGTCCAGCGCGATGGCGGAATCCACCACACGAACTTCTATTCGCAGCTTGACCTGGTGCAGATCGTGTATCGCTTGCTCCAGCACGCGCGCCCGCTTTGGGTCTTCAATCATCTTTACAAAGACCGGGTTCTCTACTCCAAGAATCAACCGATTGCCTTCGATCGCCCGCACATGCGCATTCTCAAGCAGCGGCGGGATATTCTTGTTGTATTCATAGGCTCGCGACAGTATCGCCATCCAGCCTTGATGAATCTTGGTCGCCGAGTAGGCCGGCGGCTCGCCCGGCGCGCTGGCGGAGGCGCGTTCATAATCTTCGGCAGCGCTTTCGTCCGACCGCGACTGGACAACGGGCGCAGATGGTCTAGTGCTGGAGGGAGGTCGACTTGCGGGCGCAGGTTGCTGTTGCGCAGCCGGGCTCGCCGCAACTTCGGCCTCCTGCAAGATATCAATCAGCGCCAGTTCGAGCGAAAGCTGCGGCTGCCAGCCGCCGGTGTAGTTATTGACCGCGGCGTTAAAGGCGCGGATCGCCTTCAGCAGACGCGCGCGACTGAGCCGATCGGCGATTTCTTGGTAGGCGATCTTTTCTTCTTGCGCCGCTTCCACCAGATCGGCACTGGCGGTTTGCGCCAGCATTACATTGCGCAGGTAAGTTACGATCTGCTGGCCAAATTGGCGCGGATCACTGCCGCCGTCGATCGCTTCGTTGATCAAGTGGATCCCGCGCGGAATATCTTCTGCGGCAAGCGCCTCCACCACTTCGCCCACTTGCAGCGAATGCGCCGTGCCCAGCAGCGCTCGCGTCATCTCCAG
Organism: Anaerolineae bacterium; assembly: GCA_022821805.1. Taxonomy (GTDB): domain Bacteria; phylum Chloroflexota; class Anaerolineae; order Aggregatilineales; family Phototrophicaceae; genus UBA6055. The sequence continues at coordinate 2,804 of JAJECX010000042.1, forward strand.
GGTGACGGCTTCTTCCGGATCGGCTACGATCTGGTCGAGCAGACTGATGCTGTCGCGGACGCTGCCGGTACCCTGCCGCGCGATCAGCTCCAGCGCCGCCGGCTCAATGGAGAGCGCTTCCTGCTCGGCGATGAAAGCCAAGCGCTGCGCGAGTTCCAGCAGGGAGACGCGGCGAAATTCGAATTGCAGGCAGCGGCTCTTGATGGTTGCGGGCACCTTGTCGATTTCAGTGGTCGCCAGGACGAAGATGGCGTGCTCGGGCGGCTCTTCAAGCGTCTTCAAGAGCGCGTCGAAGGCGTTGCCGCTGAAGCGATGCACTTCGTCGATGATATAAACCTTGTAACTGCCCTCGCCGGGCGCGAATGCGATTTTGTCGCGCAGCTCGCGCACATCATCGACGCCGGTGTGCGAGGCGGCGTCAATCTCGATGAGATCGAGGAATCTCGCCTCGTTGATGGACCCGCAGTTGGCGCAAGCGTTACAAGGGCGCTTTGCCGCGTCACTATGCGTACAATTGACCGCTTTCGCCAGCAGGCGCGCCGTCGTCGTCTTGCCGGTGCCGCGCGGTCCGCTGAAGAGATAAGCATGGCGGACACGCCCACGAACCAAAGAGTTTCGCAACGTGCGCGTGATATGCTCTTGTCCGACAACATCATCAAAGGAGAGCGGTCGCCACTTGAGATAAAGGGCTTGTTCGGGCAAGCGAATCCCTCCAAGTCAACGCAGTGAGTCTAGCAAATGTGATGATGGCAAACAAGCGAACATCGGCGCCTGCGATATTCGCTTATGTAAGAGCATTGCAGCCCGTCTCATCCATAGAATACCGGCATTTCTTGCTTGTGCGGCATGGAAGGCGATTCCAACGATTAGAAGGTTTAGCGGGACACCTGGAGGCGAATCATGATATTGGAAAGAGACACTTACGTATCGGTTGCGCGCTTCAAGGACTTACATGGCAAGGGCTGCATCACCGTTCATCCCAACGGCAAGACGCTTGTTCTCTTCCTATATGGCGACAAAGTCTACGCCCTCGACAATCGCTGCCCGCATATGGGTTTTCCACTGGACAAGGGCTCGGTCGAAGACGGAATACTGAGCTGTCATTGGCATCACGCCCGCTTTGACCTGGCCAGCGGCGGCGCCTTTGATCTCTGGGCGGACGATATCGACAGCTTCCCGGTGGAAGTGCGCGATGGCGAGATATTCGTCGATCTTCGCAGCAATGGCAACACCGTCGACCACCAGCGCAACCGCCTGCGCGATGGCTTGCAGCACAATCTGAGCCTTGTGGTCGCCAAAGCGGTGATCAACTTGCTAGGACACGAAGTGGCGCCGGCCGAACCATTCCGCATCGGCTTGGCATTCGGCACGTTTTATCGCGGCATGGATTGGGGACGGGGCTTGACCACGCTTGGCTGCGCGATCAATCTGGTTCCCTGGCTGGACGAAGACGATCGACCATTGGCGCTATTCCATGGGCTGTCCGATGTGGCGAGCGACACCGCCGGAATGTCTCCGCGCTTTAATCCGCGTCCGCTGCCCAACGACGAAACCGCTATCCCGACATTAAAGGCATGGTTTCGGCAATTCGTCGAGGTGCGGGACGCGCAGGCGGGCGAGCGCGCCATCGTCTCGGCGCTGCGAGCGGGCGCCGATGACGCGCAGATTGCCGATATGCTCTTCACAGCGGCGACTGATCACCGCTATCTCGATTCCGGTCATACACTGGATTTCATCAATAAAGCGCTCACCTCGGTCGATTTAGCCGGCTGGGAACATGCCGAACTGGCTTTCACCAGCGTCGTACCCAACCTTACAGACGCGCGCCGCATGGAAGAGTCCAATGCCTGGCGCAAGCCGATCGATTTAATTCCGCTGATGGAGGCTGCCTTCGACGAGTTGCACAATGCGCTGGAGGCGGGTTCGGAGCGCGAGGCGAGCTACGAAGTCGAAGAGTTGATGCCGACGCTGCTCGGCGATGAGCCGCAGCCGATCATCGACCTGCTGCTCGATTGTCTGCGCGAAGGCATTGCGCCCGTTGATCTGGCTGGCGTCATCGCCTATGCCGCCGCCTGCCGCATCGCCCACTTCCATACCAGCAACGAATTCGGTGATTGGGATACCGCCTTGCATACCTTCACCTTCGCCAACGCCGTGCATCAGGGATTAAATCGCGTTGACTCGATCGGTTTGATGCGCGGCATTTTTGACGCGGCGATGAGCATCTATCTCGACCGCTTTTTGAATCTGCCATCGGTGCGGCTGCCGCAACCGGAGCCGATTGACAGTCCCGATTCATTGCTCGACAATTTTGAGGCGCTGCTCAACTTGCAGCAGCAGGTGAATCAGGCGGGGGCGCTGGCGGCGCAGTATCTGGTCAGCGGCGGCTGCCCGCAGAAGCTGATGGCGAAGATGGGGCATTTGCTGCTGCGCGAAGATCGCGATTTTCATACGATTCAATGCGTTGAAGCCGCTTTCAATCAGTACAGCATCATCAGACGCCAATCGGAAGAGCGAGCCAATCACGTCTTAATCGCAGCGGCGCGTTATCTCGCGGCGCATGCTCCAACCATGCGCTCGCAACTGCAGACCTACACCATCGCGCGGCGGCTGTCGCACGGGGAGAATCTGTTCGAAGAGTGAGTCGGACGACTGGCGGAATCGCCATTAGCGATTGTAAATGATATAGGTGTCGCGCAATTCTTCGCGCAGGTCGAGATAACTGCGGTAGCGGAGTTCCGCAATGCGGCCTGCCTTCACCGCGGCGCGCACGGCGCAGTCCGGCTCGTTGGTATGGGTGCAGTTGCTGAATTTGCAGTCGAGCACATGCGGCGCGATATCCACGTAGTAGGCGTCGAGTTCGTCAGGCTCGATATCCCAAACGCTAATGGAACGAATGCCCGGCGTATCAGCGATGTAACCGCCGCTATCAAGCCGCACCAAGGCGCTGTCGCGAGTCGTATGCACGCCCTCTTCCGAATGCCGCCCAACCGCCTTGACCTGCCGCCCCAAGCCGGGCTGAATATGATTGAGCAGGCTGGTCTTGCCGACGCCCGAAGGACCGGTGAATACGGATATTCCGCCGGCGAGAGCCGACTTCAACTCTGGCAGACCGGCGCCGGTCAAGGCGCTAGTACGCAATACGCGATAGCCGATTTTCTCATAGATTTCAAGTGCCCGGTCGACATCCGCTGGGTAATCGAGGTCGATCTTATTGAGGACGATCAGCAATTCGGCAATACCGGAATTTTCCCCAGCGACCAGCAGCCGATCCAATATATCGAGGTCGGGTCCCGGCTGGGCGGCGGCAAATACGAACAGCGCGCAATCGGCGTTGGCGATAAGCACCTGCTCGCGCTCCGCCTGCCCCAGGCCGCGCTTGCCGGTGGTCCGCTGCGCGCGGGAGAGAACGCTGCGGCGGGGCGCCAAATTCTCGATCACGCCCATCAGCGCATTGGTTCCTTCTTCTCTCCAGGCGCTGATCGTCGCGCGGTCGCCGATGGCGGCAATGTCGGAAGTCTTAGCTTCTTCTGTTAGCCGGCCGCGCAGCTCGCACATATAGGTGTTTCCGTCTTCCGCTTCGACCCAGAAAAAGCCGCTTTGCTCCTTGACGATCAAGCCTTTGAGATGTTCTTCCAAATACGAGCCTCCCTGCCCGGCGCCGTCGCAAGCGCCTGAATAAGCGTATGGCAATTATAGCCGCTGATAGCAACAGGGCTATGCGCAGCGGGCCAGAGATGAGAACCATTCACGCCTTCCGCTGACGGCGAAACTAATGAATAGGCAAGCAGGCTGAAGTCTAGTACACTGGGCGAGACGCAAGATTCGACCCAACCAAAGGGACCAAAGTGCAAGAAGACAGCGAATCAATCCAAATTGAAAAGCGTCAGTCCACTGGTGGATTATCGCCTATCGGGCTGAACTATCTGGTTATCGCGGTCGTTTGTACCGTCATCGGCTTGGTGATTGGCAAGGCGGCATTTGAGGCGCCCACCGATCAAGCGGTGATGGTGGACGAAACGCAGCTGCGCGCGATCATCGAAAGTGTGCTGGACGAGCTTTACGCCGGCGCCGCAACCGCCGAGGAAAGCGATCGCTTCGCCTTTGTCGACGATGACCCTTACCTAGGCGAGGAAAACGCGCCGATCGTGATTGTCGAATTCAGCGATTTCTTCTGTACCTACTGCAAGCGTCACTTCGACCAGACCTTTACGCCGCTGCTGGAGAATTACGGCGAGTATATCCGTTATGTCTACCGCGATTTCGCGCGCTTGACGCCGGAGTCGACGCCGGCTGCGGCCGCCGCCCAGTGCGCCTTCGTCCAGGGCAAATTCTGGGAGTTTCACGCCGCCTTCTTCGACAACCAGAGCGAACTGGGCTACGACTTTTATCTGAAAACGGCTGAGCAACACGAACTGGACATCGAGGAATATACCGCCTGCCTTGATGAAGGCCGCTATATCGACGAGGTCGATATTGATGGCTTTGACGGGCAGATCGCCGGGGTGCGCGGCACACCGGGCTTCTTCATCAACGGCAATATCCTCAGCGGCGCCCAGCCATACAGCATCTTCGAGCGCATGATCCAGCGCGAACTAAAGAAAGCCGGAATTGACCACGCGCCCGGCGGCTGACAATTGACGACAGGGCAGACCAACTTTGAGTCCCGCTGATCAGCGGGATTCAGTTTTTTTGGCTGTTATACTTTGCTGACAGAAAAAATCACTTCATCAGAATATGGCCAAGCGACGAAAAAGGCGGAAGCGCGGGCCGCAGCGGAATGCGCTCACGGGCAAGACCATTGCGCTCGATATCCGCGAAATGGCTCACGGCGGCAGCGGTGTAGGCTTCCATCAGGGATCGCCGGTATTCGTGCCCTACACCGTGCCTGGCGAGTCGATCACGGCGGAAATCACCGGCGAGCGCGGCAAAGTTCTATTCGGCCGCGGAGTTCGACTAAATGCGGCTTCGGGCGATCGCGCCGCGCCACGTTGTCCACATTTTGGACCGGGTCGTTGCTGGGGCTGCCAATGGCAGCATATCGACTACGAGGCGCAGCTGCTGCTGAAGCAGGATGTGCTGGCCGATCAGTTGGCGCGCGTTGGCCGGCTGCCCGACAAGTTGATCGAGTCGGCGCTGCAGCCGACCCTGCCAGCGCCGCAGCCCTGGGAATACAATCAAAGTCTCAGTCTGCTGCGCGCTGAATCAGGCGACTGGGGACTCAAGCGACAGGCGCGCGGCATTGAGGCGATCGGCGAATGCCATCTGGCGCATCCCGACTTGCTGGAGCTGCTGAAGGCGCTCGATCTGGATTACGAGCGGGCTGAGCGCATGACACTGCGGCGCGGCTCGGACGGGCGCATAATGCTGATCTTTGATGTCGATGCCGAAGAAGAGCCAAGTCTCTCTACCGACCTGTCCCTTAGCGTGAATCTGATTTTGCCCGATCGCGAACCGATCAATCTCATCGGCGATGCCCACAGCAACTTTGAGATCGCCCGGCGGAACTTCCGCGTCACCGCCGGATCTTTTATGCGCGCGAACATTGGCGCGCTCGAAAACCTCGGCGCCGCAGTGATGCGGATGGCGCAGCTGCAGGGGAATGAGCGCGTCCTTGATCTTTACGCCGGCGTCGGCGTATTCAGCGCCTTCCTGGCGGACGAAGCCAGACTGGTCACGCTGGCGGAGAGCTATCCGCCAGCCGCCAACGACGCCGATGCCAACCTGACTCAGTTTGACAATGTCGATGTCATAGAAGGCGCCGTGGAGACTGTGCTAGCCGACATGATCGCCGAAGAAGCGCAGTATGATGTCGCCCTGGTCGACCCGCCCGCCAGCGGTTTGAGCGAAGACGTACTGAAGCGGATCACGACGCTCGGCACCGGGCGGCTCGTCTACGTCAGCGGCAACCCGGCAACGCTGGCGCGAGATGGCATGCGGTTGATCGAATCGGGTTATCGCCTGCGTGAGATCCAGCCGATCGATCTGGCGCCGCAGACTTATTATATTGACGCGGTCGCGCTTTTTGAGCGCTAGCTGATCGGGCTGGTCAGGACGTCGGTAAGCAGGTCGATTTCGTCGGCCGTATTGTAGGCAGCCACTGAAACGCGTATGCCGCAGCGATCCAGAAAGGCGCCGATGGGCGCTTCAATGTGATGCTCGTCGTAGAGCGTCCGCCGGATCGATTCAACATCGCATTCGGGCAGCGGGATGGTCACCATCTGCGAGAACTGCTTCTTTGAGTATGGCGTCAAGCCGAAATGATCGCAGATTCGCGACTGCGCCAGCGCCGCCAATTGGTGGCATTCGGCAATGACGGAGAGCCAATCGCGCTGGCGCTGAAATTCGATCGCCGCTGGCACGGTCAGAAAGGCGGCGATATCACGTGTGCCCAGCCATTCATTGCGCTCGACGAAGCCGCTGCCTTCGTAAACGCCGTGCGATATCACCAGCGGATCAACAAGCGCCTGATGCTCCGGACGGACGTGAAGAAAGCCCGATCCCTTGGGCGCGCAGAGCCATTTATGGAAATTGCCGCTGTACATGTCAGCGTCAATGGCGGACAGGTCAACGGGCAGCTGTCCCGGGGCGTGAGCGCCGTCGATGATGGTGGTGATGCCGCGCTCGCGGGCGCGCCGGCAGACCTGCTCAACGGGAAAGATCAGCGATGACGGCGACGTGATGTGGCTGATGACTATGGCGCGCGTTTTGGGCGTAGCGTCCGCGAACAGGTCGTCGACGAAGGCGGCGTCCGATGTATAAGGCATGACTACTTTGCTGCGAGCAATGCGCGCGCCGATCCGCTGGGCAACGAAATCCAGCAGGCGGTTGACAGCGCCGTATTCGTGATCGGTGGTGAGGATTTCGTCGCCCGCTTGGAGCGGCAGCGAGCGGACGGCGCGGCTTAGCCCGGTGGTGGCGTTGCTGACAAAGACGATTTCGTCGGCGGAAACATTGAAGTAATCGGCGATGCAGGCTCGCGCAGCCTCCATCAATCCCGCTCGCCGCCGCAAGAGGAAGTCGACCGGCTGGCGCTCGAGCTCGAGTTGCCAGGCTTGATATTGCGCGAAAACCGGCTTCGGGCAAGCGCCGAATGCGCCATGATTGAAGAAGATGACATTATCGCGGAGGAGGAAGTCGGCGCGCGACAGCATTGCGAATCCTATAGCCGAAAGCGGGCGATGCGATCCAAGCCGGCGTAATCCGGCAAGATGTCGCAGCGACTGCCCATGCGCTCCTCTACCAAGCGCGCGACAGATTCACCTTGATCCGAGCCGATTTCGAGCAAAACGCATGCGCCTTTGCGGCAGACCGTCGGAATCTGGGTAAGCAGCCGGCGAATGAGCGCCAGTCCGTCAATCCCGCCATCGAGCGCCAGGCGCGGCTCGAATCGGCTCACCTCAAGCGCCGGAAGTTCGTCTGTGGCGATATAGGGCAGGTTCGCCATGAGCAGGTCAATCTTGATTTCGCACTGTATCAAGGGTTCAGCGAGATCGCCTGCGAGAAATGCCGGATTGACGCCGTTGCGCGCCGCGTTACCGCGCGCGATAGCCAGGGCCTCAGGGCTGATCTCCGTCGCATAGACTTTGGATTGCGGTCGATGTCGCACGAAGGTTACCGCTAGCGCGCCGCTGCCGGTCCCGATGTCGGCGACGACAAGTTCCAGCCGATCCTCGCTGAGGCGCAGCCCTTCCTCGAGCAATAGCTCGGTCTCGGGACGGGGGACGAGCACGGCCCGCGTGACCTGCAAGTTGATGTCGTAGAAGCCCTTTGCGCCGGTAATGTAGGCGATTGGCTCGCCGGCGGCGCGGCGACGAAGGGTAGATCGAAACGCGGCAAACTGGGCGTCTGTCAACAAGTGTTCCGGGCGCGTGAAGAGGAAGGCGCGGTCGACGCCCAGGATGTGGACGAGCAAGACTTGGGCATCGAGATCGGGTGTAGCGGATGAATCAAGCGTCGCGCGCGCGGCGCTCATGGCTGCGCGAATCGTCGAGCTTGATTTGACCTTGGGACAGGTTAGCGCGCGCATCAGTTGAGGGCGCCGGCGGCAAGCTGTTCCGCTTGTTCTTGCGTCGCCAGCTGATCGATGAATCCGTCAAGCTCGCCATCCATAACCGCGGGCAGGTTGTAACTGCTGAAATTGATGCGATGATCGGTCACGCGGCCTTGCGGATAATTGTAGGTGCGTATTTTCTCGCTGCGGTCGCCACTGCCCACCTGTCCGCGCCGTTCCGCTTCGCGCTCGGAGCGTTGGCGCTCCACTTCCGCTTCATAGAGGCGGGCGATCAAGACCTGCTTGGCGCGAATCTTGTTCTGCAGCTGGCTGCGCTCGTCTTGCATTTCGACGACCAGCCCGGTCGGTTTATGTATCAGGCGCACGGCGGAATCAGTGGTGTTGACGGATTGACCGCCGGCGCCGCGGGCGCGAAAGACCTGCGTCTCGACATCGCTCATATCCAACTGTACATCGACCTCATCCATCTCGGCGAGCACGGCGACGGTGGCGGTGCTGGTGTGGATGCGCCCCTGGCTCTCCGTCGTCGGCACGCGCTGCACGCGATGCACGCCGCTCTCGTATTTGAGGCGGCTGAAGGCGCCCTCGCCCTTGATTTCGAAGGTGATGTTCTTGAAGACGCCGTTGCCCTGCTCGTTGACATCGAGCATCTGGACCTTCCATCTATTCGATTCGGCGTAGCGCGTATACAGGCGCATCAGGTCGCCGGCGAAGATGCCGGCTTCGTCGCCGCCGGCGCCAGCGCGAATCTCGACGATGACGTTCTTATTGTCGCGCGGGTCCTTGGGCAGCAGCATCAGCCGCAGCTTTTCCAACAAATTGGCATTGCTTGCTTCGAGTTCCGCGACTTCATCGCTGGCCAATTCGCGCATTTCCGCGTCGTCAGCCGTCTGCAACAATTCGCGCGCGTCATCAAGCTCGGCCGCCCCCCGTTGATATTGACGGTAGGCATTGACGATGTCTTGCAGACTTGCGCGCTCTTTGGCGAGCTCGGCGACTCGTTCATAGTCGGTTGCGATCGCAGGATCGCCCATCAAGCTTTCCAATTCGAGGTAACGGCTTTCGACTTCCGCCAGTTTTTCCAGCATGCGCAGCGCTCAATTCAGTATTTTGGCTGTTCCAGTTAACGAAGAAAGATCTGCCGCGGATCAATCGCTAGGCGGCAGAAGACGGTTCGACTGTGCAAGTGAGGACAGGCTTGCTAAAATTCGTCTAGCCGCAGAGGGTGGCTGCGGAGTGGTTTCTTGAACATGGCTCACATTATACAGTTGGAATCTAGCAGTGGATAGTGTATGACAGTTCTACGAACGCCAGAAGACCGATTCCAAAACCTGCCGGGCTACGACTTTGCGCCCCACTACGTCACGATCGGCGATACGCGCATGCATTATGTCGATGAGGGCGCGGGCGCTGATACGGTTCTGTGCCTCCACGGAGAACCGACCTGGTCCTACCTGTACCGCCAGATGATTCCGCCGCTGGCGCAACGCTATCGGGTGGTGGCGCCCGATTTGGTCGGCTTTGGCAAGTCGGATAAATATGGCGCGCAAGACGACTACAGTTTTCAGATGCATTATGACAAGCTGGTCGGGCTGATTGAAGCGCTTGACCTGCGACATATCACGCTCGTCGGCCAGGATTGGGGCGGGTCGCTCGGTTTGACGATCGCGGCGAATCACGGCGATCGCTTTGCCCGCCTCGTCGTGCTTAATACGTTTCTACCGACGGGAGAGGAGAAGATCAGCGAGGCTTTCATGCAGTGGCGCGCGTTCAGCCAGAAGGTGGGCACACGCATGCAGGTTGGGCGGCTGGTTGCGCAGACGATCACTGATTATGAACTGCCGGCTGAAATCATCGCCGCCTATGACGCGCCCTTCCCCGACGACGGCTACAAGGCGGGCGCGGCTGTTTTCCCGTCCCTGGTGCCGATCTCGCCCGATATGCCGGGCGCGCGCGAAATGAAGGCGGCGCGGGAGACGCTATCGCGCTGGCAAAAGCCGGTACAAGTGATGTTCAGCGATGGCGATCCTATCCTGGGTGGCGCGGACCGGTTCTTCCGCCGGCTCTTTCCTACCGCGGACGATCAGCCGGAGATAAAGATTCGCGGCGCCGGGCACTTCCTGCAGGAAGAAAAGGGCGCCGAAATCGCCGCCGAAGTCATCGCATTCATCGAGCGCGCGCCGCTGACATAAAGGGTAATCATGGCGACGCAGACGATCAATCGCAATGCGGGCATCCCGCTCGACATGGGCTGGGTGCGCGCGACCACGGTCAACCGGAGCGCGACCGAGCGCCGCGCCGCCACTCTGGGCTCTCGGCGCAGCGTCAAGAAAGACTGGCAGGCGGCTTGGCTGCTGCGCGCGATTACGATGATTGACCTGACCACGCTGGCTGGCGATGATACGCCGGGCAAAGTGACGCGTCTTTGCGCCAAGGCGCGGCAGCCGTTGCGCCAGGATTTGATCGATGCGCTGGAAGTCGGATCGCTGAAGCTGACCGTGGGCGCGGTCTGTGTTTATCATCAGCGCGTCCAAGACGCGATCGCGGCTTTGCGCGGCAGCGGCATCCCGGTCGCGGCGGTTTCCACCGGCTTCCCCGCCGGGCTCAATCCCTTTCCACAACGCATTGAAGAGATTCACCAGTCAGTCGAGGCGGGCGCCGACGAGATCGACATCGTCATATCGCGCGAGCATGTGCTGCGCGGCGACTGGAAAGCGCTGTACGACGAGGTCTGCGAGATGCGGCGCGCCTGCGGCGACGCCCATATGAAGACGATCCTGGCGACGGGCGAACTCGGTCCGCTCTGGCATGTGGCGCAGGCGAGCAAGGTCTGCATGATGGCAGGCGCCGACTTCATCAAGACGAGCACCGGCAAAGAATCGGTGAACGCCACGCTGGAAGCGGGCTTGACCATGGCGCGCGAGATCCGCGCCTACCAGGGCTTGACCGGCTACAAGGTCGGTTTCAAGCCGGCCGGCGGCATTCGCAGCGCCAAAGACGCCCTCAACTGGCTGATACTGATCAAGGAAGAGCTGGGCGATGAATGGCTTAGCAAGCAGCTATTCCGCTTTGGCGCCTCGGGCTTATTGACTGATATCGAGCGACAGCTCTCGCACCACGCAAGCGGGCGCTACGCCGCGAGCCACCATATGCCGATGGCTTAGAGGGGGCTGTCTTCGCGCCTGACCTTTGCGCGTTTGCCCTTCCAAAACTATACTGGTCAGCAGAACCTGCCCCCGCATAATGCGCGTAACCTTATGCTCACATTAAGCGAAGCGCTGGAATTACCCATACTGCGAGACGCGCGCGTGGTTGCTGGCGCGGGTGAACTGGATCGGCCGATTCGCTGGGTGCACAACGCGGGCGCGCCAAACGCGGCGGATTGGCTGCACGGCGGCGAATTGGTGCTGACCACCGTCTATAACATGCCCAAATCCGCAGACGAACAGGCGGATTATCTGCGTCAACTGGCGGACAAGGGCATCGTCGCGCTGGTCATCACCATCGGCATGTTGGTCGACGAGATTCCGGCGCATTTGCGCGAACTCGGCGACAAGCTGAGTCTTCCGCTGATCGAATTGCCCTATCAGACGCGCTTTGTTGATATCGCCAAGGTGATCAACGAACGGATTTCCGAAGAAAGCCTGGACACGATCAGCCGGGCGCTTTCGATACAGCAGCGGCTTTCGCGATTGGTGCTGGAAGGCGGCGGCTTCCCCGAGCTGGCTGAGATGCTGGCTGACCAGGTTGGTCATTCGATCAGCATTGAGAATGAGCGTTTTGAAGCGATCGCCAACAAGAATATCGCCGAGGTCGATTCCGCCCGCCGTTATACGATAGAGCATGGCCGAACCAATCCACAGCTGATCGCGGCATTGGAGGTGGAGTACCTGCCGAAAATTCGCGAGAGCCTGCGGCCCGTTCAATTGCCGGTCATGCCCGAGTTGGGCTTGGAGATGGACCGGTTGTTGGCGCCGATTGTGGTGCATGGCGACATTTACGGCTATATCTGGATAATCGCCGATGTGCACGCGCTCTCGCCGATCGACATGATGGCGATTGAAATTGGCGCAACCGTCGCCGCCCTGCTGATGCTCTATCAGGAGTCGCTGCAAACGGCGGAAGCCTCGCTAAAGGGCAGCCTCATGTCGCAACTGATCGAAGGCAATGGCGGGCGCCAAACGATCCTCAGCGACCAGTCGCTTCGTTATGGCGTTGATCTGCGGCTTTCCTACCGCATGCTCCTCGTAAGCGTCAGGAATGGACAGCCACCGGCGTCAACGCGCGCGTACCGATCAATTAATCAGGTCTTGGCGCAAAACGAAGCGCAGGCGGTGGCGGCGCAGTTCGCCGGGCAAGTGGCGATCTTGGCGCAGGACGATCAGCGTATTCATTCATTGGCGCGCGAACTGGTTCAAGCGCTGGATGGCGTAATCGGCGGCGTCGCCATCGGCATTAGCAGCGCCCTTAGCGGCGCCGACCGTGTTGGGACGGCTCATCAACAGTGCAACGAAGCGCTGGAAATCGCGCAGCGGACAAGCAGCGGGCAACGGATTCATTATTTCGATAACCTGGGTTATATCCACACGCTCTACCATGCGGGACCAGCGAGCTTGTCACAGAATCCCCAAGTGCCGATCCTGCGCCGGCTGCTTGACGAAAGGCAGGCGGACCTTTTTAATACGCTGGAAAATTATCTCGATGCCGGCGGCAACAGCGTGCAAACGGCGGAGACGCTTCATATTCATCGCAGCACGCTGAACTATCGCCTGTCGCGGATTAAGGATATTTGCGATGTCGATCTGACGTCGGCGAGCAATCGTCTGAACTTGCAGATCGCGCTGAAACTTATGCGACTCTTTGATGACATTGTGGAGAGCTAGTCGTCAGATTTGGCGACCGCGATCGCAATCGCCAGCGTATCGCTATGACTCAAGCTGATATCCCAATCGGTCAAGCCCATTTCCTGCGCCAATTCATCGGCTCTGCCGTGCAACACAAGCTGAGGCCGCCGCGTTGCCGATGTGCGAATCTCAATATCCACCCAGCGGATATCGCCGATGCCGCTGCCCAATGCTTTGGCAACCGCCTCTTTGGCGGCGAATCGCGCCGCTAGGCGGTAGGCTTTGCCGCCACAATCCTGGCGCTCGCCCGGCGTAAAAAAGCGATTGAGAAAGCGCTCGCCCAGCCGCTCAATGCCGGCGGCGATTCGCTCGCACTCGATCATGTCAACGCCACAGCGTATCATCGTATCGCGCGCGGCTGGATTACCGCGCAGCTACCCAGCGCGCCCTCACAAACTGAATTCACAAAATGGTACAGTTTCTGACGCGGCTGTACAATGGTACAGACTTGCCGTCTAAACGAGGAACGCTCATGGCAAGCCTGCGATTTCGCATACGGCAGCAATACTGGCGATGGGCGACGCCAGGCAAAATTAACGCCTATCTGCGCGATGCCGCATCGCCCAGGCTGCAGATTGGCAGCGGCTACAACCTCTTAAGCGGCTGGCTGAATACGACGCTCTACCCCTTTGCCAAAGGAACGGCGTACTTGGACGCAAGCCGACGATTCCCGATTCCCTCGGCATCCTTCGACTATGTCTTCAGCGAGCACGTCATTGAACATCTCGAATTTGAAGAAGGGGCGCTGATGTTGAGCGAAAGCGCGCGCATTCTCAAGAGCGGCGGGAGGATTCGCCTGGCGACGCCGGACCTGGCGCAAATCATTGCCCTTTACGCGCTGCCTAGGGCAGACGCGCAGCGCGCATATATTCGCTGGATCATGGACAATTTCCGTCCGCAAATTGGCGATTACAATCCGGCGCATGTCATCAATCAATCATTTCATGGTTGGCGTCACAAGTTCATTTACGATGAGCCGACTTTGATTCATTCTCTGCAGCGGGCCGGCTTTGTGTCGATTACACGGGTCGCGCCGGGGCAGAGCGGCGACGATAACCTGCGCGGCATAGAACAGCACGGCGAATATGTCGGCAGTGAGGCGGCTATGCGCTACGAGACGATGGTCTTTGAAGCGGTGAAGCCCTAGCCGCCAGCAAATGACACGGCGCGCGCAAACCAAATTGATCCGAGCCGCGCGAAATTAGCTGTGCAAATCCTGGCGATTATCGGCTACACTATCGGCTTTGACGCTGGTATTAGAGTTGTTTGGGTGGTTGAAGGCTATGCCCGTTTATACTTATCGTCGCGAAGATGGATCGACATTTGATATCCGTCAGCGTTTTTTCGACAATCCGTTGGAAATCTGCCCCTCCACAGGCCAGCCGGTCAGTCGCGTCATCCAGCCGGCCGGAATCATCTTTAAGGGCAGCGGCTTCTATGTCAATGACAATAACAAAGCCAAGAATCCGGCGAAAGCGGCGGGCGAAAACGGCAACGGCAAGTCAGCCAAAGAGGGCGAGAAAAAAGAGCCCAAGTCAAAGAGCGAAAGCAACAGCAGCAAGCCGGAGAAAGCAAAAGCGTCCGCCTCCAAGTAGCCGTCATCGCGCGGCTTCAATCGACCATCACCGAATCGGAAAAGCCAAATGAGACTGTATTTCGTTCGACATGGCATCGCTGAAGATCTGGCGGCCAGCGACTTCGACCGCGCCCTGACGAAACGAGGGCGACGGCGCGTCGCGACATCGGCTAAAGTGATGAAGCGCCTGGAAATAGCGCCGGTTCGGATCTTCAGCAGTCCGCGTTTGCGGTCGCGTCAAACAGCCGAGATCATCGCCGAGGCGCTGGATATGCCAGTGACGATCAGCGAAGCAGTCAATTTCGGCTTCGATCAGGGCGATCTCCGCCGGTTGACGCGGAACCTGGATGCCGATAACGAAGTCATGTTTGTGGGACACAATCCCGATATGAGCCTGTTGGTGAGCGAACTGACCGGCGTTGATGTGTCGATGAAGAAAGGCGGCTTGGCTCGGATCGATGTCTTGGGCCGGTCCGTGGGCGAAGGCGAATTAGTATGGCTGATCGCGCCAAAAGTGTTTGATGCCCTAGGGATGGAAGCCAAAGCTGCTGGCAAGAAAGATGAATCGTTGATTGCGACGCCCGCGCAAAAGCTACCGGCGACTTCTCAGCCGCTGCATAATCTGATCCGGCGGCGCTGGAGCCCGGTTGGCTTTGACCGCGAGCGCGATATCGATCGGGCGACGCTCCTGAGCATTCTGGAGGCGGCGCGCTGGGCGGCTTCGTCGAGCAACCTGCAGCCTTGGCGCTTCATCGTGGCGCCGCGCGCCAATGAGCCTGAATTTCAGAAGATCCTGTCCGTCCTGCGGGAAGGCAATCAGTCCTGGGCGCAGCATGCCGCCGTACTCATGATCGCGGTCACGCATAAGTTTCGCGCGCCCGATGCGCTAAACCGGCACGCGTCCCATGATCTGGGCTTGGCAATTAGCCAGCTGGTCTTGCAGGCGCTGGATCATAACGTTTACGTTCACCAGATGGGTGGTTTCTTCCCCGACAAGGCGCGCGAGGTCTATGAGATTCCTGATGAGTTCGAGCCTTTCACCGCCATCGCCCTCGGCTACCAATCATTGCAATTGGACCATCTGAGCCAGGGTCATCGCGAGCGGGAAGCGGCGCCGCGGCAGCGACAAGCGTTAAGCGAGATGATCTTCAACGGCAGCTGGGGGCAGCCCGCCGATTTCCTCAACGAAAGCAATATGTAGATGGCGCGCTTTCTAATCACCGGCGGGGCCGGCTTCCTGGGCATCAATCTTTGCCGATACTTGCTGGCTCAGGAGCACGAAATCGTCTCGCTTGATATTGCCGGATTCGACTATCCCGAGCGCCATGAAATTGAAGAGATCCGTGGTGATATCCGCGACCGCGCCGCCGTTGACAGCGCGATGGCTGATGTCGATTTTGTCATTCACGCGGCGGCCGCCCTGCCCTTGTATTCGCCTGAGGAGATACGAACGACCGACATTGACGGTACCCGCAACGTACTCGACTCCGCGCAAAAGCATGGTGTTAAGCGCTTCGTGCACATATCGTCGACAGCGGTATACGGCATCCCTGATCGCCATCCGCAGCGCGAAGACGACCCGCGCGTCGGCGTCGGACCCTACGGCGAAGCCAAGGTGGCGGCGGAAGACATCTGTTTCGAATTCCGCGAAAGTGGCCAGATCGTATCGGTATTGCGGCCGAAGTCTTTTGTGGGACCAGAACGCTTGGGAGTCTTCGCCATGCTCTATGAATGGGCGCATGAAGGGCGCGGCTTCCCAATGCTGGGCGACGGCAGCAATCGCTATCAGCTGCTGGACGTGCAAGATCTTTGCGATGCCATTTATCTTTGCTGTACGCTCGACGACGATGCCGTCAATGATACCTTCAATATCGGCGCCAAGGAATTTGGCACTATGGGCGAGGATTATCAGGCGGTGCTCGATTATGCCGGACATGGCAAGACGGTCACGCCATTGCCAGTTGAACCGGCGATTTGGCTGCTGCGGACGCTGGAAGCGCTGAAGCTGTCGCCCCTCTACAAATGGGTCTACGAGACGGCGGCGAAAGACTCTTACATATCCATTGAGCGAGCGGAGGCTCGGCTCGGTTTCCAACCCAAGTATTCCAATCAGGACGCGCTGCTGCGCAATTTCCAGTGGTATCTTGACAATCAAGACGCCTTTCAGCGCGAATCCGGCGTCTCGCATCGAGTACCCTGGAGCCAGGGGATACTCCGCCTGGCTAAGATCTTCTTTTGACGACGCGGATCAGTGTGCCGACAACAAACGAGGTGACCGCGAGAATAGCTTGATGGATTACTTGAAGACGGGCGGCATCGCAGTCATTGATTTCGGCTCGCAGTACACCCAGTTGATCGCGCGGCGAATCCGAGAGCTCGGCGTTTATGCCGAGGTATACAGCCACGACGGAGCAGCAGCGCATATCGACGAGCATCGTCCAGCCGGCATTGTGCTTTCGGGTGGACCCAACAGCGTCTACGAAGCGGAGGCGCCTCAGCTGCCCGCTTTTCTATTGGAGAGCGAGCGTCCCGTCTTGGGCATCTGCTATGGCATGCAATTGCTGACCGCGGCGCTGGGGGGCAAAGTCGCGGCCGCAAGCCAACGGGAATACGGACCCGCGGCGATTTCGCATCAACCCCGCAGCCCCTTGTTTGATGGATTAGAGGCCGAGTTGCAAGTTTGGATGTCGCATGGCGATCGCATCGAGTCGTTGCCGCCTGGTTTTAGCGCGCTGGCGCAGTCGGAGAATTCGCCCTTGGCTGCAATTGGCGATCTGGAAGGCAATCGCTACGGTCTGCAGTTTCACCCTGAGGTACAGCACAGCTCCTGTGGTCAGACGATTTTTCGCAATTTTCTCTTCAAGATCTGCTCCTGTCAGCCAAAGTGGAGCGCAGCGGCAGTCATCGAAAATGCGGTCGAGGCGATTCGGGCGCAAGTCGGCAGCGAGCGCGCGCTGCTGGCGCTGAGCGGCGGCGTCGATTCGGCGGTGGCGGGCGCGTTGATTCATCGCGCGATCGGCGAGCGCCTCGTCTGCATCTTCGTCGATCACGGGATGCTGCGCCAGAACGAGGCGGAAAATGTCGTCCAGGTCTTTCGACATCAGCAAGGTATGAATTTGATCGCGGTGAACGCGGTCGAAAACTTTCTGACGGCGCTAGCGGGCATCACCGAGCCGGAAGCCAAGCGCAAGACGATCGGTCGCCGCTTCGTCGAGACCTTCAGCGAAGAAGCGCGCAAGCTGCGAGGCATACGCTTTCTGGCGCAAGGCACGATCTACCCCGATGTCATCGAAAGCGCAGCCGCGAGCGCCAGCGCGAAGACGATCAAATCGCATCACAATGTTGGCGGATTGCCCAACGACATGCAGTTCCAACTGGTCGAGCCCCTGCGCGATCTATTCAAGGACGAAGTGCGCAAGATCGGCGCGGCGCTCGGCTTGCCGGAATCGATCATCTGGCGGCAGCCCTTCCCCGGTCCCGGCTTGGCGATACGTTGTCTGGGAGAGATCACTTGGGAGCGGCTGGAAAAGTTGCGCGCCGCCGATGCCATCTTCACAAGCGAACTCGCGACAGCGGGCCTGCTGCGCCACGGCACGGCGCAGAGTTTCGCCGTGCTGCTGCCGGTGAAGAGCGTCGGCGTGATGGGCGATAAGCGCAGTTATGAAGAAACGCTGGTGCTGCGTTCGGTCACGACGGATGATTTCATGACGGCCGACTGGGCGCGCCTGCCCTACGACTTGCTGGCGCGCGTCAGCGCCCGTATCATCAACGAAGTGCCCGGCATCAACCGCGTCGCCTATGATATCACCAGCAAACCGCCCGGCACCATCGAGTGGGAATGAGACGCGATTATTGCTCTCCGGCGCGAATCCGTCTATAAATGAGACAGCATTCATTTCTCGAGAGGACGATCCATGCCAGCCGCTTATGTATTGATCCATCTGAATATGTCAGTCGATTTTGCCGATTCGCTGCGCGACATACGCGCCATCGACGGTGTGCTGCGCGCCGATCTCGTAGTCGGTCCGGATGATTGCATCGCCTACGTTGAGTCGGAAGATATTACGCAGATGATGAACACGATCCGCGCGATCCGCGGTGTCAATGGCGTTGGGAAAACCGACACCCGATCGATAGCGGAAATGTAATCGCCGCTGCCAGTCGCGGCGCCCAGCTTTTGCGATCGCCACCTGGCAGTCGGATGCTGACGCGCGCCGCCCGCAATGTAATTTGACTTAATTGTTGCACAATTGGTAATTTTTGTTATAAAGTAACAGATAATTTACGCTTCGAGTAAATCTGCGAATCGGTATTAGCGGTTTTTGGCTGGCCTAATAGTCGCGCTGTAGGCGAAATATGGATTGTTGAACAAGTTCGGGAGCGGGAGTGGATGGCAGAAAAGATACTTATTATTGACGATGAGAAGCCAACCGTGGATATGGTGTCCGCCTTGCTGCGAAGGCGCGGCTTTGAAGTGTACGACGCCATGTGCGCGCAAGCGGGACTGCGCATGGCCTACCAGCATCAGCCGGATCTGGTTTTGCTAGATGTAATCTTGCCGGATAGAGACGGCTGGGACGTCTGCTGGCAGCTGCGCGAACTTTCCGATATGCCGATCATTTTTGTCAGCGCCAGAAGCGGTCCGGAATATGCTGTCAAGGGGCTGGACGATTATCTCGCCGACGACTATGTGACCAAGCCCTTCCACCACGATGAATTGGTCGCGCGAATCAAGGCAAATTTGCGCCGCGCGCCAAATTCGACGACCAGCGAGGAAGTCGTTTTCAATAACGGAGATTTCCGCATCAATTTCATGAACCGTGAAGTATGGATACAAGGAATGCTAAAGCATTTGACACCCAAGGAATTTAACTTGCTGGCGGCGCTCGCGCGGAATGCCGGACGGGTCGTATCGCGCAAGGAATTGGTGACGGAAGCCTGGGGCGGCGAATACAGCGACGCCATCGACAGTCTAAAACTTTACATTCATTACTTGCGGCAAAAGATTGAAGTCAACCCTCAGCAGCCGGAGTACATCCTCACGTCGCGCGGCGTCGGCTATCGTTTCAGCGACCGCTGATTCACTCAACGCAGCAGCGCCCGCAATAAGGCATCCGTCTGCCTCGCCATCGTTTCCAAGCGGAAAGGCCCGAGCTCCAGTTCCAAGTTGGCGGAGAATACGTCTCGCCTTTCAATAAGCTCCTGGATGCCGTGCCGAAGCGCGGCGCCATCAATGTATGGAACGAGCACGCCGTTAACGCCATGCCGTACGACTTCCGGATTGCCGCCGACATCGCTGGCTAGCGCCGGCGTACCGAGGCGCAGGCTTTCGAGCAGCGTATGCGACAATCCCTCATAACCGCTGTAAAGCGCCAGACCGTCAGCGGCGCGTATCAACCGATGAACTTGCTCTTGAGCCAACTGGCCCGTGAAGATGACGCGCTCGCCAAGCGGCGCCGCCAATTTCGCCAGACGCGAGCGGTCGGGTCCGTCGCCGACAACAACCAGACGCAGATCGGTCAATTGGCGCAGCGCAGCAATCAAATGATCGATGCCCTTCCAGCGCTGCAAGCGAGCGACCGTGATCAAGGTTGGGCGATCGTCCCAATTCAATTGAGAACGAATCTCGGCGCGCGACTCGTTTAGCGCGACCATTGGCGGAAGCGCGTTGTATATGACATGCGTCCGCGCCGGATCGACGCCCCAGGATACGACCATTCGCTTCAGGTACTGGCTGGGCACGATGATGGCGTCCATCGCGACCAACTGGCGCGAGCGCGACGCCTTCTGCCAGCGTACTCGCCAGTCGCCACGGTAGGTCTGAAACTCGTCAATGCCCAGGTCAGCCGGAATCCAGCCGCGGCGGTGGCAGCGCTCCCAAGCTTGATCGCCGACGATCTTGATGACACGCGGTTGAACGCGCGCGCCCAAGAGCGGCAGATCGAGGCTATGCGCGAATACTATATCAGCCCAAGAGAGATGCTGTCGCGACGCCAGCGCATAGCGCGCCTGACGAATCGGGTAGGGGCTGCGGGCGATGCGCGTCACAGGATAGGGATAATCGCCTGCAATTGGCTCGCCAAAGGTCTGGACGCGCAGTTGCCAGCCAGCATCCTGCAAAGCGGGCAAGATTATCTTAAGGTAAGTCGCCGGTCCGCCCGGTTCGGGATGAAAGATGCCACTGGCGACGAAGAGCTTGGGCAATTTGCGCTCCCGCTAGCTGACCCGTCCGCGGATCAGAATATGGCGATTGAGGAAGGTTGCCTTTTCGCCCCCCCAGTCTTGCGGATCCATCCACTCGCGCGTGATCTGTGGCGCGTCTCGCAGGATCTGTATCAGTTCGGCGATGGTGGCGTCGTCATTGCCTTGCCGCTGCGCCCAGGGGATGAAATCGTGCCGCTTGAGATAATGCTCGCTGTGTTCGATAGCGAATCCGGCGCGCCTAAACATCGCTATCCACTCAGCCTCGGCAAAGGCGCGATGATGACTGGGATCGCGCAGACGCTCGAAGCAATCCACGATTCGCGCCGCCCCGCGGTCATCCGGCAAGACATGATCCTGCAGCATAAATACAGCGCCCGCTTTCAAAACGCGCGCGCACTCCATGACGAAACGCGGCGCATCGGGAAAATGATGCGGCGCTATGCGACAGGTCACCAGGTCAAAACGGTCGTCTTCAAAAGGCAGGTTTTCCGCGTCCGCCTGTTCAAAGCTTACGTTGTCGACGCCCCGCTCTTCAACGATGAATCGCCTCGCCTTCTCCAGCATGCGCGGCGTGAGGTCGCTGGCGATGACGTGGGCGACATGGGGCGCGAACTTCAGCGCGGTGTGTCCGCCGCCGGTAGCGATGTCGAGCGCCTGCCACTGCGGCTGCGGCTGCACGATCGCCAGCAGCCGATCCAGGTCGCTGCCGCGCGCATGGGTCTCGCTAGTGATGTAGCCTTCGGCGAAGCGAGAATAGCGCGCCTGCGACAAGGCTTTCGAGTCCTGCGATTCGGACATCTCATCTCCTATTTTGGCGGCTTGATTCGTGCCGGAGCTTCTGATAGCGCCCGGCAATCCAGTCGGCTGCGATTTCGGGGCAAGCCTACAATTGCCTCGCCCCACACTGGCTTGCGTTCTATCTTACAAGACATTGACCGATACAACAGACTTCGCTCGCGTTGGCGCTTAATGCTGCGCTGGCCATCCGCCTTTTCCACCGCCGCAGCGATAAGCTGCTACAATATCCGCTACCTGTTCGGCTTGTTTAACAATTCATCAAGAGACGAATATGACCGAAATACGCACGATGCAAAAGGAAGATCTGAGCGAGCTTCGCTTCCTGAATGGCGGCGCGCTTTCTCCGGACGGCGAGCGAGTTGTCTATTGTTTCAACAAAATCAACGCGGAAGAAGACAAGGAATATAGCACGATTTATCTGCTCGAGATCGCCTCGGGCGAAACGCGTCAGATGACCAATGGGGCAGCGGTCGATGGATTGCCCACGTGGTCGCCCGATGGCAAGTCAATCGCTTTCAGCTCGGACCGTGGCGGAAAGACGCAGCTCTACCTGCTGCCGGCTGACGGGGGCGAAGCGCGCCAACTTACGCGATTCAAGCGCGGCATTGGCGGCGGGATCGCCTGGTCGCCGGATGGCGGGCAGATCGCGTTCAGCGCAGTGACGGACGCCGAAGCGCCGGACCTCAGCAAAGAAGCCTACCGATTGGATCGCACAGTGTACCGCTTTGATGGCATCGGTTATCTCGATGACGCGGTGCAGGATATCTATGCGCTGGACATCGCCAGCGGCGCGATCAAACAATTGACCGATGATCGCGGCAACAATTGCAATCCGCGCTGGGCGCCGGATGGGCGCAGCATTCTATACGATGCCAATATGCGCTTCGACAATTCCCGCGCTATGACGCCGGACTTAAAGACGGTTGATCTAGAGGGTCGGCAAACCCTGCTATTGGAGGACTGGGCGAGCGTCGACAAAGCCAATTTCACGCCGGACGGCGCGCGGATCGTCTATATCGGGCGGCCCGATGATGGCAAGCCGATCGGCGCCAAGTCGGATCTCTATGTCCTCGACCTGGCGACGGGCGATGTAACTTGCCGGACGCAAACGCTGGATGTGGGTGTCGGCGGCCGCCTGTCGCTGGATATGCCGATCGCCGGGCTGAATCTACCGAATCTGCTTGTCAGCGATGACGGCGCCTATGCCTACGCCACCGTGCAGCGCGGCGGTACCGACCATATCTATCGGATCGCCCTGCGGGGCGAGGAAGATTGCCAGCAGGTCACGCAGGGCGATTGCGCCGTCTTCCCGCTGGATCGGCAGGGGGAGAAGCTCCTGTTTGCCCGCACCAGCCTAAACTCGCCGCCCGATCTAGTCTTGGCTCAACTCGGCGGCGGCGCGTCACGCCAACTCTCGGAACTAAACGTCAACATGCTTGACGAGATCGCGTTGCCAGAGACCGAACACCTAACCTGGAACAGTATTGATGGCGTAGCGGTGGAAGGCTGGTACATGAAGCCGGCGGCGGGGAAAGCGCCCTACCCTACGATCCTGTATATTCATGGCGGTCCCCACGCCGCTTATGGCTGCGGCTTTCATTTTGATTTTCAGATGCTGGCGGGCGCTGGCTACGGGGTGCTATTCCTCAACCACCGCGCGTCAACTGGTTACGGCGACGGCTTTTCCACCGCCATCAAGGGCGATTGGGGCAATCTGGATTATCAGGACCTAATGAGCGGTGTCGATCACGCCATCGCGCTCGGCTTGGCTGATGCCGACCGGCTTGGCGTCTGCGGGACATCGGGCGGCGGCAATCTCTCCTGCTGGATTATCGGTCAAACTGACCGCTTCAAGGCGGCGATCCCGCAGAATCCGGTCGTCAATTGGCGCAGCTTTTATGGCACCAGCGATATCGGCATCTGGTTCAGCGTCGAGCAGATGGGCGGCCACCCCCATGAGATTCCCGACGTCTACGAGCGCTGCTCGCCAATCACATACGCGCATCGCTGCCGCACGCCGACGCTGATGGTCCAAAGCGAACTCGATTGGCGCTGCCCGGCAGAACAGTCCGAGCAATTCTACACCGTGCTCAAGGCGAACGGCTGCGTCGTCGAGATGCTGCGCCAGCCCGGCGGTTATCACGGCGCATCAATCAGCGGCGCGGTCAATTTGCGGCGCGCGCACAACGACGCCATGCTCGACTGGTTCGCGCGCTACCTGTCAGCCGATTGAGCCGGATTCCAGCCCAATGTCTTTAGCAGACCGCGATCGAATTCATTAAGGCGCTCAGGCCCCAGCCGCTGCAATTCGGCGCGAACGGCGTAGGAATCCCGCCGCAGCTTTTCGACATCAATGCCCTGGCAATTGTCGGGGAGTGGATACAACCACTGCACGCTGCGCTGCAGCATTTTAAGCGCGCCGCGATAATTGCCACGCTCAATTTGATAGTAGGCGACGCCCACCTGCAAAATGGCGCGGTACAGGTCACGGACGGGACCTAGGGTCTCGACCCACTGCGCTTCAAAGAGGTCATGCTGCCGGTAGAATTCGCCCCGGTTAAAGGCGCGCGCGCCTTCCGCCGCCAGCGCCGGCAGGGGCTGCGAGCATTCGCAAGCCAGTTGCCTCAGAGTCTCCCGGTCGGATATTCGCGCCATATCGCTGATGATCTGGTCAAAACTACTGTCAAGTTCATCCCAGCCCAAGGCGAGGTCTGCGCCACGAGCAATTGCGGCGGCGCGTTGAGCGCGGTCGGCGGCGGTGAAACAGATAGGGATGCGGCGGGTGGCGGCATTGTTCTTTACTGCCAGAATGAGCGAAGGCCACTGCTCATCCGCCCCGTCTACAAAGATGAGCGCGACGCGCCGGTCAATTAAGACCTCGGCAATCTTTTGCGCCTGGCTCAACTCTATGTTATCGTATTCGGAGAATCTGTGAACATGCCTTGCGAAAGCGCGATCTTGACTCAAAAAGACGAGTGTGGCTTTTTTCAAGCGTACTCCTACCCGTATCTTGGCAAGTAAGGCGAATTGTGCGGTAGCGTAGACTTATTAACTATAGAATAACAGTTCAGGCAAAAAATGTTAAGAACCGCGCCCTATGACGATCCGGATATTCTGGCTGGCAAAGCCTTGCAATCGCTTGACATGAGCGCTAGTAGACGCTTATAATTCTACCGACATAAATTATCGTAGTATCATACTATATGGCAAACGAGCGATCGTCAGGGAGGGATAGATTGGCTGGACCAGGCGGCAGCTATCTCAAAAGGCGGCTCCTCAGATTGCAAATCGGCTATCTATTGTCGGAAGGTCCCGGCAATTCGAAGGACGTGCCGATACAGCTTCCGCAGCGGGTGCAAGTAGATTGCGACCTCTATTTAGAATCACTTACAGGGTTTTTGGTCCTGACCCGCACGAAAGAGGGCATCCTTATACAGGGTACATTGAAGGTTAGCCACGCGCGGGAATGTGACCGTTGCCTAGAAGCCTTCGATCATCGTTTTGAGTTGAACATCGCTGAATTGTTCGCCTCGCCGCCCGACGCCAACATAAGCGCGTTCAATGTAGATAGCAATGGCGAAATTGATCTTGCCCCGCTTCTGCGGGAAGAGGTTCTCATTGAAGAAAGCTATCGTACCGTTTGCCGCGATGGCTGTCGCGGATTGAGCGCCATAACCGGCATCAACCTAAACCACGAGCAAGAAGCGCAAGTTGCCGCGGTCCCGTCGCTGGACGGCGGAACTACGATTGATCCGCGATTGGCAGTATTGAAGCAATTGTTGAAGTAAGCCAAGCCGAATCAACGGATGCGCAGCGCATTAGGGGTGTAGGCGCGTCCGGCAAGTTAGGGGTGAAACTGTGGACGAGTATGAAGGCAGGTATGAGTCTGATATTGACTTGATGACCTACCTGGACGAAGACAAGGGCGAGAAGGACTCGATGGAGCTCTTCTTGGATGATACTGACATCGATCTCTTTGATGAGTCGTTTGAAGAAGACTTGGATCTCGACGAAGAAGGGGACGATCACGACCTCGGCGAGATAGCCTCAAGCGATACGGTTGGTCTATATCTGAAGGAAATGGCGCGCGTTCCTCTGCTGACCACGGAGGAAGAGGTGCAACTGGCGATGCGCCAGGAAGCGGGCCAAAAAGCCGAGCAGCAATTGGATGGGGCGCCGGAGCATGAGCGGCGCGCCGAATGGCAGTTCCTGATTCAAGATGGCCAAAACGCGCGCGACCACCTGATAAAAGCCAATACGCGCCTGGTCGTTTCAATCGCCAAGAAGTATATGTCGCGTGGTGTGCCTTTCCTGGATCTGATACAAGAAGGCAACCTGGGATTGATGAAGGCGGTCGAAAAATTCGATTACCATCGCGGCTATCGTTTCAGCACCTACGCCACCTGGTGGATACGGCAGACGATTACGCGGGCGATCGCCGATCAGGGGCGTACAATTCGCGTCCCGGTGCATATGACCGATCGCATCCGCCAGCTTTATCGGGTCGCGCGCGATCTGGAGCAGGAGACCGGTTGCAAGCCCTCGGTCGAGGAAATCGCCGAGGTCATGGAATGCGAGCCGCGAAAAGTGCAGTGGATGCTGAAAGTATCGTGGCGCCCGCTGAGCCTGGAGCATCCGGTCGGCAAGGACGACGACAGCGAATTGGGCAGCTTCATCGAAAACGACCGCGAGCCGAACCCATCCGACAGCGCCTACAATAAATTGCTGAAAGAACGGATTGAGGAATTGCTGAATACGCTGACGCCGCGCGAAGCGAGAATCTTGCGTCTGCGCTTCGGCCTGCAAAACGGTCATTGCTATACGCTGGAAGAAGTCGGGCAGAAGTTTGGTTTGACGCGCGAGCGAATTCGGCAAATCGAAGGGCGGGCGCTGCGCCGTCTGCGTCATCCACGGCGCAGCCGCAAACTTCGCGATTACCTCGACTAGGCGTCGCCTCCTGTTTTTTGACGCAAACGTTTAGCCTGAAGCCATCTGGCCGACGCGTCAAACGCGTCGAAGCAGTACTCCCTCATCATGGCAACAGCCGCGCGAGGCTTTCACAGTCGTTACTATACGACTATTGTACGGCTTTTGCAGGCGCAGTCCACAGACGGCATCCCTTCGCCGAACTATGCTAGAATCGCCTTTATGGACAGGACCGCCAGCCATCGCAAGACCACTCTCATTTTGGTCGGATTCATGCTGCTGCTGATATCTTGCAATTTGGGAACCAGCGACACCGGTCCGCCAACTTTGGCGCCACTGCCAACGATAACGCCGCAAGCGACCCGGGGCTACGCCGAGGCGCGACCGGTCGTCGTCCCCGAGATAGGAGTAACGCCACTTCCGCCACGCGAAGACGCGATGAAGCAGCTGCTCGAACAGGTTGAGTCCGACCGGTTAATGTCGCATATTCGCAGTCTGCAAGATCTGCGGACGCGGCACATCAGCTCGACGCAAACATCGGCCCAGGAAGGCATTGGCGCGGCGCGGCGCTATATCAATGACCAGTTTGAGATCTTTCGCGCCGCCTCAGGCGGGAGTTTCTACACCTTTGAGGTCGGCTTTTACGCCTATGCCACGCAAGACGAACGATCACCGCAATACAATATCGTCGGCGCCATCGGCGGCACGGAGTTGAACGCCGGCACGATAATCGTCGGCGCGCATTATGACAGCATTGGCACGCCGCGCGATTCCGGTACCGCCTACGCGCCGGGCGCCAACGACAATGGCTCAGGCGTGGCGGCGGTCCTGGAGTTGGCGCGCATCATGAGTGCGTCCCAATACAAGGCGACGGTCATGTTCGTGCTGTTTTCCGCCGAAGAAATCCAGCGACAAGGCAGCATCGCCTTCGCCAAATGGATATACGATGACGAGGTCGATGTGATCGGCATGATCAATCTCGATACCATCGGCAATATACACGACTTCGCCGGCAATCGCGAAGACCGTTACCTGCGCGTATACTCGGCTGGTCCAAACGATTTATCACCGTCGCGGCGGTTGGCGCGGGAAGCCAACTTTCTGGGCCATAACTACGATCTCGCGATCGGCTTGCAGGTGATGGATTCTGTTGACCGCGAGAATCGTTACGGCGATCATCAGTCTTTCAGCGATCTGGGCTATCCAGCCCTGCGCTTCATCAACGCCTTTGAAGAGAAACGAAATGCCGACCCGACCGATACGATTGAGTTTATCGAGCCGGATTATCTGCGCCGCTCCACACAAGCGGCTCTCGCGCTCGTCACCGCCCTGGCCGATGGCCCCAGGCCGCCGGCCAATGTCGCCCTGCGCGAACGCGATGGCGGCAAAAAAGAGCTGGTTTGGGAACCAGTGGACGACGCCACTGGATACATCATCGCCTTGCGCCCGGCCGGCTCGCTGATCTATGCCGACCAGTTACCCATCAACGAGACCAAGGTGGTATGGGCTGGCTTCACGGATTACGCCGCTATCGCCATCGCCGCCCGAGATTCTCGTGGGCTGATCGGTCCCTTGTCCCACGAGATCATCCCGCGCTAGATCGAAAGTGGACCCGTCAGCAAGCGCTTGACGAGTCGGTCAGAAAGCGATATCGCCATTAGCCAGGTATATTGGCAGCCGAACGGGGAATGATGCGCATCGCCCACCTCATCAAAGTGACTCGCATAAGCGGCGCCGAGCGGCACCTCCTCTTCCTTGTCGAAGGCTTGCGGAAGCGCGGAATTGACGCACATCTGATCATTCTTGTTGAGCGCGAACGACCGATGGACGAGATGGCGCGAGCCGCCGAGAAGCGCGATATTCCCTTGACGCGATTGACCATCCACCGCGACTATGACTTGCCGCTGCTGTTGCGGCTGCGGCGAGCGCTGCGCCAAATCAAGCCCGATATCGTCCACACGCATTTGATTCATGCCGATGTCTTTGGATACGCGGCAGCGAAGTTGGCTCAGGTCTCCGCAGTTGTCAGCAGCCGACATCTCGATGATATCTTTCGCTATCGCTCGCGCTGGCGCCGAATTAATCGTTGGCTCTGGCGCCGGATCGACGCCGGCATCGCGATTTCGGCCGCGATGAAACGGTTCGCGCTGGAGGTCGAGGACGCGCCCGCGGATAAAGTCAGCATCGTACTTTATGGCATGGAATACCGTTGGCGCAGCGACGACGACATTGCTTCATCCCGCGATCAACTCAGAACTGAACTGAACCTGCCACCGGATGCGCAGGCGCTGGGAATGGCCAGCCGCCTGGTGGAGCAGAAAGGCATATCCTATGCGCTGGAGGCGCTGCGCCGCATCCGTTCTGATTTTCCGCGCGCGCATCTAGTCATTGCGGGCGATGGCGAGAAAGCCGGCGAGCTGCGGCGGCTGGCGAGCATGCTCGGCATCGCCGATCGCGTCCGCTGGCTGGGCTGGCGCGAAGACGCGGCCGATTTGATGGCCGCCTTTGACATCTTCCTCTTGCCCAGCCTGCACGAGGGCTTCGGCTTGGCGCTGCTGGAAGCGATGTCGC
This sequence comes from Anaerolineae bacterium, assembly GCA_022821805.1. Taxonomy (GTDB): domain Bacteria; phylum Chloroflexota; class Anaerolineae; order Aggregatilineales; family Phototrophicaceae; genus UBA6055. Next base: position 31,797 of record JAJECX010000042.1, read on the forward strand.
GCCGCGTGCCGATCATCGCCAGCCGCGTCGGCGCCATACCGGAAGTCGTCGTCGACGGCGAAACGGGCATCCTGGTCGAAGCGCGCAATGTCGATCAGCTTGCCGAGGCGATGGCGCGCCTGCTAAAGGATCGGGCGCTGCGCAAATATATGGGGCTGCTGGGCGCCGCGCGCGTGGAGGATCACTTCAGCGTCGACAAGATGGTGGACCGCACGCTTGTCATTTATCAAAAGATTCTGGAGTAAGCGGAACCCTTGATGAAGAATGTATACCTGTCTTATGCGCCGGAAGATGGCGAGCGGGCGGAAGAATTGCGGCGGATTTTGCTGGCGCAGGGACATCGTCCCTGGATCGACCCTCAGCCCGTCGACGGCGAACGCTGGCGTTATGAGATGGAAGCGGCAATCGGCGCGGCCAGCGCGCTGATTGTTGTCGTGACAGCAAGTTCTGCGGCATCGCCATTCGTCACTTTTGAGTGGGCTTTGGCTTTGGGCGCTGGCTTGCCCGTCTTCGCTATCATTTGCGAGGAAGCGCCCGAGCATCCGCGCCTGGCAATGGTCCATCGCTATGACCCTCGGGCTTTCAGCGATGAGAATCATTTTTGGGATCACTTCGTGAGTGATTTCAACCGGCGGATGGAAGGCGCCGCTGCCGGGAAGCGACCGACCGCAGATTCAGGCGCAGGCGCGCTCGAAATCGACAAAAGCGTCATGCCGACCGAACCCGGCTATTGGATCGTTATGCGGCGCGGACCGCTGAAAAACCAGGTGATTCGGCTCGAGCAGGCGGTGGTCAACATCGGGCGCGACCTGTCAAACGATATCTCCATACGCGACGGACAGGTAAGCCGCTACCATCTGCGCCTTATGCTGCAGGGTCAAGACTATCACCTGCAAGACTTGGGCAGCACAAACGGCACGCGCGTCAACGGCGCGCAGGTATCAGGGCGGACGCGCCTGAACGACGGCGATATCATCGCGCTGGGCGATGCGATCCTGCTGAGCTACGATTTGGTCTATTTGGAATAGTTCGCGCTTCGCGAACGCCCGCGGCCAAGGGCGCGCATCAAGGCACTACAAAGATGACATCGGACGCTTGCACGATGTTGCCGCCTTTTACCAGCGCCAGCCGCAGCACATAATTGCCGGGCAAGAGCGCGTCGGCATGCAGCGTTTCCAGTTGACCCTGCACCACCGGGTTGTGATGGGGATTACCTAGCGGCGTCCAATCGGCAAACTGTCCGCCGCGAATATAGAAGTGGTAATTCTCGGCTTGACCGGGATCAAAATGCGCGGCGCCGATGATGGGAATCGCGCTGCTGACCGATTGGCCCGGCGCCGGCTGCTGAATTTGCAGCGCCGCGCCGACGCTGCCGATGGCTTGCATGCCGTAAACACCGGGCCAGCAATCCACCGTCGGCAGGTACGCCAAGCCCTTTTCGCGCGCGTAGCGCTCGGCTTCAACGGCATCATTATGCGAGGTAGTAGGTCCGTTAATGAAGAAGAGATTCTGCGCGCCAGCGGCGATCGCTTCATGCGCGTCTTGTACCGGCACGCGACAGAATTTGGGTGGGACCGGGGGCTTTTCGCCTGGTCCAAACTGGAATTGAAGCCCGGCTGCCACATCTGGCGGCAGGGGATAAGCCAGCGTCTGATACACGCCGGGAGATACCTCGCGCAGGACCGAGCCCTGCACCGGGACCGCGGTCGGATAGCGCTGCGCCACGGGCGGGTAGATGAGGCCGCCACCCCCATCGGGGACGCCAGCGGGACCGTCTAGCGTCCACTCGTTGATCCTATCTCGGCAATTGGTCGATAGCTCAGTCAGGCGGCGCACATCGCAGATCTGCCGCAATGTCATGCCATTGGGCGGAATCGGCTGATCGTTTAGCAGCTGCCCATCAGTCGCAAAGGCGGCCAGCAGCTGCCTATTGCCATAGATGCCGCCGAGCACGGTATTCCAGATCGGCGCCGCGCCGGTCAAGCCGGAAGAATCAATCATCGGGTCGCCGTCGTTATTGCCTACCCAAACGCCGACAGCGACATTGCGCGTATATCCAATTGTCCAGTTGTCCTTGACATCATCGGTCGTTCCCGTTTTGACCGCGGCGGTGATATTGTCGGTGCGCAGCGAGCTATAGGCGCCCATGGCCGGGCTGCGCGCGCGGTTATCGCCAAGCATATCGGTGATGACGAAGGCGACCCGCGGATCGAGAACTCGAGCCCCCGCCGCGCCCTGCAAAACCGTCCGCTCGTTGATCTGCCCCTCGGGGCAGCCGTCTTCGTATTGATACAAAATCTGATCATCGCTGTCGACCACGCAAAGGATGGATGTCACCGGCACATAACTGCCTTGATTGGCGAAAACAGCAAAAGCGTTGGTCAATTCGATCAGCGTGACTTCGCCGCCGCCGAGCGTCAGCGACAAGCCGTAATTCGAGGCCTCCTCATCCAGCGTTGTGATGCCGAAGCGCCGCAGCAAATTCAACAGATACTCGACGCCGACCAGCCGCAAGGTCTGCACCGCCGGAATGTTATAGCTGTTGGCGAGCGCCGCGCGCATTGTCATCGGTCCGTGGAAGGCATTATCGAAATTGCGGGGGCTATAGACCGGCAAACCGGGCAGCGCGATTTGCGTGCGTGTGTCCCAGAGCACGTCGGTCGTGGACATGCCGCGTTCCATCGCCGCTGAATAGGTAAAAGGCTTCATGGTGCTGCCGGGCTGGCGGAAAGCGGTGGTGACGTTGACACTGCCATCGATCGCCTCATTGCTGTAATCAATGCTGCCAACCATCGCGATAATCTCGCCGCTGGCCGGCTTGGCGACGACAACCGCCGCATTGCTGACGTTCTTCGCCTGCAGCTGCGCCACTTGATTGGCGGCCGCGCGCTGCGCCAGCCGATTCACATCCTGGTCGAGCGTCGTATAGACGCGCAATCCGCCGCCGGTGATGTCTTCCGGGCTGTAGCCGAGGCGGCGCATGAGCCGTTCGAGCTCGCCCTGGGCATAGACAGTGAAATGCGGCGCCGCCAGCGAGACGTTGGCTGGCGCGAAAGACAATCCCTCGCTCAGCGCCAGCCTTACCTGCTCTTGAGAAATAAAGCCTTCTTCCGCCATCTCCCCGAGCACTTGCCGCCAGCGTTCATCAACCGCCGCTTGCACCGCCGGATCTGGATTCAGCGGGTCCAGCCAGGCGGGCGCCTGTGGCAAGCCAGCCAGCATCGCCGCTTCGCCGACGCTGAGTTGGTCGACATCTTTGCCGAAGAATGTTTGCGACGCCGTTTGCGCACCGTAAGCCAGATTGCCGTAATAAATCTCGTTGAAATACATTTCGAGGATTTCATTTTTGCTCTTGGATTGCGTCAGCACTATCGCGAGCAGGATTTCTTCGGCTTTGCGCGCGATACTGCGCTGAGCTCGTTTCTCGAAGTCGAAGAAGATATTGCGCACCAACTGCTGGGTGATGGTGCTGCCGCCGGGCGTGCTGCTGCGGTCGGCGGCGCCCAGATAGTTGAGCGCGGCCAGCGCCGTATGCCCCAGGTCTATGCCGATGTTTGTACGGAAGGAATCGTCCTCGATAGCAATCGTCGCCAATTTCAAGGCGTCGGGGATCTGCTCGTAGCTGACGCGTGTACGCCGCCCCTCGCCAAAAGCCTCATAAAGTTCGTTTCCGTAGCGATCGTAAATGAAAGTGCTTTCAAAGCCGCGATAGTTGTCGACTTCGGCGACGCGCGCGGTCCATTCGGCTTCGACTTGAGGCAGAATCACCATCGCCGCGCCGGCCGTCAGCAAGCTTAAGCCGCCGCAGAAGCTCAACATTATGCCCGCCAGCAACCATAGGCAGCCGACGGGCAAACCCAGGAATCGGCGTTTGCGCCGACGCCCGCGCGCAAGCTGCATCAAGTTATTCTTCCGCGAGCGAGGCATTTGCGCCGTCGGGGGCGACGGACTGAAGGCGCCGGCGAGTTGCGGGATGGTGGGCGCGTCATCCTTGGGCAGCCTTGCTGGCGCGTCTCCTGGAGCAAGGGCGATCTCTTGCGGCGCATGCTTGCCCGCATCGGGCAGCGGCGACGCTATTTGCCCATAGGCGGGCAGCGTAACCAGATCGCTGCGCGCATCTCGCGGGGTCGCTTCATCCAACTCCGAAACGTGCGGCAGCGAAAAGGGCATATCCGCCCCCTGCTCCACCTTGACCGCCTCCGTGGTCATCGTATCGTCGTCCGCCGGCGGGAGCGTCGGGGAGCGCGCCGCTGAGTCGCTTTGCTCGCCGTCGCTGTCTCGCCGGTTACCGTCTTGCTCCATAGCGATTCCCGTCTTGCCTTCGCGCCTATTTTATCAGAATAAAGGAAGCGAGGCTGACGCAATTGACGCCCCGCCAACGAGTGACCTGCGTTTGCGGCGTCGATTGATTGAAGGTCGCGCCTCGCCGTCCCAAATACGCGTATTCTGGTTATGCCAACGCTTGAATGATAGAATTGGCTGTTGGAGACTTCGGAGAACAAACATGAGCGTCGCGCCGGAGACAATGCAAGGTCCGGAACTAGAGTTGTCCATCGTCGTCCCCATCTTCAATGAGGAAGGCAATATCGAACGGCTTCACCGGGAGCTGACCGCGGCGCTGACTGAGCTCGGGCGCGATTACGAGGTCATCGCAATCAACGACGGCAGTCAAGATCGCAGTTATGAAAGTCTAAACGCGGTGCAGGCGCGCGACGATCGCTGGCACATCATCCACTTCCGACGTAATTTCGGGCAGACGGCGGCAATGGCGGCCGGCTTTGACGCCGCTCGCGGTGAGGTCGTGGTGACGATTGACGCCGACCTGCAGAATGATCCGCGCGATATCGGAAAGATTCTCAAGAAATTCGCCGAGGGTTACGACATCGTCAGCGGCTGGCGGCAGAATCGCAAGGAGTCCCTATTCCTGCGCCGCATCCCGTCGATGATTGCGAATTGGCTGATTTCGCGCAGCACCGGCATCAAGCTGCATGATTATGGCTGCACCCTAAAAGCCTATCACTTTGACGTGGTCAAAGGCGTCCGCCTGTACGGCGAGCTGCATCGCTTCATTCCGGCGCTCGCCAGCCAGATGGGCGTGCGCGTGGCTGAAGTGCCGGTTGTGGATCGGGCGCGGCGCTGGGGCAGCAGCAAATATGGCTTCAGCCGCACCTTCAAGGTCATCCTCGATCTGATCGTGGTCGTCTTCGTTCTCAGTTATTTCGGTCGGCCGCTTTACGTCTTCGGCGCGGCCGGCTTCTTGGTCGGCGGCATCGGCACGCTGCTCGGCGCCTATCTGACGATCTTCAAGCTGCTGACCGAGAACAAAATCGGCGACCGCCCGCTGCTGCAATTGGCGGCGCTGCTGATGGTGCTGGGCGTACAGTTCATCAGCACCGGCATCGTCGCCGATATGATCATGCGCACCTATCACGAATCGCAGCGCAAACCGATTTATTTCATCCGCGAGCGACGGCGTAGCGAAGCGGTCGAAGCGGTCGCTGAGTTGGAGCGCGTCTAAGGGACTGGCGATTCAAACCCGCGCGGGGCGTCGTAATCAAAGAACCTGATATGCCAAATTGACGGTTCTACATTGGGGTCGCCGGCTGTTTCCAGCATAAGTATCTCGATCAGCGCCAGACGTCCGTCGGCAGCCATGATGTAGGCGTCAATCAGCACATTGTCCTGCGGATCGATAAAGCCGAATAGCAGGCCCTCCACAGCATCTCCCGCGGCAACCGCTTGAATATGCCAGGAGGGCTGTTCATCGACCAGCGCCTCGGAGTCGACGATTTTCGGATCCTGCAAATCCGTCATCACCTTGTCAATGCCATCGTCGGGCGCCAGCAAGCGACTGACATCGAAGCCCTCGAAAGCGGGCAGCTGCCACCAGGGCGCGCCGCTGGGGAAGCTGAGCCACTGGCGGTCGTCGCGCGAATAGATGTCCAGCGACAGCGGAATGATCAGATGCGCGTGAGCGCTGATATGCAGCTCGTTTGGGCTGATGACCTGGGCTTCGGCGCTTTGCAGCGTGGCCGGCAGCATGTTGACGCCGTCGAAGGTCAGCGCCAGCTGATAGGGCGCGCCACTCTGCTCGATCGCCAGACGGAAGCTGTCGGCGGATTGCAGTTGCTCAACAGCCGCATCCAGCAGCGCCTGCGGCTCGGCAACAAGCGTTTCCTGCGCCCCCGCGAATCCGGCGCAAAATACCAGGCAAGCGGCAACAATGAGTGCAATACGAATCTTCACAACACGATCCTCATAATGAGCAAGTGAGACGGCTACGCAAAGAGCCTGGGCTAAAACTCGCGGGCGATCAGATATTCCGCCCAAAGCCTCAGCAGGCGACGATATTCATTATCCGGCAGAATGTTTAGGTGAGACAGCGCTTCATTTACATAACGATGAGATAGTTCTTGCGCATAGCGTATGACTCCCATTTCGCGCATTAGAGCCGAAACGGACCCGATGTCATCGGCGCTGGCAGCCGCGTCGCCCAGCGTTCGCAGGAGCTGCTCGCGCTGACGCTCGTCGGCCTGTTCCAGCGCTTTTAAGGTCAGCAAAGTAGATTTGCCCTCACGAATATCGGAGCCGACCGGCTTTCCCAGTTGGCCCGCGTCGCCGATGACGCCTAGGATGTCGTCTTGAATCTGAAAGGCAATACCGCAGACACTGCCGAAGCGGGCGATCGCCTGCGCCTCGGGCAGATTGGCATCGGCGTTGTTCAGCGCGACTGCGGCGCCCGACCGTCCGGCAAACTCGTAGAGCGCGCCCGTTTTCTTCCAGAGCATATCGAGAACCAATTCCTCATTGAGTTGACGCGGGCGACCGGAATACTGCACATCAAGCGCTTCGCCCTCGACCAGCAGCGGCGTCACCTGGCTCGCCAATTCCTGCGCCAGCCGCAGCACGATTTCCGCCGACACGCCTCGCTCCAGATGCGCTTCAAATAGCAGCGACCAAGCCCAGGCTTGCTGAACATCTCCAGTGAGCATGGCGATCGTCGTGCCATAGTGCTCAGCGGCATCCCTTTGCCAGCCGAATTCTTCCATCGCCCGCCGCGCGAAATCGCGATGCACGGTTGGCTGCCCGCGGCGCGTATCATCGCGGTCAATCACATCATCGTGAACCAGGGTCCAGGTGTGATAGATCTCGATAGCGGCGGCGACCGGCAAGGCTTGCGACTCGTCGCCGCCAAGCGCGCCGCAAGCGAGCATCGCCACCGCCGGGCGCAGCGACTTGCCACCACCTATCAGGTAACTGTAGACGGCATCGCGGATATGCGCTGGACGAAAGCGCTCCGCGAAGCGCTCTTGCAGCAGATAATCCAGCAAGATCCGCTTGCGACTTTCCACCGCATCCAGCAACTCGTCGAAGGGGCGCCCCCCCGCCGCATCAGCCATATAGCGTTGCGATCCCACTATTTCGACTCAGGGACATTGTATCATCTCGATGGGACGCGCCCAATCAGCAGCAGGTATGCCCTTCATGATAGCCGGGTGATGGAGATCTCGCGCAGCTGAAGCGATTGCGGATACGGGATTTCGAGCAAGCCATGCCCAAAGCGACCCCTGGGCGTGACGATCGCGTATTGATTGTCGATCCAGGCGATGAAGCCGAGCGGGCTGCGCGGAACCCGGCGAGCGCGCAGGACTACTTCACCGTCGACCGCAAATACTGCGCTGCCCGCGCGCCATTCTATGCTGTAGCGGTGGTAGCCTGTCAGAAGAGCCGAGTCCAAAGCCACTTCGGAGACGCCGATGGCCGCCTGCCCCAGCGGCCAAAGCGCATCAAATAGCCGGCGGCTGCGCATGAGCAGAAAGCCGAGCGGCGCGACCGGCAGAAGCGCGCAAAAACGCCAGTTCTTCGCGTCAAAAGTCGCCGCTTTCCAACCGTTGCCGGGCTGGCTCTTCGCCAGGCAGATATCGTTCGCGGGTCCGCCAAAGAAAAACCAGAGCGCTTGCGGCAGGCGGAAGCCGCGCTCGCCGGGCGCAAAAGCATGATTCCAGAAGCCGAATCCAGCGGTTCCGCTGATCTCGCCAACGGCGCGAGCGCGCAATTCGAGGCGCAGCGGCGGTTCATGCGCGAAGTCGCGGACAGTCGCGCGGTAATCGCTGATTTGCGCATCGTGGTATACCGAGGCTCGTCCCGGCGCAAGCGTAAGGCTGACCTCATCGGCGATCTGACGAACCGCGCCGCCGCCGAGTTCGGTCTCGCGCCACAGATTTGGCGAAGGCATCGCGCTTCACCTCACGACGAAATTGCAGCTTTCCTCTTCGAATTCGGTATCGGTGCCAGGTCCATAGGCGGCGTAGCCATCATTGATGGGGTTGCGCCAGGTGACGCGATAAGTGATGACATGCGGACCGGCTTCCAGCGGGCCGTAAGGCACATACCAGTAGACAACATGCTGATTTCCGCTGCGAGAAGGATTAATGCGATACCGGTTGACATTCTCTATGGTCAGGCCATTGATGCGCAGTTCGTGCGTGGCGTTGGTCATGTGCTGGCGCAGATAAGCCTCGCTGCTGGCGAACCATGCCCAATAGATTCTGATGGTCGATCCCGCCGTCAGATTTGAAGGCGCGTCGATGCCGAAGGCGGGGTCATTGCAGAAGGCGAAGACGTTGACATTGAAGCGCGGCGTCGCCGGGGGGCGCGCAGTGGGGGCGCGCGCCGTGGGTGTGCTTGCCTGCTCTTGCGGCGTGCTGGGCGCGGCATCGGCGGTGGCGGTTTGGTCGGCGCCGACCAGCACTGTGGCGGTCAGTCTCATCGCATCGACATCAGCGATTGGCAGGTTTATGACCAGGATGCCGTCTTCGGTTTCCGCGCTTTGGTCGGCGGCGCCAACCTCTACAACGATTCGCGTTTCTTCGCTCAGCCGCTGCGCCTCGCCCTCGCTCGACGCATCCTCAGGCGGCGGACCCTCCAGCCGGAGCAGGGACGCGCTCACCCAGCCTTCCTCGCCATCTTCCAGCAGCACTTGATACCAGTCCTCGTCGTCGTTCTGCCCGATGACCTGCACGCCACTTTCGGGCGCCAGCGACCCTAACGCGGCAAATTGTGTGCCCGGACCGCTGCGGACGTTGACGCGCCGCTGCGAGCGAACGACAGCGAAGACCGTCGGCGTCGCTGTTGGCTTTGCCGTGCTGGTCGGCGTCGGCGTCGCCGTCGGCGTATTCGTCAGCGTAAAGGTCGCGGTGGCGGTTGCTGTGAGCGTCGGCGTGGCGGTATCGGTTGGCGGCGAAGTCGGGGTTGCCGATGGTGTTGAAGTGGCGGTGGCTGGCAGCAGCGCTTCCAGGCTGCAACCTGCGAGCGCCATGCACATAGCCAGACCAGCAATCAAGCGTCGCAGTTGTAGCGCGCGCAATGCTAAGCGAATATGCGGTCTTGCGGCGGGCAAGATTCAGGCTCTCCTCTGCAATCAACGCCGACCAGAACTGGACGTATTGATACAGATTACGACATCCTCTTTGCTGAACCATTATAGTGGCGTTCCGCGAATAAGCGCAAAGCGCTGGGGCAATACTCGCTCGTGAAACGTGGACATATCGCTATTGACTTATACCGGCGGGAGATTTATCCTGATTAATGTAAAAGTGCCTGTAGCTCAGTGGATAGAGCACTGGTCTACGGAACCAGGTGTCGGGAGTTCGAATCTCTCCAGGCACGACTGATAAGCCAGCCCGCAGGCTGGCTTTTTCTTTGCCTTTCGCCAGTCGATAATGGTAGCGAATCAGTAGAGTGTCTGTCAGGCGTAGGCTATACTTGGATTTGATGTGAAATTGAAAAGGTTAGGGGCAATAGAAATGGCCGAGAATGGCTATAGAGTCGCGCCCAAGGGGTTCACGACCGAGCAGTGGGAAACGTTCTTGCGCGATGGCATCATCATCATTGAGGATGCGCTCTCGCAAGATGAAATAGACGAATACCTGGCGGCGATTGATCGCCTCACATCGGCCGACCCCGATTATAAAGACGGCGACCGCTTCTATCGTGACAATTTCGTCGAGTTGGACCCAACGCTGACGGGGCTGATTGATCATCCGCGCCATGTCGGCTACGCCTACGACATCTATGGAGAATTGCTCAAACTGCACGAGACGCAGTTGTTCCTGCGCGAACCAATGCAGGTCCAGCGCAACAAGTGGCACCCGGACGGCGCGCGCGTCGTGCCTTATGGCGTCTTTTCGCCCGTGCTGCCATTGCAGATCAAGGTCGGTTATTGGCTGACCGATTTGCCGAGGGCGGATATGGGCAATTTGGTCGTCTTGCCCGGCAGCCACCGCACACAATATCAGGAAGCCTACGACACCTACGACACATTGCCCGGCGAGCTGATTCTGCAGGTGAAGCGCGGTACAATGACGGTGATGCACAGTAGCATCTGGCACAAGGTGGAGCCGAACCTCAGCCAAGTCACACGCAAGAACTTCTTCATCGCCTATTGCCCGGCATGGGTCACAGCAGCCGACCGCATCCACTCCGACCCTGAATGGCTGAAAACCCTGAATCGCGAACAGCGCATCATCATGCGCAACTACACATACGGCTATGACTACGCGAAGCCGCCCAAAGAAGATTTCCCGCTATTTCTCGATCGCGAAACGGGCTTGGATCACGATCCAAACGTTTACCACGCGCGCGTGGTCATGGAGCGGCGCAAGCGCTTGACGTTTCATGAGAAGCTGAACATGGCGGTCGAGGCATAAGGAAACGCCGTCCGGAGCGTCTCTCACAGAAATGCGCCGTCGCCCAGCCGCTACGACGGTAAGGATTCATGCGATAGTCGCGGTAAAATAAGGCAGATTGGAAGCCTGATGAGCAAGACTCCACATGCCATAATCGGCGTAGGGGGCCAGCCGAGCCCTCGGCTGACTCATCGCCAGGCGGAGTCTCTTACCGGTTTCGTCATGGCTTCTCCCTGGATTCTGGGCTTTCTCTTCTTCGTCGCTTTTCCCATGATCGCCAGTCTCTACCTGGCGATGACTCGCTGGGATATCTTTACATCGCCGAAATTCTTGGGCATGGAGAATTTCGAAGTTCTGCTGACGGACGATCATGTCTTCTGGAAGTCCATGCGCGTCACCACCTTGTTCGCCGTCTTCAGCGTTCCACTGCAGATCGCGGTGGGCCTCGGGCTGGCGCAGCTGCTCAACCAGAAGATCCGTTTGCTGGGTATGTTTCGCTCCATCTATTATTTGCCATCAGTGCTGAGCGGCGTGTCCATCGCGATCATGTTCCGCTGGATATTCGGCACACAGTACGGTCTGCTCAACGGCGCGCTGAAATTGCTGGGCATTGAGCCCGTTTCTTGGCTTGGCGACCCAAATATCGTGCTGCTCAGCTTTATCCTGATGAGCATTTGGGGCAGCGGCGCCAATATGCTCATCTATCTGGGCGCGCTGCAGAGTGTTCCCACAGAACTGTACGAAGCAGCCGAGGTGGACGGCGCTGGTTCAGCCAGAAAGTTCTTCAAGATTACGGTGCCGATGATTACGCCGGTGATATTCTTCACCTTAATCAACGGGATCATTCAGTCGCTGCAGGAGTTTCAGACGCCCTTCATTTTAACCGGCGGCGGTCCTGCGGATTCGAGCCTGTTCATCGTTCTGTATTTGTATCGCAACGCCTTCCAATGGTTCCGCATGGGTTACGCCTCTGCCATCGCCTGGATCATCTTTGCCTATGTGCTGGCGCTATCACTCTTGGTTATGAAATCATCTAGAGCCTGGGTCTATTACGAAGGTTCTCTGAGAGGACGTTGATGGCCGTGATTGCCGCAGCGAAGAATCGTAAACGGAGCGAGCGAATTCAAAAGCTTGTCGTCTACGCCATTTTGCTCACTGGCGCGGTCATTGTCCTCTTTCCCTTCCTCTGGACCTTCTCAACATCGCTGAAGACACCGGATCAGGTTTATCAGATTCCGCCAAGGCTGATCCCAGAACCGGCGGCGCCGGAAAACTATGATCGCGTTCTCAATGAGCGTCCCTTTGGGCGCTGGATGCTGAACTCGTTTTTCGTGGTTGCGCTGTCGACAGTCGGCACACTGCTCTCCTGCAGCATGACTGCATTCGCCTTTTCGCGCTTGCGCTGGCCCCTTCGCGACAAACTGTTTCTGGTGCTGCTGGCTACGATGATGCTACCCGATCAGGTAACGCTGATACCGACCTTCATCATCTTTAAGCAATTGGGCTGGGTAAACACATATTTGCCAATCACCTTCCCCGCTTGGTTCGCGCGTAACGCCTTCTATGTATTTCTTCTGCGCCAGTTCTTTATGACAATCCCGCTGGACTTAGACGATGCCGCGCGAATGGATGGCGCGGGTCACTTTCAAGTGTACTGGCGAATCATCTTGCCGATGAGCAAGCCGGCGCTTGGCGTCGCGGCGCTGATGTTCGCGCAGTTCAAATGGAGAGAATTCCTCGCGCCTTTGATCTATCTCAATCGCAGCGAGTCTTACACCGCGGCCATCGGTCTGCGCACTTTCATGGATGAAACACATGGCACGGACTGGGAGTTGATGATGGCGGCGAATATCCTGTTTATGATTCCGGTCGTCACAGTGTTCTTTTTCACGCAGCGCTATATGATTCAGGGCGTGGTGATCACCGGAGTAAAAGGCTAGAGAGAGGAGGCGCAGCGACCAAACAGAAGCAGGGCAGTTTAAGAAGGATGAATTTGCGACTGGAGGAAATGATGAATAGCAGGTTTACAAGACGCGATTTTCTCAAGCTGTCGGCGATGTCCGGGCTGGGCGCGGCATTCGCGGCTTCGCCCTTTAGCGCGCTGGCGCAGGACATGGTTACTGTTCGGCTTACCGCATGGGGCAATCCGACGGAGTTTCAGGCGCGCGAGGCGACCCTGGCGCTATTCGATGAAATGCAAGATGCCATCGATGTCGATTTCATTCACATTCCGTCGGACTATCTGACCAAGATACTGACCATGATCGCTGGCGGCGATTATCCCGACGTGATGTTTCTGGGCAACGGCGATGTGATTCCCTTCGTGTCTCGCAATCAGCTGCTGCCGCTTGATGACTTCATGGCGCGCGACAACTTCGACACATCGGACATTTCGCAGCAGAATCTGAAGCTGTACAACGTTGACGGCGTCCAGTACGGCTTCCCGGTCGACGCGCCAAATCAGCAGCTATTTTACAACAAGACGCTCTTTGATCAGGCAGGTATCGAGACACCGTCTCCCGACTGGGAAGACGATTCGTGGAATTGGGAAGCCTTCCTGGAAAAGGCAATAGCAGTCACTGATAAAGACAACGGCATCTGGGGCTGGCAAGTGAAAACCGGCTTTCGCGCCTGGTGGATTTGGGTCACTGCCAACGGCGGCGAATTCTTCAACGAAGACGGTACGGAATGTGTGCTGAACTCGCCGGAAGCGGTCGAGGCATTCCAATTCCTGGCTGATCTCATCCATGTTCACGAGGTAGCGCCGCCCTTGGATGTGGCGAGCGAGCTCGGCTCGAATGAGCTATTCCAGTCGGGCGTGACCGCGATGGAGACCTGGTGGCCCGCCATCGGCCGGATGCGCTCTAACATCGCCGACAGATTCGAGTGGAATGTGGCGCCACATCCGGGCGGCAAAGCGGGAAAGTCAACCGCGGGCGGCGGCACTGGTCACACCATCTCGGCGGAGACGCAGCACCCGGAAGAAGCCTGGCAATTCTTGAAGTTCCTGATCTCGACGGACTGCGTCTCGGTCTGGACCGATATCATGGGCATCGTGCCGCCCTTGACGTCGGTCGCCGAATCGGATGTTTTCCTGAAACCGGGTGAGCCACCGGCCGACATCCTGGTCTTCACCAAGGGCAACGATTACCTGAGGCCCGACCCGCGGCATCCGCAGTTCTCTCAAGCGCGGTCGATTGCGCAGAGCCAACTCGAGCGGCTTTGGATCGGCGGCGTTACCGCGCAAGAAGTCGCCGACGATATCGTCGCCGAGGTGAATCGCTTGCTATAGGCTGCAAGACCAACCCCCTCAGCCAAGGCATGGGCGAGGGGGCCAATTCTATCAGCGGAAGACGCTATATGACGGAACGCCCCAACTTCATCATTATCATGACCGATCAGCAGCGCGCCGACATCTGCCGGCGGGAAGGCTTTCCGCTGGACACCACGCCATTTCTGGACGATCTGGCGCGCCAGGGCATCTGGTTCAATCGCGCTTATACGACGATGCCGGCTTGCCTGCCAGCCCGCGTCAGCATGCTCACCGGCCGCTATCCGTCGGCGACGCGAGCGCGGACCAATCACAACAGCGAAGACGCGACTTACAGTAGCGACCTGATTGAAGTCTTGGGTCGCAGAGGTTACAAGACTGCCCTATGCGGCAAGAACCACTCTCCTTTGACGCCCGATCGCCTCGATTACTATTTCCCGTTGGGACACGGCGGCGGGCGTGGCGACGAGCGCAGCGATGACGAAAAAGCCTTTGATGACTACTTAATAAGCCTCAACCATCGGGCGGACTTCAATCCGGCGCCCTTTCCAGTCGAGACGCAGTGCCAGTGGCGAGCGGTAACGGCGTCAATCAACTGGATTAAGTCCTTGGATGGCGCGCAGCCCTTTTTCCTTTGGCTGTCCTTCCCCGAGCCGCATAATCCGTATCAAGCGCCGGAGCCCTACTTTTCGATGCACCCGCCGGAATCGCTCCCGCCAAACGCGACTGACGCATCGGACTTAGAGGGCAAGGGCTTCAAATTCCAGTGGTCGCGGCACATCGGCGAAATCGCCTTTTCCGACTATGCTGAACAGTTGCCGCGCGCTCGCTCCAACTATATGGGCATGATCCGCCTCATCGACGATCAAGTCAGGCGCCTCGTCAGTTTTCTTGAAGATATAAACTTGCGGCAGAATACGCATCTAATCTTTTTGTCCGATCATGGCGATTTCGTCGGTGAATACGGCTTGGTGCGCAAGGGTCCCGAATTGCCCGAGGTCTTGATACGCATTCCCTTTAGCTGGGCTGGTCCGGGCATCGCCCCGAGCCCTGAACCCCACGACGCCTTCATCTCCATCGCTGACATCATGCCGACGATCTGCGACATGATTGATGCGCCGCTGCCCGACGGCGCGCAAGGGCGGAGTCTGAAGCCACTGCTGCTGGGCGAGGATTATCCCAAAGAGGAATTCGTCAGCGCCTATGCCGAGCATGGATTCGGTGGCTTGCATTACAGCGCTGACGATGAATTCGACCCGGCGGAAGATGGACTGACGGCGGGCGTCGCCTTTGATGAACTAAATGGCTGGTCGCAGAGCGGCGCCATGCGCATGGCGCGCCGCGGCGACTGGAAGCTGGTCTTCGACATGCAGGGCAATGGCCAGCTCTATGACCTGAGCCAGGACCCGCTTGAGTTGGACAATTTGTTTGACAAGCCCGAGAAGGCTGTGATTCAGCGCGATATGCTGGCCGAACTGTTGGCTTGGACCTTACGCGTACAAGATCCGCTGCCACACCCGCGGCGGCGCTACAAGTTCAAATCCGATCCCAGGAATTACTGGTCGCCCTACCGCTGACCGGAAGCGGCGTCCGCGACAAAGCGGCGGAACCTGGGCGTTTCACCCGGCGCCGGCGAGTTGGTGAATACGCCGCGCGCCACCACTGCCTCCCGTCCGCCGAGCGACTCTATCCGCGCCGCCTGATCGGCTTTGGCGCGCCGATCCACCGCCTCCGGATCCAGAATCTCACGCAATTGCGCTTCGTAGCTGGCGAGCAACTGGCGCGTCCGCGCATCGGGATTGATGGCGAGATCGTTCAACTCTTCGGGGTCAGCAATCAAATCAAAGAGCTGCGGCGACGCATCGACGTGATAGATGTACTTGTAGCGCCGATCGCGCAGCATGTAATAGGCGTTTTGAGACCCTATCGCGTGGTATTCGGAGAAAGCCTTTCGCTCCTGCTCATCGCCTTTGGCGATATCCCAGAGAGAGCGGCCGGGCCGCTCCAAGCCATCGTCCGGCGGGGCGCAGCCGACGGCTTCGAGAATCGTCGGGTAGCTGTCAATCAGCGAGATCGGCGTATCGACTACCTTTCCTGCTGGCACATCCGGTCCCGACATGATGAAGGGGATATTGGACGCTTCTTCGTACATGGTGAACTTGCCGTAGATGCCGCGCGCGCCGATATGCTCGCCGTGATCAGAAGTGTAGATAATGCGCGTTGAGTCACGCAGATTCAGCGCGTCCATCTCCGCCAGCACCTGCCCAATCTGCTGGTCGAGGAAAGTGCAGATGCCGTAGTAGACCGCGTTCAGGCGGCGGATCATCGCTTCGGGGAAAGGCTGTTCGCTGCTGAAGAAGCGCCGCATGTACTCGTAGGCGGGGTGGCGGGGCCAATCCGCTTCGCGCCACTGCGCCGGCATGGCAATCCGCTCATGCGGGTATAGGTCGTAGGTATCCGGCGGCGAGAACCAGGGCGGATGCGGCGTCACGAAGGAGAGGAAGAGCGCCCAGGGTTTGTCATCATCGGCGTGGGCGCGCAGCCACTTGATTGCATTTTCACGATTGCGGATATCGTACTGCTGGTAGGTCGAATCGGCCGGACCCGCTTCTTCGATCGCGGGCCGCCAATCGCGGCGAATCGAGCCATCGCGGATGCCGCTGGCGGGGTCGCCGATGCCATCGACGACGTGCAGCGGCTCAATCTCTTCCCGGAATCCGTTGTCGTCATCCGCGCTGCGGAAATGCAGCTTGCCGATGGAATCGACGATATAGCCTTCCTCTTTGAGGCGATGTCCCCAGCTTGGCGCCGACCCGTCGTAGGGAAAACCGTTGTCCCAATTCCCGATCTGATGCACATACTGTCCCGTTGCGAGCGCGGCGCGGACCGGAACGCAGATGGCGCAATTGGTATAGGCGTTGCTGAAGCGTGTTCCGCCCTCGGCAAGTCGATCGAGATTGGGCGTCTGAACGAGCGGATGCCCGGAACAGCCCATTGCCGCCGCCTGATGTTGATCGGAGATGATGAATAGCAGGTTTGCCGGTTTCATGGCGCGTCCTTCGCTTCTGCCGCAAAACACCACGCTGGATCTTAGCATATCCGTCAGAACTACGGCAAGCAACCCGCGGTCGCCGCTTGCTTGCGCCACACCCTGACGCTACACTCCAGCAGATTGGTCACTGAAAAGCAAGGATTCTCCCGTGACAGTCATCATGCGGGCGAAAGCGCTGAAGAGCCTTTCGCGCGACCTCTTCGCCGCCGCCGGCGCGCCAGAAGATATCGCCACTGTTGTCGCCGAATCGCTGGTGACGACCAACCTTCTGGGGCATGACTCTCACGGCGTGCTGCGTGTAAAGCAGTATATCGGCATGATCCGCCGCGGCATGATACAGCCGGCAGAGCGTCCGCGCCTGCGCAAGCGCTTTGGCGCCACGGCGATGGTGACGCTGGGTTACGGCTTCGGGCAGATCGGCGCGCGATATGCCGCTGAGCTGGCGATAGACATTGCGCGGGAGCATGGCATTGCGGCGGTATCGCTGGGGCAGTCGACTCACGTGGGGCGGCTGGGCGAGTGGACGCAGATGATCGCGGCGCAGGGGCTGATCGGCATCGGCTTTGCTGGCGGCGGCTTCTCGCATGGTTTCGTGGCGCCTTATGGCGGGCGGGAGCGCGTCTTCAGCACCAATCCAATGTCCTTCGCCGTACCTTGCGGCGATGAAGGGACGCTGCTGCTCGACTTCGCCACTTCGGGCGTGGCGCATGGCAAAGTGATGCTGGCGCAATCCAAAGGCGCGCCCCTGCCGCAGGGCATGATGTTGGATAAAGCAGGTCGGCCCACGACAAGCGCGGCCGACCTGGACGATGGCGGCGCGCTGCTGGCGATGGGGCTGCACAAGGGCTCGGGCTTGTCGATGATGATGGAGATCATCCCCAATCTGCTGGCAGGCGACCGGCCGATGAGTTCGCCCGAGTTTCATTATGGCAATCCCATGCTGCTGATGGCGCTGCTGCCGGAGGCTTTCGACGAAGCGACCGATTTCGCCGCCCATGTCGACGCGCTGAAGGCTCGCGTCAAATCGGTCAAGCCGGCGGCCGGCTTCGATGAGGCGCTTGTACCGGGCGAGCCGGAAGCGCGCTCATACGCGGAAAGGGTGCAGAACGGCATACCATTGCCGGATCAGGTGTGGGCGGATCTGTGTGGGTTGGCGCATAAGTTGGGGGTTCGAATACCTACCCCTCCTCAGAGCATTGGAGAGGGGTGACTCCATTCTGCGGTAGGCAGTTTATGCAGCGATTACGCGCGTAAAGAATATGGGCAATGTTACCGCGTAAGGAGCGGTGTCCGTCAGTAGAGTTTACGAAAACGACTCCAACAATAGAGTCAAAGGAGACTGAGCCGATGTATCAACCGAAACCGACCAAAGGCAACACCGATTGGTTCACACATGACCGCTTCGGCATGTTCATCCACTGGGGGCTCTATGCGCTGCCGGCGCGGCACGAGTGGGTGAAGAACCGCGAAGAGCTGACCGATGAGCAATACGCGCCTTATTTCAAGTACTTCAATCCGAAGCGCTTCAATCCTGACCACTGGGCTGAACTGGCGCAGGCGGCCGGCATGAAGTATATGGTCATCACCTCCAAGCATCACGAAGGTTTCTGCCTCTGGGATTCGCAATACACTGACTACAAGGCGACCAACACGCCCTGGGGCAAAGACCTGCTTGGCGAAGTCGTGCGCGCTTTTCGCAGCCGCGGGCTTAAGGTCGGTTTCTATTATTCGCTGATCGACTGGCATCATCCCGATTTCACCGTCGACATGCGGCATTCCCAGCGCAACAACCCCGAACGAGCCGCCTTGAACCAAGGGCGGGATATGAGCAAATACCGCGCCTATATGAAAAATCAAGTGCGCGAATTGCTGACCAATTTCGGCAAAATCGATGTGCTCTGGTATGACTTCTCGTATCCCGGTCCCGATGGCAAGGGACGCGACGACTGGGACAGCGAGGGGTTGGAGACGCTAAGCCGCACGCTGCAACCGGAGATCATCATCAACAATCGGCTGGACCTGCCGTCGTCCGCCGACATCTACACGCCGGAACAGTTTCAGCCGCGCGAGTGGGTGCATGTGGATGGCGCGCCGGTGGTATGGGAGACCTGCCAGACTTTCAGCGGCTCCTGGGGCTATCATCGCGATGAAGCCACCTGGAAGAGCGCGGGCCAGTTGATTCGCATGCTGGTCAATACGGTGTCTACCGGCGGCAACCTCCTGATGAACGTAGGACCAACGGCGCTGGGCGAGCTGGACAGCCGCGCCGAGGACGCGCTCGGCGTTTACCGCGACTGGATGGCGCAGCACAGCGAGTCGATCTACGGCTGCACCGCCAGCGCTTTGAGGCCCCCGCAAGATTGCCGCTTGACGCAAAATGGCGACCTGCTTTATGCGCATGTCTTCGCCTATCCCTTCCGTCATCTGCATATTGACGACTTCGGCGATCGGATTGAATACGCCGAATTCTTGCATGACGGCAGCGAGATTCAGTTCAGCGTTGACGATGCGGGAACGGCGAGCTTGCAGCTGCCAGTGATTCAGCCGCGGACTGAAGTTCCGGTGATCAAGCTGTATTTGAAGTCGTAAATCCGTGTCGCTTGAACAACTTGAACAAGATGTAGGTCTTATCCCCTACAGACTCTTTCGCGTCTGCCATTATTTCTACCCCCCTCAATCCCCCCAAAGCATTGGGGGGAGGCTGGACTCGACGTGAATTGGTATCAGTTTTTGGTATAGCTTGTACGGTAGATCAGGTACTTTTGGGACGATCTCGTGTGGTAGAAGCTCCCCTTCCCTGATGCCTCGGGGAAGGGGCCGGGGGATGGGGTAGAAAAAAGCGCTAAAGCGTACAATACCGCACAAGCGTTCTAGGCACGAATGCAGGATGCCCCTACAACCTTAGCCAAGTGTGCGCTTTCGTTAGCCCCCGTATCCAATTTCCAGAAACTGATTGACGGCGACATCCTTTAGCGTCTCTTCGACGCCATTGGGCCAGCGAATCATCACCTCGTTGATGCGCGCCTTGCCCAAGCCGAAGTGCAGCGCGGTATCGTTGCCCGCGCCCAGGCTGGAGCCGCATTTCACCTCTTGCAGCAAGGTCCGCCCGTCATCGGTTGTGAGGTATACGCGCGCGCCGATAGCATCGCGGTTGATGTCGCCGCCGCCCGCTAGACGGATGTTGATCCAGTTGTTGCCTCTGCCTTCCGCGCCAGTGTTGCGATAAAGCGCGTAGCCTTCGTTCCAGTTCCCCAGCACAAAATCGAGAAAGCCATCGCGGTCGTAATCGGCGTAAGCCAAGCCCATGCTCGGCTTGAGATCGGTCAGCCATTCCGGCGGTGTTACATCGTCAAAGGCGCCATCGCCGCGATTCCTAAATAGAAAATCGCGATACTCGAACATCATGCCTTCGGGACCGGACTCGATATCAAACTGGATGAATTCGGTGGCGGTGAGGATGAGATCAAGCCAACTGTCGTTGTTGTAGTCGAAGAAGATGGCGCCCCAGCCGACGGCGCTGCTGGGCCCGACGACGACGCCGGCTTCTTCAGCGACATCGATAAAGGCGCCATCGCCCTGGTTTTGCAGCAGCACCATGCCGTTGACCATGTCGGAGAAATAGAAGTCCAGGTCGAGGTCGTTGTCGTAATCGCCAACAGCCAAGCCCATGCCGTGAATGAATGTGCGCGCGCCCGCTTCGATAGAGACATCGCGAAAGCACCAGCCACGACAGCCGGGACCATCGTTGCGCCAGAGGATATTGCCCAGCATATTCTTGAATTGATCGTTTACAACATAAATGTCCGGGTCGCCATCGTTATCGTAATCGGTGAAGCTGGCGCTGAAGCCGGCGCCCAGCAGCAGATCGTATTCCAGCAAATGCGTCACATCGACAAAGGCGCCGTTTCCCTGATTGTGATAGAGCGTATCGCGCGCTGCGTCATGTTCGCGCGTGATGTTGGGGTCGCCGCATTCGGGAAAGCAGGACCAGTTGACGACGTATAGATCGAGGAAGCTGTCGCCATCAAAATCGCCCCAGGTCGCGGTGGCGCCCTTGCCGGCATCGCCCACGCCAGCCTGCTCGGTCACATCGGTGAATCCGCGCCCGCCTTCGTTGTGGAAGAGCGTATTGGGTCCATGGTTCAGCACGTAGAGGTCAAGCCAGCCATCGTTGTCGTAATCAGCCCAGACGGCGCCGCCGGTGTCCACATCGGCTAGGGCGACTTGTGGTGTCAAGTGAGAGACCGAAAATGTACCATCGCCATTGTTGCGGTAGAGCACACTGAGATCGCGATTGCCAGTGACATAGAGATCGAGCCAGCCATCGCGGTCGTAGTCGCCCCAAGCTTGCCCGACGCCGAGGTAGCCGGTGATGAAGTCGTCATCAAACAGCTGCCAGTCACCGCTGTGAGTGGCGCTGATGCCAGCGGCTTCGCTGACGTCCGCAAATGGCGCGAGCTTTCCGATGCCAGTAAGAAATGTGATGCAAAGGACCAGCAGGATGAGACGGGAAAAGAACTTCATGAGACGAAAATAAATGGCGCTTCCTGTGTCCCTGCCCTTGCGATGAAAACTATCCCTTGACGCCGGTAGTGGCGATGCCTTCGACGAAGTAGCGCTGGCCGAAGATGAAGATGATCAAGACGGGGATAACCGCGATGGTCGCCACCGCCATCATCAGGTGCCATTCGGTGTTGCCGTAAGCGCCCTGATATTGGACGAGGCAAACCGGCAGCGTCTGTACATCGGGCGTGCGCAGGTAAAGCAAAGGACCGAAAAAGTTATTCCAGTTGCCGATGAAAGCGAAGATGGCGAGCGTCGCCAGCGCCGGCTTGGACAGCGGGATGAAGATTTGCAGCAGGATGCGCGCGTGCCCGGCGCCGTCAATCTTGGCGGCGTCCACCAGCTCTTCCGGAATCGTGAGGAAGAATTGACGCAGCAAGAATATGAAGAAGGGCCAACCGAACCAGGGCGGCACCATCATTTTGTACCTTCACACTCGATCAAGCCTCGGGCTTCCACGATAAACCATTGAGCCGCATCAACTTGCCTGCCATTGCGATATTGAATCCAAGACGTAATTTGCTTATCGCCAGGGTTACAGTTTCGCACCAATCTGGAAGCGGCTATGTGGCCGTTGCGCCTGGCTTCATCTGGGGTGCTGCCACCTGCTTCTACCCAAGCACCTTCATTAGTATATCTATACTTAATCGGCTCAGGTGTATTAGTTGGTATCGGGGGCCGATGCGTGTTCGTCGGTTTCGGCGTTTTGGTTTTTGTTGGTTTGGGTTTTGGCTTTTGAGTCGGCTTCTTCGTCGGTGTGAAGGTTGGCGTATCTGTCGGAGTATTCGTGAATGTTGGCGTGAACGAAGGCGTACTTGTCGCGGTTGGGGTTGGAGTGAAAGTCGGCGTATCCGTCGGGGTATTCGTGGGCGTAAATGTAGGCGTATTCGTAGGCGTGAATGTTGGCGTATTGGTCGGCGTGTTGGTCGGTGTATTCGTTGGCGTGGCAGTCGGTGTATTGGTAGGCGTATCTGTGGGTGTGAAAGTCGGGGTGTGCGTCGGCGTTGCCGTTGGCGTATCCGTCGGCAGCACCGTCAACGGCAGCAAGGCGCTCCATTCGCCCGATTCTTCACAGGTTTCGCCATCCCCCACCGCCCGGACCTGGACTTCGTAAGGCGCGCCAACTTGCAGTTCAGCAAATTGGTAAGCGCGCTGCGCAGCGGAAAGCGTCGTCGACAGCCAGTCGCCGCCCGCCATTCGCCATCGCAGCTGATAGCCAATGGCGCCCTCAACCGCATCCCATCCGACGACAAAATCGGATAGTGGTTGAAGATTCGCCGGCCTCGGCAGTATACATAGCGGAATCGCAGTATCCGTTGCAGTTGGCGGTGTGGTCGATGTTGCCGTAGAAGTCGGCGTTGCGGTATGGGTTGCCGTTTCTGTCGGCGTGTTCGTCGCCGTTGAGGTCGCCGTTTCGGTTGCCGTTGGCGTTTCAGTATGCGTCGCTTCCTCCGTTGGCGTCGGCGTATTTGTCGGAATTGGCGCGTGGGTAGAAGTAGCGACCGGTTCTGCTTCTAGCTGCAAGAAGCCAGTCCACTCTCCCCGTTTTACATAGATCTCTCCATCGCCAAGCGCCCGCACCTTGACCATGACTGTCACGTCTGCTGCTATTCCCACAAGCGTATATTCGAGCTGACTTGCCGCAACCGAGACCGTATCGCGTGAGCCGTCCGGCAACTCCCAGCGCACACGGTAGCTTGCCGCTCCTTCCACCGCGTCCCAAGCGATAGTTCTCGGCCCAATCTGTCTCAGGTTCTCCGGCGCTGGCAGATTGATAGGCTCTGATGGCAAAGTGACCGTCGCTGTATGGGTAGCGGTGTTCGTCGACGTGTGCGTAGCCGTCGCGGTTGCAGTATTGGTCGTGGTGGCTGTTGGCTTGTTTGTTGCGGTAGAAGTTGGGGTGTTCGTGGCTGTATACGTAGCTGTCGAAGTTGCAGTAACAGTAGCCGCAGCTGTGGGCGGCAGCGTATTCGTGGCGGTTGGCTCAGGTGTCACAGTTGCTGTTGGCATTGGCGTTGGCGAGGCAGCTGGCGGCTGCGCCAGTTGGACGAACGAACTCCATCGACTCTTGCTTTCGTAACGTTGTCCATCGCCCAATGCTTGCACGGATACTCGGTAGGTCGCACCTGCTATCAAGCTGGAAAAGGTAAATTGAGTTTGTGGCGCGTCCACGGTCACTTCGCGATTCTTGCCAGCCCCAGACAATAGTAATTTGTATGCGATAGCGCCTGAAACAGCCTCCCAAGCGACGGAGTCAGTTGAAATTGGCCGAAGGATTGGCGTTCGCAAGCCGCGAAGAATCACGCGAGTTGCGGTCGCCGTTGGCGTAGCGGTGGGTGTATTCGTCGGTGTTGCAGTGGGAAAAGGGCGAGTTATTACTGTGAAATTAGTCCAGCGGCTGTCCTGATATTCCGCGCTGTCGCCTGAAACTGCTTGTACTTTCACATAATAGAGCTCGCCGTAATGAAACCCGCTCATATCGAATCTGTTAGGAGTCACCTCTTCTAGGATGTAACGCAATCTCGCGGCTGCTCTCACCCACTCGACGCGATAGCCGCTTGCGCCTGCGACTGCGTTCCAGACGACCGCATCGTTTTCGACGCGGATATTCTGTGGCCGCGGGAGCTGCCGCTGAGCTTGGGCAGACGGTGCAAAAAAGATAGACATCATCGCCACCAGCAGCGCGCATTGCAAAATCTTGTGACTCATATTGCCCCGTTCCACCAGCCAGAAGGTTGAAATGTTGACAGTAAATCCACTGATCGCCAAAGCATGGTAATTTACTAAATTGCCAAAAATAAGGAAAGGTGAGATATGCGGTGCGCCGAGGCAACTGATGTGCGGCTTGCTGCCCGAATTCAACAGTCATAGCACGGCAAATCTTTGATTTTGAAAGGTCGTGTGTGTAGAATGAACTGCTTCAGAGCGCATCAAACTCAAGCGTTTGATCGCAAATGAGCCGGCGTAAGTTGACGTTTTCACCGCTAATTTCTGTGAATATAATGGTCAGATGAGCGCAATTCGCTAAGCCATGCCACGACCCAAAGTCATTCATCCGCCGCAGACGCAGCAAGCGCTGCAACGCGGAATCACGACGCTTGTAGGAGCCATAGCGCCGACGCTGGGACCGACCCCGCGCCGCTCCATTGCGCAGAACCAAACCAAGTTCGAACTCTTGGATGATGGCGGCCTGATCGCCCGGCGCATAATAGCGCTGCCCGAACAAGAAGACGATGTCGGGGCGATGCTGCTGCGGCAAGCGCTCTGGGCTGTGCATCAGCATGTCGGTGATGGCGCCGCCACCACCGCGGTCCTCTACGAGAGAATCTACAATGAAGGCTTGCGCTTCATCGCCGCTGGCGCCGACCCTATGCGGCTGCGCGCTCGCTTGATGGAACTGCTTCCGCATCTCAGCGAGCGATTGCTGGCGGAAGCGCGCCCGCTTAGCGGTGAAGCGGAATTGCAGGCGCTTGCCTTCTCCGTCTGCTATGACGAGGAGATGGCATCGGTCCTAGGCGAAATCATCAGCGCCATCGGTCAGTACGGGCAGGTTGATGTTCGCGCCGGACACGGACGGAGCCTGGAATACAACTATGTCGATGGCAGCTACTGGCGTGGCGGCGTCCAATCCAAAGAGATGCTGCGCGGCTTCCAGCGGGGGGTCGTCGAAATGCATGACGCGGCCATTTTGGTAACCGATATGGACATTGAAGAACCGCGCGAGCTGGTGCCGCTGATGAGCCTGGCGCTGCGCTGCAGCATCAAAAACTTGCTGCTGGTGGTGGCTTCAATCTCGGAGACGGGACTCTCAGTGGCGCTCGACGATCGCTTGAAAGACAAAATCAGGACCATCGTCGTCAAAATTGATGAATTCCATCCCGGCGAATTAAGCATATTGCAGGAGGATATTGCGCTTTTGACAGGCGCGAAGCCTTTGCTGCAGCAGGCGGGCGAATCGCTGGAGGACGTCCAACAGGACAACTTCGGCGCGGCGCGCTGGGTCTGGGCTGACGATAAGAACTTCGGCTTCGCCAGCGGCAAATGCGATCCGCAGATTTTGCGCAAGCGAGTACGGCGCCTGCGAGCGGCATACGCAAAAGCGGAAGATGACGATGATCGCCGGCGCCTGCTGGAGCGGCTCGGGCGATTAAACGGCGGGCTGGCGACGGTATACGTTGGCGGCATCGCCGAAGACGAAATCAGGGGGCGCAAAGAGTTGGCGGAACGAACTTTGCGCGCCTTGCGACGCGCCATCAGCGACGGCGTGATACCCGGAGGCGGGATCGCGCTGCTGCGCTGCCGCGATCAACTGCTGGCGGAAGCCCAAGCGCAAGACGAATTGGAGAGCCGCGCCGCCCGTCTAATCATGGCGTCTGCGGCTGAAGCGCCGATTCGCCAACTGCTGGCGAACGCCGGTTATGACCCGAGCGAAGCGCTGGCGCGACTGGGGCAAGATGGCGCTGAATTTGGCTTCGACGTGATGGCGGACGCGATCGTCGATGTAGCTAAAGCCGGCATCGTGGATGTGGCGCAGGTTCAACTTGAGGCGCTGCAACGCGCCGTTTCCAGCGCCGCCCTCGCTTTGACCATTGATGTGCTCGTGCTGCACCGCGAGCCGGAAACGATGACGGATCCTTAGCATGGCTGCGGTCGAGACGATTGAAAGAACCAATAGCCTGCTGGCGGCGGGAGAGGCCGTCTACGCTGCCAAGCAGTCGGGACTGTATCGAATTGGCGCCGGCGGTGAAGAGCGGAACCTCTATCAGTCGTGGCTGCCCGATCAAGATCTGCCCACCCTTGCGATCGCAAATGCGGGTAATTTGCTGCTGGCTGGCATCAATGGCGGTGTCGCCCGCTCCGAAGATGGCGGGCGCAGCTGGGAAGCGCGTCAGTTTCGCGAGCCGGCGCCGCTGGTTACCTGCCTGGCGCTCTCACCTTGCTTTGAGGACGATGGCTGCGCGCTGGCCGGCGCCTTTGAAGATGGCGCCTTCCGCTCGACCGATGGCGGCGAGACTTGGCGCGCGGTAAATCACGGTCTGTTCGATCACAGCATCTATGCGCTGGCTCTTTCGCCGCATTTCACCGCTGATGGCATCGCTTATGTCGGCACGGGAAGCGGTATATACCGCAGCGAAAACGGGGGCCGCCTCTGGTGGGATTTGACCATGCCCGCTGGCGACGAAACGGTGCTGAGCCTGGACTTAGCGGAAAGTGGCGCGCTCTATGCCGGCTGCGAGACGCGCGGGCTGCTGCGCTTAAGCGACGCCGGCGAAAGCTGGGAGACGCTGCTCGAGACAGACGGCGCGGTGAACGGCGTGTTGCTGACGGCTAGCGGCGCTATCGTCGCGCAGGTGGATGATGGCGCGCTGATTTCGCGAGATGAAGGCGCGAGCTGGAGCGAAGTAGAGGCGGCTAACGTGGACTGCATGGCGCTAAACGCTGAGGGCAATATGCTGCTGGCGGCGATGGCGGATGGGAGAATCAAAGGACTGAAACTTTGACGCCTTTACCGTACTTCCTTGTGTAAACGGGCGACCAGATTGGTCGCCTCTACATTGTTGGCTATACCGGGGAAAAGAGGAAATCGAAAATGACATTTGAACCAACACTCGAATCTGTCAGAACGCATGAAGTACCCGACTGGTATCACAACGCCAAGTTGGGCATCTTCATCCACTGGGGGCTCTATTCAGTGCCGGCTTGGGCGCCTCACGGCGGCGATATCGGCGAGGTTTTCCAGAGCGGCGACCTGAGCGCCTGGTTCAGCAACAATTCATACGCCGAGTGGTATCTGAATACCCTGAAGTTTGAAGGCAGCCCGACGCGCGCTTGGCACAACAAACATTATGGAAGCGGCTTCCACTACGATGACTTCGCCGCTGGCTTCAATTCGGCGCTAAGGCGCTGGAATCCAGCCGACATGGCGGCGCTCTTCAGCGAGGTCAATGCGCGTTATGTCGTCTTGACCACCAAGCATCACGACGGCTTCACGCTTTGGAACAGCGATATCCCGTGCCCGCGCAAGCGAAACTATCATACACTGCGCGATGTCGTCGGCGAGCTGACTGATGCCGTCCGCGATCAAGGCATGCGCATGGCGCTCTATTATTCCGGCGGGTTGGATTGGGCCTTTAACGAGACGCGTATCGAGGATGTCGCTGATGTCTGGGGCACAATCGTGCAGTCGTCCGAATTCGTTGAGTATTCGGTCGCGCATTGGAAAGAACTGATCGACCGCTACCAGCCCTCGATTATGTGGAATGATATCGGCTACCCGGCGGCGGCCGACCTGGGCGAGCTATTCGCCTATTATTACAACAATGTGTCCGATGGCGTGATCAACGACCGCTTCACGCAGTCGCGCGATCAGCGGCCCAAAGCGGGCGAAAAGCTGACCGTGCCGCGCGGTCCGCATTTCGATTACATCACCCCCGAATACGCCACCTTCGACGAGATTCAGGATGTGAAATGGGAATGCTGCCGCGGCATCGGGCACAGCTTCGGCTACAACCGGGCGGAGGGCGATGAGCAGTTGCTGGCGGAAGACGAGCTGATCCACATGTTCGTCGATATCGTCAGCAAGAATGGCAATCTGCTGCTGAACGTCGGTCCGATGGCCGATGGAGCGATCCCGCAAAACCAGGCGGACCGCCTTCGCGCGCTGGGTCGCTGGCTGGATCGCAACGGCGAGGCGGTATTCGACACGCGCCCCTGGCAGCGCGCCGATGGAAAGACGAGTCAGGGCTTGGACCTGCGTTTCACATCAAATGAATACGCTGTTTACGTCACGCTGCTGGGCGGGCCAAGCGAGAGCGAGCTCCGCATTGAAGGGCTGGAGGCGCCCGCCAGCGCCGATGTTCAATTGCTGGGGCGGGAAGGCGACTTGAAGTGGGGGCAGGATGGCGCCGACATGGTGATACAACTGCCGGACTTGCCCGAGGCGTCGGCGCATTCGCTGCGGATTCAGGGCATAGGTGGCTAGATTGGCGCAAAAAGTCGATTCAACCGTCGAAAGAAATCTGCCCTGGAACTTCTCGGTCAATCTGATCGATATCAGCTTCATCACGCTGGCTTTCAGCATCATCTCGCGCGAGACGATCACGCCCTTGCTGATCAGCAACTTGACCGATTCCAAGATCGCTATCGGCTTCGTGCCGGCGATTTACAGCATCGCCTATTACCTGCCGCAGCTATTTGCCGCCAATCACGCCGAGCGCCTGAAACGCAAGCTGCCCTTCGTCATGTTGATAGGCGGCTTGCTGGAGCGCGTGCCTTATCTCTTCGCCGGGCTGGCGATTCTGCTTTTCGCCGAAAGCGCGCCAATCGCCGCGCTGCTCTGCCTGTATCTGGTGATCGGCTTGGGCGCCTTCGGCAATGGTGTAGCGACGCCGGCCTGGTTCAGCATGATCGGCAAGGTGCTGCCGGTCAATCGACGGGGGATTTTCTTCGGCGTCAGCGAGGGCTTGGGCACCTTGATGGGCATCATCGGCGCTTTTTTTGTTGGCCGCGTACTCGACGGCATGGGCTACCCGCTGAATTTCGCGACGCTCTTCCTGGTTGCCGCCATTTTCATGGGCATTTCCTGGATTGGCTTGGCGCTGAACCGCGAGCCGGAAAGCCCGATCGTCAAGGAGCATATCCCGTTCAGCCATTATTTTCGGCGCTTGCCAGCGATATTGCGCGAAAATCACAACTATCGGCGCTTCCTGCTCAGTTACTGCATCAGCCGCCTGAGCACGATGGGCGTCGGTTTCTTCATCATTTATGGCAACGAGCGTTTTCAGTTGAGCGGCGCCGATGTTGGCTTGCTTACGGCGATTCTCATCGGCAGCCAGGCGGCGATGCAGCTGCTGCTGGGCTGGCTGGCTGATAAACGCGGACACAAAGCCAATCTGACGGTATCGGGATTCGCGCTGGCAGCGGCGGCTGTATTGGCGCTGGGCGCTACCGATCTCGTCGGCCTGATACCAGCCTTCGTATTGCTGGGGGTCGGGCTGGCGAGCGATCATGTCTCACGCTTGAATATCATCCTTGAGTTCGCCGTGCCCGAGGACCAGCCGACCTTCATTGGCTTGACGAATACGCTGCTGGCGCCGGTGGTTTTCCTGGCGCCGATATTCGGCGGCTGGCTGGCTGATGTCGGCTTCGAGACGCTCTTCACCTTGATGATCGTCTGCGGTTTTGCGGGCGGCGCGCTGCTCTTCACCTGGGTGCGAGAGCCACGCCACAGTCCGCCGGCGCCAATCAGCGAAAAGCCCAAGGTCTAGCCACTCACATCTGGAATGGATGCTGACGTGACCGACTCAGCGGAAAGCCAGGTTGAGCGCAATCTCAACTGGAATTTCAGCGTCAATGTGCTGGACAATATGTTTTACGCGCTGGCGATCTCTCTCGTTTCGCAAGAGACGATCATGCCGCTGCTTGTTAGCGAATTGACCGATTCGACGATCGTCGTCGGACTGATTCCCGCCATCTTCAGCCTGTCATTTCTGCTGCCGCAGCTCTTCGTCGCCAACCACGCCGGCGGCTTGCGGCGCAAGCTGCCCTTCGTCTTGCTGGGCAGCGGCTTGCTGCAGCGCCTGCCCTACCCTTTGATCGGCCTCGCGCTGCTGCTATTCGCGGTAGAGGCGCCTGCTATTGCGCTGCTGCTATTTTTCATTGGCATCGCCACAGCCGCCTTCGGTGGCGGCATCGTGACACCCGCCTGGTTCACGATGATCGGCAAGGTCATACCCACGCGGCGGCGCGGCATCTTCTTCGGGCTGGCCGATGGCGGCGGCTTGCTGATGGGGGTCATCGGCGCTTACTTCGTCGGGCGCGTACTCGATATTGTCGACTATCCGGGCAGTTTCGCCCTGCTCTTCCTAGTCTGCGGCCTCATTCACGCGATTTCCTGGTTTTCGCTCTCACTCACGCGCGAGCCCCCCAGCGATGCAGTCAAAGAGGCGGTTCCGCTGCGGCATTACTTTCGGCGACTGCCGACAGTGCTGCGCGATCATACCAATTTTCGCCGCTTTCTCATCGGCTATGCGCTGCTGCGCCTGAGCATGATGTCGGTAAGTTTCTTCATTGTTTTCGGCAATATCAATTATGAACTGAGCGGCGCTGATATTGGCATGCTCAACGCGATTTTCATCGGCACGCAAGCGGTGATGCGGCTGCTATTCGGCTGGCTGGGCGATCGCTGGGGGCATAAACGCAATCTGGTGATATCGGCGGCGAGCATGGCGCTGGCGGCAGCCTTCGCCTTGAATTCAGCCGATGTCGCCGGGCTGATCCCTGCCTTCGTCTGCCTCGCTTGCGCCCTCTCCAGCGATATGGTTTCCCACTTCAACATCGTGCTGGAATTTGCGGATCCCGCCGATCAGCCGACCTATATCGGGCTGACCAACACCTTGATGGCGCCCTTTACCTTCGCCGGTCCGATCGCCGCCGGCTGGATCGCGGCAAACGACATCAGTCGGCTATTCATCGTCTCGTTGACGTTTGGCGCAATCGGCGCGGCGCTGTTATGGTGGTGGGTGCGCGAACCGCGGTACACGCGCAAGCAGAAGTCGGGAAAGACAAAACGGGAGACAGCATGAGCAATACGTACCAAGCAAATTGGGATTCACTGACGCAGCACCAGACGCCGAGCTGGTTC
This sequence comes from Anaerolineae bacterium, assembly GCA_022821805.1. Taxonomy (GTDB): domain Bacteria; phylum Chloroflexota; class Anaerolineae; order Aggregatilineales; family Phototrophicaceae; genus UBA6055. Next base: position 63,014 of record JAJECX010000042.1, read on the forward strand.
AGCGACAGCAAATTCGGCCTCTACGCCCATTGGGGCATCTACAGCGTGCCCGGCTTCGGCAACGAGTGGTATGGCAAGTGGATGCACGATCCCGCGCACGAGATTCACCGGCGGCATGTCGAGCAATTTGGTTCACCAAGCGAATATGGCTATACGCGCTTCATCGACGGCTTCACAGCGGAACAGTACGATCCCGATGAATGGGCGGAGCTTTTCGCGGCCAGCGGCGCGCGCTACGCTGGTTTTTCGCTGGCGCATCATGATGGCTTCGGCTTATGGGACAGCGATGTTTACCGCTGGAACGTTGGCAAGATGGGGCCGAAGCGCGATCTCTATGGCGAGCTGGCGGCGGCGCTGCGGGCGCGCGGACTGCGGCTGGTCGCGCCCTTCCACATCATCCGCGGCTTCAACTGGTTCCTGCCTGGTTGGAATCAGTGGGATCAAACCTTTGAAGAGGAAGCTGTTGCGCGTGGAATGGCACAAGGCTGGGAACTATTCGACCCCGAATTCGCCGATTTCTACTGGGTGCAGCAGACCAGCAAGTTCGAAGATTTCTTCGCCGATTGGCAGCGGAAAGTGCGCGAGGTGATCGACAAATACAAGCCGGATATGATGTGGTTCGATGGCGGCAAATTCCGCGATGATGGCTATGAAGAGACGGCGCTGGAGATCCTGGCGCATTATTTGAACCAGGCGGAAGACTGGGGCAAAGAAGTGCTGGTGCTGAACAAGCTGCCCGTCAGCATGAAATACAATTTCCATCCCGACTTCGGCGTCATCAACTTTGAAAAAGGGCGCGACCGACCGCTGCATTACGACCGCCCCTGGAACGATGATATGCGCATCGGCGATCAATCCTGGGGCTGGGTGGAGAATCAGCAGTATGCCAGCGGGCGCGAGTTGCTCAGCAAGCTGATCGATTGCGCGGCGCGCGGCGGCACGATGATGCTGTCGCTGTCGCCAAAGCCGGATGGCGCAATCCCCGCGGGCCAGCGCGATGCGCTGCTCGAAATGGGCGCATGGCTCAGCTTGAATGGCGAGGCGATCTACGAAACCGCGCCCTGGACCACCCACTCCGAGGGCGATCTGGAGAAGCTCTGGCATCAGGAGCGCGGGCACAAGTTCTGGGTCTACGACAAGTGCAATGCGGACGACCGGCGTTATACGCAATCCAAAGACGGGAAGACCGTTTACGCCATGACGCTGGGCATTCCTGAGGCAACGGTGACATTTGAGACGCTCAATGACGCGATCGGCATTGAGCGGGTGTCGCTGGTCGAGTCCGATCAGCCTGTTGCCTGGGAGCAGACGACAGCCGGATTGCGCATCGACACAAGCGACGCCGCGTTCAAGACCGACCTGGCCGCCGCCTGGAAAGTGACGCTGAAGTGAGCCAGCAAGGCGCTAACTTGCCCTCGGTCGCATCGGTAAGCGCGGTGCTGGATGCGCTCGGCCTGGATAATCGGACCTTCAGCATACATTCACTGCCGTCTACCTTCTCCAATTTCACGCATCTGGTGAACGTCGAATTGCCCGATGGATCGACCAGGCGGATCGTCCTGCGCCGATACAATCCGGCCAATTACGACGCCGGGCACAATAAGCATCAATGCGAATTCCACGCGCTCAAGTTATTGCACAAGCAGGGCATCCCGGTTCCGACGCCCCTGCTGCTGGATGAGACGGGTGAATTGCTGGGTTTGCCGGGCATTGTGACGGAATACGTCGAGGGGACGCCGATCGATCTGCCGGCCGATGCGACGCGCTGGGGCGAAGTGGCGGCGAAGGCGGCGCGCATGCTGGCGCGGATCCATCAAACGCCCTTCAGCGAAGCGGACAAGCGCTACCTGATGGACGACGATGTCGAAGTCGCCTGGTTCATCAAAGATGGCGTCATCCCTGATTATATGCGCGCCGACCGCGACGGTCTTTTGGTCTGGCATTTGGTGAACGACCATTGGGGGCGCTGGACGCCGACCGAGCCGCGATTTGCGCATACCGACTATTGGTCTGGCAATATTTTATGGCGCGCCGATGAGATTTCCGCCGTCGTCGATTGGGAAGAAGCTGGTTATGGCCACCCGGCGGCTGATGTCGCCTATTGTCGCATGGGCTACTTCATTGAGGGCTTGCCGGAAGCGGCCGAGACATTTCTGCGCGTCTACGAAGCGGCGGCCGGCTGGACGCTGACCGACCTGCCGCTATTTGAGCTGGCTGCCAGCGCCCGCCCAATGACCGATCCAACAGACTGGTTCGCCTATCCGTATATGGAGGAAGGGTTCCGCCGCTTCATCGCGGGGGCGCGGGAGAAGTTGACTTCGGCGCCTTGAATCTTCCCAACCGGAAACAAAGCAATTTCGAGAAAACTGACTTAGCCTGAAAAAAGATTCGGGCGACACAAGTGTCGCCCCTACATCGCCAGAGTTGGAATTGCCGCCATTAATCCACATCGAGGTGATAACGCTCGTCGCCGACTTCGGCTTGCAGGCGATGCAACTCGGCTTTGAGCGCGACGACCAATTCGGCATTGGCGGGGTCGTCGACGATGTTGTTCAGCTCGTAAGGATCAGATTCGAGATCGAATAGCTCCCATTCGGGTTCGTAGCTCTCGCCGATGCTGCCCTCGACGCCCATGCCATCGGCATAATAGTAGATTAGCTTGTATCTGTGCGTGCGGATGCCGTAGTGGGCATAGACGTTGTGATGCGCCCTGTGCATCCAATAGCGATAATACATGCTGCCCCGCCAGTCCGATGGCGTCTCGCCATGCAGCTGCGAAGCGAAACTGCGGCCTTGCATCGCGTCTGGCGTCGGCAAGCCCGCCAGCTCAAGATAGGTGGGACCAAAATCGACATTGAGTATCATGTCCTCGTTGACGCCCCCCGCGTCGATGCCTTTGGGATAGCGCATGATATAGGGCATGCGCAGCGATTCCTCATACATGAAACGCTTGTCATACCAGCCGTGATCGCCCAGGAAAAAGCCCTGATCCGAGGTGTAGACAACGGCGGTATTTTCCGTCAGCCCTTCGGCGTCGAGATAATCGAGCAGGCGTCCGACGTTGTCATCAATGCTGGCGACCACGCGCAGATAATCCTTGATGTAGCGCTGGTAAGCCCATTTGCGCAATTCCATCTCCGGCAGGTCGCGCGGGATTTCGCCTTTGAGATCGAGCGGACTATGGTGCACGCCCATGCGCATCTCGGCGGCTTCGGCGGCTGAGGCGCGGTTGGCGTAGTCGTCGTAGAGGGTCTCCGGCTCCGGCACATCTTCATTCAGGTACATATGGGCGTGCTTCTCGTCCGGCTCCCAATGGCGATGTGGCGCTTTGTGATGACACATGAGGAAGAATGGGCGCTCGGAATCTCGCTTCTTCAAGAAATCGAGACTCATGTCGGTGATCAGATCGGTGACGTAGCCATGCACCGGACGCCGCTGCGAGCCAGCGCCATCTTTGAAGATGAAGGTCGGGTTGTGGTAAAGCCCCTGCCCCGGCAGCACCGCCCAATCGTCAAAGCCGGTTGGCTCATGCGCCGGACCCTGCCCAAGATGCCACTTGCCGAACATGCCGGTCTGATAGCCGCTGGCCCGCAAATCCTTGACGAAGGTGGGCAGCGTATTGTCCATCGGCGTGCTGAGCGTGGTGACGCCGTTGATGTGATTGTAGGCGCCGGTGAGGATGGCGGCGCGGCTGGGCGTGCAGATCGAGTTGGTGCAGAAGACATTGTCGAAGCGCATGCCTTCGTCGGCGATGCGGTCGAGATTGGGCGTCCGGTTGATGCGGCTGCCATAGCAACTCATGGCGTGCGAGGCATGGTCGTCGGACATGATGAAGAGTATGTTCGGGCGGTCGTCTGGCATGGGATTTCCTATTTAATTCACCACAGAGGCTCTGAGGGCACAGCGAAACGGCTTGTCGGACGATTGCTAATTTGTAGAGGGTTGGTCGGTGTCGCGCAAGTTCTGCAATCCCTAAAAATACGCGCTTGGCGGCGCGCGCCTCCCGCTAGGACCGGTCGTCATCTGTCCAACGGCGAAAAACAATTCCCTCATTCCCGCGTTGCTTGAGCATGGTCAGTCGATCGGGATGATTGTTGAATCGCATTGCTAAATCCCAGCCTATATCGTCAGGCGCCTCATCCCCGTCCATTGTCTCAACATAGATCGTCCCGTCGAAGATATCGCCCTGGAGGATGACACGATAACTCTCGCTGGGGCGGCGATATTCGACGGCGGCCGGAAAGACAGTCTTTGACGCATTCTCAGCCCAATACGTCTTCACATACCCGATAAGCGCTCGGCTATTCTCGCCATCAAAATGGCATAGCGGCGGACTGTCGGGGTTGTCACCATAGAAGAATATCGCGCCCGTATCGGCATTTTCAACCTCGATTATCGCGAAGGCGACGCTCCCCGGGTCCTGCCCCCCCCCCCCCGCTTCTATGGCTCGCTCAAAATCGCGCCGCGTAAAACTGGAACGCATCTTGACCTCCAGTGGACTTCAACGCCTGCCGCTTACGCTTTTGATTGCCGCGCGAGAGGGCATGCTGATTGCCACAATAGTATACGGGGGAGATATTTTCGTCAATTCTCGCGCGCGCTTCAAAGATTACAGATAGGGATGATCCCCCGCCAGCAAGCCTTCTTCTTTCAGCAGATCCCAGAATGCGGACGGCGACTCGACAGACATTGCCGCCACGTTGGTCTTGACGCGCTCAGGTCGGCTTGTGCTCAAAGCCAGGGCGACGATGCCCGGATGCGATTTGCCGAATTGAATGCAAACTTCGGCGGGGACCTGCCCATGCTGATCGCATAGCGCGAAGAACTTCTCGCGCCAGGCGAACTTTTCCTGGTGATCCGGATTCGCTGGATCAAGCTTAACGTAATTGAAGAACTCGCCACCGGTGAGGAAGCCGGCGTTAAAGACAGCCGAGTTGATGATGGCGACCCCTTTATCATGCAGCGAATCCATGAAGGCGAGCAAATCGGCCGGATGCGAATAGAGCGTATAGCTGTTGGCGAACATCACCCAGTCGAGCGCAACCTGCGCGTCAATCTCGGCGATCGACTGCCAGTTCTTGGCGCCGACGCCAATGCCCTTCGCCTTGCCAGCCGCCTTTAATTCGCCTAGCGCGCTGTAGGCGCCCAGGATGTCGTCGAAGCGGCGCTCGCGGTCAGCGGCTGATTCGGCGGCGTCGAGGTATTCGTCGGGGTCGTGCACCGAGACGAGCTTCGTGCTGTAATCGCCGCCGAGCAGCTCGAGACCCTGCGCAAAGCATTTGAGGATGCCATCGTAGCTGATGTCTTGCGCGGCATCGTGCTGCAAGCCGAACCAGGCGCCCGGCTCGAAGGTAGGCTCGGGCGTGGTAAGCGGCGCGCGCAGCCAAGCCAGCTTGTTGCTGATGATGACTTCATCATCGCTCACGCCAAGCTCGCGCAAGCAATCGCCCATCACTTCCAGCGCCAGGCCCGCGCCGTACTTGCCCGCCGAATCAATGACGACCGGTTTGGGCAGGTGTTCGACAATGGCGCGCATCGTCTCCAGCTTGGATCCATAAGAAAACTCGCGGAACAGATTGCCCAGCGCGGTTGAACCGAAGACCAAGGGCGGCGTCATTAATCCGGTGTTGCCAAACGCGACTTGCTGCATAATGCGCTCCTGCTGTACAGCTTAGCGAAACGGTGGCTGGCTGCCGCTCATTCTACCCCAACGGCGGCAGATGCCACAATCGGCGCGCCGGCGCGAGCGGGGCATTCGCTCCAAATCCTTCTTTGCCCCGAGGACAGGGAAGCGCTTCCAAGAAAATAGTGAGAAACCGGAATCAAGTCGGTTGTAGGGGCGGCATTGCATGTCGCCCGAAAATTCACGATTGCAGCATCGGGCAATTCACAGGGTCGCCCGACAAGTGGGCGCTGAAACGCGGGCGAGCCGCCGCCCCGCCCCAATACACGGCAAACTGCGAGCCATGTCCACATGCCCGCCACTCCCCGGCCTGGCTTGGATTTGCGCCGAGCGGGAAAAAATGCTACTATCCCTTCAAATGAGCTTGCGCAGCCGTCTAACTTAGAATGACAAGAGTTCATGTCAGCCACGCTTAGCTATTTTCTCAGCCATTCGCGCAATATTGTTCTGCCGCTGCCGCTGCTGCTGCTCAGTATTGCGCTGCTCAGCGTCGGCGGAGCGGCGCGGGCGCAGGACCCCACGCCCTATCCAGACAATTTCAAAGTCGAGGTCACGCATATCACGCATAACAGCGCTAGCGTCTATTGGGGCGCGTTCTCCCACTATCTTCAGCAGCAGGGATATAAGCCAAAATGGGTCCGTCAGAGCGATTATGTTAGTGAACATGGCGACAGCATCTACCGCAATTATGCTATGCCGGCGCCAGTCGGATGGCGGGAAAGAGACCTTTGGGGCTGGGATAAAGAAAAGAGGCGTTGGGAAGCCCGTATCTTCCAGCCCAACACCCGCTACAGCTTCACTTTAGAAATCGTGGACGAAAATTACCAGAATGCGCAGACCGTTGAAGTTGAATTCAGGACCAAGGCGGCGCCCAGCAGCGGCTCCGCGCCCACTGTCAACACATACAACATTACAACAGATATGGCGGACATCTCTTGGGGCGCGGCAGCGGCGAGCAATGTGCGCTTTAACATTTATGTCAACTGGTTCTTCCGGCAGCAGGTTGGCAGCGCCGCGCCTAATAATGGCATTTGGTTGACGCGATTGCGCCCCGGCAGCGTGAATGTCATCGCCATTGAGGAAGTTACTGACGGCATCATTACAAACTATTTCACCGTCAATGTAAAAACCAAAAAAGAGACGACGGTGAATAGTTTGCAGATTACGAATATCACAGAAGATTCGGCAAAGCTTTCCTGGGTTGATCCCAATTCGTCTAGAAGCCGCGTTTGGAAGGACTATACCTTAATCTCTCTTGACGGGGAAATCATCTTTAAGGAACTAGAGTACACTGGCAGCACGGAATACACGCTGGAGAATCTGACTCCAGGCGCCACCTATAACGTCCAGGTCTACAAAGAGTTCGGTCTCCAACTTCCCTATGGTCAACCCGAGCCGCTGGGGTGGGGCAGCTTTACGACGCTGGGCGATCCGCCCACCGCGACGCCCACGCCGACGCCCACCGCGACCAGTACAGCCACGAGTACGCCCACCGCGACCAGTACGCCGACGAATACCGCGACCAAAGGGCCGACGCCCACGCCCGTCCCCGACAATTTCAAAATCAGCTTCACCGACCTGACGCATAACAGCGCCTCCGTCGATTGGGGCGATTTCCTCGACTTTCTTGCGCAAGAGGGCTTTGAAGCCAAGCAGGTCTATATTGCCGATATTGTCAGCGCTGATGGCCACAGGGTCAGGAAGTATTCTGAACCTGCCTATGATGTCTGGTGGCGAGCTTCTGACCGGGTCGTTGCGCTTTCGGCCTGGGATGATGATACGATGGCTTGGGAACCACGGGCCTTTCAGCCCAACACCCGCTACAGCTTCGCGCTAAGATTTGTGGACGAAGACGGGAATTCGCGGTCCGTTGACACGCACTTCACGACAAAGGCGGCGCCCAGCAGCGGCTCCGCGCCCGCCGTCACCATTTCCGACCTCACCTATAACTCCGCGACCCTCGTTTGGGGCGCGGCGGCGGCAAGCGATGTGCGCTTTAATATCTATTACAACTGGCAATTCCTTAAACAGGTGGGAAACACCGCGCCCGCTGGCTTGAGCGTGACGGGATTGCGCTCCAATCATGCGAATGTCATCGGCATTGAGCAGGTTACCGTCACGACGGATTCTCAAAACAATGTCATTGAAACCCCGACAAACTATTTTACCGTCAATGTGCAAACTTCAATAAAGCCGACACCGACGCCGACGCTGACGCCGACGCCGACGAACACGCCAACAGCGACTAACACAGCTACGAACACCCCGACAGCCACCGCCACACCCATCCACAACCCCACGCCCTATCCAGACAATTTCAAAGTCATTGTCACGAATATCACGCATAACAGCGCTAGCGTCAATTGGGGCGCGTTCTACGACTATCTTAAGGGCCAGGGTTTTCAAGCCGAATACGTCTATTTAAGAAGCGATATAGTGAGCGATGACGGGCACCGGGTCAAGCAAAGTAAAAATATCTCGTGGTTCGCTTATTATCGGGAAACTTATCTTTGGGGCGTGGATAGCAAAGGGCGTGATTTTGACAGACGCGTCTTCAAGCCCAACACACGCTACAAATTCACTATAGAACTGGTGGACGAAAACTACCAGAATGCGCAGGCGGTTGACGTGTACTTCAGGACTAAGCCGAGGCCCCCCGATCCGCCGACGCCGACGCCAACGCAGACGACCACGCCGGCGCCGGACGCTTTCACCCATATTTGGTTCAGCGATATCGAGCATGATGCGGTCACTGTGCATTGGAACGGCGCCGTGGGCAACCTCTATGATCTTTTCCTGCTGAACGCTGCGGATGAAAAGAAGATCGCTGAGCGGCGGGTCAAAACCGGCATTGCCAAGCGTTTTGAACTGTTGAAGGCGGATACGGAATACATTATCGAAATTCGTGGCGGGCGACCCGGAACGACCACTTTGAGTACGATTCGCAGTCGCTTCAGGACTTTGCCAGCCCCTCCGCCAACGGCAACGCCTACCCCCACCATTGTCGTCAGCCAGCCGCAGCAACGTCATCAGTTGCCCACCGATGGCAGCCTGGGCATGATCTTCTCCAAAATCTCCAAAGACAGCATCACCGTCGAGTGGACTGATATGGGCAAGGTCGCGCTCTACTTTGTTGAGATCCGCGACAGCGAAGATTATTTCGAGTACGCCACACTCAGAACGGGCACGACGTCGCATACTTTCACGGACTTAATTGCGGGCAAGAGCTACACCGTCGGCGTCACTGTCCATGCTGAAAATGGCGACTATATCATCGCCACCGGCAGCGTCCAAACCACGCCCAACAGTCCGCCTAAAGCATTAAAAGGCGAACAGCAGGCGCAACAGCAACAACAAGACCAGCAGGTTCTGCCCACCGATACGCCAACGCCAACGGCGACCAGCACGCCCACCAATACCCCAAGCAGTACGCCCACGCCAACGGCGACCAGCACGCCGACCAGCACCGCCACGCCCACAGCGACAGCGACAAACACGCCAACGCCAACAGATACACCGCAGGCGCAGCCGCAAAAAGACGCGCAGCCGCAGCTGCCGACTGATGGCACGCTCGGCATCATTTTCCCCAAAGTCTCCAAAGACCACATCACGGTCGAGTGGAGCGACATGGGCAAGGTCCTGCTCTATTTCGTCGAGATCAGCCGCGGCAGCTATTACGAGTTTGTCACGCCGGGCGCTGGCACGACCTCGCATACTTTCGGCGGCTTGAAAGCGGACACAAGCTATAACTTCCGCGTCACCGCTTATCAGGATAGCGGCGTCAATCTTGTCGTCAGCGACAGCGCCAAAACCGCGCCTGAGACGCAGCAAGCGCAGCAAGACCAGCAAATTCTGCCCACCGATACGCCGACGCCGACCGCGACCAATACCGCCACAAATAGCCCGACGCCAACGAACACGCCCGTCCCCAGCTTGATTCAGACGCTAATCGGCTATCGCGATGAGCAGGCTGACACTTCTCAGCATTACAAGCGCTGGGCGCGGGCTTTGGCGGCTTTGGGGCATGGCAGCCATGCCAACCCGATGACGCTGACAGAAGCCAAACAGATGGCGGATACCTACAGCCGCAGTCGCTGGCAGCCGGTGGTCGACGCGCTGACGCAGCAGCAGGCAGTGCAGCCAACGGATACGCCAACGCCCACCGCCACGGCGACGCCCACGAATACGCCGTCTCCGACAGCGACTCCCCGCCCAACGAGTACGCCGACTGCCACAGCGACGGCAACGGCAACAAACACTCCCGTACCGCCGACAGCCACGCCGATACCGCCGACGAACACGCCTGCGCCCAGCGGACCCTACGCCAGCCTGATACGCACGCTGATTGGCTATCAAGGAGAGACGCAGCACGGCGACGCGCATGTCAAGCGCTGGACGCGGGCGCTAGCGGCGCTGGGCTGGGGCGCCCATGCCAATCCAATGAAGCTGGCAGAAGCCAAACAGATGGCGGATACCTACAGCCGCAATCGCTGGCAGCCGGTGGTCGACGCGCTGACGCAGCTGCAGCCGCAGCCACCGACAAACACGCCCGTTCCGCCGCCGACGAACACGCCCGTTCCGCCGACAAACACGCCCATTCCGCCAACGAATACGCCCGTCCCGCCGACAAATACGCCTGTCCCACCGACGAATACGCCGGTACCGCCGCCGACAGACACGCCTGTGCCGCCGCCAACGGACACGCCTGTCCCGCCGACAAATACGCCGGTCCCGCCACCGACAGACACGCCCGTCCCGCAGACATACACAGTGCCGGACAGTCTCGTCACTGCGATTAAGGACTATATTAAGGAGCAGGCGGCCGACAGCGACCATGCCATCCGCTGGACGCGGGTCTTGGCCGCTTTTGGCAAAGCCAGCCACAGCGACCCCATGACCGTGGCCGAAGCGAAGATCTATCGCGACGAGCGCGGCTGGGATCGCTGGATACCGGTGGTGACTGCGCTGGAGAAGCTGGCGGGGGTTAGCTAGCCCGAAACTTCGGAAGGGGCCGTCGGCGCCTGCGCGACCTGCTCGCAGCAGCGAAGCACCTGCAAGATTCACTTGAATTGCGTGGGCGAGCCGAGGCTAGCCCCCTATTGTGCGCTATATTCGTCGTTCACCGCGCCAGTGAAACGCTCTCCCTAGAATCCAGACCAGGCACTAGCTATACTGGGCAAAAAGCACAGGAGCGTAACGGTGACAAAATACGAACCGACATGGGAATCCCTCAGTCAATACCAGATTCCCGAATGGTACATCGACGCCAAATTCGGCATCTTCATCCATTGGGGACCCTACTGTGTGCCGGCTTTCGGCAACGAATGGTATCCGCGGCGGATGTACTTGCAGGACGACCCCGCCTTCGAGCATCACCGCAAGACCTGGGGCGATCATACCGAATTCGGTTATAAAGACTTCATCCCCATGCTAACGGCGGAAAAGTTTGACGCGCGAGAATGGGCGCAGCTTTTCAAGGAGGCTGGCGCGCGCTTCGTCATGCCGGTGGCCGAGCATCACGATGGCTTCGCGATGTACGAAAGCGAACTGACCGATTTTTGCGCCGCCAAGATGGGACCGAAGCGCGATATCTGTGGCGAGCTGGCTGAAGCCGCGCGGTCGCTGGATATGGTCTTTGCGGTATCGTCACACCGCGCCGAGCATTGGTGGTACTTCGATGGCGGACGCAGCTTTCCCTCCGATGTGCAAGATCCGGCGAACGATGGCTTGTATGGTCCGGCTATTGAAGCCTCCAAGGACAAGTTCAATCGCGAAGAGTGGAAGCAAAAAGACTGGACGCCGCGCCCGGATGCCAAATTTCTCGAAGATTGGCTGGCGCGCACCTGCGAGTTGGTGGATAAGTATCAGCCGCAGGTCGTCTGGTTCGATTGGTGGATTGAGCAAGTCGTCTTCGAGCCTTACCTGCAGCGCTTCGCCGCCCACTATTACAACCGCGGCGAAGAATGGGGCTTGGGCGTCGCCATCAACCATAAATACGACTCCTACCCCGAAGGCGTCGCCGTCTTTGATATCGAACGGGGCCAGCTGAGCGATATCCGCAAGTTCTTCTGGCAGAACGATACGTCCGTTTCCAAGAACAGCTGGGGTTATATCGATAACCACGATTACAAAACCGCCGGCGATATCATCGCCGATTTGGTCGATATCGCGAGCAAGAATGGCGCGCTGCTGCTGAACATCGGTCCGCGCGCCGATGGAACGATTCCCGAAATCGAGCAGGAGATGCTGCGCGAGATCGGGCGCTGGCTGGCGGTGAATGGCGAGGGCATCTACGACACGCGGCCCTGGAGCGTATATGGCGAGGGACCAACCGAAGTGCCGGAGGGCGCCTTCACCGATACGCATCGCAATCCCTTCACACCGGCTGATATCCGCTTCACCAAAAAGGGGAATACGCTCTATGCCTTTTTGCTGGCTTATCCGCAGGGCGAGGCGCTGATCAAGGCGCTGGATTCGGTCAATGTCAAAAGCGCGCGCATGTTGGGGTCGGACGAGGCGATCAACTGGCGCCAGAGCGATGATGGCTTGCGGTTGTCAGCGCCAGCGACGCCGCCCTGCGATTACGTCTGCTGTTATGCGATTGAGTTGACGTAACCGAGGACAGCGAAATGTAGCGGCGACTTTGTAAGTCGCCCAAAGATGATTGGCCAAAACGTGGGCAATTCACAGAATCGCCACTACATAACACAGAACGAAAACAGGGATGGCAAAATGACAGAGATCGAATACTTCAAACCGGAACGGGGCCAGCGACCGGGCGCCAATGAAGACCCGCGCCTCGATTGGTGGCGCGAAGCCAAATTTGGCATGTTCATCCACTGGGGCGTTTACAGCATCCCGGCCGGCGTCTGGAAGGGACAGCAAATCCCCGGCATCGGCGAATGGATCATGCTGCGCGCCGAGATCCCCATCGCCGAGTACGAAGCGCTGGCGCCGCAATTCAACCCGGTCAAATACGATGCCGACCAAATCGTCAAGCTGGCGAAAGCGGCGGGACAAAAGTATATCGTGCTGACTTCGAAACATCATGACGGCTTCTGCATGTACGGCACGAAAGAGACCGATTACAACATCGTTGATGGCACACCCTACGGGTCGGACATCCTCAAAGATTTGGCCGATGCCTGCGCCCGCGAGGGCATCAAGCTCGGGCTCTATTACTCGCAGACGCAGGATTGGCATCACCCCAACGGCTTCGGCAATACCTGGGATTTCAATGAAGACGAGCAAGACTTCGCCGATTACATCGACAATTATGTCAAGCCACAGGTGCGCGAGATCCTGACCAACTACGGACCGATCTGCATCATCTGGTTCGATACGCCGCGCATTATCGAGCGCCATCAAAGCCAGGAGCTGCTCGATCTGGTGCATTCGCTGCAGCCAGATTGCCTCGTCTGCGGGCGGCTGGGCAACCAACTGGGCGATTACGCCACGGCGCAAGACAACGCTATCCCGCCCGACCTGCAAGCGGAAATCGATTGGGAGACGCCGGCCACCATCAACGATACCTGGGGCTTTAAGACGCACGACCATAACTGGAAATCGACGACGCAGTTGATTCAAAATCTGGTGGATATCGTCAGCAAGGGCGGCAACTACCTGCTCAATATCGGTCCCGATGCCGCAGGCGCGATCCCCGAGCCGAGCGTCGAGCGCCTGGAGGCAATGGGCGCCTGGCTGGATGTCAACGGCGACTCGATCTACGGAACCCAGCCGGGTCCGATTCAAGGTCAAACTGCCTATCGCACAACGCAAAAAGGCGACACGGTCTACGCGCACGTATTTGATTGGTCAGCAGACGGCAAAATCACGCTGTCCGGTCTGGAGGCGGCCTCAGCGACTTGGCTCAATGCCAATTGCGATGCGGCGCTTGAATTGAATCGCGAGGGCGATCGGTTGGTTTTGCAGGGTCCGTCAGCCGCGCCGAACGAGCATGTGACGGTGATAAAACTAAAGCCGTAGCGGCGCGAGGGCGACCTGATAGGTCTCCCCTACATCTGTCATTCGGCCGCGGGCTACACAAGTGTCGCCCCTACAGATCACAACAACTGTGATAGATTGAGCCCCGCCAATACCTTCTCGGGCGTGAAGGGGATATCGCGCAGGCGCAAGCCAACAGCGTCGCATATCGCATTGGCGATAGCGGCTGGCGTGGGAATCTGCGCCGCCTCGCCCGCGCCCAGGATGGGCAGTTCCGGGCGATTCAGGATCAGCGTTTCGATCTTGGGCGCAGATGCAAAGGTCATGATCGGGTAGGTCTCCCAATCGACGCTGGTGATGCCGCCCTCATTAAACGCAACTTCCTCAAAGAACGTCCAGCTGGCTGCTTGCGTGAATCCGCCTTCGAGTTGATTGCTCAGTCCATTGGGATTAACCACCTGGCCCGCGTCAGCGGCTATCACGACGCGCTTGAAGGCGATCTGCCCGCTTGCGCGATCGACTGCCAGATTGACGATGATCGCGCAATAGCATTGGAGATTCTTGTATTGCGCCAGCGCCATGCCCCAGCCTTCGTCGCTGCCTTGCCGACTTTGGCGCGACTGCCAAGCCACTTTATCCGCTGCCGCATTCAGGACCGCGCGCGCCCGCTCGTCCGTAAGATGGCGCAGGCGAAACTCGAGCGGGTCACTGCCCGCGGCGAGCGCCAATTCGTCCATGAAGGACTCAATAGCGAAGATATTGGCGTAGGCGCCCAGGCTGCGCAGCGCCGAGACGCGCAGCGGGCTCTCGGCGGCAGCATGGCGAACGATGCGCTTTTGCGGAAGGGCGTAAATCTGATCGGCATTGCGGTGGGCGCCGGAATGATAACCGCCCATCGGCTGCGGAACCTGTGGCGCGAAGGGCTGCTCCAGATGCCAAGCCGCCAACAAACCGGAGGTTTCCCGGTTCGCCGCCGCTCGCGTGCTGTGGGCGTAGCTCCAGACATCGTAATTCCAATCGATGATATCGCCATGCTCTGACAAGCTAGCGCTCGGCCTCATCAGCATTGCAGAGCCGTAGGGTTCCCAAGCGTGCTCATCCCAGCGCGTCCACTTGAGCGAGATCGGCCGGTCAGGGATGGCGCGCGCGACTAAAGCCGCGTCCAGCGCGACATCATCGGCGCCATTGTGACCGTAACAGCCAGCGCCCTCCACATGGATGACGCGCACTTGGGCTACCTCCAGCCCGAGTACTTGCGCCAGCGCCCCGCGAAGCACGAAAGCCGCCTGCGTATGCGACCAGACGGTCAGTTGGCCGTCGTGCCAAAGGGCGACGGCAGCCGACGGTCCCAGCGAAGCGTGCATCTGAAAGGGACGGCGATAGGTCGCGCCCAGGCTGCGATGCGCATCGGAGGGCGCATCAATGGTCGGGATTGGATCGTCGACCACATTGCCATCAACAACGAGATTCGCCTGCGTCGGCTTCTCCCGCAAGTCGCAATAGACATCGACTGCTGTGGGCAAATCATCATCAGTTGCCCACTCTGCCGCTTTTCGCGCCTCTTCCAGCGCCGCAACCGCATGCTCCTCACGCTCTGCGACAAGGGCGATGAACTGACCATTCTGTATCACATCAATGACGCCGGGCAGCGCGCGTATCGATTCGCGATCGAAGCTGACGAGACGGGCGTGATAACCGGGCGGGCGCAGAACACGGGCGTGAAGCATGCCCGGCAGGTCCATATCATGCACATAAGAGACGCCGCCGCTGAACTTACGCAACAGATCAAGACGGCGCGCAGATCTGCCAACCAAATTGTGTTCAGACGGTTCCTTCAACTTGGCAGCGCCAGAAATCTGTCGGTTGAAGCGCCTGCCCGCCATCAAATCCCAGTAATTGGCGCTGCGCCCAGTCTGCGGATCGGTGATGACGCCATCAGCCACCTTCAGTTCGTCCGCGGGCGTCAACGAGTCGAGCTGCTCAAATGCGAGCGACAGCAATTGCTGACGCGCTTCGGCGGCGGCGATGCGAATGGCGACGCCGCTGGTTTCCAGCGAGCGGCTGCCAGCCGTGCAGCCTTCGTCCGGGCTGCGGGCGGTATCGGCGCACTCAAGTCGAATCCGTTCCAGCGCGATATCCAGCTCATCGGCGGCGATCTGCGCCAGCGCCGTGCGGATGCCCTGCCCCAGTTCCACCTTGCCGCTGTACACCGTGACAGTGCGATCCTCATTGAACTCGAGCCATTCATCCAACTGCGGATGCGCAGCAAGCGAGGGCGAGGTCACCTGCGAGCGCGCTATCGAGTTGAGTGGCGCCGGACGCATAACCTCGTGGATCGGATCGCGATCGAGCCTGCCGATGCGCAGCTTGATCGCTCGCCGGACACGATCATAGACGCCGCAGCGACAGAGGTTATTCGCAAGCGCCGACCGTATATCCTCGTCGCTTGGGTAGCGAACGCGGTTGAGCAAGCCTTGCGCGGCGATGATCATGCCGGCGCTGCAAAAACCGCATTGCGCCGCTTGCTCTTCCAGAAATGTCTCTTGCAGCGGATGCAGATCGTCGGCGCCGCCGAGGCCCTCCAATGTGGTGATTTCCAGGTCAACGGCATGACTCGCCGGCAGTTGGCATGAGGGCGCATCGACGCCGTCGATGAGTACTTTGCAAGCGCCACAAAGTTCGGCGCCGCAGCCATATTTCGCGCTTTTCAGCCCCAGGTCGTTGCGCAGGGCGTACAGCAGCGGCGTGTCCGGGTTGATGTCAAGCTGGCGCGCTTCGCCGTTGACGCGCAAGGTTATCGATTCAGATTCGGACATGCTTGCCGTCCTCGGCTCCATTCGGAGTCAGCAAGAAAAAGAGCCCGGCGCGCGGGCTCCTCTAGGCGGAGAAGGTGGGATTCGAACCCACGTACGGTTTCCCGTATCCGCTTTCCAAGCGGACGCACTAGGCCTCTATGCGACTTCTCCGTGAATCCAACTTGCGGTTGTCATTCGCCTTCATTATAGCAAGCGCCGATGATGTTTCCAAGTCGGTACCGCCAATGCTCGAATTAACGTCCAAATATTGGCGTAGGCGTCGCCAGTATAGGCACCAGATAGTCGCCCGATTTGGCGCCCGATCGCGCCAGGCTGGCGTAGGGACCGGCATTTTCGATATAGCAAAGGATGCCCATGGTGATGGCGTGGGCGAGCAGGTCGTGCTGAGTGGTTAGGATTTCCTGGTCCGCCAGCATGAAACCCATCTCGAGGATGACGCCGGGCGTCAGCGGGTGAATTTTGCGCCAGGCATGATTGTTCACCATGTCTTCGGTTTCGTTGTAGCTGCGCTCCAGCGGAATGTTCGCGGCGTAATTCAACGCGATGCATTCACGGAGGAATACATCATTGCCGGTATCGGGGCGCGCATCGGATTTGGATACAATATAGCCGGAGACCACCTCGCCATAGTCAATGCAGGAATTGGCATGGATCGAAACCAGCGCATCGGCGCGATAATCCACCAGGCGCGGATCAAATTCATCGAGCATGTCCACGGCGAAATTTAGCGCCTCTAGATTGGCGACCACCCGCGTCGATACGGCAAAGTTGATCGTCTCTTCTTCCAGGGTTACACGCTTGAATTCGTCATAGCAGACGGCGCCCGGATCTCGATTCAATGTTCGCCCAAGACCGCGATGTCCGGAAATGATGCCAATGCGGCGCAGCCACTGCGGCGTCTGCACCGCGGTCGGTCGAGCCGACTCGATCCCGCCGACTAGCTCTTCGCGATCGAGCTGCAAGCCCTGTACAACAGCCGGGTTCAAGTATTCCGGGTTGACGAAGAACATGAGCAGCGTTGCCACTAGCGCCGTGCTCACCATTACGACGAAAACGGTTCCCAGGAAGCCGCCGGCCATACTGGCGCGTTGTGGCGGGCGCAATACCAAGCGCCGCCGCACGCGCCTTATTGGATGCTCCTCGCTTATGGGCGCCAGGCTGGGTTCGGCTTCGCCCTCAGGCGTCGCTAGCGCTTCGGCGGATCCGACGTGGTGAGATTTCGCCGACTTGGGAACGGCTTTCTCCGCAGCCTGCCGCATCAATTCGATGAATATCGCCGAGGCGGATTGCTCGTCTTCCTCATTATTCGGCTGTTCGCTGACCGGTTCGTCCGTCACGGTGGCGACCCTGCGCAGGCAATCTTCTTTGAAAGCACACCACCATTATAGGGGTATTTTCTAACCGGACACGCACTCCAGACGATAAGATTGACGCTCGGCGCAGGTGAGTTGGCGGATGTAACGGTTGGCGCGCGCCCACTCGATCAAGCCATCCGCCGTCCGCTTGATGCGCCAGCGGCGCAAGACATAATCCTGACCGGCGGAGACGCCAAAGGATTCGCCAGGACCAAGCACGATTTCCTGTATCCAGTCGCCGTGCTGCTCAAAGCGATTGATCTCCTCGCCAGAGGCGATATCCCACATGCGCGCCGTAGTATCCGACGAAGTCGTCAGGAGTGTGCTGCTGTCTTCAGTGATGTCGATGCCGAAGGTATTGCCGGCGTGGCCCACAAATTGGCGTAGCTCCGCGCCGCTCGCGACGTCCCACATGCGAACCGTGCCGTCCCACGATGTGCTGATGATGAATTCGTTGTTGGGCGCCAAGCGCGCGTAATTGACAATATGGCTGTGCCCTTCGAAAGTCTGCAGCAGTTCGCCGCTATCGACATTCCAGAGTCGTACCGTGAGATCATTACGCCCCCAACCGCCGCTGGCGCTCACCATGAGTTTGCCATCGTCGCTGACATGCACGCCATTTACCGGGTCCGCATGCCCGCTGTATTCGCGCAGGACCTCGCCCGTCTCGATATCCCACAGTCGGATGAGGTTATCGCTTGAGCCGGAGACGAATTGGGCGCCGTTCGGCAGCAGGTCAATCATATAAACGCGGGCATCCTCAAGCGTATAGCGCTGGACTTCGTCGCCAGTTTCCAGATCCCAGCGGCGAATGGTGCCATCCCAACTGGCGGAGAGCAACTGTTTTCCCTCCGCCGCGAAACGGACCGAATCGACAGTATCTTCATGGCCTTCCAGAGCCATCAGTTGCTCGCCCGTTGCCGCATCCCAAACGCGGGCGGTGGCGTCGAGAAGCGCCACTGAGTCTGGCCCGAAGAGCGGACCGGAACCGGAAGCGACAAGGGCGCCGTCCGGACTGATATCAGCCGCCCAGACCCAATTCCTATGCCCGCTGTAAACCTGCGCCTGCGTACGATTGCGCAAATCCCAGAGGTAGGCTGAACTATCGGCTGGGCTGTCGCTGCCATCGGGGTAGGCGCCTGCTTCGCCCAAGCCAATCAGCAGGTATTCGCCATCCGGTGAGAACTCGATGTCCTGAATGCGATCGCCAAAGCCCACGTAGCTGGTGACCAGGACCCCCTTGTTGATGTCCCAAATTCTCACGCTTTGATCGCGCGAGGCGGTCGCAAGCAGCGCGCCATCGGGAGAGAATTCAAGATTGGCGATCGTATCGCGATGCGCGTAAAGGCGCTGCCGCTCTTCTCCAGTTTCGGCGTCGTAGAGGCGCGCCGTGCCGCCGAGCGCCCCGCTCCAGGTGGTTGCCGCGATGGTCCCGCCATCCGGACTGAACTCAACATCGCGGACGAAACCAACGCCATCCGGCGGGATCGTCAACAAGTTATCGCCGCTGGCGACATCCCATAGCTGAATCGTGTTATGTTCCAGCGTCCGTTCGCTCTCGCTCACGCCGATTGCGGCTGACGAACTGGCGAGTCGGGCGCCGTCGACGCTGAAGCTGAGCTTGAAGACGTAATCAATATGCGCCTGCAAAACATGCAGGGCTTCGCCGCTGGCCGCATCCCACAGGCGCACAGTGGAATCGGCGCTTGAAGACGCCAGCGTCGCGCCGTCGGCGCTGAACTCGACATCGGTGACGATGTCCTCGTGTCCGCTGAGCCGATACTGTTCCGCGCCATCAGCGACCTGCCAGGCGCCAATCGCGCCGTCTGACATGGCAGCGGCAATTAGCGAATCGTCCGCGCTGAAGGCGACAGCGTTGACCGGACTGCCAGTCGCAACTGTGCGCAGGCTCTCTCCCGTGCTTGTGTTTACCAGATAGACTACGCCCTCGGAACCGGCATAGGCGCCGATAGAGCCATCCGAATTGAAAGCGACGCCAAGGATTGACCGCGGCGAATCTGTGAAGCGGAAGCGGGGACCGGGCGAAAAGGTGGAAGCGCCCAGGATGCGCAGCACTTCGGCTTCCGGCGGCTCAAAGGCGTAGCGCGCTTCAATCGCGACTGGCAGCGCCAGCGCCGGTTCATTCTCGCTGAGCGCGGTGCGAGCGTTGGCGGCCAGCGCCAGGCTCAGATTCTTGCGCTCGTTTGTCTCGGCGACATGCATCGCCTGCACTGCGATTTCACGCTGTTCATCGGCTATGGCGCGCTGGTCTTCCGCGATCACGCGCTGTTCATCGGCGCGGTCGCGCTCAGTCTCGGCAACATGCATCGCTTCAACCGCGATCTCGCGCTGGTCATCGGCTATGGCGCGCTGGTCTTCCGCGATCACGCGCTGCTCATCGGCTCGTTCGCGTTCGGTCTCGGCAATCGCGCGCTGGTCATCGGCTTTATTGCGTTGATCGAAAGCGAAGAGGCTCAAGATGACGGCGAGCACGGCCGCCACGCCGAAAATCGCCGCGGCGATGCGCATATTGCGCGCCTTCTGTCGCTCCAACTCCCGTTCGCGCTCTTGCCGCGCCCGTTCCTGCGATTCGCGTTCATCGCGCAGCGCCAGACTGGCGGTCAGAAATTCGATTTCAAGCTGATTCAGTCGCAGGTTGGCGCCTTCAGACCACTCTTCGAAAGTAAGCAGGCGATTGCCCTGCATGAGATAACTCTTGTCTCCGCCAGCCGTCTCCCACTCGTGCGCGGCATTGAGCAGTTCGCGCTCCAACCGAATGTCATTGCGGCTCTCGGTCAACCATTCGCGCAGGCGATCCCAACGGCGAATCAGCGCCTCATGCGCCACCTCGACCGTGGGGCTGCGCGTGGCGTCATCGCGGTCAAAGGTGAGCAGGCGATAGCGCCCGAAACGGTCAATGACATCTTCGGCGACATCGCGGTCACCCAAGGTTAACAACTCGGTTTGCAGAATCCGACGGCGCGTATCTTCTTGTCCCTCACCCAAGGTGACGAGGCGCAAGAACATCTGCCGCGCCATGTTCTGGCCCTCCTTTTTGAAACGTTGGAAGACCTCTTCGGCGCGTTTCGCCAGCGCGCCCAGCGTGCCGCCTATATCCTGGTAAGCGGCAATGGTCAGCAGCGCGCCTTCGCGACGCTCAAAAAGCTCTGTCAAGGCATATTGCAGAAGCGGCAAGGCGCCCGGCTGCTCGCGGACATCTTCAATGATCGTATCAATCAGCCCTTCTTCAATGATGGCGCCGACGTTTTCAGCTGGTCCGTAGATCGTCTCGGCCAATTCTTCGTCGTTCAGCGGCAAGACCAATTCCGTACGCGCTCGAATGAGTTCGCCAAAACCCTGGTACAGAAGCGGTCGATCATAAAAGTCGGCGCGCAAGGTGGCGATGATCATGACGGGACTGTTCTCAGCGCTGACCGCGTTGAGGATCAGATCGAGAAACTGCTGACGGTCGCTCTCCAACTCCACTTGGGTGAAGAGCTCTTCAAATTGATCAATCATCAGCAGCAGTTTGCTGTCTTTAGAGGGCAATGCTTCATAAACGCCCTGAGCCAAGCCATCGACATGATCGCGCAGCGTCTCGACGACGCCGGGCAAAGGCGAAGTCGAAACACTAAGCAGGGCGGCGCCTAATTCCTCCAGCGGCACTTCGCCCGGGACCATTTCGGCGTAGAACCAATTCTCCGATCCCGGGATTCTGCCAGAGCGCAGCGCGGGCAAAACACCCGCTTTCACCAGGCTCGATTTGCCGCTGCCGCTGGGACCGATGACGGCGAGGAAGTTATTCTCGACGACTGGCTCCTGCAATCGGTCCAACACGCGCTGAATCATGGCTGTGCGGCCAAAGAAATCAGCGTGATCCGCCTGTTGAAAGGCGCGCAAGCCCTTGTAAGGATTCTTCGTTTCCAGCAGCTCAAACTCGGAAAAGTCGAGCTCCTCCAGCTCGAACTCTTCAGTGGGCTGTCCATGGCGCAATGCCTGTTGAAACTCTCTCACCAGTTCCAGCGCGTCTTCGAAACGTTCGGCCGGCTCTTTGGCGGTGGCGCGCTGAATGATTGAATTGAAAGCGGGCGGCAGGTTCAGCGCATTATGGTCGAGCAATGGCAGCGGCTCGTTCAGATGCTTGTAAACGAGGGTGGCCAAGGTGAGGTCGGCGAAGGGGCGCAAGCCGGAGAGCATTTCGTACAGCGTGATGCCCAATGCATAGACATCGCTTTGCCTGCCCGCTTCGGCGCCGCGGATCTGCTCCGGCGCGAGGTACGCCATCGTGCCGACGATCGCTCCGTCCGGCGTGCCGTCATCGGCGCCCTCTTCCTTGGCGATACCGAAGTCGCTGAGGTAAGCGTTTCCATCTTCATCCAGCAAAATGTTGCCCGGATTCACATCGCGATGCACAACTCCGTTGCGGTGGGCAAATGTCAAAGCCGAACCAATCTGGTCCAGTATTTTCGCCGCAACATCCATTTCCAGCTTGCCTTGCCTCTCGATCAGATCGCGAAGGCTGCCGCCGCGCAAGTAGCGCATGACCAGACAAGTGCTATCCGGTTCGCGCCAATAGTCGTAAAGCGGGACAATGTGGGGATGCTCCAGGCGCGCGACGACCTGCGCCTCGCTCTCGAAGCGGCGGATGAAATCGGGCTGGTTGGCATATTTCGGCAGAATGATCTTGATCGCCACTTCCCGCAAGACCGCCTCTTGGCGGGCGCGGTAAACGACGCCATAGCCGCCCTGCCCCAACAGGTCTTCAAAGTCGTAAGACTTAACCGACTTGCCAGTTAAATCGAGTATTTCCATGAATTTCCCCCCGGGGCAACAGTTAAAAAAGCTACGCATAAATTGGACTTAGTATAGCACATTCGTAATTGTTGCGCATCTTACCCGACGGGCGCCAAAGAGCGCGATGAAGCTTTCACTCATGCCGGCAGCGCCATCCCCGGGGTGCTGGAAAGCAATGGAAAATCATTCAAACTGTTATGACAAACACTAATGCGCGCGAATCCTGGCAAAACACCTCAGATATAGTATAGCCAGACTCGGCTCGCGGCAACCACTTCCAGCCCGCCGCCCCAGGGCAATCGCTTCAAAATCATAATGCGCCGTTCTCCACGAAAATTGCGAAAATCCAGAGGCTTTTCCTGAGGCGCTCGTTGAAAATGGTCTGTAAATTTCGGGCGATTCACCGAATCGCCCCTACAGATCACCAAAGTTACGGGGAAAATAGTCAATGCCAACGCAATTTCAATTTGATGCGCTTGGGACGATTATGTTTCGATTCATTTGGCGCGCGGGAATCCTGGCGCTCTTACCCAGCCTGCTAACGGTGACGCTGGCTGTCGCGGCGGCCTCAAAGCTGCCTGCGAGCCAGGAGTTGGTCTTCGTCGCCAGGGCTTCCGGCCAGCTCCAGTTGATGATCGCCGACATGCGCCGGGGCATAAGAGCAGCGCTTACGCCAGCTGGCGGCGATGTCTTGCAGCCGAGCATATCCCCGCATTCACGAGAGGTGGTATTCGCCTCCCGCGCCGGCGGCGATTCTGAACTGTATCTGTTGCAGCCTGGAAACGCCGAGCCACGCCAACTTACCGAAAACGCTTACGAAGACACCCACCCGCAGTGGTCTCCCGATGGCGAGTCCATCCTCTTTCAAGCGGACCCGCAGGGCGTCTTTCAACTCTTCCTAATTGACGCTGATGGGAGCAACCGGCGCCAGCTCACAGCCAACGATACCGATTTCGCCCGGACATCCTGGTCGCCGGATGGCCGCTCGCTGGTTTATGACGCCGGCGGAGATATTTTCCTCTACGATATCGCCAGCGGAACGAGCCGCGCATTGACCCATGACGAATACGGCGATTACGACGAATACTGGGATGCGCAGGCGGTTTGGTCGCCGGATGGCGCAACAATCGTCTACGATTCCTTTCGCGAAGGATCGTGGAATCTATACGAACTGGATATTGCCAGCGGGCTTGTCCGCGCTTTGACGCCGGCTGGCCGCGACGAGCAGCACGCGACCTTTACCAACCAACCGGGGCAAATTGCCTACCAGTCGGTGACGAAGTTTCCCGGTCTGTTGTTTCTGCTGGATCTCGACCGACCGTCTTACCAGCGCGCGCTGACGGTTCCGCCCGATTACGGCAGTCCGCTGCATCTGCTTTTCGGCAATCGCCAAGCGCTATCCATGGAGGGGATCGACATCCTGGAGCCGGATTGGCTGAGGCGCCCCTAGCGCGTCCGGCGCGGACTCAGCCTGAACCGAGCGGCACGCCGTATAGAATCAACTCATGTTTGTCGGTAGAGACGGCAATCATCGCGCCATCGGGGCTGAAGCTGACGTCGTGGATCGCGCCATCGGCCTCGCGGGTCGCGACCAGTTGATGCGCCCGCGTATTCCAGATGGAGAATACGCCCTCAGCCGCGCCAACCGCCAGCATCGAGCCATCGGGGCTGAAGCCTAGCGAAGTAACGTTGCGTGTCGGCACGGGGTAACTGGCCAGTTGCGCAAACGAGGCAGGCTCAAGGATTACCAAGCTGTCGCCTGGAGGCGCTTGCGCCCAGGCGAATTGCCCGCCTGCCGGGCTGTATTCAGCCGCAGTCAGCGGAGACGCTACGCCAAAGCTGCCGAGACGCGCGCCGCTGCTCGCATCCCAAACTCGGCGACTGCCGTCGCCCGCTGTGAATACGGTGTTTCCATCCGGGCTGAAGGCAACCTTGCGAATAAGCTCGCCATTTCCGGATAGAATCGCCTGCTGCGCTACCGTCGGCAGATCCCAAACAATGGCGGCAAAATCGCGATCCACATCGACATGGGTATAGGCTTCGCGGCCCGCGCTGACGAGGCGCTCGCCATCGGAGCTGAAAGCCAATGCCGAGACCGGTCCAGCGTGTGCATTCAAAAAGAGGCGCTCGCTGAATGTCAATGGATCGCCAGCATGGATTTGCCAAAGCTGCAGCGCGCCGGTATCGCCGCCGACGGCAATCTGATGGTGATTGGGCCGAAATGCCAGCGCGGAAATTCCGACTTCCAGTTCCAAAATCTGTGGCGCGAGGACTGGATGCCGCAGGTCATATACCCAAACGCCGTCGGACCCGGGCGCGCCCGCCGTTATCAGAAAGCGGCTATCGGAGGACCAGTCGTGAATCGGTTGGAAATTGCCTGATATGCGCCCGAATTCGCGCAGAAAGGGAATCACGCTCGCGCTTAGAACCTCTCGGCTGGGGAGCGGCGGCGGCGATTCCGGCGCGACATGGTAGCTGCCATCGCCCGCCTCGGCGATATAGCCGGTCTGCCCGTTGACGAGCGCCAGCCACCAAAGATAGCCATCAACGCAATCGGGACCGGCCGTTATATCCACAGTCCAACTAGCCGGAATCTGCAGCAGCGCCGAGGCCTTGATTGAAGGCTGCCCGCGCAAATTCAAATAGCTGCCCAAGATCTCGACAGTCATACCGGCGTTGATACGGGAACGCATATAAGGTCCGCCAGTCGCCGCCGCCTCGCACAGCCGATTGGAATATTGTGACTCTGGTTCCGTGGCCGCTGCCGCGCTCGCCGCATCCACAAGTCCGCAATAGACTACAAGCGCGCTGTCGTTGGAGACGCGATAGTCGTATGTGACCGTGCTGTGCGTAAGCTGAAACTTGTAGCCGAGGACGGCGCCGCTTCCCGTGCTTGACGCGCTCGGGCAGCCCAGCGCGTCATTGGGGAAGTTCGTCTGTTCCCAGCGCCAATTCGACAAATTGCCAATGCCGACGGAATAACCCAGGCGGGCGCTCAAATCCAGCAGCGCCGCGTCGATTTGCGCTGGCATCCCTTGCGCAAGCGAAACCGAAGCGCAAAACAGCGAAATCAGGACGAAGCCGAGCTTTGAAACATTGGTCAACATAGTTGTTCCCTTGCCTGGCGCCAAAGCTTGATGTTGGATTATATCATGGCATACGCCGGCCGTTAGAGCGCTGGATAGCCTTTGATTGGCGAGCGTCAATTCTTGCAAGTCCAGGCGCAATTTGACAAAATGATGGGGCATGGTAAAAGAAGCGTAAGATAGAAAGTCGCTTCAGTGGCATCAGCGCTGGAATACGTCATTCTCGGCACTGTTTATGATGAGCAAGGGTCCAAAAGCCGCAAACTGCTCATGTTCAACGGCGTCCTGCCATCGCTGGACCCCAAGTTTTACCTTCAGCTGGTCGACTTGGAACCGATGCGGAATAACGATGGCGGCGCTGGTCCGGCGCTGGTCCTGATGGATCATGACAGCGACCGGATGCTGCTGGCCGCCATCCAGCCCGCCACCGAAGATCCGCAGACATTCACCGATCACTATGTGTTCATTCCGGCGGACGCTTTGGCCGAGTCCGCGCTTCAGCTAGAGCGCTGGCTGGCATTCTTGCCGGAAGTTTCGCAGGATATCAACCGAACCCTGCCTCTTTTGCAGCCGCCCGATTTCAATTCGATTGAAATCGAGACTCGGGCGGCGAATCTTCAGCGCCTCCTTGACGAATTACCGGCTGACGGTTTCGACCATGCGCTGACCCTGCTGGGGGCGATAGTGCATGAGCGGCGCCTGGTCATCGCCCAGTATCCGTGGGATTTCGAGGAGCGGCTCGCCCTGGTTTCCGGGATACAAGCGCTGATTCCCGGGCGGCTGGCCGCGCGCATGACCTTCGCCAGTCACGCGCCCGCGTACAGCCAACATCGCCCGCAGCTTACTTTCGACGATGAGAACAAGGAGGCTTCGGACTGGAGCTTTGACTGGTCCGCGCCGACGATTATCGCCGATGTGTTGGACCATCCTTATATCGCAGTGCTGCGCGCGCTTTGGCAAGGTGATGCCGCAGAATTGGCGGCCGAGATTCAGCCATTGGCGAGGCTGGCCGATTCGAGCGCGACTGGACCGCTGGAGAAAGAGCTCGCGCGCGTCGCCGATCGCTTTTGGCTCGATCGCCAGGTCCAGGCGCCCGAGGACGACGTCTCCACCGAAGCGATCATCCGGATCCTGGATGGCGCGAAGCCGCCCAGCGACGAGATGCGCCGCCAATACATCAGAAAGCTGCTGCAAAACGCGCTGAGCGAACGAGACTCGGCCGCCGGCGCGCGCGTCGCGGAAGAGCTGGAAAACGATGCGGAACTGGAAAGCGCGCTATCCGACATTTTCGATGAGATGCTGGAAGATCAGCCCGATTCGGTTTACGTCTTCATTCGCAACAGGCTGATGCATCTGGGCATCGACGAACAGTGGATACCACGGCTGCAAATGGCGGCGCGAAACTCGCTCGAAGTCGCCATTGAGGAAGGCGATGTCGGCACCCTGGCTGGCTGGCTGGAGTTGATCGCCCATGAGCCGCAAGCTTATCTCCTGCACGATATTTTGCAGGAAGCAATCCTTTTGGCGAAGCAACGAGCGTACGGCGACGGCGAGCTCGGCATCCATCTGATTCTAATCGCAGTGCGACGCGTGCCCGAAATCGTCGACGCGCTCTATGAAGACGAGCTGCTAATAGACGCATTGGATGCAGACGTGCGGATCGCGCTGCAAAATCCGACGGCGGATGCGCTGGAGCGGCTGATTGATGAGCGCGCCGAGTATTTCTTGCTTGCCCTGTATCACGGCATCAAGGTGTCCGATGAGGTCCTGGTCACGCTAGCTACCATAAAGCGGCTATGGTCGCTTTACAAATCCGAACAGAGAGTGAATCTCCCAGCCGTGTATCGTCCGCCGGCGGTTTCGCGCTTGCTGGCGACCGAGGCAAGCCATCAGTTGACGGAAGAGGCGGTCGAATACCTATTCGAGAGCATCATCGCCGGCGATGATCGCAAGTTGATCGCAGACAGCGCGCGTCATTTAGCCAATTGCGAGTTGCTCTTCCCGCGATTGAGCCATGCGCTGGCGAGAGACTCGCTGCCCATGGACAAAGTGCTGTCCATCATGCACGCGGTCAGCAATATCAAGAGCGCGCCGGCGCATGAAGTGATCGACACCTACTTCACGCTGCTCGATTATTATCAATGGGAGCCGCAGACGCAGCGCTTGATGGAAGCGCTGTCTCGCCTGATGGCGAAGCACCACGAAGCGCGGGTTTCGTTCCGGCATTTGTGGCGGCTGTTTGATGCCTGCCATGCGCTGGAGATTGAAGGCGCGACGCGTGTATCCATGACGCACTTGCTGCTGCAGTATGGGGAGGAAGAAGACCTTTCCAGAGTAGTGGACGGCCTGGCGCGGATCTGTGGGCAAATCGGCTGGAGCAAGCCCCTGAGCGCTGCCGTAAACTCCTGGTGGCGCAATTATACCCATGGCTTGAGCCTCACACAGCTGCAGCGCCTGGAGCGCGAACTGGAGCCGCAGCGGCAATTGGAGGCGCAAAAGCACATATTATATTCGGTGCTGGCGATGCGGCGCTGGCTGCACAGCCAGGACCCGGTTGAACTGGCGGAATCGATAAACGCGACTTTCACAATCCTCGAACATATCGCCGAAGCCTTTGATGCCGAGCATATCCATGAGATCGACTCGCATACGATTCGGCGCGAACTGGATGAAGTCGGGCGCGGGCTCTCGTCCGAGCAGCGCCATATATTGGCGAACAACCTGCGCAACCTCGCTCATCGCATCACACAAATGGCGGAGAAACGCAGCAAACGCTCGCTGATCCGCAGCGACGACAGCATCGAGCGTCAGCTGCAGCATGGCGAGGCTGATCCGCAGGGGTCGATCGATATGATGAAGTGGATCGCCGGTTATCTGGACGGCGCCCATGCCGAGAGCGAAGATTGAACCGTTTAGTCGCAGTTTGTTAGAATCTGGCGGTAGGAGGGAATCTCATGCCGACCCTGGATTTCAAGGGCAAGAACCACATCTACGCCCATCATCTCACCGTGCCGTATCGACCGCTCAAACTAGACAAGTCGCGCTCAATTCTCACCCCCACCCCAACCCCCCTCAGTCCCCCCAATGAATTGGGGGGAAGCCAGCCGGAAGCGCCAGCGGCCGAGATCCCGTTGACCGACCAGAATCTCATCATTCACGGCGACAACCTGCATGCCCTAAAAGCGCTGTTGCCCCACTACGCCGGGCGCGTGAAGTGCATCTACATCGACCCGCCATATAACACAGGCAACGAAGGCTGGGTATACAACGATAAAGTCAACAGCCCCTTGATGCAGGACTGGTTTGAGAAGCAAAGTCCGGTAGATGGTGAGGACCTGGAAAGGCACGAAAAATGGCTTTGCATGATGTGGCCCCGTTTGCATTTGCTGCGCGATTTATTGCGAGATGACGGCGTGATCTTTGTGAGTATTGATGATAATGAGGTGCATCATCTACGGATGATGATGGACGAGATCTTCGGCGAGGAGAATTTCCGAAATAATATTGTCATCCGTCGAGGGGTCAAAAGCGTCCAGGCCCAGTTTGAGTTCGTTGATAGGCTAAATTCGGGTGCGGAATTCATATTGTTTTACAGCAAGAATCCAGACACAAGATTTAGACATCTTACGGTTGAGGTTAATTCAAAAGTCTCGGGGAGTTGGAACAACCATTGGCGAGGAACTGATCGACCGACTATGCGATATGAATTGATGGGAATTGTTCCAAAAACAGGACAATGGCGTTGGGCTAAAGTACGAAGCGAAGTCGCTATCGGAAACTATATGCTGATGGAAGAAGAATGTGGTGAAAACGCTAGTCAAGATGCGATTGATGAGTGGTGGTTCGCGCAGTCTCCAAAGAAGTTGGATCTACTCCGCCTTTCTTCAACGGGACGTCCAGAACATTATGTCCCGCCATCTAGTCGAAAAATTCTAAGTTCATTGTGGACAGACAAAACTATAAACGAATCAAACTCGCTACGAAAGAACTTCGATATTCAACTGGAGAATCCTAAGCGGACCACCATAATCCAACGAATACTTGAATATATTACCACAACACAACACAACACAACACAACACAACACAACACAACACAACACAACACAACACAACACAACACAAGAACATCTATTCTAAATGAACCTGACATCATTCTCGATTCCTTCGCCGGCAGTGGCACCACGGCCCACGCCGTTCTCGCGTTGAACAAAGAAGACGGCGGCAACCGGCGTTTCATCCTGGTGGAATGCGAGGACTATGCGGACACGATTACGGCCGAGCGCGTCCGCCGCGTCATCCGAGGCGTCCCGAATGCAAAGGACAAACAGCTAAGAGATGGGCTGGGCGGCTCATTCGCTTATTGCACACTCGGCGAAGCGATAGATGTGGACAGCCTCTTGGAGGGCGAGGCGCTGCCGTCATATTCGGATCTCGCCAGCTACCTGCTGCACACAGCGACCGGGATTTCCGCTTCGCCGGGCGACTTGCAATCAAGCGATGACGACGGACATTTCTACTCCAGCGACGAAAAAGACTATTACCTCATTTATGAGCCAAGCATAGAGTTTCTGCGCAGTGGCGACGCGGCCCTAAATTTGGAACGGGCGGAGCGCATCCGCGAAAAGGGTCGTTCGGCGGTGGTCTTCGCGGCGGCGGATTACATCGGACAGCGCCAGCTTAGCCAGTGGAATATCACCTTCTGCCAACTGCCTTATGAATTAGGCTTCGGGGGCTGAATCGTGGAACTCAAAGATTATCAGATAAAGGCGCTGGAAGCATTTGAAGACTACTTCGAGGCTTTGACGCGCAACGATCGGGAAGGTCAAGCGCAGGCGGCAAAATATCAAGACGCGGACTTGCCTATGCCCGAAGATGCGCTCGACTTCCCCCGGAAGACCTGGCACGAGCTGGCTGAAGTGGGCAAGGTCGCTGATAGAAGATATGCGGCGCGGCTTGATGGCAGGCAGCGTCACATCCCGCACGTCTGCTTCAAAGTGCCGACGGGCGGCGGCAAGACCTTGCTTGCGGCCGAGGCTTTGGGCCGGATTCAGCATCCGACGGGGCTGGTCTTGTGGATTGTGCCAACGCGCGCCATCTACCGGCAAACGAAAGACGCGCTCTGGAATCGAGAACATCCGTACCGCCAGCGCCTGGAACGAGCCAGCGGCGGACGCGTAAAAATGCTGGAAAAGGACGACCGCTTTCAGCCAGCCGACCTCGCCAATTATCTTTGCGTCATGCTCTTGATGTTTCCGGCCGCCAACCGCCAAAAGGGCAAAGAGTTTCTGCGTTTCTTCCGCGATTCGGGACGTTATCATTCCTTTTTCCCCGATAGCGACACCGCGCTTTATGACGCTCGCCTGCTGCGGAAATATCCGGATCTTGACGCGGAAGACGGTCCGGTCAAACACAGTTTATTCAATGTCATCAAAATCCAGCGACCTGTCGTCATTCTGGACGAAGCTCACAAAGCGTATGGGAAAAAATTGGAAGGCGCGCAGCAGTTCGCCGCTTCGATCAATCGTTTGAATCCGCGCCTGGTGCTTGAGTTTTCCGCCACGCCTAACTCGAACATTAGCAATTTGCTGGTTGATATAACGGGCGTGGAGCTCAAAGCCGAAGAAATGATCAAGATGCCGGTGCAGGTTTTCAGCCCGGATAAAACCGAGTGGCAAGACACCTTGTCAGCCGCCGCCGAAGAACTGAGCGAAACGAACAATGCGGCGCTGTCCCTGCAACAGCAAGAAGATCGTTACATTCGGCCGATTGCGGTGGTGCGGGTAGAGCGGACGGGGCGCGACCAGCGAGACGGCTTTCGCGTTCACGCCGAAGATGTACGCGAATACTTGATCCAAAACCTGAGTGTTCCGCCAAATGCAATTCGCGTCAAATCCGCCGAAAAGGATGAATTGGGGCGCGAGGACTTGCTGTCTGAAACAAGCGAGGTTCGCTGGATCATCACGAAAGCGGCGCTGATGGAAGGCTGGGATTGTCCATTCGCCTATTTGTTGGTGCTTCTCGACAACACGCGTTCGCAAAATGCCCTTACGCAGCTTGTGGGTAGAATCTTGCGCCAGCCCCAAGCCCGGCTCACAGGGGTCGAGGCCTTGGACCGCTGTTATGTCTACTGCTGGAATCTTGATGTGCTTAAAGCGGTGGACCAAGTGAGACAAGGCTTGCAAGACGAAGGGCTTACCGGCTTGATGGATCAAGTCCAAAGCATGGATGGCAGCGATCCAACTCAACGCAAGATCTCTATTCCGAGACGAGAGCCATTTAGAGGATTAGACATCAAGATTCCGAAAGTGCTGCACCGGTATCGCGACGGCTGGCGAAAATTGGATCATCTGCAAGATATTCTGACGGAAGTCAATTGGGATGAAGTTCATCTGCCGCCAATCCATCAATATACGCACGATCCGCCGCGCATGCATCTCGCGGAGGTTGATGTCGACAATGAGCGTCCCGTTTACTTTCGTTCAGAGGAACTGGAAATAGACAGGACACCGCGCATATCCTGGTTCACGCGGCGACTTTCCGATATCGTGCCTAACCCATGGATAGCCGCCAAATTCGTACTGGAACTATTTGACAAGCTAAAAGACAGTGGCCGGTCGGATGAGGACATTTTCGATAATCGAGCTGGATACGCTGAGCAATTGAGAGAACACTTGAGCAGCGAGTACAATCGGCTGTGCAAGGCGATCTATGAGAAAAAACTCCAGGATGGGATTATCCGCTTTGACTTTTACACCGAGCCAAGTCACCGTCTGCCCGACGAGATCCCATTGATGATTGCAGATAAAGACCACACATTGGAACGTGGCGGTACACCGGCGCAACTGAGTCTCTTTGACAAAGTTTTCGAAAAGCAATTTGACTCGGAACTGGAAATGGACTTCGCTTTCCATTTGGATAAGCAACTGAAAATGCGGACGGAAGAGCAGCCGGAGAATCAATCGCGTCAATGGTGGCACCGGAATCAGCGGGAATACTACGTGCTGGGATGGCGGCGTGACAGGATTTATCCTGATTTTGTAGCATTTGGTGATATAAGCCTCAATATTTTTGAGACAAAAGGCGACCATCTGCGAGGCAATCCGGATACGGAATACAAAACCGACGTATTCCAGCTTTTGCAGCAGCACTTCAACGATAGACACCGCCAGGTGCGGATAGAAGAGCATCAACACCGAAAAGGGAAGTTTGCCATAGTTTACGAATCGGAGTTTCCGACGATTAGTTACTAATCTCCGCACCCCCGCTGCCAAGATTGACGCCGCAATCCGGTATTAACATTTATTCTGTTTTCAAAGTAAAATCTGACCGTCCTTGTACCGGCGCTAAGGAGAAACTCTGGCGCATGGAAAAACTGTTCACCTATGGCACGCTGCGGGATCCAGCAACGCAGCAGAAGCTGTTGGGTCGCACATTGGGCGAGGGCGCGCCCGATACATTGCGCGGCTACCGGCTGGCGAAGCTCACCGGCATTCACGATGTCTACTCCATCTTGCAGCCGCATGCCGGCGCCACGGTCGAGGGCACGCTTTTCGAAGTCACCACCGAAGAACTCGCCCATCTCGACGCTTACGAAGGCGACGCCTATATGCGGGTGAGCGTAAGGCTCGTCAGCAAGACGCGCGCCTGGGCGTATACGGAAAATCCCAAGTCTAGCTTTCGCATACACATTGAGCCGCCAGATTCCCCCTGAAGTTCAGTTCATCCACAAAACAAATGCTCCATCCGGTCCGCGCGCGTCGCAGGCTAGCGCATTGAAGCCGTCTGTGGCATAAAGACGCCAGCGCGCGGAAAAAAGCGTGAACGCGGAACGGCATCAGCAAGGAAATCGCGATATGATCGAGCTCGGCATAGGCGTAATTGGCATGGGCTGGATGGGGCAGGTTCACGCGCGCTCCTACAGCCTGGCGCGGCAGCGCTTCCCCGATGCTGGCTTATCGGCGCGGCTGGTCATCTGCTCTGACAATGTCAAAGAGCGAGCGGAAAACGCGCGCGAGCTGCTCGGCTTCGCCGAAGCCACGGAGCGCTGGGAGAATGTCATTGAGCATCCCGATGTGCAAATCGTGAATATCGCAGCGCCGAATCATCTTCATGTCGAGATCGTGGAGGGGGCCGCTGCCGCTGGGAAACATATCTTCTGCGAAAAACCCGTCGGGCGAAGTCCGCTGGAAACAGCGAAAATTGAATCCAGCGCGCGAAATGCCGGCGTCTTGAGCTTCGTCGGCTTCAATTATCGCTGGGCGCCGCTGGTCATTCACGCGAAGAAGTTGATCGCTGAAGGCGCGCTGGGCGATCTGACGCAGTATCGCGGCCGCTTCTTCAGCATGTACGGCAGCGATCCGATGGGACTGCTTTCCTGGCGCTTCAAGCGCGAGATCGCCGGCTACGGCGCGCTGGGCGATATCCTGGCGCATGTGACCGATATGGCGCTTTACCTCAACGGCGGCGTCAAGCGGCTGGTCAGCAACTCGCATACCTTCATCGCCGAACGTCCCCTGCCGATTCCCGGCAAAGGCACGCATTACTCGCGCGGCGCGCCCGATGATCCAACCGGTCCGGTCACAAATGAGGATTATGTCGGCGCGCTGCTGGAATTCGAAAATGGCGCGCGCGGCGCGGTCGAAGCCTCGCGCTCGATTTTCGGACCGAAGAATCAGATGGCATTCGAGCTTAACGGAACCAAAGGCGCGATCAGTTGGGATTTCGAACAGATGAATGAGCTGCAGCTCTACCTGCCCGGCGAGGATCGCGGGCATGATGGCTTCACCCGTTTGGTCGGCGGCGATCAGTATCCCTATCACGGCAACTTCAATCCGGGCGAAGGAAGCGGTCTCGGTTATGAAGATATGAAAGTAATCGAAGCCTTCAACTTTCTCCAATCGGTTGCCGAGGGGCAACAGCGCGCGCCTGGATTGGGCGAGGCACTGGCGGTGGCCGAAGTACACGCGGCGATGACCCGCTCCTGGGAGAGCGGCGCCTGGGAAGATGTCACCCGTTTGCGTGTGGATTGAGGCGAGCCAGACTTAGCATGTGTCGAGACTTGAATGTTGGTTACAGGTAGCGCGATGACGCAGCTAGCCTTGCGCGGTCCCATATACTCGCTGACTGCCGACCCCTTTCTCAACGCGCCCTCGGATAGCGTAGTTTACTTGTCGGACGGCGTCATTCTGATTCGCGACGGTCTCATCCTTGAGATCGGCGCCTATGCCCAACTGCGCGACACATTGCCGAGCGATATCGACCTGCGGCATTATCCGGACGCCATACTGATGCCCGGCTTCGTTGACGCCCATATCCATTATCCGCAGGTCGAAATCATCGGCTCGTATGGCGCGCAGCTATTGGAATGGCTGAACAAATATACTTTCCCGGCTGAAGCCAGGTTTGTCGATAAGGAGCGCGCGCGGCGGATCGCGGATTTCTTTGTCGCCGAGCTGCTGCGAAATGGCACGACATCGGCTTCGGTATTCTGCACTTCAGCGCCGGGCTCGGTTGACGCGGTATTCCAGGCGGCGCAGCGTCGCAATATGCTGCTGTTGGCGGGAAAGATGATGATGGACAGTCACGCGCCGGCGAACCTGGTGGATACCGCCCAATCAAGCTATGACGATTCCAAGGCGCTGATCGAAGGCTGGCACAAGCGCGGACGCTGCTTCTACACGGTGACGCCGCGCTTCGCCCTCACCAGCAGTCCGGCGCAGTTGGAATTGGCGGGCGCCTTGATGCGCGAGTACAGCGATGTCCGCCTGCAATCGCATATATCGGAGAATCGCGCCGAAGTCGCGCGCGCCGCCGAGCTGTATCCAGCGCGCAAGCATTATACCGACATTTACGAACATTACGGGCTGTTGGACGCACGCGCAATCTACGGGCACGGCATCCATCTATCGGAAGACGAACTGCGGCGATTCTATGAGACGGGCGCCAATATCGCCCACTGCCCTACCTCGAACTTTTTCATCGGCAGCGGCCTCTTTGACATAAAAAAAGTAAGAGACGCGGCGCGACCGGTCACAGTTGGGCTGGGTACCGATGTGGGTGGCGGAACCAGCTTCTCGATGCTGCAAACGATGAGCGAAGCCTACAAAATGGCGCAGTTGCGCGGCATCTCGTTGACGGCGACGCAGTGCTATTATCTGGCGACCTTGGGCAGCGCCGAAGCGCTCGGCCTGGCTGACCGCGTCGGCAGCTTGCGCGCCGGTTGCGAAGCCGACATTGTCGTAGTTGATCCGCGGGCGACGCCACTGCTGAAAATGCGCGCCGATGTCGCGGAGTCACTGGACGAGTTGCTCTTCGCGCTGATGATCTGCGCTGACGATCGGTCGATCGCGGCGACATACGTAGCCGGCGAACTGGTTCACGAGCGAGAGGCCGCCGTCTAGCTGGCGCCGACAACTGTTACTTTTTCCAGTTCGACATACGCGCTCTCGCCGACGGGCAAACGCGCGGACGCATCGTTGATGTCGTAGAGACCGGCAATCAGTGTATATTCGCCCGCAGGCAAATCCTCTGGAATCAGCAGGGCGTGCAAGTCCTTATAGCTCAAGCCGACTTGCCAGCTTGTTGTCGGCTTGATGCCGCCAGCGGGTTCGCTGTCTCGCTGCGCGACGAGCTTGCCCTCCTCGTCAAGCAGCTGCAGAAAGACTTTGTAGCGCCTTGGGGGTGTATCAGTCGCCAGCCAAACAATGCCCACGAGCAGATAATCCCCGCGCGCAACGAACTGTGCGCTCGTCCAGTAGTGAGACAAGCGGATGTTGTCGCCAAATAGCAGGTCCGGCGAGAGAATTTCATCATTGAAGCTGTCATCGTCAGGCGCGATATAACGGGCAAAGCGCATATCGCCGACCCACTCCTGGCTGGCTTGATGGCTATACGCATTCAGATTGCTTTCGACCGCGCCCTCGGGATCTTGCTCCTCGCTGCCATAAAAGATGGCGAAGATCCTGCTGTGCGTCTGCGTAATCTGACGCGCTCTTGATGCGGTATCGCGCGCCTCCGCGCTGGTCGGCAAGCCGTAGACCGGCGCCTCGCCACGGTAATAGTAATCCAACACCTCGCCGAAGCCGGCGGCGCTGACCAGCACGGCGTCGCCCTCGCGCAGCTCAGATTCAATGCGCGCCGTCAATCCGCGAACGTCATCGCGCTGCAACTCAGGGTGATGATAGAGCGTGTCCAGTCCGCCCAAGAGCGCCAGCAGATAAACAGCGATGCCCAAGGCAGCCGCGAGCTTGGGAATTGCGCGCAGTGTCGTTGCGCCTTGGCCCGTCTTGAGCGTCCAAAGAATCCACAGGCCCCTTCCCAACCACAGGGCGGATGCCAGCTGCGCAGGCAGCAGGAATCGCAGATAGCGGTCGGTCAAGCCGAGATAGAGGTATGCAAGCACCGAGATGACAGCCCACGCGAGCGGGAGCGCCATATTCCACAGCGGGCTTCGGCGAGCCGCCGCCGGAATCAATCCGAAGAGCAGGAAGAGCCAGACGACGAAACTCAGGTTTCCTGTACTCAATTCGAAGGCGCTGCCGAAGGCGAAGAATCCCAGAATCTGCCGAATCGTTTCATCCAGTGGCAGCGGCTGCGAGAGATTCGGCTGCGCGTTCAGCTGCGAGACGGCGACCGGCAGCCAGGGCAGAAACAGAAAAAATGTGATGACAAAAGGAAGCAACACACCTAGCCAGCGCGCCGAGGATAGCCGCCTCGATCGCGGGGCTGATCCCGAGCGCAAGAGAGCAGCGCAGAATGCGAGCGCCACCAGCGCCACTTGCGTCAGCATCACCAGGGCGTAGGCGACATGGGTATACATTCCCAACGCATTGACAAGACCCAGCCCAATGAGTTGACCCCGGGCCCCGCCTTCATCAGCGTTGGACGATCGACGGCTAAGCAAACCGACATACAGCCACATACTCGCAGCTGCGACCGCCGTCAACATGGCGTACATACGCGCTTCCTGAGCGTAGTAGATGCTGAAACTGTTGAGCGCTACCAGCGCCGCCGCTGCCAGACCTGC
The DNA here is from genome assembly GCA_022821805.1 of Anaerolineae bacterium. GTDB lineage: Bacteria > Chloroflexota > Anaerolineae > Aggregatilineales > Phototrophicaceae > UBA6055. The sequence continues at coordinate 100,719 of JAJECX010000042.1, forward strand.
TAGGGGATGGAAGAGTCGCGTCCCAAGCGCGTAGGTCCAGGCGACGCTGAGAATGCTGAAGAGAGCCGAAAGCAGGCGCAGCGCAAATTCGGACGAGCCGGTCAGGTCCTGCCACCAGCCCAGCAGCGTGAAATAGGCGGGCACATGCACGTTGTTCTGCAAGTGCGGAATCAGCTCGGGCAGCGTCCGCAGCGAATGCGCGTAGGCGACGCCTTCGTCATACCAGAGTGATTGCGCGCCGAGCCGGTGAAAACGGACGGCGCTCGCCAGCAAGAGGATGACAATTGCCAGCGCCACATAATGCGCATGTTGATTGAATCTGGGTGACGGCGCTTGTTCCAGTCGCAACCGGTCAATCATCGCAAGCGCTCTCGCAGCGCCAAAGCCGCCGAGCCAAACGCGACGAACAGAAGCGCGCTGCCGGTAGCCAGCCAGGAGAGCAGCCGGCTCAGACTACGATCATAGACAGCGATCTCATCCACGATGATAGGTCCGTCGCCAAATGTTATGCGCCGCGTCCGCGCCAGCCCGGACGAAAGCTCAATTCGCGTCATGCGCCAACCAGCGCCATCCGCGCCGCTCGAACGCCAGCGGAGGTCGATGGCGGTGCCGCGGGCGCTGAAGTCCAGACCCGATTCGAAAATGGCAGCGCTGCCGAAGCGCGCGCTTGGATCGGCAATGACATCACCGGCGCGCTGGATCTGCCAAGTCTCGGCTTGATGCCTCCCGCGGTACAAAACCGGCTGCTGATCCGCTATGTACTCTTTGACTCGGTCATAAACCGGCAGCGGCGTAAAGGTCGGCTTGTCCGGCTGATAATCCGGTTCCCCCATGCGGAAGTAATAAAAGGCTTGATCAGCTTCAAAGGGGTCTTTGCGCGTGAAGAACCAGTACATCACATTGCCGACCCAGGGCCATTCGCGCTGGATGCGCTCGTAGAAGATCGGCATATAGCGCGCCGCCTGCTCTTCGGTGACGTTGCCATAGGCGCCATAAAGGCTGATTTGCTCGGGCGGCAGCTCGGCATCAAGCGTGGCGTTCCAAGCCGCTTCACTGAGCCAAATTGGCTTGTGGGCATCGCCATTGCGCGCCATGATGTCGCGATAATAGGTGTGGCGGGCTACGTTGACCGATGTCGCCCGCAGCCGTCTATCGCTGGGTCCGCTGCGCAACCCGTAACCCTGGGCTGAGAGCGCATCGAAGCATTCGCCGCCGCCGTGATCGTATAGTAATTGCAAGAAAACCAGATCGCTCAAATCACGCGATACATCCATAGCGATGGTCGGGGCGATGGCGCCGCTGATGACGACGATGGTCGGGTCGACCGCCTTCAGCGCCTCGTAGGCGCGACAAAGCAATTCGGCGTAGCCGGCCGGATCAATCGGCGCATTGCCCCATTCGGGATAGATATTCGGCTCATTCCAGATCTGGTAGTGAGTGATTCGCCCGCGATAGCGCTCGGCTACCGCGATGGCGTAGTTGACGAAGTCCTGGAAGTCATCCGGCGGGGCGCGGTCGCCGGCAGCCGGGTCGGCTCGCGACCAAGCCGGCGGATTGCTGAGGCGCGTCATCAGACGCAAGCCATGCGCTTCTGTCAATTCAACGATCTGATCGTATTTTATCCAGGTGTCGATGGTGTCCGGCGCTCCATCGCCATCGCGATCAAGTCTGGAATCGGTGAATAGACCGCGGCCATCGACCTCGAGATCTTCCCAGGGAAACTCCTGCCGCAGCCAGACAAAGCCGGCGTCGCGGATCATGCGCAGCATTGCTTCAATCTTCGGGCGCTCGACTTCCTGTTCCAGGAAGGTGTTAATGCCGTAAGGGATGGCGGCTTTGTTCGCGATTGGCGCCAGCGGCTCGGTCTCAAGCGGATAGCGAATGAGGTTTCCCGCCACTTCCACCAAGCCGCGTATCTGGCTATGAGCGGCTTCCTCGCCCGTCTGCGACCAGAGGAATTGCCAGACCAAGCCACGGCTGCGCAAGTCCAAACCCAGCAAGATCAAGATGAGAAGGATCGCCAGGGCAATGATCGCTGCGCGCTTGCGCCATGACATCAAGGCAATCTGTCGCGTGTTCGACATGCGGCGCATTATAGTTCAGGCGGGTCGAGTGGAATAGCGCGGCAAGGCGCCAAGTAGGCAATCCCGCATTCGCAGGCGCCTGTCGCGCATTGTAAAGGCAGGAGCAGATTTTGAATCATCCGCCGATATATGGTTAACTTGATGCATGAAATGCCGGTGCTGATATGTGCTTCCGTTTCTGCTTCATGGCGCTAACTCTCCTGCTGATGCCCTTTGCCGCCAGCGCGCAAGGCATCGTCGAGAGCGCCGAATGCCAGGATACGCCCTACGGTTATGACGCGCGCTGCGGTTATGCGCTGCTGCCGCAGGACTATGAGAATCCAGGCGACAGCCGGGTTGCGATCTACTTCTCGGTTATCCATGGCGCGAGCGGCGAGAAGCAGCCGGATCCGCTCGTTTATCTCGTCGGCGGACCGGGCAGCAGCGGCTCGCAACTCTTGCAGACCTCCTTCCGAAAATACTTGCGCGCCTTCGCCAGCGAGCGAGACATCATTATCATCGACCAGCGCGGCACGGGGAATTCGTCGCCGCGCCTCTATTGCAGCGAGGTATGGGAGCGGCTTAACGAAATCCTGCAGAGCCACCATCGCGATCATGCCGAATTGATGCTGGAAATCCTGACCGACTGCCACCAACGCTTGGCCCGCGCCGGTGTGCGCTTCCATGCCTACCACAGCGACAACAACGCGCGCGATATCGTCAATGTCCTGCTGGCGCTGGGTTATGAGCAGTGGAATCTGGTCGGCGTGTCATACGGATCGCGCCTGGCGCTGGTGATGATGCGCGATTACCCGCAGTACATTCGCAGCGTCATCCTCGATTCGGTCTATCCGCCACAAGCCGATATCTACGTCGACACCTATTATCACGGGGAACGGGCGCTGCGGGCGCTCTTCGACGCCTGCGCCAATTCAGCGCGCTGCAAAGCCCGCTATCCCGACCTGGATGTCATTTTCTATCGACTCTATGATCGCCTGAATATGACGCCAATGATGGCGAGTTATTCGCCGCCGCGCTTCCAAACCTTGGAAATCGAGATCAGCGGCTACCGGCTTTATGACTGGGTCTTCAGCTGGCTCTACGAGGTCGGCTCCATCCAGCAGATTCCGCAGATCATATACGACCTGGATCGCGGTCGCGCGCATAATGCGGTTCGCCTTGGCGCCGCATACGAGGCGAATATGACCTCGCTCAGCCTGGGCATGCATTACACCGTGCAATGCCAAGAGGAGTACGGCGAGTCGGTCTATCGCGATTATGCCAGTTTGCTGGCGACGCATCCGCATCTGAGCGGCTACCTGCGCTATGCCGTCGAGGGAGCGGCGACCTTGCCGCGGCTCTGCGACATGTGGCTGGCGCAAGCGCGACCCGCCAGCGTCAATGATCCAGTCGAAAGCGATGTGCCCGCCCTGCTGCTTTCCGGCAACTTCGACCCGATCACGCCGCCGCAATATGCCGATATGGCAGGCGAGACGCTGACGACTTCATACAATTTCGTCTTGCCACACGTCGGGCATGGCGTGCTGCGCTCGGATCGCTGCGCCGTTGACATCGCCGTCGAATTCATCAACGCGCCCTATAGCGAGCCGGACAACAGCTGCATCGCCGACACGCGCGCCATCGTGTTTGATTGATAGCGCGCTAGGGAAAAACCTATGCGGCAAGCATGCGTTATTTGACTTGCGCGCCTTGATGCGCTACATTTCGCATATTAACTGCATTTTGTTGGCGCCTGTCGCGGATTCTTGCCGATTGTGGTCGCAGCGCGAGCGCTCTTTTCTAACAGAATGGTTTTGCGAAAGTCGAAAATGAACGAGATTGAAAAATACGAATTTGACCGACTGGGATACCTCATCATCAAGGGCTTTCTTAATGATGCCGAGATTAGGAGTCTCTCAGCCGCAGTCGATGCCGCTGAAGAAGACGCGCTCGCGCAGGTCGAGCGTCCGCCGGACAAGATCAGCGCTTATGGGCTCGAATACCGTCACAACCGCGAAAAAGGCTATTATGTCAGTGGCGCCGGTGGAGAAGGCAATACACTGCTAATTGATGAATTCTTTAACATGGATCCTGCTTTTGATGTCCTGGTCGATCATGCGCCAACCATGACCTACATCCGGGCGATCATCCAGGAACGACCGACGATCAACAATTCCGAAATTCGCATACGCTACCCTGGCAACCAAACCGCGGCGCATTGCGGCGGACCTGTTGGCTTGAAGCTGCGGTATTACTACAACGCCGCGGGAATCAACTGCATGATGGTCAGGATGGTCTATTTCGTGCACGATGTTGAGCCGGGCCAAGGGGAATTCTGCGTCGTTCCGGCAACCCACAAGAGCAATATGGCTTCGCCCTACGAAGGCGCTGATCCCGACAAAGAACCAGGCATGATCGGTCTTCCCGTCAAAGCCGGCGACGCCATCCTTTTCACCGAGAACCTGCGTCACGGCGGATTGACCAACCACTCGCGGCAAACCCGAAAAACGATCCATGTCGGTTACGGTCCGTTTTGGATGAAATCGCAGAACCACAGCACAATGGATGAGGAGCCCTACATCCTTCCGCGTACCTTCGCCCGCTATTCGCAAGAGCAGCGCCTGCTCTTCCGCGCGCACACCACCCTGCTTGACGACGGCAACCAGCAATGATAGAAATCCAGCGGCGCGAGTTGGCGGGCATCCCCTGTATCACCTTGCGCGACGAGGGCGTTGACGAGGCGCCGGTCATCATCCACTATCATGGCTGGACCGGCAGCAAGGGCGCCGTCGAGACGCCCGATCAGAGTCAGGCGCAGCTGGCATCAGCTGGATTTCTGGTGGTGGCGCCCGATTGTTACGAACACGGCGAGCGGGCGACCGACGCCTGGTTCCGCGCCCAATTCAACGGCTGGGCTTTCATTTGCCAGGCGATGGACGAGACCCGTCAAGAGGCGGGCGCCTTATTCGAGGCGGTAATGACATTGCCCTACGCTTCCGCGCGCAATCCGCAGGTGACCGGCGGCTCCATGGGCGGTTTGATCGCGCAGATAGTATTCGCCGAGAACAATCAATTTGTCTCGATGGCGTCGGTGGTGGGCCGCTCCAGCTTCTACCAAGCCGATGAATGGTGCCAAGAAGCGCAACGAGGCAGCTGGTGCGACGACTGGTGCGCCGAGCAGGCCACCCAATCGCATCCTGAGCGCTTCATCGACCGCCCGCTTCTCTTCATCGACGGCGCCCTTGATACCGACTGCCCGGCCGAGACGAACGCCGAGACCGTTCGCCTGATCAACGCCGCCGGCGGACGAGCCGAACACTTCGTCGATCCGGACTTCGGTCATGGCTTCTCGCCGGCGATGCGCGAGAAGTTCGTCGATTGGCTCATCGCGCACGGGAAACCGCCTTTGGCAACCCCACCCCCCGGCCACCTCCCGTCGGGTCAGTGTCTACGCGACTCCAAAGCATTGGAGAGGGGGAGCGCAGTGAATCTGGCATGTAGCATGTGATCGGCGTCGCAACACGAAGTACCGCAGAAAACAAAGGTGATTCGACCATTAAGCAAGGTTACTAGACTGTGAATTTGCAGCATGATGTTAACAAGATTGTCGCCGAAATAGACGCGCGCAGCTATTGCGTCATCCCCTCAGTGATCTCGCCGGAAGAGGCCGACGAAGCGCGTACGATTTTGGAAAGCCTGCTCGCGGCGGAAGCGACCGACGCATCGCGCGCGGCAAAGACCCAGCGCGTCGGCGGCATCGCGGTCAAGCATCCGATCTTCGTCGAGCTGATGGCGCATCCGCTGATCGTGGCGATCTGGAAAAAGTATCTCGACGAAGATGTCATCTGCTCGACTTGGACCGCCAATACAAGCTACCCCGGATTCGGCGCCTACAAATGGCATCCGGATTTCCCCTTCCAATGGCTGAATTATCCCTGGCCCGAGAACCCGGTCAGCGGGCAGACGATCTGGCTGCTCGACGACTTCTCGGCGGAGAACGGCGGTACCGGCATCATGCCGGGCAGCCACCAAAAAGGGCATCGGCCGCCAGCCGAGATGATCGACAAATGGCACCCGGATGGCGAAATCCTCACGGGCATTCGCGGCAGCGTCATGGTCTATCACGGCGCGACCTGGCACACCGCGCGCCCCAACAACAGCGACAAACCGCGCAGCGCGCTGCTGGGCATGTATACGCGCCCCTGTTACATCACCCAGGAAGATATGCTGGCGCAGCTCAGATTCATCGCCAACCCGCCCGATATCGTGCGGCAGTTGATGGGCGCACAGCGACGTCAGCCGACTATCATCGCCAATCGCTAGCTGGCTCGGGCGGAAGTTGATGGTGGTGTCGTATTGGCAGCGAGCAATTCAAGAGGAGGAATTATTGAAGCGATCAGCCTTGCAGAAGACTTTCGACCGTCGTGTACCGCGATAACCATTAGGAGACAAAAATGACTTTGCTCAAGAGATGCATTCTGGTCCTAAGCCTTGCGGCTTTATTGTTCGGGGCGCTTGGCGCCGTCGCCCAAGATGAGGAGTTGGTCTTCGGCGACCTGCCACGCAGCGAGACCTTCATCGTCGCTTCACAGGCGCCGCATAATGATGTCTGGGACAGCTTCAACTACTACCAAGCGCCGACCTACAACAACGCCACCGGCTATGCCAATGTGATCGTTGAGCCGGCCTTCATCACCAGCCATGATTTCCACGCCTGGCTGGCGCAAGGCTGGGAATACAATGAAGATGGCACGGAAATGACGCTGACCATCACGGAGGGCGCCAATTGGAACGATGGCATGCCGCTGACGATGGATGACTGGTTGTTCACGCTGCAATACAACCAGGAAAACGCCGATAAAGGCATCGCCTGGTCGTCATTCTTGAACGATGTGACCTGGAGCGCCGAGGGCAGCGAGATAACCTTTTCCCTGCCGGAGCCAAACTGGCGCTTCCATTACAACTTCACTGGCATCGGCACCTTCACCCCCGTGCCCAGGCATATTTGGGAAGGTCAGGATCCGACCACTTTCAAGAACCCGAATGCGGTCCATTCCGGCCCCTACCGCTTGGTGAGCAGCAACGCCGACACGCGCACAACGATATGGGAGCGGCGCGATGACTATTGGGATCCGGATCGCATGCCGGCGCCGAAGTATATGGTCTGGCTCAAGCGGCCCGAAGCAGATGTGGCCGTCTTCGAATGGGAAGAGGGCAACTTCGATCTGGGGCGGATGCCTTTCAGCACCATGATTCGCATCATAAGCGCGAATCCGCATGTCAAGACGCTGGTGCACCAGGATCCTTGCCCGCGGGGGCTGATATTCAATACCACGGTTGCGCCGCTGGATGACAAGCTGTTCCGGCGCGCGCTGGGTCTGCTAGTGAATCGGCAGGCGGTCGCCAACCTGGCCAACGTGCCCGGCTACGTAACGCCTGTGCTTTGGCCCAATCTCGGCGATCCGGACGAGCGCTATTACGACGCGGCGGCGGCTGAGGAATTCCAGGTGACCGCCTTTGATCCGGAAGCGGCGGCGGCGCTGCTGGACGAAGCCGGTTATCCGCTGGTTGATGGCAAGCGCGTCGACAAAGACGGGGAACCGATTTCGCTTGATGCCTTGTACATCGACATCGGCAACCCGGCTTGGACGGTCTGGGCTTGGCTGCTGGCCGAGCAAGCGCAGTTGGTCGGGCTGGAGGTCAACCCGCGGCTGCTCGACATTCCGACTTTCTTGACGCAACTGCCCAACGGCGAGTTCGACATTATCTTCCGCTGGTTCTGCGGCAATTTGCCCGGCGACCCCATCGCGCTGTTTGACGGCTTGCATTCCGAGCACGCCGTGGCCATCGGCGAGCGCTCGGGTGGCGTCCCGGGTCGCTACAGCAATCCCGAGATGGATGCGCTCATCGAGCAGATCCGAATCGCCAACCCGGCCTCCGAGGAGGCGCAGGAGCTCTTCCGGCAGGCATATCGAATCTGGGCTGAAGATGTGCCTTACGTGACCTTGTTCGGCGAGAATGAAGGCGTGGTCTTCAACACCGAATACTGGACTGGTTTGGCAGTGGGTCAGGCTTGGGTGCACTGGACGCCAGCCGCGCGCCAGATCATCGACTTCATCGAGCCCGCGGGTGACATGTAGCGCTTTGCATGTTCGTCCGCAAATTCACGTTCTGTAGGGGCGACCGGAGGGCTGTGTCCACGCGCCCCTTGGGTCGCCCTCCACTGCACAGACCCTATGGGCGAACTTTCGGTCACCCGTCGCACCAGCATCGTGTGTACGGGCGTGCCGGCGGCTCGCCCACTGATGTAGTAGATTTCTAATCACTCTTTGCACGACTGCCTTGGGCCTACCGTGACAGCATAATGACAGCGAACTCATCCTCGCGCGCAGCAGAACCAAGCGAAGACCAACAGCAGGCCGGACGGCGCGAAGTCTTCCAGTATGCGCTTCGCCGCTTCGGCGTCTACCTCTTCACGCTTTGGGCGGCTATCACGGTAGCGTTTTTCATTTTTCGCCTGGTGCCGGGCGACCCGATGAATATCCTGCTGGGCAATTTGACGCGAGCCGAGGGGCGACAGCGCGACGCGGAAGCCGCAGAAGCCATCATCGCCCATTACCGTCAGATCTTTGGTATGGACGAGCCGCTGCCGCTGCAATACGTCAATTATTTGCGCAAGGCGGTCCTGGGCGGGCTGGATTTGGGACCGTCCTTCGTCGAATACCCGGCGCAGACCAAGGACCTTGTCTTCCGCCGCATGCCCTGGACGATCGGCATCTTCACGACATCGGTACTGCTCGCCTGGATTGTCGGCACGGGATTGGGCGCGCTCATCGGCTGGCTGCAGCGCAGTCGTCTGTCGAAGTTGGCGGTGGTCATATCGACGCTGCTGCAAATCACGCCGGTGTACTTGGTCGCGCTGGGGCTGATCATCTACGTCGGCTATACCTGGCGCATTTTGCCGGCTGGCGGACCTTACGCCCGCCATCTGCAGCCGGAATGGACCTGGGAGTTCATCAGCAGCCTCTTGACGCATGCCGTCTTGCCGATGCTTTCCAATATGATCGTCATCGGCGCCGGCTTCACGCTGGGCATGCGCGCGCTGATGATAAGCGTGCTGGGCGAGGATTACCTGACCTTCGCCCGCGCCAAGGGCTTGTCGCCTTTCACCATCCTCAAGGACTACGCCTTCCGTAACGCGCTCATCCCGCAAGTGACGGCGCTGGCCATTATCGTCGGCGCAACGCTGAATGGCACCTTCATCATCGAAGTGCTCTTCCAATTGCCCGGCTTGGGCACATTATTTGTGCAAGCGATGGGTCTGCGCGATTTCAATACCATGCAGGCGGTCGTGCTCTTTTCGATCTTCGCCGTCCTGACGCTGACCCTTGTCGTCGACCTGGCGCTCCCCTTGCTCGATCCGCGCATTCGGAGGACGGCATGAGGAATCGCAGCATCATCATCGGCTCAATCATGCTGGCGCTTATGATCATCGTTGCGCTCGCCGGTCCCTCTGTCGTTGATCAACTGCTTTTCCCGGGCGAGCGACCCGGCATGCGGGGCAGCTACCGCCCCTATCAACTGGACTCGGCTACACACCCAATCGGCACCGATGGCGACGGCCGCGATGGGCTCATGGTCTTCGTCTCCAGCATTTGGCCATCGTTACAGATTGGCGTCATTGCCGGGGCGACCTCCACCGGTCTGGGCGTCGTGATCGGCTTTCTGGCCGGCTATGCCCGCGGACGGCTGGATACGCTGTCACGCATCCTGATCGACATGGTGCTGGTCATCCCCACCCTGCCCCTGCTGCTGATGCTGGCGGCTTATATCGATCGCTGGGACTTATACAAACTGTCGTTGATTCTGGGATTGTTCGGCTGGTCCTTTGTGGCGCGCGTCATCCGGCCGCAGGTGCAGAGCCTGCGAGAGCGCAGCTATGTAGATCTGGCGGTGCTGTCCGGCGAGAATTCACTGGAGATCGTCTTTCTTGAATTGCTGCCGCCCTTATTGCCTTATATCGGTTATGTATTTTCTTTGAGCATAGTCGGCTCCATGCTGGCGGAAGCCGGCTTGCAGATCATTGGGTTGGGCGCGGGCGGCTTGCCGACGCTCGGCTTCATGATCGCCAAGGGTTTCCGCGAGAGTGTCATCGCGATCGGTCTCCTGGGGCAAATGCTGCTGCCGGCCGGCGCCTTGATCTACGTCTTCTTGGCGCTGAACCTGATCAATACCGGTTTGGACGAGGTCTTCAACCCGCGCTTGAAGACGACGATCGAAGGCGGCGACTGATGCCGGCGCTGCTGGAAATTCGCGGGCTGTCGGCTGGCCTGCAAGGTCGCCGCTCAGTCACGCAGGTGGTCAGCAATGTCGATCTTGATGTCCGGTCCGGTGAAATCCTCGGCGTAGTAGGCGAATCCGGCTGCGGCAAGAGCACATTAGCCACCGCCATCATGCGTTTGCTGGTCCCGCCCCAAGTGCTGCAATCCGGCTCAATGACGCTGCGGCTGAACAAAGGCAGCAGCTACGACTTGGTCAAACTTTCCGAAAGCGAGCTGCGTGAACTGCGCTGGCGGCATCTGTCGTATATCCCGCAAGGCTCGATGAATTCCCTCAACCCGGTTCTGCGCGTGGAGCGGCAGATGACCGATACCTTGATTCAGCATGGGCTTTCCGACAAAGAGGCGCGATCGCGCGCCATCGCCGCGCTGGAACTGGTCAATCTGGAGCCCAAGATACTTTACAGCTATCCCCATGAATTGAGCGGCGGCATGCGCCAGCGTGTCATTATCGCCGCGGCCGTCAGCATGCGTCCCGCTTTGATCGTCGCTGACGAGTTGACGACCGCCCTTGATGTGGTCACGCAGCGGCAGATACTCCAGGAACTGATTGGCATACGAGATGAACTGGGCGCTACGATAATTCTCATCACCCATGACATGGGAGTCGTGGCGCAGATCGCCGATCGCGTCGCCGTCATGTACGCCGGCAAGATCGCCGAGCTGGGCACGGTCAACGGCATCTTTGAGACGCCGCTTCACCCCTACTCGCAAGGCTTGATCGGCTCGATTCCGCGCGAGAGCGGTCAGCGCGTCGAAGGCTTGCTGGGCGAGGCGCCCAGCCCCTGGAATTATCCGACCGGCTGTCGCTTTCATCCGCGCTGCCCAAAGGTCTTCGCGCATTGCCGCGCGCAAACGCCGGCGTTACAAGTACAAGCATCTGACCGCTGGGCCGCCTGCCACCTCTACGATGCCGAGGTCGCCGCCGATGCGTGATCTTCTCGTTGTGGAGAATCTGCGGCAGATCTTTGGCGGGCGCAACCAGACCTTCGCCGTTGACGATGTGTCATTTCGCATCCCGGCTGAGCCAACGATCGTCAGCCTGGTTGGCGAAAGCGGCAGCGGCAAGTCGACGATCGCCCGCATCATTTTGGGCTTGCTGCAACCGACCGCCGGGCGCGTGCTATATGATGGCGCCGATATCGCCATGTCCGGTCGCAAGTGGAATCGCAAGTTTCGCGGCGAGGTGCAAGCGGTATTTCAGGATCCCTACAGCGTCTACAATCCGGTCTATAAGGCGGAGCGCGTCCTTAAGCTGGTCATCCGCAAGTTTGGGCTGGCAAAGAGCAAAGCGGAAGCGCAAGCGATGATGGAGGAGGCGCTGCGAGCGGTTGACCTGCGGCCCGAAGAAGTCCTGGACCGGCACCCGCATCAGTTGAGCGGCGGTCAGCGGCAGCGACTGATGCTCGCCCGTGTCTACCTGATGCGGCCGCGCCTGATCGTGGCGGACGAGCCGGTATCAATGATCGACGCCGGCATGCGCGCCTCGTTCCTGAATATCTTGCAGGACTTTCGCGATTCGCATGGGATTTCCACGCTGTTTATCACGCATGATCTTTCAACGGCGATGTACCTGGGCGGGGAGATCATTGTGCTCTATCAGGGCCGGATCATGGAGCAAGGCGCGACTCAGACGGTGATGAACGCGCCGCTGCATCCTTATGCCCAACTGCTGATTAGTTCGATACCGACGCCGGACCCGCGCAGACGCTGGGATGAGGACTTGTCGGCCGCGCCGCTGGCGGAAATAGGTTACGGTGCGAGCGCTGGTCGCGAACGCTGCCTATTCGCCGACCGCTGCCCACAGGTCATGGACCAGTGCTGGGGGGCGCGCCCGCGCTTGCAGGCGCCCAAAATCGACGCTGTCGACTCGGCTCAACGAGACGTCGCTTGCTATCTTTATGAGTGATCTTTAATCACACCGTAATACTTAACTCGGCTTCCTGTCCTTATTGATAATTGAAGGTTGAAATACATGACTAGCAGGCAACCACCGAATACGCTTTCCTTGAGCGGCGCTGACTGGTTCATCCGCGAAGATGCGGCGCTTAATGGAGAGGCGGAGGGATTGCACTCGGCTGATGTGCCGGCAGACGGCTGGATTCCTGCCACTGTGCCGGGCAATATCCAAGCCGACCTGGAAGCGGCGCACGAGTTGAAGCCGCTCTGGTACGGCGCTGGCGACCCGCGCCTGGCAGAAGTAGCGAAGAAAGACTGGTGGTATCGGCTTGACTTCGAGGCGCCGGCCGCTTGGGCGGACGCGCGCCTCAAGCTGGTATTCGACGGCGTCGATTACGCCTGCGATGTTTGGCTCAATGGACAGCGTCTTGGCGCAAACGCCGGCATGTTCAGGCGCTTCGGTTATGATGTCGCCGGCATTATCAAGCCCGGCGAGACCAATCGCCTGGCGGTCAGGATTGAGCGCATACCGCCGGAACTCGCGCATATTCTCTCCGCTTCCGATGGCGCTATGAGCGGCGGCGGCGAGAACTACCCGAAAGAATGGGGTCCCGATTTCTTCGTCAACGGCATCAACGAGACGCGGCAACTGCTGCAAGACCTCAAAAGCCCGACCAATTACGGCTGGGATTGGGGCGTCAATGTCTATACCTTGGGCATCTGGCAAGATCTGCGTCTGGAGGCGAGCGGCGACGCCCGCATCGAATGGCTGCAAGCAAAGACGGAACTGAGCGGCGATCAGCGCGGGGCGGCAGTCAAGGTCACGCTGGAAATCGACAGCCTGTGCGCTTTGGATGGTTTGGCCCTCATCCGTATTGATGGTCAGGGAGAAGCGCAGGAGACTGAACACCTGGCGGCGCTGCGCCAGGGTGAAAACAGCGTCGAGTTGGAGATTGCCTTGGATGAGCCGGCGCTGTGGTGGCCCAATGGACAGGGCGACCAGCCGCTTTACTCGCTGGAGGCGCGCCTGCTGGATGCCCAGAGCGGCGAATTGCTGGACAGGCGGTCAACCCGCTTCGCCGTGCGAGAGATCCGCTGGCAGCAAGTGGAAGGCGCGTCGGCAGACTTCATCAATCCATATCAATTGGTCATCAATGGTCGCCCCGCGCGCATGATCGGCTCGAACATCTTGCCGCCGGATCTGCTCTTCGGCCGCATGGATGAGCGCGGACCGCGCCTCATCCAGTTGGCCGCGGCTGCGGGGATGAATACCTTGAGAGTCTGGGGTGGCGGAGTATTCCCCAGCGAGGCAATGCTCGATCTGGCCGATGAAATGGGCATCATGCTGTCGCAGGAGTTTCCCATGTCGAGCTGCCGTCCGGAAACGGATGCCGTCTTCCTGGGCAATCTCGAGCGGACGATTCGCGGGCTGGTCAAGCGCTACCGCAATCACACCTGCATAATCGAATGGACCGGCGGCAACGAAATGTGGTGGTATCAAGGCGATGACCATGCCGCCTTGCATCTGCTGGAGCGAATCGTCGCCGAAGAAGACGATCGACTGTTCCGCGCCACCTGCCCGATCCAAGGCGCTCGCCACAGCCCCTGGCACTACGATCCGGCGACGCATTACGCGCACTACGATGACGAAGAGCTGCTCGATACGGGCTGGCGGCGGGGCGAAAACAAGCTGATGCGCTACGGCGAATTTGGCTGTCACTCGATTGCGCACCTGGAAACCTGGCAGCGAGAGATTCCCCCGGCCGACCAATGGCCCGCCTACGACGAGGACAGCCCGGCGCTCATTCGCAAGAATGTTGTACAGGCGGTATTCACCAAAGAGCATTGGCTGATGAAATCCATCCTGGAGTCCCTCTTTGGCGCCGTCGAAACGCTCGAAGCGCTGGTGAAAGCCGGTCAATACCTGGGCGCGCATGGACTGCGCTACGCGGTTGATGCATTGCGGCGGCGGGGCAAGCGCATCGGTGGCATCACCACCTGGGTATTCAACGAGCCTTGGCCCAACGGCGGCGGACCCTACCTGGTCGATTATGACGGCCGACCGCTGATGATTTACCACTTCCAAAAGCAAGCCTTGGCGCCCGTCAGTCTGTCCTTGAAGCACGAGTCCAATCTATTCGATCCCAAAAAGGGGCTGGATGTCGAGTTATGGCTGGCCAGCGACGCGCCGGCGCCGATGAGCAACCTGCGCTGGCGCTGGCTGCTGCGCAATGGGACCGGTTGTGCGCTTGCGCAGGATGAGGGCAGCGTATCGGTATCTCCTATGGAGGCATTTGCCCTAGGCGCCATTCGGTCCGATCCACTCAACGATGATGCCGCGAGTCTGCTCTTCGTTGAGCTGCAGCTTTTCAACAGCGATGGCGAACTTCTAACCGAGCGCTTGCATATATTCGGCTCCTCTGCATCGCCGGCGCCGCTAGCGGGTTTGATCTCGGACTCGGATGCCAGTCCCGCTCGAACCGCGCTGGAAGTCGTCAGTTTCTCGCATCAGCGGGGAGGTGGCTGCGAGCGCCTGCAAATTGAGTTGACCAACAAAGGCGAAATGACCGCGCTATTCTGTGAGCCACATCCCCTGCTCGCTTATCGCACTAATATCGACATTGAGAATAACTACGCCTTCATCCCACCCGGCGAGCGACGCAGGATCACGATTGGCGCGCCCGCTGATACGCCCGACGGTCTCACGTTGGCGCAAACCGGCTGGCGCATATCCTGCTGGAACGCGGATGATGTGGAGATTCCGCCGAGCTCAGATGTGATTTTTTCGATTGGCCGGCGCGATGCCATGAGCCGCGAATTCGACGGATACGACGATCTGTCGCGGATTGCAGCGATGACAGAGGTCGAAATAGAAGGGAATAGGCTCGACCCGTCGGCGCTGCCGCTGCTGATGACACGGGACCTACGCCTGCGATTCCGCTTTGACGCGCCGCAAGGGGGGGAGCGCAGCGCGCGCTTGCGTTTGCATACGGCCGATCAGTCGGAGACGAGCGAGCCCTTAATCGAAGTAAGGCTAAATGGTCGGCGCTTCGAGGCGGCGCTGGCGACCGGGCTGGGCATCCAAAACAGCGACCCCGCGCATCTCGCCTTTCCGCAAACGGTCGCCATTGATCTGCTGCTCGGGACGCTGCTAGCGGGCACCAATACACTTGAAGTAGACCTCGTCAATGAAAGCTGGTTCAGCTGGGATGCGATTGACCTGATCACATCCGGCTGAACTAAGGACAAACTTCAAATCACGCCAAGTGCTTCTTGACGACGGCTTCATCCAACTCGACGCCCAAGCCCGGCGCCGTCGGCGGTGTGATGAATCCTTGCTCGAAGCGAATCGGCTCTTTGAAAATGTCGCTGTGCAAACCGGCGCCGTTATACTCCTGAATCAGGAAATTCGGCGAACAGGTATCCAACTGAACAGCGGCGGCCGCTGCCACCGGTCCACAATACATATGAGGCGCGATCATGGCGTAGTGCGCCTCAGCCATGCCAGCGATCTTCTTCGCCTCCAGGATGCCGCCACACTGCCCCACGTCCAGCTGCAAAATCTGCGCCGCCTGTTTCTTGAGCAATTCGGCGAATTCAAACTTGGTCACCAGCCGTTCGCCGGTGGCGATCGGAATGCTGGTATGCGCGGCGACGCGCGCCATTTCATCGATATTCTCCGGCGGCACCGGTTCCTCGAACCAGAAGGGGCTGAACTCCTCCAATTCTTTGGCGACGCGAATGGCGACGGCGGTGGTAAACTGCCCGTGCGTTCCGATGCCAACTTCGAGCTCATCGCCGACGGCATCGCGAATCGCGCGGAAGATCTTCGCGACGTGCCGAATCGTCTTCAAAGAGAAATCGCGCGGCTGCGGGAATAAGGGCGTGAAGGGATCGAGTTTGCAGGCGCTGTTGCCTTCTTCCACCAGCTTGATCGCAATCTCGCCCGCCTTTAGCGGATTCTCCCAGATGCCTTCCGTGGGCATATAGGCGTAGGCGCGCAGCTGATCATGCACTTTTCCGCCGAGGAGATTGTAAATCGGTTGATTGGTTGCCTTGCCGACGATATCCCAGAGCGCCATTTCGATTGCGCTGAGCGCCGGCGTCATATACAGGCTGGGATGACGCCAGTCGTGCCGCGAGGCGTATATCGTCTGCCAGATACTTTCGATTTGAAAGGGGTCGCGGCCGATGACAAACTGCTCGCAGAAGTCCACGATCATGTTGATAGCCGGCCCCAAGTTGGTGGCGTGCATCGTCGGTCGTTCGCCCAAGCCAATGATGCCTTCATCGGTCATTAGCTGCACGAAAAGCCAGTGTTTCCCGCCGATGTAAGGCTCGATATTGCGCACAAGAATGGTCTCAACACCGGTAACTTTCATCGTTCATTCCTCTTTTCTATACGACGCTCGACATTCATGCCAGCTTTCGGTCCTTTCGCCGGCGCTAGGTCAGTACAAAACCCTCGTAGCCCTTGGCGACAACCTCTTCACACTTTTCGACGTATGGCGGGAATCCCACCAGGGGCATGAAGCCCCGCGGCTTGCCGGGAATATTTGCGCCCAGATACCAGGAATTACAGGACACTGCCAAGCTGTCATTGGCCACCGCATTGACGTGAGCGACCCAGGCTTCCTGAGCCGCCTCTGTCGCCTCAATGCTGCTGTGCTTCCGCTCCACAATATAGCGGATACAGTCCGTAATCCAGTCGACATGCTGCTCAATGGATACGACCATATTGGACAACACCGACGGACTGCCGGGTCCCGTGATTGTGAAGAGGTTGGGGAAGCCCGGAACTTGCAGGCCAAGATAATTGACCGGACCGTCCGCCCACTTTTCGCGCAAGGTCTGCCCGCCGCGCCCGCGGATATCGATCTTGAGCAGGGCGCCGGTCATGGCGTCAAAGCCGGTGGCCAAGACGATAATGTCAAGCGCATAGTCGGCGTCGGCTGTGCGGAGACCATCGGGCGTAACCGCCTCAATCGGGGCGGCGCTGATATCGACCAGCAGCACATTGCTTCGGTTGAAGGTCTCAAAATAACCGTGATCAATGACGCCGCGTTTGCAGCCAAGGGTGTAGTCGGGGCATAGCAGTTCGGCGGTGGCGGGGTCTTTCACAATTTCGCGGATCTTGGAGCGCACGAAATCCGCCGTCGCGTCATTGCTTTCGGGATTGCGCTTGATATCGTTGAAGCTGTTGTAAAAGGATGATCCACCAAGCTGCCAGCGCTCTTCAAAGATGCGCTTCCGTTCTTCGGCGCCGACCGACATGGCGGAAAAGTCGTTGACGGTCGTGGAGGCCGAGTCTCCGCCCGGCTGCGTGCGAACGTGGGCGCGGAAGCCGGGGTAGTCAGCCTTTACCGCGGCGACGGCCGCCGGATCGACCGGCCGGTTGCGCGCTGGAATCGTCCATTGCGGCGAGCGCTGAAATACCGTCAGCTGCGCCGCTCGCTCGGCGATGACGGGGATCACCTGCACGCCGGACGAGCCGGTGCCGATGACGCCGACTCGCCTGCCATTGAAATCTAAGCCTTCATGAGGAAAGCGCGCCGTATGGTGGATGGGACCGTTGAAGCTGTCCATACCTTCAATGGCAGGTATGTTGGGCTCGGACAGGCAGCCGGTCGCCATAATCAGAAACCGGGCGGAAAGCTCCGTCCCGTCACCGGTCCGCAGGCGCCAGTGATTGCTTGCCTCATCAAAGTTCGCCGCGTCGACGCGCGTGTTGAAAGCGATGCCGGGCCGCAAGTTAAAGCGATCGGCGACATGTTGAAGATACTCCAGGATCTCGGGCTGGCTCGGATAGCGCTCGGGCCACTCCCATTCTTGCTGGAGCTGCTCATCAAAACTGTAGGAGTATTCCATCGTGTCGGTGTCGCAGCGCGCGCCGGGATAGCGATTCCAATACCAGGTCCCGCCCACATCCGACGCCATCTCAATCACCCGCGCCAACAAGCCGAGCTCCCGCGCCCGATACAACATGTACAGACCGGCGATGCCGGCGCCTACAATGATGACATCAAATTGCTCTGCCGATTTCATTGTCAAACTCTCAGACCTATTCCCTGCATCAAAGGCTAATTCATCTCAAAGCCACCGGCGACGTTGAGCGAAATGCCGGTCACATTCTGGGCGCGGGTCAAGTACAGCGCCGCTTCCGCGATATCAGCCGGCGTCTGGGCGCGACCCAGCGGCACAAGATCGTCGATGACCGCGGCAAAGGTGTCGTCAACTGATTTCGTGCCGTATTGACGCTGTCGCAGCGCCGATTTCGAAAGGTGATCAAACCACATGGATGTATCGATATTGCCCGGGCAAATGGCGTTCACTCTAATTGAGTATTCGGCCAGTTCAGCCGCCATAGACTGCGTTAATCCAATTGCGGCGAATTTCGAAGCGCAATAGGCGCCCATGCGAGAATAGCCCCGTTTGCCAGCGACCGAGGCGATGTTAATGATGACCCCGCCCGCTTGCTGCAGGTGGGGCAGCGCCGCTTGCGACATCAAGAAGATGCCTTTGACGTTCACGGCGAAGATCCGATCCCAGTCGGACTCGGCAAAGTCGGCGACCAGTCCCGATTGGACTATGCCGGCATTGTTCACGATGACATCCAGCCGGCCAAATTCCTCAATCGTGTGTTCAACGAGCCGCTGACAGGAAGCGCGATCGGCGACATCTACTTCGAGCGCAGCGCAAGACCCGCCACGCTCCCCGATTTCGCTAGCGACGCCCGCCAGTTCCGCTTCGGCGGCAAGCGCGTAATTCCAATCGCCCGCCGCCTTGGCCGCAAGCGAGCCCAAGTCGGCTGCGACCACGTTTGCGCCTTCCGCGGCAAAGGCTTCGGCGATGCCCCGTCCGATACCGCGGGCGGCGCCGGTTACAATGACGGTCTTGCCCTTGATCTCCATTTTCACTATCCGATGCTCACGAAACGCCAATCCCATTGCCGCCGTCCACCGAGAGCGAGACCCCGGTCACGCTGTCGGCGCGCGCCAAATACAAAGCAGCCTCCGCAATTTCCGCTGGTTCCTGCCGGCGGCCCAAGGGGGCGGTCGCTTCGACGAAGGCATCGAAGGCCGCTTCAAGCGACTGACTCTCATATTGCTGCAGACGATGCTTGACCAGATAATCGAATTGCATGGAGGTGAATACATTACCCGGGCAAATGGCATTGGCTCTTATCCCGTGCTCAGCCAGTTCGGCGGCCAGCGATTGCGTCAAGCCGATGACCGCAGCTTTGGACGCGCAATAGGCGCTATTGTAGGGCGAACCTCGCTTGCCAGCATTCGATGCGATATTGATGATAAGCCCGCCATTCCGCTCCAAGTGTGGTATCGCCAACTGGGACATCAAAAAGACGCCCTTGGCATTTACCGCGAAGATGCGGTCCCAATCGCGCTCCTTAAAGTCCGCAAGATATCCCAATTTGATCACGCCCGCGTTGTTCACCAGGATATCTAATCCACCGTATGCCTCAACAGCGGCGTCAACCAGATGCTGACAAGAAGCACGGTCTGTTACATCGACCTCGACCGCCAAACAGGCGCCTGCTCGCTGATCGATATCGCGCGCCGTCCGCGCCAAATCAGTTTCGGCGCTCAAGGAATAGTGCCAATCAGCCCGCGGCTCAGCCGCCAGCAAACCCAAATCGGCGGCGACGACATTGGCGCCTGCGCCCGCGAAGGCTTCAGCGATAGCGCGCCCGATTCCACGGGCGGCGCCGGTAACAATGACCGTTTTACCCCTGATCTCCACCTTTAGCCCTTGGTCGCGTTGAGCCCATCGCCGACAGATTCAACTCAGATCCAGCACGCTACGCGCCACTTCGCCTCTGCCCAGCGCGTCAAAAGCCTCGCTGACTTCCTCCAGCGGATAGACGCGCGTCACCAGCTCGTCCAGCTTGAGCTTGCCCGCCTTGTACAAGCTGAATATGCGCGGGAAATCCAGGCGCGGACGGCAGCTTCCATACAGGGAGCCGATGACCATCTTCTCGGGACCAAGAATCTTGGCGTCAAAATCGACTGGCGTATTATCAGGGGCATGCCCGACAAAGACAGTCACGCCGCGCCGCCGCGTACAAACGATTGTCTGCTTGAAAGGCTCGGGAACCAAGCCGATCGCCTCGAAGGCGTAGTGGACGCCGCTGGCCATCAGCCGGACGCGCACCTGATCATCAGCGACATCGGGCAGATCAAATTGCTCGATCACAAGCGGGGTGTTCGTTTCGTACAAGACTGCCGCTTTCATCAGCGCGCACCTCGATCCAGACTTCTATAAAAATTACATTTGGGCGCCGTATTTCTTAACCACATCGGGATTCAGTTCCAAACCCAAGCCGGGCTTATCGGGATATGGCGACCACATCCCGTCCACCGGCTGCGGGAACTCCTTGTAAACCAGCTTGTCGAATTCCTCGGATACGCCCAGATATTCAACGATGCGCAGGTTGGGCGTGGCGCAGGTGACGTGCAGATGAACGACCTGAAAAGCATGGGGCGCCACCGGCAGATTGAAGGCATGCGCCAACTGCGCTACCTTCATCCACTCGGTCACGCCGCCGACGCGGCCGATATCCGGCTGCACAATATCGGCGCCGCCGCGGGCGATCAACTCGCGAAAGCCGAATTTCGTGTATTCATGCTCGCCAGTCGCCACCGGTATGTCGATAGCGCGGGCGATGGCAGCCAGTCCGTCGATATCATCAGCCAGTACCGGCTCCTCGAACCAGCCGACGCGGTAGGGCGCAAATTCGCGCGCCATGCGGATCGCTTGCTTGGCGTAGTAGCCATTGTTGGCGTCGATGAGGATTTCGATGTCAGCGCCGACGGCAGCGCGCACCGCCGCCAGACGTTCAATATCCTCTTTCTCGCTCTTGCCAAAATCTTTGCCGACCTTCATCTTGACCGACTTCATGCCGCGCTCGACATAACCGACCTGCTCGGCGACCAGTTCGTCGACGCTGAAATGCGTCCAGCCGCCGCTGCCATAGACAGGAACGCTGTCGGTATAGGCGCCCAACAATTTGTAGAGCGGCACATTGAAGTATTTCGCCTTCAAATCCCACAGCGCCGTGTCCACAGCCGAGATGGCGGCGAAAGCCAGCCCCTTCCGCCCGACGCCGCGAAGGCGCCAGAACATATCGTCCCAGAGTTTTTCGGTGTAGAGCGGATCCTGCCCGATCAAAAGCGGTTTCAGCGAGTCGCTGACGAGCGCTTGCGCCGCCCGCCCGCCATCGGCGACGCCCAGCCCTTCCAAACCTTCATCGGTATAGATCTGAACGAAGTTCTGACTGCGTCCCGGCGTCGGGTGACGAATGGTGGCATCCTTGATGGAGCCCAAATGAGGAATGAAAATCGTTGTTGTCTTGACATCGGTAATCTTCATAGGCAAGCCCCCCCAGCCATGAGCGTAATCCGCCGAGCGCAAAGCCCAGTGGATTTCACGAACCTCGCTACACTTTAGCGCATACGGCTAATCAGATGCAATCACATCGAGGATTTGCAGCAGCTTTCTATCGCGCCACTTCTTCACCGCTTCCATGTCGGTATCGGCCAGCTGCGCTTCCATCTGCTCAACGGCGATCTTCGTCCATTCGCGCATATTTTCCGGTGTGCGCGCGGGCGCCTCGCGCTCGACGCGGGAAGGAATATCGTCTTCCACGCTATGGTCGAGCTTCCGGTCGAGCATGGTATCGCGCATGCCGCCGGGGCTGGTCAGCATGCCAACCAGAAATGGTCCCATCAGCGCCAGGCGCAAGCCCGGTCCGGTTCTGAAGGCGAGATCAATCTCATCAACCGTGGCGACGCCATTGCCCACCAGCCACAGCGCTTCGCGGTAAATCACCGCTTGCATATGGTTGACGATATGCCCGCGGCATTCTTTGCGCGCCACCACCGGCGTCCGTCCCATCCGCGCCATGAAATCGCGCGCCGTTGCTACCGTCTCGGCGGAAGTCGCTTCGCCCGGCACGATCTCCACCGACGGCACGATATGCGGCGGATTGTAGGGATGCGCCACCACGCAGCGCTCGGGACGCGCCGTCGCCGACTGGATCTCGGTCATCAGCATCGCGCTGGTACTTGATGCCAGGATCGCGTCAGGCCGAGTGTGCCGGTCAAGATCGCGGTAGATTTCCCGCTTGATGCGGTAGCGCTCGGGTCCCGACTCCTGCACGAAGTCTACGTCTTTGACCGCCGCCGCCAGATCGGTCGTGGTCGTGATTCGGTCCAAGGCGGCTGCAACATCGTCTTCGGACATCACACCGGCTTCGACCAGCGTTTCATAAGCGCCGCGCAGCTCGGCATTTGCCCCGCCCAGCGCCTCGTCGGAGATATCATAGATTTTCACCCGCAGGCCATGTTGGGCAAAGAGGACCGCCCAGGAGAAGCCAATCGTGCCGCCGCCAACGCAGGCGACGCTTGAGATTTCTTCCGCGTTCATGTTGTTTGCCACCGCCTTTGTACTCTTATTCAGAAAGTGCATTGTAACAGCAGTTTACTTGTTCGTCCTTTTTCGCCGCCTGCATCGTATGACAAATGAAACGGGCGACCGACCCGCTGTGTCTACGCGCGGCAGTCGGTCGCTCCAAAGAATATAAGTTGGCAGATTGGATTGGCGCTTATGCCCGCGGTTTGTAGCGATAGTTGGGATCGTCGTTCTCTTTGGGAGCGAGCGTGTTGCGAAGCGTGCCGATTCCTTCGACTTCCAGCTCGACTACATCGCCCGGTTGCAAATAGCGGGCGCCGCTGATGCCGCGCGCGATCGCCTCGGGGATGGAGCCGCCGGAGACCGTGCCACTCCCTATCACATCGCCCGGCACAATGCGGCTGTCTTTGGAGGCGCGCTCGACAAAATCGCACCAACTGAAATGGGCGGCGCCGCCATCGCCCTCATCCAGCCATACTTCGCCATTCACCCGCACTGCGCATTTGACATGCAGCTTGCCATCGCGCAAATAGGGCGCCATTTCGTCGCTTGTCACCAGCCAGGGACCGAGGCTGGTGGCGCTGTCCTTGCCCTTGGCCGGTCCCAGCCCAACCGCCATTTCGTCAAACTGCAAGTCGCGCGCGCTAAAATCGTTGAAGATGCAAAAGCCGGCGATGTAATCCAATGCATCGGCGGCATTGATGTCACTGCCTTCGCGCCCGATTACGCAGCCCAGCTCCATTTCATAATCAAGGCGATCGGTCGCCGAGGGGATTGGCACCTCGTCTTCCGGCCCGAAGATGCGCAAGGTGTTGGAAAAGTAAAAGATCGGCAGCCGATACCAAGCCTCGTGCAGTTCTCGCGCGCCTTGCCCGCTCGCATGACCCTCATAGCTGAAGAAGTCGCGCACCGTCGGCGGCTGCAGGACGGGAGCGCGAAGCGGCGCCATCGGCAAAGGCACAGCGGGCGCCGCGATATCACTTGCCAAGGCGTCGCGAACGCGCTCAATCGGCGCGTTGCCCAACTCAAGCAGGGCGCGGACGTCGCGCAAGGTTTGATCGACGCCGAGCAGCGCGGACACATCGACCACCAACTCGTCGCTCAAGACGCCGCAGCGCGGTCCGCTGCCGCTATCGTAGGTCAACAGTTTCATAGTTCGCTGTTCCCCGTGTGGATGGTGTAAGCCTGATCAATCCAAAGTTTCAAGCGGCGGATGATCGCCGAATTTCAGTTCAGGACCGCCGGACGGCGCCGCCCAGCGCACGGCATTGCTGATCACCTGCAGCACCTCGGGCTGAAAATAGATGGGCAGCGTTTCATGGCCCGGACGAAAATAGAAGACCTTGCCGCGTCCGCGATGGTAACAGCAGCCACTGCGGAAGATCTCGCCACCCTGGAACCAACTGACGAAGACCAACGTATCCGGCGCGGGAACGTCAAATGGCTCGCCGTACATTTCCGTCTGGGGAATCTCGAAGTATTCCGGCAAGCCAGCGGCGATGGGATGTCCCTGCTCGATCACCCAGATCCGTTCCTTTTCGTCTGCCTCGCGAGTCTTCAACATGCAGGTCGTGCCCATCAGTCTCCTGAATATCTTGGAATAATGCGCGGAATGCAGCGCTATAAGCCCCATGCCGCCCATGTTCACGCGCTCATGCACCCGCTCGACGATCTCATCGTCAACCTGGTCGTGCGCGGCATGACCCCACCAGGTCAAGACATCGGTCTCAGCCAGGACGTCTTCCGTCAGCCCGTGCTCAGGGTCATCCAGCGTCGCTGTGCGGACGGCAAAGCCTTGCTTGCTAAGGTGATCGGCAATCACCTTGTGCATGCCCTCCGGGTAGACCTTTTGCACCCCCTCAGTGGCGTTGATCAGTCGGTCTTCGCTGAACCCATAGTTCGCCAGGCGCGCCTTAACTTCGGCGTGATGAAGCGGATTCTCGTGCCAAAATTCGTTCCATACGGTTACGCGAATTGGCGCTGACATAAGCTAAGCTCCGTTCGTTAGCGCGTCGCCAAATACAGCTCGCACTTCTTCTCGCATTTCGTCAACGCGCGTCCAAACTTCACGCGTACGTTGGAAGACGTCCACCGGATAGCCGCTCTGTAGCATGATGGGTCCGTCAAAGCCGTTGTCGCGCGCGATCGTCAAGCAGCGCTGAAAGTCTTCGCTGATCAGGTCCCCGTTTTCGTCAACCTCGGCCCAGGCATGGATCGAGGTGGCGCGCGGCATGATCGCTTCCAAGGTCTCATACTTGTCCGGTCCGCGGGCATTGCCGAAGTCGGCAATCACACCGTAGTCGCGTTCGGCCTGTTCGAGAACACCGAGCAGATCGCCCGCTTTCATGTTGAAGTGCCGGTAATTCTCGGTGGCGGGCTTCAACCCAAGATCCACGGCGAAATCAAAGAGTTCGCGGAAGGCTTCGCCGCTCGCGCAAATCGTCGTTGGCGTTGGCTCGCCGTCACCCGGGACGTAGCGTACCCCGCGCGCGCCCAAGTCGACGGCAATCTCCATCCAGCGCTTGATATGCGTGACGCCGGCGGCGCGCGCATCCGGATCGGCGCTGTCTACATCGCCCGTATCAATTAACAACTGAAACAGCTCCACCCCCGCGTCTTCAAAGGCGGCGCGCACGTCAGCCAAATAACCGCGCTCAATGCTCGGCAGGTGATAGACGCTGAGATCAAAGCTGTGGAAGCCGCGCGATGCGGCTTTGGCCGGCACATCGAGCAAATCGATTGACGGCGGCTCGACCGGAGCGCCTGTTTGCCGCCCGGCTTCAAGGTCAAGCTCGTACATTGGGCTGCCTAATTGCTTCATCAAGGTAACTGTTGAAACGGCTGCGCTAACCATAAGATTCCTCCATTTATTGTCGTCTCATGCTCAAAATCGTATGCCAAACTTTACCACTTCCGCCGGCTCGTTCACAACGTGGCCCCAAACAGCGGGTCCCTCATCCAGCGAGACGAGTGGCTGGATCAATCCCGGCGCGGTCAGCGCGCCCTGACGCATCATGCTGATGATGGCGTCGTAAGCGCGATATTCGTCCCAACGCGAGTAGTCGCGCGGCTTGTGCCCCAAGAAACAGCCATGCGGCACAATCATAGTCAAGCGATTGCGGTGGAATTCGCGCCCCAGCCAAAGCTCCCGCCCCTCGCCCTGATAGACGCCGCTGGCGCAGATCGTGCCTTCCATCCGCGTCACGCGTATCGCGCATTGCAAGCCCTGATATGTGGCGCTTAATTCAATCGCTACATCGACTCCAGGTCCGCCGGTCAACTTGTGGATTTCCAGCGCGGCGTCCACCTCGAATGGGTCGAGCGCGTGATGCGCGCCATAATCCAGCGCCAATTCCCGCCGCTTCGGCAGCGGGTCGACGGCGAAGATTTGTTCGGCGCCGCTCAGCGCCGCCAGGCGAACCGTCAGCAGACCGATCGCGCCCAAGCCGATGACGGCAACTGTATCGGCAAAACGGAGGTTCGATTCGCGAATGCAGTGAAAGGAAACGAATGCTGGCTCGAAACCCAGCGCGTCTAGCGGGTCAATATCGCCCAAATGCCAAAGGCAGCCATCCAGCCACAGTGGCGGACCATCCCAAGGCAGCTTTCGCCGCGTCGTTACAATGTTGGTCTCGCTGACATCCAGGAAGCCGATGATTCGGTCCCCGACCTGCCAATCCGAGACTTCCGAACCGACCTCGATTATGCTGCCGACACCACTGGCGCCGACAGGCGAGCCGCTCAGGTCATAGCGTCCGTCCGCCCCTTCCTCTGGAACGAAGAGGCGCATCTCGTCATCCCATACTTGACCGCGCTCGCTGAGGCCAGCCATGATCGCCAGGGGCGTGCCGTGCTTGCCGGAGGCGTATTCGGTTTGTACCCGCACTTCATCTGGCGCCAGGGGCCGCTCGTCGTATTCGACCAGTCCAATGTTGTATCCACCGGTGAATGCCAGCTTTCGCGGCATGAGAAGTCCTCTCGTTTTATCCCGCCGCCCAGCGGACCGCATTGGCGATGACCTGCTGGACTTCGCTCTGATAGTAGATGGGATAAGTTTCATGCCCGGGACGGAAGAAGAAGACCCGCCCCCGCCCACGCTGAAAGCAGCAGCCGCTGCGGCAGACCTCGCCGGTTGGCCAGGAACTGATGAATACAATCGTATCGGGCGCGGGAATATCGAATGGCTCGGCGTATATTTCCGTCTGTGGCACTACGAAGGATGTCTCCAAACCGTTGGCGATGGGATGATCGCTTTCGATCACCCAGAGCCGTTCCGGCGCGGCATTGACGATTGGGGTTATCAAGCAGGACGTGCCCATGAGCTTCTTGAAGACCTTGGAACCGGCGCCCCAATGCAGCGCGATGAAGCCCATGCCCTCGTCGACGATGCGCCGGTAGACGCGCTCGGCGATGGCGTCATCGAACTGTTCGTGCACCATGTGACCCCACAAGATCAGGACATCGGTCTCCTCGAGCACGGTTTGAGTCAAGCCATGCTCGGGTTCATCGAGCTTTGCGGTCTGTACGACAAAGCCCCACTTGCGCAAGGGAGCGGCAATGGCTTCGTGGATGCCGTCGGGATAAATCGCGCGGACGCCTTCGGTTTCTTCGATCGCGCTTTCTTTGCTATAACCGTGGCTCATCCAGGAGGTCTGCACCGTTTCCCAATGCTTGGGATTCTCGTGCCAGAATTCGTTCCAGACGGTGACGCGAATAGGCGCTGTCATGCGCTGTCTTCACCGAATACCGCGTGGACTGCCGCCCGAAATTCGTCGACGCCGCTCCAGAGATCCGGCGCCCAAGCGAAGTTGTCCATTTGATAAGCGCCGTGCAGCATGATGGGACCGTCAAAGCCGGCAGCGCGCGACATGGTCATATAGCGCCGAAACGCCACCAAGTCCGCCCGCCCGTCTTCGGTCGGTGGCGCCCAGGCGTGAATCGAGGTCGCGCCCGGCAGCAGCTTGGCAAAGGTTTCCTGCTCGCCCGAATCTCTAGGGTTGCCAGAATCGGCGATCCAGCCGTAATCGCGCTCTGACAGCTCCACAAGCTGCAGCAGGTTAAGGGCTTTGTTGGTGAAGATTCGATAATTCTCGGTGGCCGGCTTCAAGCCGCGTTCGAAGGCGAAGTCAAAGAGCTCGCGGAAGGCGTCCGCTGTCGCCCACATCGTTTCGGGCGTCGATTCGCTATCGCCGGGCACATAGCGCACGCCACTAGCACCCAGTTCGGCCGCCCGCTCGATCCAGAACTTGGTGTGGGCGATGCCGGCGCTGCTTTCTTGCGGGTCTGGGCTGCCGATCTCGCCCGTATCAATGAGCAGCTGGAAGATCTCCACCCCCGCATCTTCAAAGGCGGCGCGCACGTCGGCGAGATAAGCGCGCTCCACGCTGGGCAAGTGCAGCATGGAAAGGTCGAAACAGTCGTAACCCTGTGCGGCCACCTCGGCTGGCAACTCCAGCAGGCTATGGCTGGGCGCCCGTGTTTCCCAGCCATCGGGCCGCGTGGAATCAATGGCTGGCGCCTTTATCATTTTTGAGTTGTCGGGAGTCGGCAAATAGGTCTCAAATCCCAATAGCCGATTAATCGTCACAGAGGATACCGCTGCGCGCGCGACCATCACATTTCTCCTTTTTCAATAAGCTGTGTTATTTAGAAGCGGACGCCGTATTTGACCACGTCGCTCGGGCTGTGCTTGATTAATTCGAAAGTCTCCGGGAATTCCTCGATGGAGACGAGCGGGTTGATCAGCCCGGGCACAGTCAATTTGTCCTGCTTCATCATGCTGACGATGGCGTCGTAAACCCGATACTGATCCCACAAGGGATAATCGCTGGGCGCGAATTCCATGGCGCCATTGCCGCGCGGGACGACCATCTTGAGGCTGTTCGTCAGAAACTCGCGCCCCAGCCACAATTCAGCCCCGTTGCCGATGATGGCGCCGGCCTGGCAGACGGTGCCGCCAAAGCGCGCCGCCCGTATCGCAGTAACCAGCGCCGCGTAACCAACGCCACTGATCTCAATCGCCACATCGACGCCGGCGCCGCCGGTCAGCGTTTTGATCTCCAGCGCCGCGTCCACAGCGAAGGGATCAATGACATGATTCGCGCCATAATCCAGCGCCAATTCGCGACGATTGGCAATCGGATCGACCGCGAATATCACTTCCGCTCCAGTCAAAGCCGCCACTTTGACCGTCAGCAGACCGATGGCGCCCAGCCCGACAACGGCAACCGCATCGCCAAAGCGCAGATTGGAATCGCGCACGCTATTGACCGCCACATAAGCCGGTTCGAAGCAGAGCGCCGTCAGCGGATCGAGATCGCCCAGTTCCCAGATCAGCCAGGGCGAGGGTTCGGCAAAGCCGGGCCAGATGAAGTCGGCTGGACGATCGACGGTGATGATGTTGGTCTCGCTGACGTCCATGAAACCGAAGACGCGATCGCCTACCTGCCAGTCGCGGACAGCAGCGCCAACCTCGCTAATGACGCCGACGCCGCTGGTGCCGACCTTTGAATCGGGCACTGGATCTGGATCAGGCTCATCACTGGGCAGATAGATGCGCTTTTCGTCGTCCCAGCGGAGTCCCTGTCGGTTGCGGCCGTCCATCATGTGCATGGTCGTACCATGCTTGCCACTGGCGTATTCGGTCTGGATGCGCACTTCGTTGGGCAGCAGCGGGCGTTCGTCGTATTCGACCAAAGTCGCTTCGTGGTCTTCGTTGAAAACGGCTTTTATTGGCATTTTGTCTCTCCTTCCCCCCATCCCCTGACTCTCACCCCCGCACCGCGCCCGCAGTCAGGCCTTGGATGAATTGGCGCTGGAAGACCAAATACACCGCCATAATCGGCGCCATGACGATCAGCGTGCCGGCCATGGACATGCTGTAATCGGGTCCCCAACGGGTGGTGAAGAACATCATGCCGGTCATGACGGGCCGCAGCTTGTCGGACTGCAAATAAATCAGCGGCAGCAGGAAGGCGTTCCAGGAGCCCATGAAGTTGAAGACGATCAGGGCGGCCACAGCCGGACCCGCCAGTGGCAGCATCACGCGCCGGAAGACGCCGAAATCGTTGCAGCCGTCGATCTTGGCGGCGTCGGTCAAATCGTAGGGCAGGCCCGAGAAAAAGGCGCGCATGAAGAAAATGCCGAAGGGCAGCGATATGGCCGTCTGCGGCAAGATCATCGCCCAATAAGTGCCCAGAACGCCGATATCGCGCAAGATATAAAAGAGCGGGATCATGATCGCCGTGAAGGGCACCATCAGCCCGACCAAAAAGAAATAAAAGATGAGCATCCTGCCCGGCATCTTAAGACGCGCCAAACCGTAACCAGCCAGGCAAGACAGGCTCACAACCAGTATGACTATGGGAACGGTCACGATCACGCTGTTGATGAAATAGCGGCTGAACTTTCCTTGGTTCCAAGCTTGCGCAAGATTCTCAAAGCGCCAGTTTGGCGGCAGTCCCAAGGGTTCTTGGGCAATCTCGAGGTTCGACTTCAGCGCGGTGAAGATCACCCACATGAAGGGCACCAGCACGAAGACCGCAAAGAGGATCAGCATGCCGTATTGGGCGCCTTTGGCGATCCAGAAACCCATTGGACGGCGCGGGCGGACTGTCACTGCGCTCGCCATTACCCTAATCGCCTCCCCGCTCGCCTGATGCGAATCCATTAACCCCCTCGGTCCCCCGACGGTCAGTGTCTACGCGACCCATTGCAATGGGGGGAAGGTTTCTGCAAGATCTGTAAACAGGATGAGATCCAACAGAGAATACTCGAATTCGCATGCGTTCGCTCCCCCTCCATGATGCTTCGGGGAGGGGGCCGGGGGGTGGGGTTGGCATAGCTAATCGCCTCCCCGCTCGCGTATGCTGATAAAGATGAAAGACACGACCAGCGACACCAGCCCCATCACGATCGCCAGCGCCGAGCCATAGCCGACGTAGCTTTCGCGAAAGGCGGTGTTATAGGTATAGGTGGCGATGACGTGAGTCGCGCGGCCAGGACCGCCGCGGGTGGTGATCCAGACGATATCAAAGACGTTGACACCCAGGATGAGTGTAAAGGCGGTGATCATCGTAAGCACATGCCGCAACCCGGGAATGATGATATACCACAGGCGCTGTGCACCATTGGCGCCATCGACCAGCGCGGCGTCAATCTGCTCCATGTCGACGTTCTGCAGGCCCGCCATAATGACGACAAAGCAGAAGCCGAAATAACCCCATACGCCGGCCAGGATTATAGCGGGCAGCGCCAAATAGGGGTCGCCCAGCCAGCCTTTCGCCAAAACGTCCAAGCCGACCGCCCTCAGCGTCGAATTAATGGGACCAAATTGCGGGTTGTACATCCACTTCCAGATGATGCCGACCGCCACCGGCGCCAGCACCACCGGCAGAAAATACACCGTGCGGAAGAATACCATGCCGCGCACGCCGCGCCAGAGCAGCACACCCAGGAACAAACCGATAGCGACCGGCGCCAACGTGCCCAGAATGATCCAGATAAAGTTGTGGCTCAGCGCGCTCCAAAGCCGTGGATCGGCGAAGAGCTTCTCATAATTCAGGAAGCCAACAAACTCTTTGACCGGCTTGGCGCCATCCCATTTGGTAAGACTGAGGTAGATTGTGTAAAAGAATGGGTAGACGACGAAAACCACGTACATCACCAGTGCCGGCAGGACGAAGGCGTAACCGGTCGCGTAATCGCGCAGCTTGCGGTCGGCGAAGAATTGGCGGATGCTGTCGGTCACGTTTCCTTGTCCAAGTTCTAGGTCTTACGCTGCGGGCGAGCCAAGGCTCGCCCCTACACTTTCTACATAAAATACGGCTGTAGGGGCGACAGACGTGCAGGGTCTACGCGCACTATCATGTCGCCCGATGGTTTTCCAACCCCATCCCCCTGCCCCTCTCCCGCCATCTCTATGGCGGGCATCCCGAAGCATCAGGGAAGGGGAGATTCTCCGCTGTGAAAACAGCTTCCCCCCAATGCTTTGGGGGGATTGAGGGGGGTTAAATCACCTACCCCGTGATATCGGCGTGTCTGCCGTCCTCGACTGCTCTTTCCATTTCGGCGTTGATGCGGTCGGCCACTTCTTGAGACGTCAGCCGGCCCGCAGCCATTTCGACAGTGCTTTCAAACAGCGTGGTATTGAAGTTCGCTGGCGTCAGCACATCGAGATGATAGCCCACTGGACCCTCCCAACCTGAGACAAGGTTGAGGAAATCGCGGTAGACGGGTCTTACATCGTAGCCGCTAAAGTCAACTCCGGTGACGCCGGGCAGCAGCTTGGCGCCCTCAACCCAAAGCCGAAACGCTTCCTCAGACACTAGATAGTTCAGGAATGTCAAAGCCTCTTCCGGGTGTTCGGTGTCGCCAATGATGTACCAGACGGCGCCCATCAATTGGATCATTGTCTGTTCACCACCTTCAATCGGCGGCAAGATCATGAAGCCGAACTCGTCCGTGATCTCGTCGGTGAAGAACTGCATCGCCCAGGTGCTCATCAGCATCATGGGCGCTTGACCGGTGTAAAACTTCGCATTGCCATCGAGGAAACTGGTTGCCGAACCCTGCTCGTCGTAGCAACCGGCCTCGACCAAGCCGACTACCAGGTCTAAGGAAGCGACGATATCGGGCGAGTTAAAGGGATACTCGCCGGAGATCGCGGCCGCAACGGTGTCGCTCGGAACAGAGTTGGCGAGGATGTTGTACCAATTGTGGGAAATGGGGAAACCGCCCCAATCGGCCCAGCCCGCCGCCATCGGCGGATCGTATCCGAGCTCGCGGAAAGTCCCACACAATGCGACCATCTCTTCAAATGTCGACGGTACTTCGAGGCCTTCGTCGGTGAAGATCCGCTTGTTCCAATACAAGCCTTGCGCTTCAAATTCATGGCCAACGCCATATACCGTCCCGCCGTAGGTTGTCCAATCTCTGGACACGGACACGAGTCGTTCGTCCCAGTTATAGGCAGCATAAGCCTCTTCAAGCGGCAGGAGCAGTCCGGCATTACCAAGGATGCCGCCGTAGGCCGGTCCGGAGTCGTAATACATGATGTCGGGACCTTCGCCCGCCTCAATGGCCGTCCTAGAAATGTCTGTCA
This sequence comes from Anaerolineae bacterium, assembly GCA_022821805.1. Classification (GTDB taxonomy): domain Bacteria; phylum Chloroflexota; class Anaerolineae; order Aggregatilineales; family Phototrophicaceae; genus UBA6055. The sequence continues at coordinate 133,550 of JAJECX010000042.1, forward strand.
GCTGTTCCAAGGTATAAACTTCGCGGCTGATCTTGATGTTCGGGTGCGCCTCCTCAAAGTTCGCGATGATCGTTTCAATAACCGCTTGGGCCTCATCGCCACTTACCTGATCCCAATACAGGATTTCCACCGGGTCTTGGGCGGTGGCGCTGCCCAAAAGGGCAAACACCAACAGGAGAGCAATTATTCTAGCCCCCCGCAATACGTTTAAGCGATTCATCTTTCCTCTCCTTCAATAAACTATGCCAAGCTCGACAAAATGCGCTCGGCTTCACTCTTTGATATTATCGTAACGGACGCCTCTTCGGATTGCGTTTTGGACGAGCGGCAGACATCCAGCGGACAGCGGACGGACGTTTTGTTGCCAACCCCACCCCCGGCCCCATAGCCATCTCAAAAAATGGGAATCTGTAGGGGCGCCCCTTGGGTCGCCCGAACTGAAATGCGGATGTCTCACGCGTCGTACAGTTCATCCTCGGACCATCTCGCTGGATTCTCTAGGATGTATTGCGTATTTCATTGAGCGTCTTCTCGTTACGGATGATGTGCTCATAGTAATTTCGCTGCCAAATCCGCTGACTGCAATCCAATACCAGAGCCTTGCCACGCCTGCTGACTGCGGCCTTGAAGTAACCGACAATTGCGCCCAACGAGCCGGACGGCAACGTACCTGAGCATTTGCCATTTTCGGCTGAATCACGTTTGGCATCAACTCGTGCGTTTTCGTTGTCGATGATGACAATGCCATGCAGGTGATTTGGCATTATTACATAGCTATCCAGGAGCACATTGGCGCGCGCCTTCGCAACATGTAGCCACTCAGAATTTACGACCTTGCCTAATTCGTTCAGCACCATTTCGCCATCGGCAATTTGTCCGAACAAGCTGATGTGCTGATGTGTACACACGGTGATGAAGTAAACGCCTGATTGCCGGTAGTCGTAGTCGCACAAGCGCATTGAAGTTCGGGTTGGGTAGCGCTGATTCAAACCGAGAACCTTGTGGTTGAAAGCGGGCGACCCAAGGGTCGCCCCTACGGTTTCCGACACAGAAGGCAGTTGTAGGGACGATTCTTGAATCGCCCGTTTACACATCTGCGCCTGTGGGTGAGGGCGACACAAGTGTCGTCCCTACCCGTACTTATAAGGGGTTACCCCGTAATATCGAAGTTCGTGCCTTCTTCGATAGCTTTGTCCATCTCCGCCTGCATGTTGGCGGCATGCTCCTCCGCCGTCCGCCGGCCAGCCGCGACCTCGGGCAAGCCTTCCCACATCACGGTGGTGAAGTGCGCCGGCGTCAGGATATCGACGTGGTAGCCGACCGGACCCGTCCAGTTCGAGACGAGGGTGGTGAAATCGGCGTAGACCGGCGGCAAATCAAACTGGCTATAGTCGATGCCCGAAAGCACAGGCAGCAGCTTGGCTTCGATCCAAAGCGGCAGCGCCTCTTCCGATACGAAGTAATCCAGCAGCGCCAGCGTCTCTTCCGGATGCTCGGTATCCCCGATCACGACCCAGGTGCCGCCCAGGCTCATCTTGAAGGCGCCCGGCTTGCCCTCGAAGGGCGGGTAAGCCATGAAGCCGATGTCATCGACGATCAGGTACTGGAAGGTCAGGAACTGCATCGCCCAGGTGCTCATCTGCATCATCGGCGCCTGGCTGGAGTAGAAGAGCATATTGCCTTCCAGGAAGCCCAGGCTGCCGGCATCCTCGCTGAAGCAGCCCGCGTCAACCATGTCGCCGGCGACGATATTCATCGCGTCAACGATGCCGGGATCGGTCCAGGGATGCTCGCCCGAGATCGCCGCCGCGATCATGTCCGGACCCACCAGGTTCTGCAGAATCGGATACCAGTTGTGCGTCAGCGCCATGCCGTTGATGTCAGCCCAGCCAGCCGCCATCGGCACATCATAGCCAAGCTCGCGGAAAGTCCCGCAGAGCGCCATCAGTTCGTCCATGTTCGCCGGCGGCTCCAAGCCTTCTTCGGCGAAGATCGTCTTGTTCCAGTACAAGCCACCGCCCTCAAGCTCATGACCGACGCCATAGACGCTGCCATCAAAGGTGGTGAAAGCGCGCGAAGTCGGCACCAGGCGGTCGTCCCAGCCGTATTGCGCATAAGCGTCGTCCAGCGGGTAGAGCAGACCAGCGGTCGCCAGGATGCCCATATAACCCGGACCGGCATCGTAATACATGATGTCTGGACCTTCGCCCGCTTCAATCGAAGTCTTGGCGATGTCGCGCAGGACTTCCCAGCCGATGACTTCGCGCACGACATCAACGCCGGGGTTGGCCGCCTCGAAATTCTCGATGATCTGATTGATGACCACCTCGGCCCCGGGGCTCTGCGGCTCGTCCCAATAGACGACCGTCACCATGTCGTCCTGAGCGAGCGCACTGCCCAATAGAGTGAAAACCAACACTAAGGCAATAGCCGCAAAAACAGTTTTGCAATTCATCTTTCTTCTCCTCTAAAAAAGTCTATGCCAAAACAGCGAAATAGCGCTTGGCTTCACTTTTGGATAATATCTTATCGGACGCCCCAATCAAAATGCGTTTTAGAATTGAGGCAGACATCAAGCGGACACACAGAGGACATGATCAAGAATATCGACCGCGCTACTTTGGAAAGCGAGCTGCGCGCGGCGCTGACGCACTTGTACGATCCGGCCGCCCTGCGCGACAGCCGATTGATGGCATTTCTCGGCCTGGAGAACCGCGTCGACGCCATTGCCGCGCTGCGTCGCCGGCTGCTGGAAGCTATCGAATCGCTTAAACCGGACGATGAGGCGCCGGCTCAATCAAGGTCCTGGCGCTATTATCATATCCTGCACGGTCGCTATACGGAACAGCTCACGCAATTCGAGGTCGGCAACGATCTGGGTTTGAGCGTGCGCCAGTTGCGCCGACAGGAAAAACTAGCGCTGGCTGTGCTGGCGGACCTTATCTGGACGCGCTGCAAGCTGGAAAGCGCCGAACCAACCAGCCCTCCGGATCCGCAGGTTCTCGGTGACGAGTTGGCTTGGTCGCAAGCCGCTTTCTCCCGCGAATCGGTGGAGGTCGACGCTTTGATTCGCTCGGCGCTGGAGACCGCCGAACCGATGCTTCAGTCATCACCGGTTGCCCTCGAATATGCTCCGGCCGAAGGACTGCCAAGGCTGGCGCTGCAGCTGGCGCCGACGCGGCAGGCGCTCTTGAATGTCATCACGACCGCGCTGGACTGGATGCAAGAGGGGCGGCTCGTCGTCCGCGCCGAGCAACAGATTGGCGACCGGCATGTGCATATATCCGTCACCGGCTATGGCTCGCTGGCGGCGGACCAGATAGGGGCGGAGCGCTTAAGCGTGGCGCGCGAACTGCTCAGCTTCTCCGGCGGAACGCTGTTTCACGATGCTGATGCGGCTGGCGATCAAGTCTGCGTATTTCGCCTGACGTTGCCGACAGACAGGCAGATCACCGTGCTGGCAATCGATGACAATCCCGATACGCTGCAGCTGCTCCAGCGTTACACCGCCGACACGCGCTACGGTTTGCAGTGCGAAAGCGATCCCGCGCGTTCGCTGGCGCTGGCAGAAGCGACCATGCCCGATATCATCCTGCTGGATGTGCTGCTGCAAGACATGGATGGCTGGGAATTGCTTGGGCGTTTCCGCGCCCATCCCCAACTCGGCGACATCCCCGTCATCGTCTGCACTATCTTGCCGCAGCGCGATTTGGCGCTAAGCCTCGGCGCCGCCGGCTTCCTGAGCAAGCCCCTCAGCCAGCGCCAGCTCCTCGCCGCCCTCGATGCGCAGCTTGACAGCGCCCGGAGATAAGACGCCGACTAAGGTCGATATCGCCGTCAGCAACTGGGGAATCGCAATGCCGCCGCCGCGCAGGACCGCAAGCGACTTGCTCACGGTCGGCTGGCTTGAGGGATCGCGCGCCGAAGTGACCACGATGGGAATATCACGCAGCGTCGGATCGGCTTTCATCTCAGCGATCAACTGATAGCCGTCCTGCTCCGGCATGACCAGGTCAGACAAGACCACATCCGGCGTCGTATCCGCCATGATCTGCCGCGCCTGTCCCGCGCTGCTCGCCCGCAGCACGCGGTAACTGCGCCCGGCCGAAGCCAGCATGCGCCGGAACAAGCGCAAGACATCCGGCTCATCGTCCACAATTAGAATCGTATTGACTTCATTCCCGAGGCGATCCAGCGCCGCCAACAAATCGTCCCGCGAGATTGGCTTGATCAAGTAATCAACCGCGCCAAGGGAATCGGCGGCGTCGCCGACCCCCGGCAGCGAGCAGACGAACACCGGCAGTCCAAAGGGCAAGGCGATCTCATTTTCGATCCGCTCCAGGCTTTCGCCCACGGAGGCTTCGTTCACCAGCAGCGCCTGCGCCGGGAAAGCCGCAATCGTTTCAAGCGCCTCTTCAATGCTGACCACCGGCACAAGTTCCGCATTGTCCAAATAACGGGCGAGCAGCCGGCTTAAGGCTTTTCCCTCTTCAACCACGATTAGGCGTGGACGATCCGCCGTCGCAGGAAGTGATGGAATATGACTTCGTTCGACATAGGTCGAATAGGGTGAGAACCAGCGCATCACTCCGTCAGCTGCCGACGAGATCGACTCTTCAACGGGCAGGCGAAAATAGAAGGTCGCGCCCTGTCCCTGCTCGCTTTCCAACCACATCCGGCCCCGGTGCAATTCCACGAAATGCTTGCTGACGCTCAAGCCCAAGCCGCTGCCCGCCCAGTAACTTTGCACGGAACCATCCAATTGTTGAAAGGGTTTGAAGATCTCGCTGATTTCATCGGCGCTGATGCCGGGACCGGTGTCGGCCACGCTGACGATGATGGCGTCCACTTCCAGCCGCGCGCATACCGATACACCGCCCCGCTCGGTAAAGCGGCCCGCGTTGCTCAATAGGTTGAGCAAGACCTGCCTGATGCGCACGCGATCGCAATACAGTTCCGGCAGGTTCGGCGGGATATCGCGGCGCAAGGTCAAGCCCTTGGAGTTGAACAGCGGCCGCACTGCCGTCACCGCCTCGTCTATGATCTCGCCTAGCGCTGCGCCTTCCTTCATCAAAGCCATTTGTCCGGCTTCGATCTGGCTGAGGTCGAGCACATCGTCAATCAGGCTGGACAGGTGCTGGCTGTTGCGCAAGACAATCTCCAGGTCGGCCAACAAAGACTGGGGAATATTGCGCCCATAGGTCTGTGGCGAGTTCATCGCCATCTCGCTGAAACCGATAATCATATTGAGCGGCGTGCGCAATTCGTGGCTCACGTTGGCGACGAACTGTTCCTTGGAGCGGCGCGCCTCGTCCGCTTGATGGCGCAGGTCATGAGCCAACCGGTTAAGCTGCGTGAGTTGGTGATGGGCTTCTGTCAAATCGTCCAGCGCTTGCCGAAGCTGAAACTGATAATCGCGGCTCTTTTCCAATGCCGCGCGGCTCTGATGATAGCTGCCTTCGAACCATTTCCTGGCTAGCAGAAGCGGACGAGCGGATAGCCAGATCATCCAGAGCGTCGCCCAAAGATTGATGACCGCAACGCTCCGCAGAACCGCGTCGATCTGCGCGGTGCCGAATAGCAGATAAATCGAGCAAGCGACGGCCGCGACGGCGCCGGCGGGGATGCCAATCAATACAGCCGATAATCCCACCGGCAATGCCAGAAATAGCGCCGTTTCCGCCAGAGCAGTCCCGTGGATCAGCAGCAGATTCGCGCAGAACAATCCGACGACAAGCGCCAGGGCGGCGACGCGATAATATGACTTGTGCAAGAGCCACCAAACCGCGGGGGTCAGGAGCAGCAAGAAGACACCGGGCAGGGAACCTGGAGCGGGATCTGGCGAGCGCGTCGCGACTGCATAGAGCGCGAATGCCGCCGGCATCAGCGGAACTACCGACATCCAGACGTTGCTGCTTCTCAGTTCTTCGATCTCTGCTTGGAGTCCGTCGACATGGCTAGTCATTTCTACGCATCCTCTTGTTCTCAGCAAGCCGCCAGAAAGCACAAGCCGGACCGTCATTGACGAGTTCAGCGAAACGGCAGTACCTCGAATGATGGCGGACGCTCACATGATACCGAACTTCTTGAAAGCCTCGCTTGCGCTCATGCCCTGCTCAATCGCCTGCCGCACCAGCTTTTCGCCGCGCGCCTTTTCGATTGCGCCCATGAAGATCTCCTCTTCCGCCTCGCGCGGCACAACCAGCACGCCATCCACATCGCCAAAAACGATGTCGCCCGTATTGACGCGCACGCCCTCCATCTCAATCGGCGCGCGAAAGTCAATCACCTTGCCGCGCGGTCCTTGATCCTGCGCGTAGGCGCCGTGAGAAAAGGCGGGAAAGTTCTGCGCCAGGATACCGTGCGTGTCGCGCAGGTAGCCATCGACGACAGCGCCGGCCGCCCCCAGCTTGATGGCGCGCGTACTCATCAACTCGCCCCAAAGCGCATAACGCGGCGACGCGCCCGCGCAAACATAGACCTCGTCCCGCTTCAGGTCGTCCAGCGCCTCAAACATCAAGCCGAAGGATTGCGCCATCGCCACGCCGCCCGCAGAAGAGGCGCTTTCGCTGTAGACATCGGCTTCCAGCACCGTCATCGCCCGCCCGATGACCACCATATCCGCCCGCAGCGGACGTATGCGCGGCGGCAAAAACTGATGTAGAAATCCCAGCTTGTCCATGATATCGCCCACCACCGCCGTGAACAGTTCCCGCCGAGCCAGGCTGAACAGCCCCTCGTCATCGCTCCATTTGACGCTCGTCATGGTTTCCCTCAGGGTTATAATCTGGTCGAAACGTTGCTTATGAGGATAACATTTCATGCCCGCCTTTGACCTCCGCCAATCGGCGAATCTTCCCGCCGATCCCCTGCCCATCGTCAGCATTGGATTGGGCGGCATCGTCGAAGCGGCTCATTACCCCGCTTACCAGATCGCCGGCTTTGAAGTCGTCGGCGGCTTTGATATCGATCGGCAGCGCGCCGCCATGATGGCTGAGAACTTCGGTATTCCGCGAGTCTACGACTCGCTGGCGAGCGCAATCGAAAACGCGCCGGCGGAGGCTGTTTTTGATATCGCCGTGCCCGGAAGCGCCATCGCCGACATCCTGCTTGCGCTGCCGCGGGGTCGCGCCGCGCTGATCCAGAAGCCGATGGGCGAAGACCTGTCGCAAGCGCGCGAGATTCTGCGCATCTGCCGCGAACGCGAGCTAGTCGCCGCGGTAAACTTTCAACTGCGCTTCGCCCCCTTTATCATCGCCGCCCGCGATATGATCGAGCGCGGCCATATTGGCGAGCTTTACGACATGGAAGTTCGCGTTCAGGTCAGCACGCCCTGGCATCTATGGCCCTTCGTTTTCTCGCTGCCCCGGGTCGAGATCGTCTACCACAGCATCCACTACATTGATCTCGTCCGCTCATTTTGCGGCGAGCCCCTCGGCGTCTACGCCAAAACCTTGAATCATCCGAGCGCGTCCGATCTACAAGGCGGCGCGCGCTCGACGATAATCATGGATTACGGGGAGAATCCGCGCGTCAATATCGGCGTCAATCACAGCCATATTTACGGCGCCGAAAAACAGCAATCTTTCATCAAGTTTGAAGGGAGCAAGGGCGCCATTCAAATCCGCGCCGGCGTCAATATGAATTATCCCGCCGGCGTGCCCGATCGCTTTGAGTATTGCCTGCTGGAAGCAGGAGTCGACCCGACTTGGCAGACGCTTGACATCGCTGGCTCGTGGTTCCCTGAGGCTTTCATCGGCACGATGGCGAGCCTGATGCAATATGCCAGCGGAGAGAGGCAAGACTTGCCCACATCAGTAGAAGACGCCGTGCTCACGATGGCGACGGTAGAAGCGGCTTATGAATCCAGCGCGCAGGGAGGGACGCCGCTGCCCACAGTCTGACGCAACCAATCTACCGACTCAAGTTGTAAAACGCGCCCCCCGTCCCACCGAGGATCGCGCCGCGCTCATCTGCGGATAGGTGAGCCAGGCATTTGTTGGTCTCGTTCCAGACCTTGGCGTAGTCACCAGCGAGAATGGCCACGGGCCAGTCGCTGCCGAACATCAAGCGCTCGGCGCCAAATGTCTCGATTGCAAAATCAATTAGCGGCTTGATGTCTTCGTAGGTCCAGCGCTCGAAATCGGCAGTCGCCGTGTTCAAGCCCGATAGCTTGGCGTAAGCATTCGGGCTTTCGGCGGCTGCCGCCAGCTGCTCGCGCCAGATCGCCCGCTCGGCGCTGCCCAGCGGCGGCTTCGCCAAATGATCGATCACCATTTTGAGATTGGGCACTTTCTCCGCCAGGGTCGGCAGATGCTTAAGGTGATTGGGGAAGACGGCTACGACATCAAAGGTCAGCCTGCGATCGGCCAGCATCCGCAAGCTTTCAATCACCTGCTTCTGCGCCACCCAGTCTGGATTCGGCTCCTCATGTATGAGATGCCGCACACCCTTGAAATAATGATTCTGCTCGTATTCCTCCAGCTTCCTAGCTGTTTCCGCCGGATCATGCAGAGGCAGCCAGCCGACCACGCCCGCCACCCATTCGTAAGCGTCGGCGATCGCCAGCATGGAATCGGTATCGGCGTATGAATTCATCGACTGCACGATTACCGTCTTGTCGACGCCAGCCGCCGCCAGCTGCGGCGCCAATTCATCGGGGCTGAAGTTTCGATAAATGGGACCAAATTCGGGCCTCAGCCAAGGATAGGCTACTTCGTCGAGATTCCAAAAATGCTGATGCGTATCGACTGTAAGCATCCGTGCCTCCGCAATCTTCACGCTGCAATTGACTGACATTCGCGCTCGCTTACATCAGAGCGACTGTCGCGTTCTCGATAAAGTCCCAATCCCACTCAATGCCGAGGCCATCACCCGGCGGCGGATGCGCATAGCCCTCGGCGTCGATGCGCACCGGGTTCTTTATCCCCAGCTTCATCAGCGAACTCGGGATCAGCGCCTCAAAGAATTCGCAATTGGCAATCGCGCAGCAGCAATGCAGATTGACGATCTCCAGCGCCGGATAGATTGTCGTGTGCACTTCGCAGCGCATGCCAAAGGCTTCCGCCAGATGAGCCGTTTTCATCACCGCCGTCACCCCGCCCTTCCAGGAGACATCGCTGCGCACAATATCAACCACGCCGCTCGCGATACATTCGGCGGTCGAATAATGCGAGCCAACCAAGACCTCCGTGCCGCAAATCGGGATATCCAGATCGCGCGTCAGCTTGCGCAGTCCGTTGAAATCCACATCGTAGAGCGGTTCTTCGAACCAATAGTAACCCAGCTTCTCCAATTCACGCCCCATGCGCAGCGCCTCTTCATAGTAGGTATGCGCCGTGACCGGATCCGCCATCAGTTTGAAATGCGGGTCATCGCCGACTGCCTGGCGGCAGAGCCGGTAAGCCTCCAGCGCTTCCTGAAAATCGTTCGGCGGGTGTAGTTTGTAGCCGTGGAAGCCTTTCTGCTTGAATTCCACGGCTTGGTCGGCATAGTCTTGCGGCGTATCGAGATACATGGAGCTGACGTAGGTCGGTACTTTCTCACGGCAGTGCCCCAACAGCTTGTAGAGCGGCAGTCCGGCGACATTACCCGCGATATCCCAGAGCGCGATATCGAAGGGTCCGTAGGAATAGATCGGCGTATGGTGCCAGTGGCGTTCGTAGCGTCGGAAGTCGTGCCAGTGCTTTTCACGCGCGAAGGGGTCCTTGCCCAAGAAGAAGGGCTTGATCGATTGCGCCGCGATCGAGCCGGCCATCTCCGCCCCCATGCCGGCGAATCCCATGCTGACGCCGTCGACGCCTGCATCGGTCTTCATGGTGATGATGAGGAAGTTAAGCTCAGAGCGGTGGCTATCGCGCAGCTCGGTTGCGCCCATCACTTCTTCTTGATGCTTGCAAAGTCGAATCTCGATATCGGTGATTTTCATGCCGAAGTCCTTTCGGTCGTCCTCCAACAGTAGACGATAACAGAATTCACCCAATCTGTAATGCACTCGCCTCAAAAACGATTTGACAAAGCGTTCTTGTCCGCGGAAGACGAAATCTGCGAGCAGTAGACCAGCTCAATTGCCGTGATAGTAGACGCGCTTGGCTGAACTGCGGAAGATGATGAATGTCAGAATCAGAATCAGCAAAAACAGCAGCCAAGCCATCGCCGAGGCATAACCCATCTTGAAATAGGCGAAGGCGTTTTGGAAGAGATAAAGCGAATAGAAGAGCGTCGAATCGCCCGGTCCGCCCTCGGTGATGATGTAAGCTTCGGTGAAATATTGAAAGGCGCCGATCAAGCCGACGATGGTGTTGAAGAGAATGATCGGGCTAATCATGGGTACGGTGACATGGCGAAACTTGCGCCACAGGCTGGCGCCATCAAGCGAGGCGACATCGTAGAGTTCTTGCGGCACATCTTGCAGGGCGGCAAGATAAATCAGCATCATCCAGCCGGCGCCCCACATGCTCATCATGATCAGCGCCGGTTTCGCCCATTGGGGATCAGAAAACCAGCTGATCACGGGCAAGCCAAGCTCAGCCATAATGACGCTGACGGCGCCGTACTGCGGATGCAGCAGCCAGGTCCAGACGATGCTGGTGGCGACCAGCGGCAAGATGCTTGGCAAGTAGAAGATCGTCCGAAAAACGGACAATCCCTTGACCTTCTGATTCAGCAAAACAGCCAGCGCCAGCGCCAGCATATTGCCCAGAGGCACGGCGAAGACGACAAAATACAAGGTGTTGGCGAGCGCCTTGATGAAGAGCGGATCAAAGTAGAGCAGCTTCTCGTAGTTGAACAGTCCGATGAATCGGGGCGACGAAATCGGCGAGTAACGGGTCAGGCTGTAATAGAACGACGCGAGGATGGGATAGAGGTTGAGCGCCAGGAAGCCGGCGATCCAGGGCGAGATGAAAACCAAGCCCAGGCCTATTTTGCGCAGCTCGCGGCGATTGCGTGGCGTCAGCATTAGTGTACCCGTATTCGCCTTGACCGGCGCGTTGAGTGGATCGGCTGCGCTCAAGGTTTAGCCTTTCAAGCCGGTGAGCGATATGCCCTGGATAAAAACGCGCTGCATGAAGAAGAAAATGATGATGATCGGCACGACGGCCATGGTTGAAGCGGCCATCAGAATGCTGAAATCAGTGATGCCCTGCGAGTTATGGTAGAGCGCCAACCCCAGCGACATCGGATAGAGCGAACGGTCGTTGAGATAGATCAGCGGACCAATGAAATCATTCCAGGACCAGATGAACTGAAAGAGCGCCACCGTCGCCAGCGCCGGCTTGCAAAGCGGCAGGATGACGCGCGTGAGCAAGACCCATTCGGAGCCGCCATCAATGCGGGTGGCTTCGGAGAGTTCTTTGGGGATGCCCAGCATGAATTGACGCAGCATGAAGATGAAAAATGGGTGGCCGAGCCAGGCGGGCGCGATCAGCGGCAGCCAAGTATTCACCCAGCCGATTTTGCTGAAGCTGACGAAGAGGGGAATCATGACCACGTGATAGGGCAGCATCAACGTAGAGAGCACGAGCACGAAGACGGCATCGCGGCCCTTCCACTCCACGCGGGAGAAGCCGTAGGCGACCAGGCTGTTGGAGATGATGGCGCCGATGACGGCGGCGGCGGCGATTTGCAGCGAGTTGCCCAGGTATTGCAGGAAAGGCTGCTCTTCCAGGGCGTTGGGATAATTGTCAAATTCGAGAGGAGTGGGAATCCAGACCGGCGGATCAAGCAGGAGTTGATCGATGGGTTTGAGGGAGGTGGTGATCATCCAGAAGAGCGGCAGGATGAAGGCGGCCGACAAGACGACCAGCAGGACGAAGGATACAATGTCGTTGATGTTTGCGCGTTTGATGTTGAGATTAGAAAACATGAATTATGACAACGGCGGGCGACCCGCCGGGCCGCCCGTACGCAGTTGTTTTGGACCCGCCTAAAACTGGCGGTATTCATTTTCGACGGCGGTTTGCACGGCGTCGAGGGCGTCTTGCGCCGATTTCTCCAGCCGCAGGGCTTGATCGACTTCTGAACCCAGCCGGTCCATGTAGAAGTTTGCCACCGGGATCATCGGTGTGGTTAAGCCGCGCGGGCTGCCCATGGTTTCAAAGAAGCTGCGATAGTCGGGATGGTCGTCGAAGAGGGCGGTGATGCGGTCCACTTCCAACGCGGCCAGCGAACCGGTGGTCGTGGTCGGCGTGTCCTTCCAGGCGGCGACGATAGCCATGACATCCGGATCAGTGAAGCCGGACCACCACTTGGCGAATTCATAGGCGGCGGCTGGGTTGGCGGCGCCGGAGGGGATGCACTGGTAGTTGCCCCAGATCCAAGAACCCCAGCCGGTGCTGTCTTCCTCGCCCGCGACCGGCGGCAAATGCGTCAAGCCCCAGCGGAAGCCTTCAGCGGCGAAGCGGTGGAAGTCGCCCAGCTTCCAAGGACCGATGAGATGCATGGCGAGGCGCCCCGCGATGAAGGGGTCTTGGGTGCCGCCGCGTTCGCCGGACAAGCCGGATTGGAAGCGCTGCAAGCGTTCAACGCCATATTTTTCGCTGTAGCTCATCATCCATTCGAGCGCGCGCACATTGCCCGGATGGTTGGCGGTGATGGCGTCATTCTCGGCATCGTAAATCTGGCCGCCAAAGTTGCCGAACCAGGCGCGGTGGTGAGAGGCATGCGAGCCGAGGTGCAGCAGACCGACGCGATCGAGATTGCCATCGGCGTCTTCGACCGTGAGTTGGTCCGCCATTGCATCCAGTTCATCGATCGTGCTGGGACCAACTTCGGGGTCCAAACCCGATTCTTCAAATTGGTTCTTGTTCCAAGCCAGGTCGTAGACGCCGAAGCCGCTGGGCGTGCCGTAGACCGCGCCATCAACGACGCCGCCGGCCAAAGCCGCTGGCGTGAGGAATTCCTTGATGGCGGCGATCTCGTCTGGACTGCCCAAATCAGCATAAGCCGTGATGCCGCCAAGCGCAGCCAAACCGGGAATCTCGTTGGAGCCGAAAAATGTGACGATATCCGGCGGGTTACCGGAAGAAATCGCGGCGGTCAAGCGCACCAGGAAGTCGCCGTAAGGGACGACCAGCGGCTCAACGCGAATGGCGTCCTGGTGCGCGTGGAAGGCGTCAACGATGTCCTGGACGTAGTTTTCCCACTGTTCGGTCCAGCCGTGCCAGTAGGTGATGGTGACCGGATCCTGCGCCAAGACGCTGGCGGCGGGCAGCGCGCCAAGGGCGACTGCGCCGGCGCCGCCGGCTATGGACTTCAGCATGTCGCGGCGTGATAGACCTGTTTTCTTGTTTTGAGTCATGAGATTGCTCCTCGAATAGCTATAGTTTTGCGAATATGGCGCTTCTGTTCGTTCTTGAGCGTGTACGCCGTATCGCCACCTCCTTTGAGTTCATCAAGGGCGAGCCAAGGCTCGTCCCTACAGAATTCGATTTGGGCATAGCTGGATAGTTGCCAGTTTGCACGTGTCGGACGTGGCGCCCAGGACTATTTGAAGTCATCGAAGGACCAGTGGTTGCTCCAGCGGACGTCGATCTCTTCCTTCACTCGTTGATAACGAATATCAGTCGACAGACGAATACGGCCTTCGGGCGATGCGTTGGCGGTGGCGGCGTGGGTGGTGTAGGCGCCATGCACGACCATGTCGCCCGCTTCGTAATCAGCCATCAGCCAGCGGGTATCGAGGCGATCGGCCAGCGACGGCAAGTCTTTGGTCAGCCAGCCGTGCAGCCCCATATTCTTGTTGTAGGCGTTGACCCGCTCTTCCGGCGGCATATCGGCATTGAGTTTACTGAACTCGGCTTCCTTGCGGCGGCCGAAATGATGCGAGTTCTCCAGGTAGATCAGCCCGCCCATCTCAGGCGTAATATCGCCAATGGGGATCCAACTGGTGCAGACGGCATCGGTGCCGGCGCGCAGGTATACGAGATCGTAATGCGCGCCGGTCGTGCTGACATCGCCGGGCGGAATATGGCGGATGAGCTTGCGTTTGTGCAGGTAGACGGCGCCCTCGAAGAAAGCTTCATAGAACTGGTAGATGGGTTTGGCGAGGCAGAAGGCTTCATAGGCAGCCCAGCGATGGGTTTCCATCTGCGTCTTGAGGATCAAACTTTTGTCTTCATTCGCGCCGTCGTAGATGCCTTCGCCCGGATCAATGTCGTGGCGGACCAAGCCCGTATCGGCGAAGGCGGCGAAATAGCGGCGGCGGAAATCGAGGACATAGCCACGGTCGAGGATGCCTTTGAGCCAAAGGTAGCCTTGTTTGTCAAACTGATCCCGCAGCGACTTCATGGATGCAGCGGGGTCGGAGGGGGTCAGCCAGCCGAGGCGATTCGGCGCTGTCGATAGCGTATAGCCATTGCTCGTCAGCGCATGGGCAACTACAGCGTTTACCACCATAAGAACAGTCCCCCCACCCTCAAGTAAAGACACTATAACATATTGCGCGGGGAGTGGGGGGACAAAACCAATCGCCGCTAGTCAAATCCAAATGACCGAATCAACTCAATTTCAGCTTCGTCATAGGGCGAGCCGTCAGCGTGGAAGATGTCGTGCTGCCAGGTCTTGCTGTCCGGCGTATTCAATTCGCGGCGCCAATCGAGATAGGTTTGCGTCCGTCCGGCGACCAGTCCCCAGTTGTACCAGCCGATGCGCTCGCGGGCGAAGATGGGCAGGATCAGCTCGACGGTTTGGCCGACCACCCGCCGCAGCCACTCGGTGCAGAGCACGGGACGGCCATAAGCCTGACAGCGCTGGATGACCGCTTCGACGCCGGTCTCGCCGTAATGGTGAAACGACGTGACATCAGAGAGCTCCAATATCCGTTCCTCCATGGCGTATTCGTCATGCAGGCGGAAGATGGAGGTCGTCAGCGGCTGCTGCGCGCCCGCCTCCCGCGCCCAGGCGAAAGCCGCTTCCACCAGCGGCAGGCTCGTCTCACCCAAGTCGCTATTGCCCGGTTCGTTGTACAAATCCCAGATCTGCACCCGCTCATCATCGGCGAAGCTTCCAACAATATCATGGACATAAGCGCGCAGTTGGGGCCAGACGGCGCGATCGCTTACGCGCGTCAAGCCCGGGCTGGGCGTCCAGCCGCTGTTATGCGTGTAGGGCACGGGATCGTCTTGCTTTCCAAGATAGGGTTCCTTGCCGGCAAAGGCGCAGTCATCAAATAGGATGAACATCGCCTTGATGCCCTCCCCCGCCGCGATATCGAGAAATTGACTGATGCGGCGCTTCAGACCGTCGCTATCGCTCTGCCAGACGAGAAACTGATGGAAGACGCGTACGGCATTGAAGCCGGCTGCCCGCGCCCAAGCCAATTCCTCGGCGATGGTATTGGGGTCGAAGCTCTCGGCTTGCCACATCTCGGTCGAATTGACAGCGCTGCGCGGCAGATAATTGCAGCCGCGGATGGGATCAATTGATGCGTACCAGTCGTTGGCTTTTTCCGGCGTCCATTGTTCGGTCATTCCAAAGTCCCCTTGGGATGTGATTTATACATGGAGGGCGACTCACAGAATCGCCCATACAATGTCTCGGCGGCTACAGCATGATACTGGCGAGCGTACCAACGTATGAACTGTCTGAGTCAAGAAGATTCAAGCGCGCCAAAAGAGCGCGCTCGCCGACGCGCGCGAACGCGTCAACATTCAGCGCGCGCAAGGGTGATACTTGGCCGAGGTCGATTTTGTTAAGAGTTTCCCCGCCTTCATCAAGACATTCGATTTCCGCGCGCCCGTCCAGGAAGCAGCCGAATACGCCGCGAATGCGCGCCCTTCCACCATCCACATCGACTGTCAGCGGCTGATGAATACAACCGACATCCGTCACAGCGACGATCGGCGCCGGGCAAGCTGCCGCTGACCAAATAATCTGCTGCATCTTGATTTCAAGCGGTTGCAGCGTATGCAGCGGGCTGAGCACTTCGGCCTCCAGAATATAGCCTGGCGAACGAATTGGTATCGGCGAGGGCGCGCCGGGCGATTCCGTCCAGCATTCGACAGTAGCGCCATTGTCGGGATACTCCGCCTCCGGTTCGTAAGGAAATTGCATGCAAAGGACGAAGCCCGCCCGTCGGTCGGCGAAGGCGATCCAGCCGGCCGGGCTGTGCACGCCAATCTTGCCGACGATGCCTTGATACTGCACCGCCAGCAGCCCGTTCTCGGCGTCCAGTTGATACTGGGGATTGTCTTCGCCGAACATCATCTCGTAGGGTCGCTCTCGATTGGGATCAATGGGGATATAAAGCCAGCAGTCGTCGTTTGGCGCGCCGCCAGCCGTCAGACACGACATCTGCGCCACATCCCAGATCGACCAGCGAATCGGGCGATTTGAGATATTTTCGAAAGACAAGTCGAGCAATAGGCGCGAGCTCGCGGGCTTCAGCGTGACTTGGCGGCGAATCCGCAAGCCCGATCGTTCATCGGGCGGGCTCGTCATCAGGACGGACGCGTCACTTGTCTGGAAGTCGTAGCGTCCGGAATCGAGAACAGGATCGGGCGGACCGGGCCACTGCTCCTCGCCATCCCAGCCTTGGGGCGCGGGCCAGGTCTTTGCGCCGCCGAAATTCTTCCAATTGACTAGCTCGCCATCGCCAGCGCGCTCTTCATAGCTGAAACGTTTGCCCAATAGCTCCGGATTCATGAAGAGGTAATCGTGCGGGCCCAGACTGAATTGCATCAGGCGGCCGCCGATTTCCGGCACACAGACGGCGTCGACGATGCCGTTGCTCAGGCGGACGCCGTCCCAGCCATGGAAATCGAATTCTTCAACCGTAGGGAGATTTGCCATCCGCGCGACTCGCCGGGGACCTAGCCTTGCAGGCCGGTGGTGGAGATGCCGCGGACGAAGTAGCGCTGCAACAGCAGGAAGAAGATCACTGCCGGTATGGTGGCGGCGGCCGCAGATGCCATGATGACGCCGAAGCGCATGGAAAGCCCGCGTCCAACAAAGACCGCCAAGCCGACCGGAACGGTGCGGGTGGCGTCGGTGTTGCTGATGATGAGGGGCCAGAAGAAATCGTTCCAACTGCGGACGAAGGTAAAGATGGCGACGGTGGCGATGACCGGCTTGCTCAAGGGGATAAAGATGCGCCAGAGCAGACCGAAGCGGCTGCAGCCGTCTAATCGAGCGGCTTCCTCCAATTCGACCGGGATGGTTAGAAAGAATTGCGTCATCAAGAATACACCAAAGGCATTGGCCGCCGCCGGCACAGCGATGCTGAAATAGGTATTTGCCAGCTTGAATTTGATCATGCCCAGGAAGAGCGGCACCAGCAGAATCTCGCCCGGCAGCAAAAAGGTCGAAAGGATGATGAGCAGCAAGATCCTGCGCCCGCGGAAGCGCATGCGCGCCAGCGGATAGGCAGCCATGATATTGGTGGCCAGGGTCAGCACAGTGGTGATGGTCGCCACGATCAGGCTGTTGCGGAACCACTGCATCATGGGGAAGGATTCGAAGAGCCGCGTGTAGAATTCAAGCGTCGGCTCGTCGGGCCACCAAGTGGGCGGATAGCTGAAGACCTCAGTATCCGGCTTGATTGAGGTGACGAACATCCAAATGAAGGGCGCGCCCCAGACGATGGCGACGAAGACCATGATGGCGTAAAGCGCCAGTCGCCCATAGTTGAGCGAGCCATCGCGGTAGACGCTGTCTTTGCGCCAGGATACGCTCATATCATATCACCTTCATCGCCCGCAGTTGAAAGATGGTGAAGCTGAGGGTAATCAGCATCAAAATCACGCCAGCGGCCGAGGCTAAGCCCATGTTGAAGTTCACGAAGGCGGTCTCATAAATGAATTGGGCGACGGTGAAGGTGCTGCCCTGCGGTCCGCCGCGGGTCATGACAAAAACCTGGCCAAAGACACGCCAGCAGGCAATGACCGTCAGCGGGATGACGAAGGCGTTGACCGGCATGAGCATGGGAATGGTGACATAGCGCAGCTCTTGCCAGCGGCCCGCGCCATCAATCCTGGCCGCCTCGTACAAGTCCTCCGGGATATCCTGCAAGCCCGCCAGGTAGATGATCATATTGCCGTTTACCGTCCACCAGATGGTGGTGATGGCGATGGCCGGCATTGCCGAATCCGGGTCGCCCAGCCAGTTAATCGGCGGGTTTACGCCCAATAAGCCAAGATAATAATTTAGCAGTCCCGAGCTGCGCTCCAGGATCCACTGAAAGATGATGCCGACTGCCGCCACGCTGACGACATGGGGAAGGAAGACGATGGCGCGCGCGATATTGCGACCGCGCAGCTTCTGATTCACCAGCAGCGCCAACAGAAGGCCCAGGACGATCAGGGGAATAGCCGCCAAAACCACGAAATATAGCGTATTCTGCAGCGATTCGATGAAGAGGCCGCTGTTGATTAGTTTGTTGTAATTCTTAAGCCCGACCCACTTGGGCTGACCGATGATGCCCCATTTGGTGAAGCTGGCGTAGACGCCGACGATGGCGGGCAGGAGCAGGAAGACAACGAAGAGAAAGAGATAGGGCGCCATGAACGCGTAGGCGATCAAGTCGTTCTTGATGCTTATCCAGGGCGATGTGGCGCGTTTATCTTTTGGTGGCGCGGGCCTGCTCATAATACCGGTTTGACCATTGTAGGGGCGATTGACAGCGAGCGTATACGCCGCTTATCAGATCGTCCGAACATCCATTTTCAGATTTGGCGGGCGACCAGGTTGGTCGCCCCTACACTTCGTAATTGATCGCATACGGCGGGCGACCCAATGGTTCGCCCCTACAGCGTTTCGCGCAAACGAGCCTACTCGTCAAGCAGGATCTCGTCGATGCCCGCTTTCATGTCGGCCAAGGCTTCCTCGACGGTCTTGTCGCCGGCTTGAGCCGCCTCGAGATTGCGCAGGATCGGCGACTGACCGCCGAAGGCGAAGACGGAGGTGTACTTCTCGATGGCTGGCTCCATAACCGAGATCGCCAGCGAATCGACGAAGGGCGCATAGTATTGGGCGTATTCATGATCGGTCCAGAAGGGGTCCGCCAGCGCGACCGGCAATACCGGCACGATGCCGACTTTGATGCCGGGCTCGGCGTAATTCTCCAGGAACCACTTGATGACTTTCATGCCATTGAGATAGTTCTCGTCGCTGTCTTGCACCGTCAGCGCCAGGCAGTGGGTATTGGTCCAGGTGGCCGGCACATTGCCAAAGGTTGGCATCACGGCCGTGCCGAGGTTCTTGCCTTCCCTGATATAGGAATTGACCATCCACGGTCCAACCATAACCATGCCCGCGCGCTCATTCTGGAAAGCGCTGATGTCGCCGACGCCCGAGCCCATGCTCGAAACGCCGCTATTCTGCAAATCCACCAGGTATTGCAGCGCTTGATGGGCTTCTTCGCTATCGACCGCCGCTAAGCCGTCTTCACCCAGCCAACTGCCGCCAAATTGGTAAAGCAAGGTGTGGAAGAACCAACGGCCCAGGCTGCCGCCTAATGGCTGGTCCAAGCCGTATTGCGTCACCATGTCGTCATCATCCGTGATCGTCATCGCCTCCGCCCAAGCCATGAACTCTTCGCCCGTGGTGGGCGGGCTGTCGGGATCCAAGCCCGCGGCTTCGACCAGGTCGACGTTGTAATAGAGGTTCATCGGATGCAGGTCGCCTGGCAGGCAGTAGAACTCGCCATCGATCTTACTAAGCTCGATGATGTTCTGCGGCACGCCGGTGAGGTCGATATCGACGGCCGCCATCAGATCATCCACTGGCAGCAAGATGCCTTCTCTGGCGTACCCGGTCACTTCCGTGTTATGGAACATCACCACATCGGGCGGGTTGCCGGCGGCGGCGGTGAGCCGCAGCTGGGTGAACAAGTCGTCCCAGCCCAGCGCGGTCGGCTCAATCACCAAGCCGTCTTCGTTTTCCATATTGAAGCGGTCGAAGACAGTGTTGAGCATCTCGGTATTGTCGGCGCCGGTCCAGCCGTGCATCAGCGTCACGGCAGTCGTGTCCTGCGCCAGCGCCGCGCCCGGCAGCAAGAGCAGCGCTGCAAGGGCAACAACTAGAATCGAAAAAAGCGATTGTTTGGCCATCTTGATTCTCCTCATTCGAATGGGTCTTCGTGTAGAAAAAAGTTCGCGCAGCCCCAATAGTATCCCCTTTCGGCTCAGTTGCCAAGCGTTGCGGCAGATTCGTCCGCAGCCGACTGACGAAACAAGGTCGCGCCCAGGTGATTGGGGTCGCGCGCCAGGACCTCATCAAAGTATCGAGCCGCATTCTGTGGTTCGCCCAAACCTAGATGCCCCAAGCCAATCAAATGCAGACAATGGATATGATTGCGCTGCGAAAGGTCATCGTCGAAGACGAGGAAGTTCGCCAGCGAGACAGCGAAGTAGTCCATCGTCACTTCGTCATGCAAGTGCGCTTCGCCATAGGCAATCAGGCGCCGGAATATGGACTCGGCCAAATCATGCTCGCCCAGCTTCTCGCGCGCCAGCCCCTGGTAGAAGATGCTTTCGGGCGGCTGGTCGTTATAGAATCGCGGCGAGGCCGGCTCAAACTCGCCACCCGATGCCGCTTCGTAGCATTTTCGGGCGCTCCTCTCGTCGCCGCCGAGCTCGTATGCCAGCCCTAGGTGATAATAAACTTCGTTCTCCGGCACGGTCGCTAGTTTACCCTCGCCCAGGTTGTGCGGGTAGGTTTGGGCGCGCGTTAAGCAGGCGATAGCGCGGTCGTAATGGCGCTGGCGAATATGCCCTCGCGCCAGTTGGATCAGGCTGGCGACATACTGCCCGGTGACCATCCCTTCGCCGCCTTCCCAGGGATTAAAGGCGCGGCTCATTACGATGTCCAGCGCCACCTGCGGCTTGCCCAACAGATTATGCAGCGTAGCCGCCTCAATTGTCAGGTCATCGCGCTTGTCGACGCAGGCTTGATGCTGCTGCAGGAATGCCAGCCGTTCCGACGGCGGTCGGCCCATCTTGACGTAGAGCTGGTCCAGTTCGAAGAGGATGCGCGCGTCCGTTTCATCCAGCGCGAAGGCGCGCTCGTAGTGCTGCAGCGCGCGCTCGGCGTCCCCGCGCTTATTCATCAGCGCCAAGCCAAGATTGCGCTGAGCGGTTGGGTTGCGTTCGTCCAAGGCGAGCGATTGTTCCCAATAGGCGATGGCCTCAGGGTACTGCCGGCGGGCATACCAGAAGTTGCCCAGATAATAGGGCGCGCGCGCGTCTTCCGGGTTCAGCCGCATCGCCGTCTCCAGCGCCGCGATGCATTCCAGGCGGTTGGGGAAGCAATAATCGGGCGGGAGGGCAGCCGCCTTCTGAAAGGTCCGCGCTGCCCGCGGCTTTACCCGCTGGCTTCCGTCAAATTCTTGGTCGCACCAGCCGAGATAATACAAGACCATCGGGTCATCGGTCGGCGCCTCCTTAAGCGCGGTCTTCGCCTCGGGCCAGAGGCCGGCGTGAGCATAATCGAGGGCGACTTCAATATAAGTCTGCGCATTGCCGCCCATCAGATCGCGGAATCCCAGGTCGCTATGGAGATACATGCGCTCAAAGGCGGCGCCATAATTCATGCGGTCCAGGCGGAGGCTGACCTCGCATTCGTCTTTTGCTTCGTCGCGCCGGCCCAGGTTGCGCAAGAAGGCGATCTTGAGATGGCGCGCGCTGTGGTTGTGCCAGTTGGCCGCCAGCGCCCGCTCGAGCAACGCCAGCGCCTCGTCAAATTGCCGCCCCCGCCAGCTAAGGCGCGCCAGTTCGAAGCTGGCGGCGCTCGCCCAAGCCCCATTCCAGACCGCTTTGTAGAAGGCATCGAAGGCTTGGTCGGTTCGACCTTGAAACTTGAGCGCCAGCCCCAGGTTGTAGAAGGCTTCGCCGTCATAGGGGTTGGGATTTCTCCGGGTCAAGCTCGCAGTGGCGGCGCGGAGATACCTTTCCGCCTGGGCGAACTTGCCGCGCCGCAAGAGCAGCCGTCCCATAGCGTTGTTGCAGCGGCTGTCTTGCGGATCCCGGCGCAGCGCTTCCAGGTAATAGGGCTCTGGTTGGCAGGTAGCGTGACGATATTGCTCCAGGTGCAATCCGTTTAAGTACAGATCGTCGTTGGAGGCGATTTCCGCCGGGGGCAGCGCCGCAGACGCCGGTTCGGGCACGGGCGGCTCCGTATCGCTCGCGGGCTTGTACTCGACCAAAACCCGATGATCCGACCATACGCTGAGATCCAGTTGGCGGGGATCGCTAGCGGGCGGCAGGGGGATCTTCTCAAGCAAAGGTTGTTCGGGCGAAAGCTCCATCTCTTCCGAGTACAGTAAGGATTGCCCATCATAGAGCATGACATGCGCTTCTCGGCGCGAAGTCAGATAAACGCCAATCTTCGCGCTGTCGCCCTCCACTTCAAGATTGATGACAGCATCTTTGCAGGCGTTCTTGGGAGGCCCGATCTCCTTATACGGCATGAAGACCTGCGTGAAGCGTTTTTCTTCGCCCGGCTGCAGCCAGCTGAAATCCGGCTGATTATCGGTAAAGGCGCCGCACATCAATTCAATATAGGGACCATCATCGTCAGTCAACTGGCGATCCCAAGCGCGGCCAAAATCGCCATTGCCCCAAGTCCATTGCTTTTTGCCCGGCACAAGGTGGTGGTTGGCCACATGCATCATGCCCGCCCGCGCGCCATGATCATAGCTTCCGAGGAAGTCGTAATCCGAGTGATAAGCCATATACGAGGTCGGCACCGGAATATTCTTGTAGCGAGAGATATCGGTCCCCGGCGAATAGTCCTGCTTGTAATAGACGCCGGTGGCGATGGGAAAGTCCGACAGATCGCGTTTGCCGTGGTCCATCACCGCATGCACATCGGGCGGGAAGACAGACTGGTAGTCGTCATTGACATGCACCGCCGGATTTGCCCACCAAAGAAAGGCCTGCGGCAAGGGCGTCCGGTTGTAAAGCTGAACCTTGAGATCCAGGTAAGCGCGCTCTGGATAAAGCGTGAAGCCGACCATGCCCTTGACGCCGAACATGCGCTCGATTTCGCTGAACCAGACTGTCTTGCTGCCATCGTCGTTATCGTCGATGCGGTAATCGACTGGCTGAAAGGCGCTTGGGCGATGATGCTGCGGCCAGTTGAATTCGATGCCGCCCGATATCCAGGGACCGGTCAAGCCAACCAGCGCCGGCTTGATGACGCGATTGTAGTATACGAAGTGAAAGTCGTTGGTCTTGTCGCGCGCCATCTGCACCCGGCCGCCCAGCTCAGGCAGCAGCATGATTTCCAGATACTTGTTTTCGAGGAATATCGATTGGTAGCTAAGGCCGGTCTTTTCGTCGGCGACGCGCTCAATGATGGGATGGGGATAGATGACGCCGCTGCTGCCTTGATAAACCCGATTCTCGAGGAACATCGGGTTCTTGTCCGGGGCGCCGACAACATAGGTCGGAATGACCCTGTCTTCAACCCGAACCAGCACCCCGGCGTGGTCGCTGGACATATCCATTGTCTTATCCAAGTCTGCGCGCAATCGTAGAAGCCTAACATAGAATTTCGCCTCGCGGCAACCAGCGGAAGGCGAACGAGATGCAGGCTTTGCGACGCGAGGTCGCCATCCTCGCGCCGCGTCCTCTTCCAAATTTAGCGGCGTTCTCTCGCCATTGAATGAACTATCCTCTGATTCATGCTATAGTCAGGCACGATTCCGGAGACGAGGGGGCAAGGTCTTGGCTATCAGCCTGTCAGATATTCACGAGGCAGCCGCGAATGTCGAAAAACTAACTGTCCGCACACGACAGCGACCGTCGCCGAAGCTCAGCGCGCGGCTGGGCGCAAATGTCGAGCTCAAGCTGGAGATGGAACAGCACAGCGGCTCGTTCAAGACGCGCGGCGCTTTTCATCAGATGCTGGCGCTGGGCGATGCGGCGCTGGCGCAGGGCGTGGTAGCGGTGAGCGGCGGTAATTTCGCGCGGGCGGTCGGCTATTGCAGCGGCGCGCTCGGCGTCGATGCGATCGTCTGCATGCCAGAGAATGCGCCTCAAGGGTCGATTGATGCCACGCGCGATTACGGCGCCAAAGTCGAGCTGCTGCCGGACGCGGTCGCCGCTTTCGCCCGCGCCGATGAATGGGTAGCGCAGGGACGCGCCGCCCTCCACCCCTTTGACAATGCCGAGCAAGTCGCGGGCAACGGCATCGTCGGGCTGGAGATCATGGAAGATTGCCCGGGGATGACCGACATCATCGTCAGCATCGGCGGCGGCGGATTAATCGCCGGTGTCATTTCAGCGATCAAAGCGGCGATGCCCGCTGTGCGAATCTGGGGCGTCGAACCGCTGAAGGCGGCGACGATGCAGCGTTCGCTCGCGGCGGGCAAACTGGTCAATATCAACCCCGCTTCGCTCACCAAAACGCTGGGCGCGCCATTCGTAAGCCAGACCGCCTTCAATTTATGCCGAGAGCAGCTTGAAGACCTGATCCTCGTCAGCGATTTGGATCTGATTCGCGCGCAGCAATACTTCATCGAGCACGAAGGCATCGCGCCCGAATTGGCGGCGGCCAGCACGCTGGCGGCGGCGGACAAAATCAAGAGCCGGCTGTCGCCTGACGATCGACTGGCGCTGTTGATTTGCGGCTGCAACGATGCGCCCGAGGATATCGCAACTTACGCCGCCATGCTCCGCGAAAGCGACGATCAGTCGTAGATACGTCGATAGAGGTCGATCTGCCGTTCGCGCGCGCGCCGCAGGGCACGGGCGCGGGCAGGCTCCGGCTCAATGACGCGGTCAATCGCCGGCGGATGGGCCGTCAGCGGGACGCCATCCAGGCAGCGCCGCATCATCAGGGCGACGCCGCGCGCTGTGATCTCGGCTTCCGCCAGCAGGTAAATCGGCGAATCGAGGGCCTCAGCCATCATGCGCGCCCATGCCGGCGACGAATGCAAAGCGCCCCCGCCCGCCATCACCTCGGCTCCATCCGCCTTGAGCGAGTCGAAGATCAGCGACAGCCGCAGCGCGACCGCTTCCAAATGCGCCTGCAAAAGGTCCAAACCTGAAGTATGGCGGCCGATGCCATGAATGGTCCCAGTGGCGTTCGGCTGCCAACCGGGGGCGCGTTCGCCGGCGAGCAAGGGCAGAACGGTCAAGCCATGCGCGTCCGGCTCGCGACTTAAAAGCAGCACCTCAAGCGATTCGTCGCCGCGCAGCAGCTCCTCCATCACCCACTGATAAACATTGCCGCCTTCGCTTGTGGCGCCGCCGACCAGGGGCATATTAGCTGAGACCAGGTATCGCCACAAGCCCTCCGGCACAGGCTCAACGTTCTTTACGACGCGCAGCGCCGAAGTTGTGCCGACGGTCAGGGCGATGCGGTCCCCATCGATCGCGCCCGAGCCCACATTTGCCGCTGCCCCATCGCCGAGCGCTAGGAAGAAAGGACAATCCCGAAGTTGGGTCCAGCGGGAGGCGTAGTCGTCCGCCAAGCCGGTCTGCGCCGTGTCAAAGTCAGCCAGTGGCGGAAGCTTCGACCCGAGGTTCTCGCCGACCAGAAGCCGAGCGTAATCCCAATGCCATTCCCTTTGACTGGTGTGTAGCAGGCCCGACCAGCTCGCCACCGAGAGGCTCATTGGCATTTCGCGCCCGAACCAACAACGGTAGAGGTAAGCGCCGATATCGCTGAGGCGCCGTATACGCCTTTCGGTCGCTGGATCGAACTGCTGAAGGTACGCATACTGCGCTGGCAGGTAGGCCGGATGCAGCAGGCAGCCGGTCGCTTGATGGCAGGGCTCGCCATCACCGCCCAGCGCCTCAAGCAAAGCCGGTATCTGACTGCGCCCGCGGGTGTCGGCGTAGGTGAAGACCGGCGTGCAGGCGGCGCCGCTATCGTCCAGTCCTAGCCAATTGCCAGCGAAGGTCGCCATGCCAACCGCGCTTATCGCCAGCGCGGCTGGATGCGCCAGCGCCTCGTCGATGCAAGCCTCGACCAGCGCGCGAAGCTGAAACGCGTCAGCTTGCGCCATGCCGGCGCTGTTGGTAGCAAAGTCGTGCCGCCGGCTGCAAATTGAATCGGGGATCAGCCGCGCGTCATCATCAAAAAGCAGCGTCCGAACCGATGAGCTGCCGAGGTCAATGACGAGCAGGGTCATCAGTTGGCATTCCCGAATTGCGGCGCATTGAAGAATTGCGATAGGAAGCGCCTAGCAGAAGTAAATGGGATTGAGGACGACCCACCGGGTCGCCCGTACACATATCACATTGATGATTGTGAGGGTCAGACGGCGGCTGACCCGTTCCCAGCCTACGTAATCGCATCAAGCCCGTCTGCTGAACAGCCCCGCATCAACGAGAAACTTAATCCGCATTGAGAATATCGTCGACGCGGGCAAGCTCGTCGGCGCTGAAATCAAGATTGTCGAGGGCGCCAACGGCGTCTTCGATCTGCTCGGGCTTGCTGGCGCCGATCAGCGCCGAGGTCATTTCCGGATGGCGCAGATTCCAGGCGATCGCCATTTGCGCCATGTTCTGGTTTCGCTCGCGCGCGATGACATTCAGTTTGCTCACCTTGCTTAGCTTGTCCAGCGCCAAGCGGTCGCCCCATTCATGCTTGGCGGCGCGCGACCCGTCCGGGACAGCTCCGATATATTTATTGGTGAGGATGCCCTGGTCGAGCGGCGAGAAACTGATGCAGCCGATGCCCTCGTCGCTGAGCGCGTCCAGCAAGCCCCATTCTTCAATCCGGCGATCAAACATATTGTAGCGCGGCTGATGTATCAGGCAGGGTGTGCCCAGCGATTTGAGGATGCGCGACGCTTCGCGCGTTTGCTCTGATGTATAGCTGGATATGCCGATGTAAAGGGCGCGCCCGCTGCGGACGATATAATCAAGGGCGCTCATGGTCTCTTCCAGCGGCGTATCGGGATCGGGCCGGTGGCTGTAGAAAATATCGAAGTAATCGAGCCCGCAGCGCTTCAAGCTTTGATCGCAGCTGGCGACTAGGTATTTCCGCGAGCCCCATTCGCCGTAGGGACCGGGCCACATGCGGTAACCGGCTTTGCTGGAGACGATCAACTCATCGCGGTAGGGCGCCAGATCGCTGCTAAATATCTGGCCGAAGTTCTCTTCCGCCGAGCCCGGCGGCGGACCGTAGTTGTTGGCGATATCGATGTGGGTGACGCCGAGATCAAAGGCTTTGCGCAGCATGGCGCGCGCGTTTGACAGCGTATCGACGCCGCCGAAATTCCACCAGATCCCCAGCGATATCGCCGGCAGCTGCAACCCACTGCGTCCCGAGCGCCGGTATTTCATCGTGTCGTAGCGCGCATCCGCCGCCTGATAAACCATATTCCGCCCCTTCGTAAATGACTTGTGGACCAAGCAGCGAATACTATAGCGCAATGGGGGGAAGTTCCCAAGTGGATGTGGCGCGGCTGACGGCTCGTCCCTACGCACGCGCAAACGAATCGTCGAAGCCGCCAGCGGGCGAGCAGCCCGCAAAAGCCTGAAGCCCGCACATGACATGACGGCGCGGCATGTTACAATTAGCGGCGATTTTGGATTCGATTTCAGGAAATTCGATGTCTAGGCTGCTGACGCGCCTCATCGTGGTCTCTACAATTGTTCTGCTCGCGACGGGCTGGCTGCCGGTTGCGGCGCAGAACAATTTCCGCGATGTCATCGAAATGTCAGTCGAGGTCGGCTTCGATTCCTTCTTCCGCGCCGAGGAGTGGACGCCGGTTCGCGTTGAGCTGAAGAACAACGGCGAGTCGGTGACGGGAAGGCTGGTGGTCCGCCCCGAGACATCGGGCACGGTAGTTGGCAACGCCTTCAGCACAGCGATTGATCTGCCCAGTGGCGCGGCGAAATCGGCGCTGCTGAATATCAGGGCGCGCACCTGGCCCGATCAAATTCGCGTCGAGCTGCTCGACGATGACGATGTTGTGCGGGTATCGCGCGAAGCGGGCTTGATCGACCTTAGCCCGCAAAACCAACTGTATGCCGTCATCACCGGTCCCAATACGGCGCCGCCCAATCTGGCTGGCGTTCATATCGGTGGATTTCGCGCCGAGCAAGCGCTCTGGGGCGCACATGAAATCCCAGAGAACGGGTTGTCGCTGGGCTCGCTTGATATGATGATGCTGATCAATATCGACAGCGAAAGCTTGTCGAGCGGGCAGCGGCGCGCCATTGAGCACTGGGTGGAAGGCGGCGGACATCTGATCGTCAGCGGCGGTCCCTCCGCGCTGATCACCGCTGCCGGGCTGGCGGATCTTTTGCCGCTGACGCCTGCTGGCAGCCTGTCAATCGACGACCTTGGCGCGCTCGCCCGTTTCGTTGGCGATCGCTCGCGCTTGTCGCAACGCGCCGTCATCGCGGTGGGTTCGCCGCACGATGCAGCGGAGACGCTCGTTGAGCAGGACGGCAATCCCCTGCTGCTCCGCCGGGGGATCGGCGCCGGCTTGGTTGATTATCTGGCGGCTGATCCGACGCTGGAGCCGCTGGCAAGCTGGGATGGGCTCGACGAACTGTGGCTGAAACTGCTGGCGACGCGCGCGCCGCATCCCGCCTGGCGCGAGGGCTTCACGCGTCCCGAATGGGGCGCCGATGCGGTGGCGAATTTGCCGGGCGTCGACCTCCTGCCGCCGATGCAAACGCTCTGCCTGTTTCTGGCTGCCTACATCGGTCTCATTGGTCCGCTTAACTATTTCGTGCTTTCGCGGCTACGGCGCAATGGCTGGGGCTGGTTCACGATTCCGATTGTCATTATATGTTTCACTGGCGTCGCCTGGACGGTTGGTTTCAGCCTGCGCGGCGCCGAGATCATCGTCAGCCGTCTGACCGCGGTGCATTCCTTCGCCGATCGCGATGAAGCGCAAATGGATCAATTTGTCGGGCTTCTTTCGCCGCGGCGCGCCACTTACTCGCTCGCGCTGCCGGAGGGGCGTTTTCTGGCGGTGGCGGGCGCCACCGCGCCGACAAGCATCTTCGCCAGCAACACGATTCAGACTTCTACTGAGATCTCGCAAAGCGCGTCCTTCAGCGCGCAGGATTTCACTATTGACGGGGGAATATTCGCCAACTTCAGCGTCAGCGGGCGCATTCCAAAGCCCGCAATCAGCGGCGCTTTCACGCTCAGTTTCGATATTCTGGAGAGCGGCCGGATGATCGGCGCTTATCAGGGCGCCATCAGCAACGAAAGCGATATCACCTTGCGCGATGCCGTCCTGCTGGGTCCGGGCTTTGCTTTACCGCTGGAGGGCGATTTCGCGCCGGGCGATATTGTAACGCTCAGCCGCGAGGAATTGCGCAGCGAAATCTCCGATCCGCCGCCCCAGCCCAACCCGCTGGAGCTGAATGTGCCGGGACATTTGCTGGGGCAGTCGCCTTTTTCCGGCCGCGGGCGCAATAACACGATCAGAGATATACAGGGCGCGCGTTATCTGCGATCGCGAGCCTTCTTGCGGGTGCAATCGGCGGACGAGCGGCAGGCGGCGCGCGAACAGTCATTCCTCGCCAGCTTCACCGTCGATCAGTTCAATACCGATTCGCGCGGCGCCGGGCTTTATCTGGTCGGCTGGAACGATGAATGGTCGCGCGACCTGGAACTAAGCGGCGCCGGCTGGAGCTCGATTGACTCGACCCTGTACCTGATCGAACTGGATGTCGAAATCAAGCTGCCGACCGAGACGGCGACCTTGACATCGGAATATTTCAGTTGGCTGACGCTCGATCGCAAGGGGATCAGCGATAATGGCACCGATGGTTTCAGCCTCTTTGAAGAGCAAGGCGTCGAGTTTATCTTTCATCCGCTGCCGGGCTTGGCGATGGATCATGTCTCGCGCTTGTACATCGAGGTGGATCGCGGAGGCGGCTACGCGCAATCGCTGGATGTCGAGCTCTATAATTGGCGCAGCGGCGAGTACGAAGTCTTCTTCTTTCGCGATGGCGAGGAGTTGGATTTCACCAGCCCGGGCGCCTATTTGGGACCGGGGAAGGCTGTGCGTTTGCGCCTGCTGTTTGACGACCGCGCCGGCACCGCTCGCGTACGGAAAATCCGCATCGAACAGACAGGACGCTATAGCTAGGGAGCGGCGATGGAGCTAATCATCCAGACGCGGGATCTGCGCAAATCCTTTGGCGGTTTCGAGGCGCTGCGAGGGATATCGCTGGAGGTGCCAACGGGGTCGATTTTTGGCTTCGTCGGTCCCAACGGCGCTGGCAAGACGACCACGATGCGGATTCTGACCACGCTGACCCGACCGTCGCAGGGGCAGGCTTGGGTGGCCGGGCAATCGGTGCTGGAGGACAGGCGAGCGGTTCGGCGCGCGATCGGCTACATGCCTGATGAATTCGGCGTCTACGAGGATCTGCGCGTTTGGGAATATCTCGATTTTTTTGCCGCCTGTTATGATATACCGGAGAATCAGCGCAAACCGCTGGTGGCTGATCTGCTGGAGTTGGTCGATTTGCAGCATCGGCGCGAAGAACTTGTGGACAAGCTCAGCCGCGGCATGAAGCAGCGCCTTTCCCTGGCGCGGACGCTGGCGCATGACCCGCAGGTGCTCATCCTCGATGAACCGGCATCGGGGCTGGATCCGCGCGCGCGGGTGGAAATCCGCGAATTGCTGGGCGAATTGGCCAATATGGGCAAGACGATTTTTTTCTCGTCGCATATCCTGGCTGATGTGGAAGATGTCTGCTCGCATATCGGCATCCTGGAAGCGGGCGAGATCATCATGCAGGGCAGCATCGACGAACTGAAACTGGAACTGATGGCGCATCGCGAAATCGTGATCACGGTGATGGATCACGGCGCCGCGGAAACGGTGAAGAGCCTCGTGAGCGGCATCGGGAATGTTGTCGCCGCCGAGATTATCACGCCCAAGAATGGACGGGCGCGCGTCCGGGTCGATTTTGCCGGCAATGATGAAGAATTGGGCGCCTTAAGCCTGCAGCTGGTCGAGGGCGAAATCCTGCTGCTGGGCTTCAACGAGGAAGAAAAAGACTTGGAGCATATGTTCATGCGCGTCACACGAGGCTTAGTCACGTAAAGGAAATCGACGATGGCGAGTTTCACAGCCGAGCGCCTGCATATCCCCGCCGACGACAGCGGCCGCGCCGGCGCCTTTGCCGCGCTGGATGCCAAACGCGCCGGCTGGGATATGCTGAACTTCGCCGCCGTGCGCCTGGGCAAGGACCGCACCTTTGAAATCGCCATTGACGCCTTTGAGTATGTCGCCGTGGTCTTGAGCGGCCGCTGCAATATCCGAACCAATCGGGGCGATTTTGAAAAGGTCGGACGGCGCGACAACGTCTTCTGCGGCATGCCCCACGCGCTGTATCTGCCGCCGCAGACCGAGTTTGAGATTGAAGCCATCACTGACGACTTTGAGTTCGCATCGTGCTGGGCGCCGACCGAGAAGGAGAATGCGCCGAGGCTAATCGCGCCGAGCGATGTGGAATTGCTGCTGCTGGGCGGCGGCAATTGCTCGCGTCAAATGAACCGGCTCATCGGTGGCGACTTCCCGGCCGACCGCCTGCTGGTCTATGAGCTCTATACGCCCGGCGGCAATTGGTCGAGCGTTCCGCCGCATAAACACGACCGGCACCGAACCGATGAGAAAGGAAAGGTGCTGGAAGCGCAACTCAACCGATTCAGCTTTTACAAATTTGACCGGCCGACCGGCTACGCCTATCAGCGCGTTTACAGCGCCGACAAGCGATCCGATGTGACGATGATGGCGCGGCAGCATGATATCATCCTCATGCCTGAAGGCTATTACACGATGGTGAGCGCGCCGGGGACGACCACCTATACCTTGAATTTCCTGGCCGGTTCCACACGAGAATTCGCCTACAGCGATGACCCTGACTACGCTTGGGCGCGCCATACTATGATCGGCATTGACCGGCGCTTGCCACTCGTGGACCCGGGCATGGACGTCGGTCATTAGTCTGCAGCCGCGCCCCTGAAACACCTGGAAACTGCGGTACAGCGCAGGATTTGATAGGGTCGGAATGCGCGTGCAGGCTTCAGCGCGTTTCCCCGACTCATGCTAGACTGAGTTCCCGTAAAGGCAATTCAATAGCGAACCGTGCAGTCAAGGAGCGAAGATGCGCCGTGTAACCGTGTTTCTAATGACAACAATTGTGTTGATGTCGCTCGGGTCAGTCGCTGTTATGGCACAGCAAGTGCATGTGGTGCAGCGGGGCGAAAACCTGTTCAACATCGCGCAGCAGTACGGCCGTACGCTTGAAGAGCTGGCGCAGGCGAACGGCCTCGCCCCGCCCTACGTCATTCACGCGGGCAATCAGATTGCCATTCCCGCGCCGGGCGGAGGAACGCAAGCGCCCGCCCCGGCGCCGGCGCCGCAGCAGCCGACGGGCGAGGCCACCCACATCGTGCAGCGGGGAGAATCGTTGGCGATCATCGCCGCGCAGTATGGCACGACGTACATCGTATTGGCGGAGATGAATGGCATCGCCAATCCAGACGCGCTTAATGTCGGGCAGGTTTTGCGGGTCCCAGCGCCTGCTTCAGCGCCAGCGCCGACGGACAGCGGCACATCGGCGCCTGCTCCGCAGCCGACGACAGGTACCTACACGGTACAGCGTGGCGATTCGCTGGCGATCATTGCAGCCAAGTTCAACGTCAACTACTTGGAATTGGCGCGGCTTAATGGCATCGCCGATCCAAATGTCCTGCATGTGGGGCAAGTGCTGCAGGTGCCGGGCGCTCCACCTCCTCCGCCGCCAGCGTCAGCGCCAGCGGAATCTGGACCAGCGCCAGCGGGACCAGCGCCGCCCAGCACCGCCAATACGAGCGGATTCGAACTAGGGGGCCAGGCGCTGAGCTTTGCGCATCCAGGCCACATGCATAACGCCCGCATGACCTGGGTCAAGCGGCAGGTCAAGTGGCATGGCGAGCCGGCGGGCAACTTCCAGCACATGATCGACAGCGCCCACGCCAACGGCTTCAAGGTGCTGCTGAGCGTGATCGGCGACAAGAACGCAATCGGTGGCAATCCGGCGGGTTACTATCAGAATTTCGCCAACTTCCTGGCGCAGTTGGCGCGCGGCGGCGCCAATGCCATCGAAGTCTGGAATGAGATGAATATCGACCGTGAATGGCCCTCGGGCCAGATCAGCGGTCACAATTATGCGCATATGCTGGCCACCGCTTATCGCGCGATCAAATCAGCCAATTCGGGCACGATGGTCATCAGCGGCGCGCCGGCGCCGACGGGCTTCTTCCAGGGCTGTGGGCCTGGCGGCGGCGATGACGACTGCTTCCTGCAGCAGATGGCGGCGTCGGGCGCGGCCAACTACATGGATTGCGTCGGCGTCCACTATAACGCTGGCATTGTGCCGCCGGATGCGACCAGCGGCGCGCCAGTCGGCAGTTCGGGCCACTATTCCTGGTATCTGCCGCGGATGATGCAACTCTACCGCAGCTTCTTCCCCAGCAAGCCGCTCTGCTTCACCGAACTCGGTTATCTGACGGGTGAAGGCATAGGCGAGTTGCCAGCAGGATTCGCCTGGGCTTCTGGCATTACTTTGGCGCAGCAAGCAGCCTGGCTGGCGGGCGCCGTTCATCGGCTGCGCGGTTCCGGCTATGTTCGCATGTTCATCGTCTGGAATGTCGACGCGACCTATTGGGGGTCTGATCCGCAAGCCGGTTACGCGATCGTGCGTCCCGGCGGCGGCTGCCCCGCTTGTGACTCGCTGCGCGCGGCAATGGGCGGTTAAAGCAAAACAACAGCCTACAGATTTTAGGGGCGGGCCGGCGGCCCGCCCTATTACACACCGCAGAATATGAAATGGGCGACCCAATGGGTCGCGTAGGGCGCGTAGACACTGCCCGCCGACACTGACCTTCGGAAGGGGAGCTAATTGCAGCGACACGCAAAGTATGTTGCGCAGACGGCGGCATAGTCGCGCGGGTGTCTACAAATATCTCGATTGTATCAAAGCAAAAATGATGCTGTGCGCAGATTAGCGTTCTAGCTAAAGCTGATAGTCGCCCGTGACTTGCACGATCTTATGGCTGTAATTCTCGACGTATTCCATCAGTTTGGCTTGCAAGTCGGCCCAATCCGAACTGGTGATGATTTCGCGCATCGAATCGGCGTCTTCGGCGATGGCGCCCGCCATGATGCGTGGGATATCAGCGCGCGCGTAGACATTATACCAAGCTTCAATTGGCGTGAGTCCCAGTTTGGTGGTATTGGGCACCCATTCGCGCATGACAAACTCGAAGTATTCCTGATCCAAACCAGGCTTGATATCCCAGTTCATGAGAAGCTTGACGTTTCCGTTTGGCATGAGCCGCACCCGTGTGGTAGATCGCCCAAGTGTCTCTACTATACCGCATATTTGGCGCCTAGGGGTTTGAAAGGATTTAGCTTGACTTATGATTGGCGCTAAGGAGCGCGACTTGGGTTTGCTCGGGCAGGCTCGTCGGCGTCACGCGCAATCCGTCCTCTTCGTCCTCGATACTGACGCCCATCACCTTCAGGAAACTCTCGACCGCGGCGTCAAACTCTGCATCGCTTTGCGGAATTGGCCGCATCGGCACGACATAGCTGGGCTCGATCACGCTGATCAAATCGGCTAGCTGATCGCCACCGAGCACGGCGCCTTCCACCGGCAGCAGCAACACATTCACCTGGTCCAACTGCTCAAAAGTGGACGGATCCGGCAGCTTTTGCAAAGCGCCCAAGTGCAAGACGCTCAGATCATTGGGATACTCGAAGTGGTAGGCGACATTTTCAAGCACCTTGTTGGACCCGACATCATGATGATGCAGCGCGATCCCGGTGATGAAGAGCTCTCCCACTTCGTATTCGCCTGGACCAGCGATGACGTATCGCTGATCGCGAACCTCTTCGACGCGGTGCTTAGCGCGGTCATGGCTGACGGTGACGAGGTCGGCGGCCATTCGTAATTTGGCGCCGCGCTTCTTCGCTCGGTAAGGATCGGTCACCACCGATGTATGACCGCGCTCGGTGATGCGAAAGCAACTGTAACCGTGCCAGGCAATGTCCAAGTTTAGACTCCCTCATTTTACAAACATGCAATCCTACAGCCAACGACAGTGCCTACAAGCATACACCGGCAGCGGCGCCTGCGCCGTCCGCAGAGCTGCGGTCTCGCGCTAGCCTAGGAACCGGCCCCACTCTTCCAGCGCCGCCTCCAGCTTCGCTTCCGTATTTGAATAGTCGAGGCCCAATTGGCGTACCGCGTCGGTATCGCCGGCCAGGCTGGCGTCATCCAGTTGCAGGCTGATTTCGCTCAATCGCGCTTCCAATTGCTGAATTTTCTCTTCGAGCGCGGTCGTGTGTTTGGCAAGTTCGAAGGGATTCAGACCGTGCTTCTTGTCGCGGTAGAGCGCCGGACTCTTGCTCCGTCGAGCTTGCGCCTCCCCGTCCTTCTCTGTCGCCTCCTGCCGCGGCGCCCGTTTCCGCTGGCGCAGGTATTCCTGATAATCGCCGGCGATGACCTTGATCTCGCCCGGCGTGATTTCCCAGATTTGCGTCGCCAGCGCGTCAACAAGGTAGCGATCGTGGCTGACCAGGAGGATCGTCCCGCTGTAACCGGCCAGCGCCGCCTCCAGCACTTCCTGGCTGTCAATGTCGAGGTGATTGGTTGGCTCATCCAGCAGCAAAAGGCTGGCGCCCTCTAGAGCGAGCTTCGCCAGCGCCACCCGTCCGCGCTCGCCGCCGGAAAGCGATGATATCGGACGGAAGACATCATCGCCGCTGAAGAGGAATCGCCCCAGCCAGTCGCGCGCTTGCGACAGTGGCAAGGGTTTGATCGCGCGGATCTCGTCGATGATCGTATTCACGGCATTCAAGGTCGATTGCGCCTGGGCGAAATAGCCAATCTTCACTTTGGCGCCCAGGCGAACCTCGCCGCCAAGCGCTGGCAGATCGCCGCTAATCGTCCGGAGCAGGGTCGATTTCCCGACGCCATTGGCGCCGATGATGGCGACGGTTTCGCCACGCAGGACCAGCAGATCGGGCGACCTCAGCAGAGGGTTCGCGGAATCGTAGCCAATTCGCAGATCGCGCGTGACAATCACCTGGTCGCCGCTGCGCAAGTGCTCGCTCATCTCCAGAACCATCTTCCTGCGCAAGCGCGGACCACTTTCCAATATGGCGCCGCGCTTCTTCATCGTCTCGAGTTTCTTGAGGCGTCCCTTTGCCTGAGCCGTGCCGCGGCTGCCCATGTGGCGGCGGATGAATTCTTCTTCCTTGCGGATGAATTGCCGCTGCCAATAGTAGTCGTGGCGCAGCGTCTCTCGTTGAGAAGCGCGTTGTTTCCGGTAGGCGCTGTAATTGCCGCGATAGGTCCGCAACCGACCGTATTCGATTTCCCAGACTGTCGCCGCGAAATTGTCGATGAAGGTTCGGTCGTGGCTGACGGCGAGCACGGCGCCAGGGAAAGACGCTAGGAACTTCTCCAGCCATTCGACCGCTTGAATGTCCAGATGGTTGGTTGGCTCGTCTAGAATCAAGAGGTCCGGCTCTTCCAACAGCCGGCGTCCGAGAGCGGCGCGCGTTTTATCGCCACCCGATAACTGCGGCAGCGGCTTGCCAAAATCCGCTGGCGAAAAACCGAGCCCGCTGAGCACAATCTTGACGCGTGTTTCGTATTCATAGCCGCCGAGCCGCTCGAATTCGGCCTGCAGCCGACCGTAGTCGTCCAGCGCGCTATCGGCGGCGTACGCGTTTGCCATCGCCCCTTCCAACTCGGTCAGACGGTTTTCCATCGAGCGCAAGTCGGCGAAAGCCTTAAGCTGCTCGCGCCAGAGGCTGTGCTCGCCCGCCAATTCCGGACGCTGCGGCAGGAAAGACAAGCGCGCGCCGCCAGCGATACTCACGTTTCCGCTCGTCGGCGTGTCGATGCCAGCGAGCAGGTTAAGCAGCGTCGTCTTGCCAGCGCCGTTGGGTCCGACGAGGGCGATGCGCGCGCCGGCTGGAATAGCGGCGCTGATATCGCTGAATATCTCTTCCGGTCCGTAGAACTTGCCCAGCTTGCTTATAGTAACTATGGACATGACTCTCGCGATGAATGACCCCGGCAAACCGATGCATTATAACATGCTGACGCCCGTCCATTAACGCCGGCTTGCGCGGGCAATGGCAAGTCAGTATAAATGCCTTACTAGGCGCAGGCGGGCGGCAAGGCTTAATGCAAAGCAACGAAGGTCCACGCAAACGGCGCAAGGTACTCCAAGCGCTTGGAACGCTTTTAGCCGGCTTTTTTCCCTTGCTCCTAATGCTCGCCTTCATCTTGCAGGCGGCGTATGACGACGTATCATCGCCGCAGGAATCGCGGTCCGAAAACGCGCCTACGCCGCTTTCGCCGGCATACCGCGAAGTTCGGTTCAATTTCGGACGGGGATACATCGGCGATGGCTGGCAGCTCTACTTCAACGAGCCCGACGCCAGCGCAGCCAGCGACAGCTACCAGGGCGGCATCGAAACGGCGCTGGTCGCGGCGATCGCGGAAGCGCGGGATACGCTTGATGTCGCCGCTTTCGAGCTCAATAGCGAGCCAATCTACCGAGCGATACTCGAGGCGCATCAGCGAGGAGTCGCGGTGCGAATTGTCGCCGATGACGACCATGGCTTGCATGATGACAAGAACACGGCGCTGCGAGATTTGCAGTCAGCCGGCGTGCCAGTCATTGATGATGGGCGCAGTGGACTGATGCACAATAAGTTCATAATTCTTGACGGGAAGACGGTCTGGACCGGCTCCTGGAATTACACGGTCAACGGCAGCTACCGCAACAATAACAATGCCTTCGTGATGAACCACAGGAGGGCCGCCGGCGCATATCAGCGAGAGTTTGACGAAATGTTCGAACGCGGCGAATTCGGCGCACGATCAAAGGATGACGGGATCGCCAACTTTCGTCAAGGAGAAGCAGAAGTCAGCGTCATCTTCGCCGCCGAAGGAGACGAGATCGCCGCGCTGAAGGCGGAGATTGAACGAGCGACGCGCTTGATTCACATCATGACATTCGTCTTTTCGCTGGAAGAACTGGCGGAGGCGATTTTGCTGCAAGCGACCCATCCCGAATTTGTCGCGCGAGGCGTTTTCGAGAAGCGCAACAGCACCGCCAGCTGGAGCCAGCTCCCCGCGCTGCACTGCGCCGGCGCCGCCATGCGTCAAGACGGCAACCGCTATGTTCTGCATCACAAGGTCATCATCATTGACGAGGATACGGTGATCACCGGGTCCTTCAACTTTTCCCAGAGCGCGGCGCAACGCAACGACGAAAACATCGTGATCATTCGCGACGCCGCGATCGCCGGGCTCTACCTCGATGAATGGAAACGCATCTGGGACAGCGCCGTCGAGCTGGCGCCGGATGAAGTGGACTGCGATTAGGTCGAATCAGGCTGGCATTTGCGCAGATGCAGCGGGGACTTTTTTGGCTGGCGCTCAATTTCGCCACGCGCTTCCAGATCCAACTGCACCGCTTTGCAATACCAGCGGACCGAGCCGGGCTTGGGGAATAGCGCCTTTGGCACATCCGCGTCGTCTAGCCAGGCGCGCACCTTGTCTTCGAGTTCGGCAAAGGGCATCCAGGCTTCGTCCGACAGCGACGCAAGCATTGCCTCGCGGATTGCTCGGTACTTTTCCGCTTTGAGGTTCTCTCGGTGTTCTGGATGATTGACGTTGCGCGCTTGAATGCTAGCCATTTGCCCTTTTCCTTCATAATTCCCTAAACGAATCAAAGAAAACTTTGTACCAAAGTCTCCAATCAAAAAGAGGGCTGAATAGCCCTCTTGGCTTAAACAATCGTGTTATTCACTCAGGTTTGCCAAAGACCTTTTGATAGTCTTCCCGGAGGTTGCGAACCTCAGTTAGCAGTTCGCTATAGTGGTTGCTGTAGTATCCTTCGAGCTCAGTCATATGATCGACAAATCGCTTGTCCGTTTTGTCCTCGAACGCTGCAAAACGAGTATCCATTTTGTCCTCGAACGCTACAAAACGAGTATCCATTTTCTCCTCGAACGCTGCGAGGCGAGTATCCATTTTGTCCTCAATGACAGGGACAATGGCTTCAATCACTGCCTGGGCTATGCGGTTTTCATCAACTGAAAGTCTAGATGATTGCATCGGCTTCATTCTCCGCTCTGGTATGGATTCTTCGACCGTTTCCTCATTCGCTCAAGATTGGAAATGGCTTATCCGTATCCTAGCACATATGTATTAGAGTTGCAAGGTGTCCACGCGCCGCTCTGCAATATCCTGCTACAAATTGGCTAATACTTTCTTCAATCGGCGATTATCTGTCGGAATTCTCTGGTCAGGATAGCGAGACTTCGTCGTAAAGTCGCCAGGCATCTTCTTTGCGACAAAGCTCAGTGCCAGCGGTCATCACCGCGGCGCTGCCCGCCGCCACACCCAATCTTGCCGCGTCAGCGAGTTCCATACCCTGCGCCAAGCCCAAGACGATGCCGCCGACCATGCTGTCGCCCGCGCCAACCTTGCTTCGGATCGGCACGATCGGCGCGCGCAGAAAGCGGCAATCGTCACTCGTGATCAAGGCGGCGCCGGCCGCGCCCAGAGAAACAACCATCACCTCCGCCAAGCCCTCGGCGATCAGGCGCTGCCCAGCGGCGCGGATTTCCCTTTCACCGGGCAGCGCTTCGCCAGCGAATCGCTCTAATTCGCGCAGGTTGGGCTTGAGCAAGAATACGCCTTTGCCGATAGCTCGGTTCAACGCATCGCCGGCTGTATCAAGGATGACGCGGATTCCGTAATCGCGGGCGTAGCGCGTGATTTCGCCGTAAATCTCTACCGGGACGCCTTGGGGCAAGCTGCCGCTGGCGACGATGTAGGCCGGCTCCAGGTTAAAAAGCGCCTCCAGGCAAGCGATCCATTCGTCCGCGCTCAAAGCTGGTCCGGGCATGGTGAAGCGGTATTGCAAGCCCGTGCTCTCTTCATAGACCACTACGTTTTCGCGCGTGATGCCGTCGATTTTGACTGAGTGATTGTCGATTTCCTCGTCATTCAGCAGCCGCTTGAGCATGGCGCCATTATGACCGCCGGCGGCGTAAACCGCGCTTGACTCGCCACCGAGGAAGCGAATCGCCCGCGACACGTTGATGCCGCCGCCGCCCGGATGAAAGCCTGGCGCGGCGCAGCGCAGCTTGATCTCGGGCGCGACCGAATGAATGCTTGTGGCGACATCCAGCGCCGGATTTAGCGTCAGTGTTGCGACTTTGTCCATAATTCTCCCCGCGCTGCAGCCTTCGGATCGGCACAAGTGTAGCGAGGCGCGCCGCTGCAAACCAGAGCGCGCTGCCGGGTGGACGAGTAAGGCGCCCGCGATAGGATGGCGAAAGACGTGACAAGGAGCGGCTACCTTTCAGCGTGGATTGCCCTATAATCCGTGCCTGTACAACAGGTAGATTCGAGCAAAGGTTGGACGAATGCGCTTATACCTCATCCGGCACGGGCAATCGGAAAACAATGTTCTGATCCATGAAACAATCTACCGTCGCAAGGTGGATCCCGATTTGACAGCGCGGGGTTATGAACAACGTGACCTGCTGGCGCGGCATATCGCCAGCGAGACCGATGCCATCGGCGAGAGCTACGCGATTACGCATCTCTATACCAGCGCCATGTACCGGTCGCTCTTGACTTCGCAGCCCCTGGCGGCGGCCTTGGAGTTGGCGCCCAAGGTCTGGCTTGACCTGTACGAAAAAGGTGGCATGTTCCAGGAGCGGGACGGCCGCGCGCAGGGTTTTGGCGGTATGACGCGCGCGGCAATCCTGAACGAATTCCCCGGCTTTCAACTGCCGGAGGATGTTCACGAATGCGGCTGGTACGATGCGGCAATGGGACGCGAACTGGAGACGCATAGCAACTACCGCGCCATCAAAGTCGCTCGGGAATTGCGCGAACGAAGCGACTCTAATGATGTGATTGCTCTGGTATCGCACGCGGGCTTTCTGGATCTTCTGCTCAAGGCGATCTTCGAGCAATTGCCGTCCCGGCCCTACACCATGCGCTATTATCATGACAACACCGCCATCACGCGGATCAACTTCAATGATGGCTGGTCGACGCTGCATTACATGAACCGCGTCGATCACTTGCCGGCGGCGCTGCGCTCCTATTGAGACCAGAGACCGGGCAAGACCTGAGGGTGGTCGCATGACAGACTTGCGGGGACAGGTAGCGGTTGTAACTGGCGGCGGCGGCGGCATCGGCAGCGCCATCTGCCGGCGACTGGCGGCGGCCGGCGCGCATACCGTCATCACCTATAACAGCGACCAAAGCAAAGCGCGAGCGGCGGCAAATGCGCTGGCGGGCGGCAATCACCTGATCATGCGCGCACCGGTAGACGATGCGGAGGCGCAAAGCAAGCTGGCGGAAGCCATAAGCGAAAAATACGGACGGCTCAATGTATTGGTTAACAACGCCGGCATCACCAAGGCAGTGCCGCACGCCGATTTGGATGCGCTGGATGACGAAACCATTGATCAGATCTTCCGCGTGAATTGGCGGGGCGCATTCGCTTCAATCCGCGCGCTGCGGCCGCTGCTGATGGCGGGCGCAGGCGGCGTAGTCATCAATATCTCGTCTATCGCCGGGCGCACCGGCGTCGGCAGCAATGTCGCCTACTGCGCCAGCAAGGCGGCGATGGACAGCATGACCCGTTCGCTGGCGCGGGCGCTGGCGCCACAGATACGGGTGCTTTCCATATCGCCGGGCTGGGTGGATGGCGAATACGCGCAGCGCATGCCGCGGGCGCTCATCGCCGAGCAGGAGGATAAGACGCCCCTCGGACGCATCGCCAATGCGGAAGATGTGGCGGAAGCGGTCTATGCCGCGGTCGCCCATCTGCGCTTCAGCACGGGCGATATTATTCCTGTCGATGGCGGGCGGCCGCTGGGCTAGTAAAGTTAAAATTGCAGGAGAATTCTCATGCGCAATCTCGTTCTTTGTTTCCTTATATTCGTCACTTCGCTTACAATTCTGGCGCACGGCGATAAAGACCATGATGATGACGACGTAGAATCGATTGACGTCAGCGCCGTGAGCGTACCGGAACATCCCACCTATCACGAGCATGTTCGACCGATAATTGAAGCCAACTGCGCCGCCTGCCATTCCGATGGGCAGATCGCTGGCTATGCCCCGCTTACTTCGGCGGACGATGTCGTTTGGGCGGCGCAAGACATCAAGTTTCACGTCG
The DNA here is from genome assembly GCA_022821805.1 of Anaerolineae bacterium. GTDB lineage: Bacteria > Chloroflexota > Anaerolineae > Aggregatilineales > Phototrophicaceae > UBA6055. Next base: position 175,715 of record JAJECX010000042.1, read on the forward strand.
TCAGCGGGCTGATGCCGCCATGGATGCCATCGCGGGCAAACCTGCCGCTGAAGAACGACCGCAGCTTGTCCGACGAAGAAATCGCGATTATCGCCGCCTGGGCCGACGCCGGCACCGCGCTGGGCGACCCGCATGATTACGCGCCTTCCGCGACCGACGGATTCGACTTCGTCGAGATTCGCGCCGACCTGGTTTTGCAGCTGGAAGAAGCCTATGCGCCGGTCGACGATGCGCTAGACGACTATCGCTGCTTCGCATTTCCGCTGGATTTAGAGTCGTCTCAATTCATCACCGGGTACGAATTCATCCCCGATGTCGCGGAAATGGCGCATCATGGTATCGTCTATCTGCTCGACGCGGAATTGCAAACCGAGATTGACGCGCTGTCTTATAGCGATGGTCGACCAGGCTGGTCCTGTTACGGTGGCGTTGGTCTATCGGGCAGTGGCGATATGATCGCAACCTGGACGCCGGGCGCCTTCGCTGTGCAGTTTCCGGAGGGCACGGGTTACTTGATCGAGTCGGGCCAAATTGTCGTGCTTCAGATTCACTATAACTTATGGTCGACGCGGCAACCGGACCGCACGCACGTTAATCTCCAGCTAGCGGGAGCTGACGCCGGCTTGAAAGAGTTGTGGACCATCCCATTAAACGCGCCGGTGGAGATCCCCTGCCCCAGCGGTATCGAGGGACCTCAGTGCGAGCGCGAAAACGCTATCAAGCGGATCGCCGAGCTTTACGGCGAAGAATTGAGCGAATTGCCAGATAAACGCCTGCGCCGCTGCCGCCAGACGCTGGACGACTACGCCGGGAACACGGGCGAAAACGCAAGGACCTTCTGCGATTATCCGTCACCCTTTGCCGAGCCCTTGACGGTTTACGGTGTATTGGGTCATATGCACGAACTTGGACGCAGCTTCCGCATGGAGTTGAATCCGGGAGGAGATAATTCGCTGCTGCTGCTGGATATCCCGCGCTGGGATTTCCATTGGCAAGACCGCTATCAGTTTATCGAGCCCGTGCAGATCGCCTTCGGCAGTACGCTGCGCATGTCCTGCACTTGGGACAATTCGCTGTCGGATGACCCGCGCTATGTAGTCTGGGGCGAGGGGACAAGCGACGAGATGTGCTTCGGGACAGTGCTGGCGCTGAAGCCGTAGCGCTTCAATTCCCGAACAGGTTCATCATATAGTCCGTCGAGATGCCCTGCGACTCCAGGTGGGTTTTGAGCTTGCGGCGCGCATCGTGGATGAGCTTGTAGAGGGCGTTGCGGTTGGTTCCCATACGCTCAGCCAGCACATCCATCGGGATGCCCTTGAGGGCAACAGCAACAAGCGCCTGATACTGCCGCTCGGTCAGCGCTTCCTTCAGCGCCAATTCGATCTTTTCGAGGACATCATCGCGCTCCGCCACCTTCTCCGGCGTCGGCGAGGCGGTGGCTGCCAAGCGCGTCGAAACCGGCAGCAGGTCGCCATCAGCGGTCAATTCATCGAGGCTGAAATCCTTGTAACGCGAGCGCCGCAAATCACTGATAGCCAAACGGATGGCGATCTTGGTCGCCCAAGTGGTGAACTGGCTCTCACCGCGGAAGTTGCTCAGGTTGTCCATAACGCGCAGGGTGGCGTCCTGCGCCAGGTCCTCCGCCATCTGCGCCAACTCCTGCTCAGCCAATCCGCGCAAGTCGCTGCGGTCCTGGCTGAGGTAGAAGTATATGCTACGCTGCAAGCGTTGAAGCAAATCGGCCAGGGCATCGGTCTGCGCCGCGTCGCCCTTTTGCCGCAAAGCCGCGATCCATTCTTCGTTCGTACGGTTGGTCATTTTGGCGGTCGTCTAGTTGCGCTCGCGATATTACGCGCTTCAACCTTAATGATAAATGAATCAGGATGAATATACACCTGTGAAGCCTTAAGCGTCGGATTAGTTGGTCCGCATTCTGTGTTTGGCGAGGCGTATCGGCAGAACCAATTACATCATGCGAAATCTGTCAGAAAATCGATACCAAGGGTGGGCGAGCCACCGACTCGTCCGTACAATCTTTCTCTCAATTATGGCATTGCCATTCACTCAGCCGTTCTTCTCATTATGTTCTTGGATCTGTTGCGGCTGCTCTCTGAAATGAGCAATATATCACCATTTGGAGCGCCGCTGGGTCTTTCAAGGTGAGGCGGAATGACAAAACATGCTGACCGCCGCCAGTCGAATATCGGAGATTCGCACATGAACAACCGCTCAGAGCCGCCCAAGCACGTGACCGAGGGCGGAAAAGATGGCAAGAAAAACAACGATGGCGGCAAGTCGCCCTTTAGCAACCCCAATGCCCAGCGTATGTGGATCGTGCTCGGCATCATCGTCTTGGCGATGTCGCTGCTGGTTTTCAACGGTCGAGCGGCTTTTAACGCGGGGAGCGGCCTGCCGATCAATGAACTGGCGGACGATATCAGCCGCGGACGGGTCGACCGCGTCGAGGAGCGCGGCGGCACCGAGCTCAAGATCACCTACACCGACCAGACGACCAAGACCGCGTACAAGAGCCAATTTTCGGACTTCTACGAGCTAATGGGCGCGCTCAGCGTCTCGCAATCGGCGCTGGCGAATGTCAACTATGTGCCGCATCCGAGCGACGACACGCCTCATATCATCTTCCAGATTGTGCTCGGCGTCGTGCCGATCCTGATAATCGTCTGGTTCTTGTGGCGGATGATGCGCTCAATGCGCGCCGGTCAAGACCAGGCGATGAGCTTCGGCCGCAGCAAGCCGCGCGTCTCCCGCGATATGGAGCGACCGCAAGTGACCTTCAAGGATGTCGCCGGCGCCGAAGAAGCGAAAGAGGATCTGAAGGAGATTGTCGAATTCCTCAAAGAGCCGGAGAAATTCATCCGGCTTGGCGCGAGAGTGCCCAAGGGCGTGCTGATGGTGGGACCGCCGGGCACAGGCAAGACGCTGATGGCGCGCGCTGTTGCCGGGGAAGCCGGCGTGCCCTTCTTTAGCATCTCGGGATCGGAATTCGTTGAAATGTTCGTCGGTGTTGGCGCCAGCCGCGTCCGCGATCTATTCGAGCGCGCCAAGGCGGAAGCGCCAGCTATTGTTTTCGTCGACGAGATTGACGCGGTCGGGCGGCATCGCGGCGCTGGACTCGGCGGCGGGCATGACGAGCGCGAGCAGACACTGAATCAGATTCTGGTGGAGATGGACGGCTTCGACAACGACACCAATATCATCATCGTCGCCGCCACCAATCGACCAGATATTCTGGATCCGGCGCTGCTGCGCCCTGGCCGTTTCGATCGCAAAGTGGTAATGGACAATCCCGATGTCAGAGGGCGGCAGGAGATCCTCAAGGTGCATTCGCGCGGCAAGCCCCTGGCGGGCGATGTCGATGTGGAAGCGCTGGCGAAAATCACCGCCGGTTTCAGCGGCGCCGACCTGGAGAACCTGGTGAACGAGGCGGCCATTTTGGCGGCGCGCCGCAACAAGAAATCCATCGGCATGACCGAGATGCAGGAAGCGATGGAGCGTGTGGTGATGGGTCCCGAGCGCCGCAGCCGCGTCATCACGCCGGAAGAGAAAGAGAAGGTCGCCTACCACGAAGCCGGGCACGCACTGCTCTTCCACCTGCTGGACAATACCAGCCCGGTCCATAAGATTACGATAGTCTCGCGCGGGCGCGCCGGCGGCTACGTGATGCCGTTGCCCGATGGCGATGACATGCTGATCACGCGCGAGAAATTCGAAGACGATATTGTGGCGGCGATGGGCGGCCGGGCGGCGGAAGAGATCATCTACGATCAGTTCACCACCGGCGCCAGCAACGACTTGCAGCAAGCCACGCGGATGGCGCGCGCGATGGTCACGCAATTCGGCATGAGCGACTTGCTGGGACCGCGCTCCTACGGCAATGGCGGCGGCGCCGTCTTCCTCGGTCGCGAAATCGCCGAGCAGCGCGATTACAGCGAGCATTACGCGCAGCAAATCGATGACGAGGTCAAGCGGATCTTACAGGCGGCTTACGAACGCGCCAAAGGTTTGCTGCTGGAGCGAAGAGCCAAGATGGACGAGCTGGTGCAGATTCTGATCGAGCGCGAGACGCTCAACGCTGAGGAGTTCGTCGAGATCATCGATGGTCCGGCGGCCACAGCGGCGTAGAAAAATCCATGCCATCGCTTTTGTAGGGGCGAGCCAGTGGCTCGCCCTTTTCCGTATGCCTTACACTTCCTATTGAATCGTCGGATTGATAGAATCCGCACCTTGTTTACATTCAGTCTGTCATGCTATTCGCAAGAAAATCGGCAGGCAGGAGCAGAACGTGGCGCAGCGCTTTATCAAGAAAGATGATTTTACGTATGATGTTTTTCTTTCTCACGCGTCAGAAGACAAAGACAATGTTGCGCGACCGCTAGCTGAGTTGCTCCAAGAGCGTGGGCTACGCGTCTGGTATGACGAATTTGAACTTAGAATCGGTGACAACCTGGTCGCAAAGTTGAACGCGGGAATCAGTGCAAGTCGCTTCGGCATCATCGTCTTGTCTCAGTCCTTCTTCGCCAAGCGCTGGACAAACTATGAATTGGACATGCTGGAACAACTGTGGGTGACTGAGGAGCGAATGCTCTTCCCTATATGGCACGGAATTGAAATGGAGCAGATCAGAGCTTACCGCGTCTTTCTTGCAAACCTCGTTGGCCGTAGCACGGATACCTATGCCATTAAGGAGATCGCAAACGAGATTCATGAAATCATTATGGCATACTACGCGGGGCAGTTGGCAATGGGCAGTGATGTAGTATGACTATGTTCCTACGCAGCAATCATCGCCTGACTCGCTACGCCGAATTCAGCATAGAAGAATCTGTGTTACACTTGTGTCGAAAGAAGAGAAAGAACGTGATGCGATGCAGTTCATCAAACACGATTTGGGGCAATTGTCAGGCGGCGAAATTGCCGAGATTACGATAACGAGCGCAGCAAATGTTCGCTTGCTGGACAGTCATAACTTCCTTTTGTATCGCAGCGGACAGCGCCACAAATACAATGGCGGGCACTACAAACAGTCACCGGTACGGTTTGACATACCTCGCGCCGGGCATTGGTATGTCGTTGTAGATTTAGGCGGTTATGCTGGAGAAGTGGGTTCGTCGATTCGCGTTATTTCCGGAGAAACTGTAATCGGCTGAGGCAACGACGCAACGGCTGCATTATTGCCGATAACCGCGTACCACAAAAGGCGACCCATTTGGTCGCCTTTTGACAATTCGCTTTATTGAGCTTCGCAACGCAACAGTTTGTTACGTCACCCGATGGCAACTCACAAAGTGATCCGGGCGCGCCTCAATCAGCGGCGGATCCGGCTCCTCGAAACACAAATCGAAGCGCACCGGGCAGCGCGTATTGAAATTGCAGCCGGTCGGCGGATTGGCCGGGCTGGGCAGATCGCCGGAGATGATGATGCGCTGGCGGCTGTCCTCGACCTGCGGGTCGGGCACAGGCACGGCTGAGAGCAGCGCTTGCGTATATGGGTGCTGCGGGTTGTCGTAAACTTCATCCACCGGACCCAATTCAACGATCTTGCCGAGGTACATCACCGCGACGCGATCGCAAATATGCCTCACCATGCTGAGGTCGTGGGCAATGAAGAGGTAGGTCAAGTTGAGCTCGTCTTGCAGCTCTTCCATCAGGTTGACCACCTGCGCCTGAATCGAGACATCAAGTGCCGAGATGGGCTCGTCGGCGACGATGAAGCTCGGCTCCAAAGCCAGCGCGCGCGCGATGCCGATGCGCTGTCGTTGACCGCCGGAGAATTCATGCGGGTAACGGTTGATGAAATAGGGGTTCAAGCCCACTTTTTCCATCAGCGCTTCCACATATTGTTGGCGTTCTTTCTTGTTGGAATAAATCTTGTGGATTTGCAGCGGTTCGCTGACGATGCTGCCGACGGTCATACGCGGATTCAGCGAGGCGAAGGGATCCTGGAAGATGATCTGCATCCGGCGCCGCATCTGTCTCAGTTCATTGCCGCTCATCGTCGACAGCTCTTGACCCTCAAATCTGACACTGCCTTCGGTCGGGCGGTAAAGCTGCAAGATCGTCCGTCCGGTTGTGCTCTTGCCACAGCCAGATTCGCCGACCAAGCCAAGCGTCTCGCCGCGGATGACGTGAAAGCTGATGCCATCTACCGCGCGCACCGCCCCAACCTGCCGTTGAAAGACAATGCCCGCCGAGATGGGGAAGTATTTTTTCAGGTCGGTAACTTCGAGTATGACGTCGTTTTCGTCCAGGCTCTTGCGCTTTTCCCTCGCCATGACTTGACTAGACATTTTCTGCCACCCCCTCGCGGATATCGGCCCAACATGACATGACGTGCGTGCCATCGCCACCGTCATCGGCGACGGTCTCCAGCGGCGGACGCTGATCCCAGCATTTCTCGAGATTGAATTCTTCGCGGACGTCGCAGCGCGGCGCAAAGGGACAGCCGCTCGGCTCGTTGCGCATATCCGGCGGCGAGCCTTCAATCTGCGTCAGCTTCTCTTCGCCGCTCGAATCCAGACGCGGCAGGGAACCGAGCAAGCCTTCCGTATAGGGGTGGCGGCTATCGCCAAAGACCTCATGCGATGAGCCTGACTCCATAATCCGACCGCCATACATCACTTGAATGCGATCGGCGATGCCGGCGACCACACCGAGATCGTGCGTGATCCAAATCATAGCCATGTTGAATTCATCCTTGAGCTGCTTGACCAACTCAATGATCTGCGCCTGAATCGTCACATCAAGCGCGGTAGTCGGCTCATCGGCGATCAGCAGTTTGGGATTGCATGACAAGCCCATGGCGATCATCACGCGTTGGCGCATGCCGCCAGAGAATTGGTGCGGATAATCGTCCAGCCGCCGATAGGCATCCGGGATGCCGACCATATCGAGCAGATCGGCCGCCCGCTTGCGCGACTGCGATGTATTCATGCCTTCGTGAAGCTTCAACGATTCAGTGATCTGCGTGCCGATGGTCAGCACCGGATTCAGCGAGGTCATCGGATCCTGGAAGATCATCGCGATTTCCTTGCCGCGGATCAGTCGCATCTGGTCCGGCTTCAGCGTAAGGAGGTCGCGCCCTTCAAACATGACCGTTCCCGATTCAACCTTGCCGGGCGGGCTGGGGATCAAACCCATCAGCGCGAGCGAACTCACGCTCTTGCCGCTGCCGCTCTCGCCGACGATACCCAGCGTCTCGCCCTCTTCCAGTTCGAAGGATACGCCGTTAACCGCATAGACGGTGCCTTCTTGCGTGTAAAACCTGACGATCAGATCTTTGACATCCAGTAGAACGCTCAAAGTCATAACCTCCTAATGCAACAAAGTCTCTTATTGAACTGCTGATTGGCAAGAGAGACTATCGAACGTTTGAAACCGCCAGCAATCTCAGCGCCACGGAAGTAAAGCCGCAAGCCAGGCTCGCTGCTGAATCTCACGATTCCGCCTTGAACAGGGATACAGACAAGCCACCCTAATCAATTTCGAACTGGAATAATGTTACCAGACATCCCACATGTTTACCAACATTTCATGAAATCGACCGCATGGTTAATTCTGCGCGACGCTGACGATACCGCTGATTCGTCTCCCGCAGGCGCGCGGAAGTCAGCGCGGGAACACTGAACACGAAGCAAACGGCAAACATTCCACTCGCGCGAATCAAGTTTGATTGCGAGCTTGCCTAATCGACAATAAAGTGTGCGATTTCCAACTCCCGATCAACTAGTTCCCCCGTGCTAACTACAGTCCCAGAGCTACTGACGCCCGTCTGGAAACTGTATACGATAAGTTTCGCGACATATCGTCCAGGATTCAGATTTGACAATTCCAGTTGGTGACGCGCCAGCGGACGCTTAGGCATGACGGTGTCGATCTGCTGTACTTTCGTGTCGGCTGAATCAAACAATTGAATCGAGTAGGCGAGTCTGTCGTCGCCTTCTGGCCGATTGATCCAATTGAAAGCCACGTCAAGCGCGCCGCCCTCGACTGCCGTCAATGCATTGACAAGTTCGGCGCCGCTGTCATACGTGACAGTAAACGGGCTGTCCGACTCCACTAGCTCACATGGAAACTCGGCGAAAACCCACATTTCACCAACAGAAACTTCGGACTCATGGACGGTATAGCATGGCTGATAAGCCTGCCCAAGCCAATCATCCAACGCCTGTAGCGCGCCGGGATCGCTCGAATCTGGCACATCCAGCCGAAGCAGGAGCTGGCCCAATGACGCCAGGTCAAAGTTCTCCGCCTTTTTCTGTTCCGCTCGTTGGACTTTGACCGCGCCATCCTGTAGATACAGATGAGCGAATCCCGCCCAATCCTCAAAGACCAATGAGTAGTAGGTGAACTGGTCGTCATCAATACGGTAAGGCGGGCTTGCGCTTAACACGGTTACATCTGGATCTGGTTTGATTTGCTCAGACAGCGCCACGCGTTGCACATGCGGCAGATGATCGTGGCTGCGAATTGCGGAGTTGTTACAGCTTTCGCCCAGATCTTGGACTCGATAAATCGACACGAAATCATCGTCATAGGCGGAGGGCACACTGTCGAAGCTGTATGATTCCACTCGCCGGGATCCACCCGTGTGAAGAACGACGTGAGTTGGTCCGTCTTCAATGAGTTGCTCAACAGCGGCGCTGTATTCATCGCGGTTATGCGGGAGGCAGTGTTGAGACTTGCCTTGTTTCCATGTTCGCAGTAGAAGGTTTTCATCAATGTATTTGTACGCCTCTGGCAATACACGGTTGACGCCGCCCTCAATCTGGGGAAAACCACTCAAGCTTTGGAGAAAATTGTAATACCAGCGCACGAACGTTACATTCATCGGCACGTGAACTAAACGAACGGCGTCTCCTTCCTCTTCTTCAGTTTCTAACCAGTCCAAAAAGTTTAATCGGCGCTCGTCAATCAACTGGCCTGAAATTGGCCGATGATTATAATCAAGAGCCAGAATTACAATTGCCGCCAACACAAATTTAGAAAAGCGAGAACCTACGAACAATCGATTCAGCGACTGAAGACCATAACAGGACAGCATGGTAAGTGGGAGCAGCGCGCCAATCATCCATTGGTACCCTTTGGAGAAGCCGCGAAAGACCACGGGCAAGAGGTCATTGAGAAAGTGCTGAGGCAAAAGGATATGCAAGTATTTGACGCCGCCAACTGTTAGATATGTCCCCAAACTCATTGCCATAAAGAAGAGCAGAATTACCAGCCACGGCAACATCTTGCGCCTAGTGACGTTGCTCCAAATGCCCGCGGCAATCAAAAAAAGTGGAACAACGCCGATGTAGTGGTTCTGAGATCCGCTCGACGTCAGAGCCGGGTGGACGATGAAACTCTGCAGGTCAGTGCTGTTTGATCGCCAACTTGATCGAAAACCCAGTACGTCGTCAACATGATCCCGGTTGTTCAACATCGGTAGCAAGCGAGGCGCGCCGACTATGGTCATTGCAATGCCAACAATGGCAATCGTTTTCCATATGTCCAGCGTCTTGCAGCGTGACCAAACCAGATAACAGCCGTACATGCCGACGGTCAAAAGCATACATACGGTAACGTATGATCCGACATAGGCTGTGAAACCCACCATGATTCCGCATATCATTGCGAAGCGCCATTTTCTTTCATGGACTGCTCGCTGAAGAAAGTAAATCGCCAAAGGAATCGTGGCTACAGTTGACTGCTCAAATTGTGATGCTCGCGAAATTATGAGGCTTATTCCGACAAGGGCTGCGCCAAAGAGGCTTATCCATTTGTCTCTGAAATTGTACGACAGGAGAATATACGCAGCCGCGGCGTTCGCAAAATGATTGAGGAGAAAACTAAGGTTATAGGCATTTGAAATGGGCAGAAGTTTCGCAAGCAAGCTGTTCACAATCATGTGCGGCAAAGTGAACTGGTGATAGGCTAGCGACACGCCTTCGGGATAAAACAGCCGGTTCGTATAAAATAGATCGGCCTCGCCGCTCAAGATTAGACCGCCATACCAAGATTCCCAGATTTCTAGCCAAATGTCGGTGCCACCACTCGGCAGCCAAAAGGTATCAAGCTCAAGCGCATAAAAGAACGTGGGCCAAGTCGTCACGATGATTAGAGCCGGAATGATCATAAAGAAGTGAAGCTTGTCACGCGCTTTGCTCATCTGTCCAACTCACAGAAGCCTAATAGCCTGCGAATAAAGCGGCGTCTAACTGGCGGCGCCTGTCTGCTTCAAGGGATTGACGCTTCGCATCGTCTCCGCGCGATACCACTCAATCGTCTCGCGCAGGCCCGCGCGAAAGTCAGTGCGGGAGACGAAGCCGAATTCGCGCTCTGCGCGCGAGACATCTAACTTCCTCCGCGGCTGACCGTTCGGCTTGCTGGTATCCCAGCGCAGTTCGCCCGCGAATCCGACCTCGTCGGCGATGACTTCCACCAAGTCGCGGATGCTGATTTCAAAGGCGCTGCCCAGGTTTACCGGCTCGGCGCCATTGTAATGCTCGGCGGCGCGGACGATGCCTTCGGCTGCGTCCCGCACAAAGAGAAACTCGCGCGTGGGCGAACCGTCGCCAAACAGCGTCACATGAGGCGCTCCACTCTCTTGCGCGTCCACCATTTTGCGAATCACTGCTGGGATGACATGTGAGGATTTGAGATCAAACTTGTCGTGCGGTCCGTACAGGTTGACCGGCAGCAAGTGGATGGCATTGTAACCGTATTCCTGGCGGTATGCCCGGCTCTGCACCAGCAGCATTTTCTTTGCCAAGCCGTACGGCGCGTTGGTCTCTTCCGGGTAGCCCGTCCAAAGGTCGTCTTCCCGGAATGGCACGGGCGCAAATTTGGGATAACTGCAAACGGTGCCGATGCCGACGAACTTGGCGACTTGGGAACGGCGCGCGTATTCGAGCATCAGTGTGCCCATCATCAGATTCTCATAAAAGAATAAGCCCGGATGCTCGCGATTGATGCCGATGCCCCCGACATTGGCCGCCAAGTGTATAACCATCGTCGTTTCGGGATGGTCCGCATACAGACGCGCGACAGCAGCCTGTTCGCGCAAGTCGTAGCAGGCGCTTCGGGGTACAATGATACACCCCGTCTCTAGCGCTCGCAGCTTTGCAACGACATGACGCCCGAGGAAGCCGGCGCCGCCGGTGACAATTACTGTCTGGTCTCGCCAGAAGGTTTCACTCATGCGCATCCCACTCCCAAACTGCCCGTATCATAGCAGATATTCCGCCAACCTATGACGGATTTACACCTGCGGTCCGCGGCTTTCTCACGATCCGAATACAACTGGAGAACGCGGGCGGCCGATAGTCATACAAATTTAGTCGGCGCGGCTGTATCATAGGCGGCAGCAGCCAGAATCGACAACGACAGAAAGGCAATCTCTTGGAACGGACACTGATCATCGTGAAGCCGGACGCGGTCCAGCGCGGCTTGACCGGCGAAATCATCAAGCGATTTGAGGGGCGCGGGCTGAAAATCATCGGCATGAAGCTAATGCAAGTCGATCGCGAATTGGCGGAGAAGCATTATGATGTGCACCGCGAGCGACCGTTTTTTGCCGGGCTGGTCGAATACATCATTTCGGCGCCGGTGGTGGTGATGACGCTTGAAGGCAGCGACGCCATCGTAGCCGCGCGCGCGACGATCGGCGCGACGACGCCGTCGGAAGCGGCGCCGGGCAGCATCCGCGGCGATTTCGGTCTCGAGATCGGGCGGAACCTGGTGCATGGGTCCGACAGCGTCGAGAATGGCGAGATTGAAGTGGCGAATTTTTTCAGCGAGGCGGAGCTCTGCGGGGGCTGGGCGCGGGACGTGGATCGCTGGGTGTTTGAGTAAGATTGCGCGCGAACTAGTCTTATGGTGAGTCCCGTTTGACTGATAAGCGCCAAAAGGTTAAAGTGAGGCACAAATTGTAGTGAGCGAATCATTATGGCGAAGGAACGAATGCCAATCTCGCCAGAGGTCGTGACTTGGGCCAGGGAAAGGCTGGGATACTCGCTTGAGGCCTTGGAACAAAAGCGTCCAGAACTCAAGAAGATCGCCGCGTGGGAAAGCGGTGATTCGAGGCCAACGTATCGACAACTTGAATCTCTCGCAAAAGAACTGTGGGTGCCGGTGGCGATATTCTTTTTTCCTGAACCGCCTGACTTGCCTAGAATTGAAGAGTCCTTTCGTACCTTGAGTACCGAGCAATTTGCCGAAATCCCGCCCCGTATTCGCATCCTCCTGCATAGGGCACGCGCATTTCAAATCGGACTAGGCGAATTGAATGATGGACGAAACCCGGCGCGCCAAATCGTGACTCGAGACCTGAGCTTCAATGTCAACGACCCTGTCCCATACATCGCTAGGCAAGTGCGCGAGTTTCTGGGGGTAAGCCTTGCGGATCAATTCAATTGGCCTGATGCTAGTGCCGCGCTGAAAGCATGGAGAACAACATTTTATGACGTTGGCGTCACAGTATTCAAAGACGCTTTTCGCGAGAGTGGCTATGGTGGCTTCAGTCTCTATGATGATGAGTTTCCAATAATATACGTCAACAACTCAAATTCAAAATCGAGGCAGATACTGACGCTTTTCCGCGAATTGGCGCATCTACTTCTGCAGACGAGTGGTATAGACAGAGACGCATCATTTCGGCAGCCGTACCAGGCCGACATGCATCGCATAGAGAAAAAATGTGATTGCCTAGCGTCGGCCATTCTAGTGCCTGAGGAAGACTTGCGCGAGGAAATTTTAGCTTGCGCGCCAGATAAGTCTTTGGCGGAGGATCTCGCCTGCAAATTCCGGGTAAGTAGAGAGCTGATTTTCCGCCGATTTCAAGACCGCGGCCTCGTTACTAACCAAGAATTCAAAGATGCAAAGCAAGAGTGGGACAGTCAGCTTGCAAGAGCCAAAGGTGGCGTTGGAGGGAATTACTATCTCACCAAGATCGCGTATTTGGGCGAGGAATACATAACATTGGCTTTCAAGCGCTTTTATCAGGACCGTATCGATGAAGAGGAACTTGCGGACTATCTTGCTATCAAGCCAAAGCACCTTGACCAATTAGAAGACACACTCTTTGAGGTGTCGAGGTGACGTATGTGATTGACACAAGTAGCTGGCAGCAGTTGTTCGGCTGCTACAGGCGCGAACGATTTCCGACATTGTGGCATCAGTTTGGTGAATTGGTTTCAGGTGGCTCAATTACCTCGATAAAACACGTCTTGCGTGAAATTGAAAACAGAGACAAAAACAACGGTGAACTCCAATGGTCAAACGCGCACCTAGAACTTTTTCCTGAAGTTAGCGAAATTGAGTCGCAGTTTCTTCGAGAGATATATGCTGTTCCACGTTTTAGTCATGTCGTTCCCGCTGAAATCAGAGATGACGATTCGGACGAGGAGCAGGACGAGGATCCGGATGCCGACGCGGATCCATTCTTAATCGCACGAGCCAATGCAATTGATGGTATGGTAATTACGCAAGAACGAATGCGCGGCAACAGAGTCCGCATTCCGAGCATATGCCGTCATTTTGACATCAAGTGTGGAACGCTAGATGATTTAATGGAAAGGGAAAACTGGTCCTTCTAGCGCTCATGACCTCGAAACCCGACCGCAGCCCCGCCCCCACCCTCCTCATCCTCCCGCTTTTCGGCATCTTCTTCGCCTTGCTGACGCTCGCGCTCGATTCCCGCCAGCAACCCGCAGACACGCGCAACTTCACACCGGCGCCGCCGCGCAGCGTGGTCAACTTCAAGGCGCCCGACTTTGAACTGCCGCTGCTGGACGGCATTACGCTTGTCTCGCCGTCCGATTACGCCGGGCGCCCGCTCTTCCTCAACTTCTGGGCAACCTGGTGCCAGCCTTGCGTGCGCGAGCTGCCCGCCTTTGAGGACTTCGTCGCCGAACACAGTGAAGCCGAGAACGGACCGGCTTTGCTGACGATCAACCTGGGGGAGACCGCCGCCGAAATAAGCGGTTTCCTGGCGGAAATCGGGGTACGGAATCTGCCAGTGGCGATGGATATCAACCAAGTCGTCAAATTGGATTATGGCGTGCAGAACTTGCCGACCACTTTCGTCATTGATGGCGAGGGAAGCGTGCGTCATCTCAAGTTGGGCGAGATGAAATACGAAGAAATGAACGCCTATCTCATGGCGCTCAAAGCGGCGACATAGAACCTGGGAGATTCGAGAATGCGAGTAGACCTGGCAGGCAAGGTTGCGCTGGTAACCGGCGCGGCGCGGCGCGTCGGCCGCGTGATCGCGCTGGAGTTGGCGGAGCAGGGCGTCAGCATTCTGGCGCACTACAATAGCTCGAGTCAATCACGGGTGCGTGAGACGCTGCAAGAGATCAAATCGCATGGCGTTGCCGCCCACGCGGTTCAGGCGGATCTCAGCCGCGCTGAGGCTGTGGAGTCGCTGATGACGGAGGCGGCGGCGCAATATGAGCGGCTGGATATTGTCGTAAACAGCGCTTCCGTTTTTCAGGCGCGGAATCTTTTGGACGTGTCGCTTGAGGATTGGGAGCTAACGATGGCGGTCAATCTGCGCGCGCCCTTCCTCATCACGCAACGAGCGGCGCGCGTCATGGCGGAGAACCCGATCCCGGGCGGAGTCATCATCAACATCTGCGACGCTGGCGCTGATGGTCCCTGGGGGAAGTATCCCCATCATGGCATCAGCAAATCGGCGCTCTGGATGCTCACGCAGGTAAGCGCGCTCTCCCTGGGACCGGACATTCGCGTTAACGCCATCGTGCCGGGACCAGTCATGAAGTCAGCCGGGCGCGGCACTACCGATGAAGAATGGACGAAGATCGGTCAGCGCAGCGTTCTGCGCAAAACGGGCAGCCCGGAAGACGTGGCGCGCGCCGTTGTCTACCTTTGCAGTGAAGACCATATCACCGGCGAGTTGCTGCGCATTAACGCAGGCGAACACCTTCGTTAGCTCACGCACGCGGCCTCCTCATGCGGCGGAAACCGGCGCCATAAGCTGCGTGCCCCACGCCGATCACGATGAAGGCTTTGGGATCTACATGCGAGATTGCTTCTTTCAAGTCGCGCACTTGCGAGCGCGCGATGGTGACGTAAAGCATTGTGCGTTCGGCGCCGGTGTACTCTCCTTTGATCCGCCAGCTCGTTACGCCTCGCTGCAAATCGGCGAAGACTCGCTGCGCGATTTCCTCCGGCTTGTCGGTGATGATCATAGCGGTGCGGATCACGCTTGGCCCTTCGAGCACATAATCGGTGGCGAGACCGGCGGTGAACAGGGCAATCGCGGCGTAGAGCGCCCCCTCCCAGCCATAGACGAGACCAGCAGCAATGATGATCAATGTATCGGTACAGAGAAAAGTCGTGCTCATCGGAAAGCCGAAGCGCCGCTGCAAGATCAGCGCCAGGGTCGACGTGCCGCCAAAGGTCGCGCCAGCGCGATAAACGAGACCGACGCCGATGCCGCCAGTGATGCCTCCGAACAGGGCGTTGAGCATACGTTCATCGCTGATGCCCGTTGCCGGCAAGAGCGGTCCAAGATTGTCTACCACGATGGAGAATACCATGATGATGACGACGCTGCGGAAGATGACGCGGGCGCCGTTGGGCAGCATAAAGTAACCCAATAACTGAATTGGGATATTCAGCAGGAAAATCACCAAGCCAATCGGCGTATCAAACAGCTCATTGAGCAAGGTCGAGGCGCCGGCGACGCCCGCTGGGGCGATATCCAACGGCTGCAGAAAGACGGTCAACGAAATGGCGCCGATCACTATGCCAGTGATGATAAGCAAGTAGCGCAAAGCGACAAGATGGATCTGTGCCAGCATCTTGACTTCTCCCTAATCTCGGAAGCAGCGCCAGGCGGCGCGGCGCTTCATATCGATAACGACATTATAATGCGCGGGCTAGGCGCGAAGGCAGGCTGAGGCATTGCCCGACGGCACAAGAATGATATACTGATGCGCCAGATTAGCGGATGTTTATCCATTTTGCCGGGAGCTGATCGACTATGCCTTTGGTCGCCCACACCGAACTGCCCAGTTTCGATCGCTTGCGCCAGCGCGGGCAGGAAGTGCTGACACTATCGCGCGCGACGACACAGGACATTCGCGAATTGCACATCGGCTTGCTGAATATGATGCCCGATGCCGCGCTGGAGATTACCGAACGCCAGTTTATGCGCCTGGTGGGCAACAGCAACCAGATCGCCCAGTTTTACGTGCATGTATTCTCGGTGCCGGGCTTGGAACGCAGCGTCGAAACTCAGGCTTATATCGACCAATACTACACGACTTTTGAATGTGTCAAGCGAGAAGGGCTGGATGCCTTGATCATCACCGGCGCCAACGTCGCCAACCCGAGCCTGGATCAAGAAGATTTCTGGCATCCCTTGACCGAGGTCATTGAATGGGCTCGCCTAAACGTGACGTCAACGCTCTGCTCCTGTCTCTCGACCCATGCGCTGATGAAATACTTCCACGGGATTGAGCGCGTCAAGCGAGACAGAAAAAAATGGGGTGTATTCGAGCATCGCGTCACCCTGCCGCAGCATCCACTTCTGCGCGAAATCAATACGCGCTTTGACGTGCCGCACTCGCGCTGGAATTCGATCACGCGCGCGCACTTCGAAAACGCCGGGCTGACCGTGTTAATCCAGAGTTTCGATGGCGAGATTCACATGGCGGTCAGCCCGGATCAGCTGCGCATGGTTTATTTTCAGGGGCATCCCGAATATGACATCAACAGCTTGCTAAAAGAATACAAACGCGATCTGCTTGGATATTTCGCCGGAAAGAATGCGCAGCCACCATTCCCGGAAAACTACTTTCCTATTGAGGCGCGCGAACTCGCCGAACACTTTGCGCTTGAGGCGCAACTGGCGCTGGAGAATGGCGCCGGCCTTCCTGATTTCCCCGAAGACAAGTTTCTGCCATTTTTGGACAACACTTGGGGCGACACCGCCCGAGCCATTTTCAACAATTGGCTGGGTTCGGTGTATCAGGTGACGAGCTTAGATCGGCACACTCCCTTCGATGAGGGCATTGATCCCGAGAATCCGCTTGGGATTCTGTGAGTGTTCGTCTAGCACTGCGCTTCCCTTTTTTCTTGCATGTTGGCGCCAAGGCGGTAAATCCAGGCGACCGCTAACGCGCCGACTAAAAGAGAAAGTGTCCGCGCCGAATACGCCGTCCAGCACGCCAGTTGGCTGCAAGCGGCAAGCCGTGAGAAATACAAAGGCGCCGGCCCGGACGCGCGCGCGATGATTCGATCAGCCACATCCATGGGCGTGGACGAGCCATCCGCCATCGCGCCGGCGCAGTAGAGCGAAATATATTCGTCGTACCACATGGAATCCGCATTGATGCCGTTGAAAGCGACCGCCGACATGGCGAGCAGCAACAAGACAAAAATCAAGAGCATCGGCGCATTGCGAATCAAGGCAGGCGGCGCCCGCATTCTCACAGCAAGACAGGATAGCATTATAGTCGAAGCGGCGCGTATGCGCTCAGGGCTTGCCATTCGCTTGTACACAGCATGCGGGGGCAGTAAACTGGCTCAAACGGCAAAGAAAGAACAGACATGACCCTGCTAACAGCGGAAGATTACCAGCGATTCCCGCATATCGCGTCCGACCATCGCTACGCTTACGGTTCTAAGGAACTGCAATTCGGCGAGCTGACGCTGCCGGATGCGGCGGCGCCCCATCCGGTCATCGTATTGATCCATGGCGGCGGCTACCGCGAGATCTATGACCTGCGCCCCTTGGGTACAGTTGTCGCCGCGCTGGCGGCCGCAGGCTTCGCCGTCTGGAATATCGAATATCGCCGCTATGGCAACGGCGGCGAGTACCCAACCATGTTTCTCGATGTTGGCGCCGCGGCCGATTACCTGCCACAGATCGCTGAATCACATCAACTTGATCTCGGCCGAGTCATGACCATCGGCCATTCCGCGGGCGGACATCTAGCGCTCTGGCTGGCCGGGCGGCGCAATATCGAAGCCGATAGCCCGCTTTATGTCGACCGTCCGCTGCCGATCCATGGTGTCCTGGCGCTGGCGCCCCTCGCCGATGTCAAAGGCGGCGCCGAAAGCGAGTTGAGCAGCGAGGCTTTGCTTGCCGTTATGGGCGGAAAGCCGTCGGAGGCGCCCGACGCCTACCGCAACGGCTGTCCCTCAGCGCTACTTCCCCTCGGCATCCCGCAAGTGATACTCGTCGGCTCGGAGGATCAAAGTATGCTCGCTAATGCCGAGCGATACGTTGAAGCCGCGGCCGCCGCGGGAGACGACGCCCAACTCAAGGCATTAGAGGGCGCCGGGCACTTTGAAATCGTGGCGGTCGACGCGGATGAGTGGCGCGTCGTTCAAGATGGCGTCCAAAAGCTGAGCAAGTCGCTCCGGTAAATTTGCATCGACATTTAAGCTAGGTTACGATTTGCCTTGAGCCCGTCGGAACATGAGTGGAAAGGCGACGCGCGGCTTTGTTCAAACGTTTAGCCCACGTCTGTATCGGCGCGACCGATCTGGCGGAAACGGAGCGCTTCTATGTCGAGTTGCTGGGCATGGAGAAAGCCTTTGATTTCACGCGCGGGGGCCAGCGCATCGGCTTCTACCTCAAAGCCGGCGACACCACCTTCATCGAGGTCTTCGCTGAAGAATATGAACCCGGCGCAGGGCGGCCGCTAATCCGGCATTTCTGCCTGGAAGTAGAAGATTTGGCTGCCGTAATCGCCGCCTTGCAAAGCCGAGGGGTAGAAATCAGCGAGAAGAAATATGGGGCGGATGGCGCCTGGCAAGCCTGGATCAGAGACCCGAGCGGCCTGCGTATCGAGTTGATGCAATACAGCGATGTCAGCAGCCAATTCAATGGCCGACCGGTCGAGTTGAATTAGCGCGCGTTCGGCCCGCCCGAAGAGTTTTCCCGGCGACGCTCAACAAGAACTGCGGTTTTGTCTTTACGTGTAGTTATTGCAAGCATTTGTGATGAAATTCCACATTACGCAGACCTTTGATCAGGACAGCGTACTCGCCCATGAGGAGTACTACGCCAAGACCGTCGTTGTGCCGATGGGTCGCCCCGATACGGCTGCGGAGATGCTGAGCATTGCCGGCGAGATGGTGCATCCCGCCGAAGGACTGGTGATCGCACTGGTAATCTCCTTAGGCGATGCCGAGCAAACGAATCGCTTCAGCGATCAAATCCAGGATGTGATTGAAACCTTTCGCAACACCGACGCAGGTCACAAAGTCGAAGTGGTGACCGAAATGGCCGTCAGCGTGTCGCGCGGCATTCTCGATGTCGCGCGGGAACGCAATGCCGATGTCATCCTCCTGGGCGTGCAGCGCTCGACGCAAGGCAAGGTCAGGCTGGGCACGGTGGTGGAAAACGTAATCGCGACCGCGCCCTGCGGCGTGCTCGTATACCGCAGCGCCGTATCGCCCTATTTCGATCGAGTGGTCGTGCCCATTGATGGCACGCTGCCTTCAGCCATCGCGATGAAGCTGGGGGTGAGCTTCGCCCTGCAGCACGCCATTCCGCTGCGGCAAATGAGCATTCAGTTCGATTATCATTATGACCCCGAACATGAAGAGGCGATTAAGCGCTACGAAGATCACTTGCCGCCGAATAAGGACCTGAAGAAGAAGATCATCGTCAGCCGCAATCCAGCGCGCGAAATCGTCAGCGGCATGACATCGGACGATCTGCTCGTGATGGGTTTTTCGCAGAAGACTGATCTGGAACGGCACATCATCAACGATCTGAGCAACCAGCTGCTGAATCAGTCGCCAGGACCCGTAATTCTGATATCCCAGCATGAGTGGCACCGCGGCATTCGCGGCGCCATTGAGCACGGAGTCGCGCGGCTCAACCCCCAATTGACGCTGGTTGAACAGAATGAAATGATCTGGAGCGCGGAAAAAAGCGCGAGCACGAACCTCGATTACATCGTCATGATCGTGCTGTCGGCGGCGCTGGCCACGCTCGGCTTGCTGACCAACAGCGTTGCGGTGATCATTGGCGCCATGCTGGTCGCGCCACTGATGTCGCCGATTTCCAGTTTTTCCACTGGCATGGCGACCGGCATTCTGCATCTCACCCGACGAGCCAGCTTGACCTTGTTCACCGGCGTAACGCTGGCGCTGCTGATTTCAATTGTGATGGGCGTCGTGCTGCCGATCGATACGCCTACAGATGAGATGCTGGCGCGCGGCAGCCCTAATCTGTTGGATGCGGCTATCGCCCTGGTGTCGGGCTGGGTGGCTGCTTACGCCACGGCGCGCAAAGGCATCCCGGCGGCGCTGGCTGGGGTGGCGATCGCTGCCGCCCTAATGCCGCCAATCAGCACCATCGGCTTAGGCATTGCCTTACAGGACATTGATCTGGCATTTGGCGCCAATCTATTATTCTTGGCTAATATCGCATTTATCATCGCCGCGCAGTATATCACCTTCTTGTGGATGGGCATGCATCCTACTGAAGATCGCGAGGGCGTCACGCTCAATCGCTCCCGCGCCTGGTGGATTGTGCTCTTTCTCACCACCTTGATAGTCTTGTTGGTTTTCGCCCGCTTGGGGTCGCAGGCGGTGGACGAGGCGCATATTCGCGAGCAGCTGCAAGCGGAGGCTTTTCATGGCGCGAAAATCGTTGAATACCATGTCATTTCATCAGTGCCGCTCAGCGTGCAGTTGATCGTACAGTCGGACCATCAGATTACGCCGGAAGAAGTCGAGGCGGCGCAAATGTTGATAAACGAGCTGTATAGACAGGATGTTCATCTAACGGTTGTCGGCAGAAAAGTCGTGCGCCCGCTGGAACCGGTCATGGCGGAGATTCGCGAGGTGTTGCGCGATGTATTCCCGCGCGCGCAACTGGCTGATGTTTGGATCGAAGAGGACAACGGCATTGTCTTGCACGCGATCCTGCAAGACTTTGAGACGCCGTCGCGCGTCAAACTCAATGAAGCGCGGCGACGGGTCAGCCTGGCTGTGAACGACGAAGCGCGCCTTGAGGTCATTTATCAGCAGCGGCTCGCCGTCGGCGGTCCCAGCGCAACGGTCGAAGCTGGCTAATCTCGCTCGCTGGCTGGCTTGTCAATTGCAAGCTGCAGAACGTCATCTATCGCTTCATCGCCAGTAGGCAGCCACTCGGCTTTTACCTCCGACCCAGCCTCGGCCAGCAGCTTCACGCTGGCGGGGAAATCGCCATCGCTGCGCCAACTGTGCTGTCGTCCATAAAGGCAGGTGGCCAGCGGGGTTCCACCATAGCCATTTAGCCAATCCAGCGGCGGCGCTTCGTCAGCGTCCAGCAGAGCGCTTATCACATCGACAAAGCCATGGAAAGCGGCCGCGTGCAGGGGCGTCATCGCGTCATCATCGCAAATATGCAAGTCGAAGCATAGCGAAGCCATCAATTCTACCACCTCGGCATTCCCGGTCCAGGCGGCGTGGATCAGTTGCCGCCGCTCGCCATCGGCCAGCCGCGGAATGATCTCGGGATATGCCTCCGCGATTCGCCGCGCCTCACTGGCATTGCCGCCGGCGCAGTAGGCCAGCAGCTGCACATCCGGTGGACTATGCTCAATCAGTCTGGCGAAGATTTCGGCGCGCCCGTATTCCAGCGCAGCCTGATGGGGCGACAAGCCGGCGGCGTTGAAAGTGTAAACGTACTGATGCGAGCCATCGGCTTGCGGCGTCAATTTGTAACCGGCCTGGTTCACGCGCGCGCGAATCGCCTCCGGATGCGCCGCCAATGCCGCGTCGACCAGCTCGCTCTCGCCCAGCATAACAGCGGCGAAGATATCCACCAGAGCGCCCCGCTTCGCCAATTCGCGCGCGGCCTTAGCGTTATGGGCGCCAAGATGCCACTGGAGCGGCGTCGAGGCGTGGTCCAGATCGCGGGCCTCCAGATTGGCGCCGCGCACGAGCAGCCAGTCCATCACAGTCGGATCGGTCGCGTAGTGCAGTGGCGTTTTGCCATCGCCTCCACGCCGACTGATGATCGACGGGTCATCGGCAGAAGCCTCGTCGAGCCAATCAAGCCAGCCCTGCTCTGCTGCCGCATGAACAGTTATTTCAGCGCCGCGCTCGATTAGTTGCTCAACTGCCGCAGCCGAAGTCACTTCCAGGATGTGAAAGTCCCCAGCCCACCACTGGGATTTGGCATTGATGTCGGCGCCGTGTTTGAGCAGAACGTCAACGACGTCCATATTCTCTTTGGCGATGATTAAGGCAGTGGAGCCGAAGTAAAAGTGTGGATCGTCAATCGTCGATTTCAAATCCGGATGCGCCGTCAAGAGTTCGTCAAGTTTCTGCGCGTCCTTGGCATAGACCAACTGCTTGAATTGTTCCAGCTCGTCGCCGAAGTCGTCGTCTGCCAGCTTCAGCCTCAGGCGCAGCTCGCCCCAGCTTTGCGCGCCGTTTTCGCGGGCGATGACGGTTTGCGCTTCGGGCAATGCGAGCGGGAAAGCGGCCGCCTCGTCGCGTGAGCCGTATTTTGTCTGCGGCAAATGCTCATGGACGCGGTCGATGGCTTCCGCATCGCCGATTTGGAAAGCCCGTAAGAGCGTTAAGGCTTCTGTTAACATCACGCTAGTTCATCTACGATAGCTTGCAACTGCTGTGCAAGCTCATGCATCTCGACCGTGGCAGCGCGCCACAGCACGTCAAAATTAATGTCAAAATACGCATGGGCGAGCCGAATCCGCATTCCCTTTATCTTCGCCGAGGCGACCTGAGGATGCTTATTCTGGAAGTCTTCGGTGATATTGCTGGCGGCTTCTCCAACGATTTCGATCGCCCGGGCAAGGGCGTACTGTCGCAATATATTGTGCTCCAGGCTTGCGCGAGTCAGCCCGTCTGAAAACTCGCTAGCATGCTGCGCCGCCTCAAGCATGTGTAGCAATCGTACGCGGTCGTTTTCTTTACTCTTTTTCATAGATCAGGCGAGCGCTGTCAACGACAGCTTGACGAAAATAGCGGCTTAAGTCCTCTGCGGCGCGCAAATCGACGCGTCTGCCCAGTATTTCGCTTAACTCAATCTCCTGCCCGGCCATGGTCAGCAACCCAACAGGCGCGTCAGGAATATATTCCACTAATAAGTCGATATCGCTACTGCGACCAACGTCACCCCGCAAGAATGATCCGAATAAGGACAGGCGTCTTATTGGCTGCCGTTCACAATACTGGTGGATTGCCGTCAAAGGCAGGTCGATTTCGATCTCGTCGATCAATTTTTTGCCCGCGCTCAATTACATTGTAGTCAACGGTCACTATCAATACAACACTCGCCGCAGCACACTCAAATCCACATTGCCGCCGCTGACGACGACCGCCGTCGGCGCGCCATCGCGCGGCGCGACATCATGCATCACAGCGGCCACTCCGACTGCCCCGCCGCCTTCGACTACCCAGCCTTGAATCTCGAGCATGAAACGCATGGCCGCCGCAATCTGCTCCTCGGACACCAATAGCATATCGTCAAGATAACGCTGACATATCGGCAAGGTGATCGACCCTTTTTCGATTTCGCCGGAGAGCGCGTCAGCCAGCGTATCCCAAACTTGCGGCCGATCGGCGCCGTGGAAAGCGTTGTACATAGCCGGCGCCGACTTCGCATTGACGCCGATAACGTCAATTGCAGGATTAAGTTCCTTAACGGCGGTAGCAATGCCAGCGATCAAACCGCCGCCGCTCACCGGCACAAGAACGCGCCGCAAATCCGGCCGCTGCTGCAGCATCTCGACGCCGATCGTGCCAGCGCCAGCGATCACGCGCGGGTCGTTATAAGGCGAGATCCAGGTCCCGCCTTCGCGAACGCGCCGCAGCGCCTCGGCTTCCGCTTCGTCATAGTTTTCGCCAAAAAGCACAGCGTCGGCGCCGTAGCGTTTAACATTGTCAACTTTCTTTTTCGGCGTCGACTGCGGCATCAGAATCTGCGCTGATGCGCCGGTCAATTGGGCGGCGTAGGCGACGGCGCCGGCGTGATTGCCCGATGAAGCGGCGATGATGCTACGCGCGCGTTCCTCGTCGCTCAGCGACAGGATCGCGTTCAGCGCGCCACGAATCTTGAATGAATGGGTCTTGTTGGCGTTTTCCAGCTTGAGCCAAATGTTCTCGCCCAGCTCCGGCGCGGCTTCCAGCGGCGTCGGCGGCAGATGAGGCGCCAAGCGATGACCGGCGCAAATGATGTCGCCCAGCGTCACCATAAACTACAAGCCGATGCCGCGCAGATACTCGCGATTTCGCGTCGCCGATTCCAGCGGCGCGCCCATGCCCGGCAAGACATCCTGCTCGACCACAATCCAACTGTCGTAACCAATCTTGTCGAGCTCTTTCAATACGCCTGGAAAGTCGACATCGCCCTTGCCCAATTCGGGGAAGATGCCCTGACCAACCGATTGCGGACCGTCCCATTCTTGGATCCGCGATTGCTCGTGCACGGCCGGGTCGCGGTCTTTGAAATGCACATACCAGATGCGGTCGGCGAATTGGCGAATGCCGGTCAGCGGATCGCCGCCGCCGAACGCCCAATGCCCGGTGTCGAAGACTAAGCCAACGATTTCTTCGTCAGTTATTTCCATGATGCGCGCGGTCTCGGCCGGCGTCTCGATCCAGGTGCCGGTGTGATGATGCAGCACCGAGCGCAGCCCCGTCTCATCCATGACGCGGCGCGCCGCATGATTCGTGCCTTCCGCGAAGACGCGCCAGCCTTCGTCGTCCAAGCTCATCTCGGGCCTGATGCGCCCCGAATTCAGACTCCGCATGGGATTCGTGTAGGGATCGGGTCCCAGCACGACGAGCGCCCCTTGCCCGCCGACGGCGGCCAGCAGTTTCGCCGTGCGCACGCAAGCTTCTGTGCTCTCTTCATGGCGATCTTTATCCTGGAAATTCACATTGACCCAGGAACCGAGCATTTTTAAGCTGCGCTGCTCCAGCTCATCGCGCAGCTGCGCCGGGTCAGTGGGCATGAAGCCCCAATCGCCCAGTTCCGTACCGGCGTATCCGCTGGCGGCGATCTCGTCCAGAACGCGTGAATAGTCGTAACGCTCGCCTTCAATGTTTTCTATCACACCCCAAGAACAGGGCGCGTTGGCCACCTGCATTATCGTCACCTCCGCCGCTAGCGCGACCTACGCCTACAGGCGCGAGAAAGCTCAAATCTTGCGCCCGAGTATAGCAGTTTTCACTTGCGTGACAAGAATTCGCGCGGGGCGCGCAAGCTGTTTTCGCCCTGTGCATCAATCGGCGGCGGGACTACAATCCGCCGGTACTCACACTAGCGACAACCCGCCGGAGGAGCCCGTCTCGATGAGACAATACGATCACAAACGCCTGTTTCTGCCCGGTCCAGTTGAAGTGCGCCGGGAGATCCTCGAAGCGCAAACCCAGTGGATGATCGGCCACCGAACGGCGGAATTCGCCGAACTCTTCGCGCGACTGCAAGGCAAGCTGAGGCGCGCCTTTTTCACCGAGGGGCGCGTCGTCGTCAGCGGCTCATCGGGCAGCGGCTTATGGGAGGGCGCCATACGCTGTGGCGTACGTGATGATCGTAAAGTCTTGCATTTGACCGGCGGCGCCTTCAGCGAGCGCTGGGCTGATATCAGCCGCGCCAACGGCAAGCAAGTCGAAACGATTCAGGTGGATTGGGGCTGCGCGCATAGGCCGGAAATGGTCGCCGACGCGCTGTCGAAAGCGAGATACGATGCCGTCTGCGCGGTGCATAACGAAACCAGCACCGGCGTCACCAATCCGATACGAGAAATCGGCGCGGCAGTCAAGCAGCATGAAGA
Source organism: Anaerolineae bacterium (assembly GCA_022821805.1). Taxonomy (GTDB): domain Bacteria; phylum Chloroflexota; class Anaerolineae; order Aggregatilineales; family Phototrophicaceae; genus UBA6055. The sequence goes on from JAJECX010000042.1 coordinate 201,502, forward strand.
CACGCTCTTCTTTGTCGACACGGTCAGCGGCTTCCTCGGAACCGAGCTGCGGGTGGATGATTGGGGAATCGACATCGCCCTGACCTCGAGCCAGAAAGCCTTCGCCCTGCCACCGGGGATCGCCTTCGCCGCCGTCAGCGACCGCCTGCTGGAGCGAGCGAAATCCATACCACACCGCGGCTATTACTTTGATCTGCTGACGCTGGAGAAATCCCTGCTCAAAGACAACACACCGGCGACGCCGCCGATTGCGCTGATGTACGCGGCCGATGCGCAGATGGACGCAATCTTGGTCGAAGGCATAGAGGCGCGCTGGGCGCGGCACCGGGAGATGCGCGATGCGACCCACAGATGGGCGCTGGAGCGCGGCTTCGGTTTATACGCCCAGGAAGGCTATCGCAGCGACACCGTCACCACGGTGGAGAATACGCGCGGCATTGAAGTGAACGCGATGGGCGCCTTCATGGAAAACGAGGTCGGCTTCGCCATGGACAAGGGTTACGGCAAAATCAAGGGGACGACCTTCCGCCTGCCCCACATGGGCGATGTGACAATGGAAATGCTGCGCGAAGTGCTTGCCGGCATCGACGCCTTCATGGCGTAAGTGTTAATCATGTAGGGGCGAGACTTGTCTCGTCCGCAATGGCGGAGCGTGCCATGTTTAATGTACTCGTACCCGACAATGTGCATCAAAATGCAATCGACATCCTCGAAGCAAGCGCGGGGATCAGCGTATCAGCGCCCGGCAAGATGGAGCGCGCCGACCTGCTGGAAGCGGTCGCCGACGCCCAAGGCTTGATCATCCGCAGCGGAGTCACAGCCGATGCCGAACTGTTCGCTGTTGCGCCGCAATTGAAAGCGATCGCGCGCGCCGGCGTCGGCGTGGACAATGTCGATCTGGCAGCGGCGACTGCGCAGGGGACCGTAGTGATGAACACGCCCGGCGGCAACACCATTTCGACTGCCGAGCACACCTTAGGCTTGATGATCGCGCTCTCGCGGCATATCGCGCCGGGGCATCAGTCGCTGGCGGAAGGGCGCTGGGAGCGCAAAGCTTTCACCGGCGTCGAGCTCAAGGGCAAGACGCTCGGCATCATCGGCTTGGGGCGCATCGGGCAGGCCATCGCAACGCGCGCGCAAGCCTTCGAGATGACCGTCATCGCACATGATCCTTATCTTCCGCCCGCCGTCGCTGACGCGATTAACGTCCCGCTGCTTGCGCTTGACGAGGTTTTCGCCCGCTCTGACTTCCTGACGCTGCACGCCATGATCACCGACGAAACGCGCGGCATGATCAAGGCCGATACCATCGCGACGATGAAAGAGGGCGTCCGCATCATCAATGCGGCGCGCGGCGCGCTGATCCATTCTGCCGACTTGGCGGCGGCGCTGAAGAGCGGCAAAGTGGCAGGCGCCGCGCTTGATGTCTATGAGCAAGAGCCGCCGCCAGCCGATCATCCGCTGATCGGGCTGCCGAATGTCTTGCATACCCCCCATCTGGCAGCGAGCACATCGGACGCGCAGATTACGGTCGCGGTCGAGGCGGCGCAGTTGATCGTCAATTTCTTGCTGGGGGGGAAGGCGGCGAATGTGTGTAATCCGGCGGTAATTTCGAGCTAGGTCACCTCGAAAGCAATACCAAGATACACTTGGTCGAGCGACAATTCACAGTCTAGCATCGCCAGCGATATCACATCATTCAACTCGGTATAAATCTGCCGCCGCCAGCCGGAATCGCCTCGCGTATACAACTCTACGCAAACTCGGCGCTGGTCAACAATGAGATAAGCTTCGATAGTCGGCACATCGTAATAGTGCCCAAGTTTTTCCAGTCGGTCACGATCTTCGCTGGAAGGCGATGTCACTTCGACGACGAAGACCGGATTCATCAAGTTGTATTCGCTGGGGTCGGCAAAATCGGATGTGCCGCGCACAAGTGTAAGGTCGGGATAAACATAGCGCGTCGAGCTTACTTGCAGACGTAGTTCGGAAGTGTGCATGGTGTAGCGGGATCGGTCAAGTGCAGCGACGAAGAGATAGATTAGATTCGTCGTGATTAGACTGTGCTTGTTGCTTACTCCAGGCATCTCGATGACGACTCCATCAATGTATTCGTGTTTGCGCTCCTGCTTCAATTCCCATTCGAGATAGTCTTCGACAGTCATGACGGGAGGCCGATTGATTGCCATGTCCAAGCTCCTCTCTGCTTCATTGCCATTATAGTCCGCGACATGCGAAATTTCATCAACGTAGTTCAAGGCCGCGCCGGGCTGCCATCGGGCAGGCGCGCCTGCGTCCACTCCTCGACGATGTCCTGGCAGGGATATTTCGCCGCCAGTTCCTCGTTAATGTCGATGCCCAGCCCCGGCTGCTCATTGGGATAGAGATAGCCGTCCTCGATGACTGGCAAACCCGGAAAGATCTCGTAATCCAGTTCAGACGGGCGATACCATTCCTGCACCCCGAAATTGGGATGCCAGAGGTCAAGATTTAAGTTTGCGGCGTGCCCGACCGGCGATGTGTCGCTGGGCCCGTGCCAAGCGGTGCGGACGCCATACATATCAGCGAAGATGGCGACATCGCGCGCCGGCGTGATCCCGCCCATTTGGCTGATGTGCATGCGGATGAAGTCGATCAGCCGCTCCTGAATCAGCAGCCGCCACTCATGCGGATTGTTAAAAAGCTCGCCCATCGCCAGCGGCGTCGCGCACTGGCTCCGTATTTGGCGGAACCAGTGGATGTCTTCGGGCGCCAGCGCGTCTTCGAGGAAGAAGAGCTTGAATTGCTCAACATCTTTGGCGAATTCGACCGCGTGAATGGGTACGAGCCGCTCATGGATATCATGCAAGAGCTCGACTTCATTGCCGACTTGCTCGCGGACATAGGCGATCATTTCGAGCATCTGGCGGCAATAATCGCGCGGGTCGAAGTAGGCGCCAGACGGCGCCTGCTTTGGCTTGACCATCGGGCTTCCCTGACCGCCATAACCGCCCATCTGCACGCGGATGAAACGAAAGCCTTGCTCCATATAGGCGCACACATTGTCGGCAACTTCTTCCTTGCTGCCGCCATCGGCGTGTACATAGACGTGCGCCGCCTCGCGCGATTTGCCACCCAGTAGATCACAGACCGACATACCGGCGCGCTTGCCTTTGATATCCCATAGCGCCTGATCCACGCCGGAGATGGCGTTATTGAGCACGGGACCGTTGCGCCAATAGCCATGCGCCATCGACATATTCCAGATTTCCTGGATGCGGTCGACATCGCGCCCGAGCAGGAAGGGTTTCAGGTGGCGCTCGATGGCGGTCGCCACAGCGAAGATGCGCTGAGTAAAGGTGGCGCAGCCCAAGCCGTAAAGTCCCGGCTCGGAGGTGATGACCTTGACGATGCACAGGCGCGATTTGCCTGGTTGGGTCAGGATGACTTTGATGTCTTCGATCGTAACGGGTTGTGGCATGATATTTCTCCGTCGACTGGTGCGACAGCATACTTGAATTAATCCGCTGATTGTAACCTTCCTCAGACCAGCAGGCGCCAATTGCGCGATCGGCGCAAATGGCACTGGCCGGCGCGCAAATGATGGATCCGAGCAATAGCAGGCGTTTCAGGCGATTCGCGAGTCAGATTTGCGTTTGCGCGCCGATGCGTTTTTTGCGCAAACGTACTGATAAAGCGGCCGGGGACTTACCAGCGCGTTTTGCTCTGAAGACACGATAGCACGGCTTAGCGCAAAGGGGCGACCGCATGATTACGAATTACGCTTTGCCGAAATTCGCTCCTCAAAAATGGCAGAGAGACACTCGCATTCGTGGCCGGGATGGCATCACAACCCCCGCATCGCGCGGCACGGTTTGTAGCCATAGAGCGGTAAGTAGAGGTAGATAAGACCAAACGAGGCGTCTGGCAAGGCGGCGCTCTCGTTCAGCACATCCAGGCAGTCGGCGGAGAAGAGTGTGCGGTTCACGGGAATTGCCTGGTATCGCTGCTACGCTTACCGAAGGATGGTATACAGGAAACCAGCCAATGCAAGCTGGCTTGCTATCATCCACATCACTATGAGGCGGGTGTGCCGCTCAAGGTCGGCTTTGGTGGCAAAGTGCTGCAATATGCTTTCTACCTGAGTTTCCACCTTCGTTAGCCGTTCCCTGATTGCCGGCTCATTGCCGATTGTGTTCTGCTGACTCGCCATGACAGTTATCCCTACATGAATGCCAACTCATTATACCACACGGCAGCGATTGGTCAATTTGCCGATGCCCTCGATCTCCACGCTGACGACACTGCCATCGCCCAGGAATTGCGGCGGCTTCTGCGCCTTGCCGACGCCGGAGGGCGTACCCGTCAAGATGATGTCGCCCGGACTCAGCGTGAAGGCGCGCGATAGATGCGCAATCAGGAAGGGCACATCAAAGATCATGTCGGCGGTCGAGCCATTCTGCTTCTCGACGCCGTCCACTTTCGTCACGATGCCGAGGCGCTGCGGGTCGGGCATCTCATCGGCGGTGACGACAAATGGACCGAGCGGGCAAAAGGTGTCGAGTCCCTTCGCCCGCGTCCACTGCTTGTCGCGCTGCTGTAAATCTCGCGCCGAGACGTCGTTGGCGATCGTATAACCGAAGACATAATCCAGCGCCTCATCTTGCGAGACCTTGCGCGCCGTCTTGCCAATGATGACCGCCAACTCGCCTTCCCAGTCGACTTGCGTCGTCAAATCGGTTTCCCATTCGATCACATCGCCATCTCCGATTACCGCGCTCGGCATAACCGCGAAGACCAACGGCTCGGTCGGCGCCTCGTTGCCTAGCTCGCGCGCATGCTCGGCGTAGTTGCGGCCAATCGCGAGGATTTTGCCTGGCAGCAGCGGCGGCAGAATACGCGCCTCAGCCAGATTGTCGAGTATGCCGGTCTCCACAAAGGCTGTATCCGCGCCCATCAGCTCGGCCATGCTTGAGATTCCAAGTCGCATGATTTCGTCGCCAACCAGAACGCCGACATAACGTTCGTCGCCTATGGCATATCGCAGCAGTTTCATTGTTCTGTCGTCCCCGATTCAATTCTTCGCAGGTTATTCTATGTGATTCGATGCGCATTAGCCACAGCCCCGGCGGCGAAGCTGCTGATCAACTGTCCGCTGACCACGCGAGCGGCGGCGCTGATACGATAAAGCCCCGCTGGAAGGCGAGGCTGGTGAAGATGCCCAACGTTTGGGCTTAGACCTTGCAGACCCGCGCTTGGATGAGTATGCCGACGGGGGCCCGAATCTCGACTGTGACCGCTTTCGGCGTATGCCAGGCGCTGCCGATATGGCGCTCAGCCAAGTCATAGTGGACGTGAATGATATCCGCGACGCGGTTCTCCTGCGCCGCGATATCCCAGTAGTACATATAGGTGGCGGTCACTTTGCCAATGCCGCTAGCATTCGCGGTACAACTGCCGATGTTATAGCCTTGATAGAATATCGGCGCTTTATCGGCGCGCTCCGCGGCCATGGCCGGCAGGGATAGCGCGGCAAACAGAACGGCCATGAGCCACATGCGAGCAACCTGCTTCATCGTAAACCTCCGTGACGCTAAATTGGCAAGAAAGGCATATACACTGAACGGCGATGCCATCCTCAAATGAATAGCGAGAGAGGCTGAGGCAGAGCGGGTGAAAGACATCAGCCCCGCCGGATTGACGAGGCTGCTGACTTAACGAGCGAGACAGACTTAGACCTTGCAGGTCCTTGTCGAGATGAGAAGGCCTAAGCGAGCGCTAATTTTGACCGTCACCGAATTCCGCGCTTTGTGGGCGCTACCGTAATATCCCGCTTGCAGATCGCTGTTGACAAACATGATTTCAGCGACCCGGTTCTCTTCCGCCGCGATATCCCAGTAGTACATATAGGTGGCGGTCACTTTGCCAATGCCGCCAGCATTCGCGGTACAACTGCCGATGTTATAGCCTTGATAGAATATCGGCGCTTTATCGGCGCGCTCCGCGGCCATGGCCGGCAGGGATAGCGCGGCAAACAGAACGGCGATGAGCCACATGCGAGCAACCTGCTTCATCGTAAACCTCCGTGACGCTAAATTGGCAAGAAAGGCATATACACTGAACGGCGATGCCATCCTCAAATGAATAGCGAGATACTTTATTTGCGCGGATCCGCCGAAAACTGATGCTTTGCGCAACGCTTTCCCAATGAATGCGCTGACCGCGAAAGGCATAATCTGCTAGAATTTGCGGAGCGGGAGTACCAAGGCGGAGATTGTATTTGAATGAGACTGGCATGTCTGTTGATGGCAATCATGCTGCTCGCGGCCTGCGGCGACACCGGCAACGAAGCGGACGACGCCAAATCGGCACAGCGGCTGCTGCCGAATCTGGTTGACTTTTCGGCTTCCGATATCGACGCCACCGTTGATGGCGCCTTTGCCGCGGTTGGTGGCGCAGCGTTGATGGGCGGCCAATTCGGCCTCACCGCTGTCATCGCCAAAGCGGAACAGATTCTGCAATGCTTCCAGGATCGGGGCGCCTTGGCCGCGCGCTACTACCAGCAGAGCGACACATCGCTCACCTCGCCAAGAGTGGGCGCATCGCTGGTCATTAACCAGTCGCGCGTCAACCAGGAATTGGTGAACTGCGCCCTGGGCGGGCAAGAAGACGAGTCCAGCGCGCAGACCTTCAGCATTGAACCCTGCGCCAGCGCCGGCACGTTTGCTTACGAAGGCGACACAATCAGCTACGTCTACGTCGGTTCGCACCCCGATGTCTGCGATGTCTTTCAGCTACACTTCGACAATCTGGCGGAGACGCCCACCCCGACCTCAGAATGAGCGAGGGGCAAAATGAATGAGGAGAGGACTTCTATGACCAGCTTCAACGGATTGGGCATGCACTTGGGCAACTTGTCGCGTCTTTCCGACGCCAAGTCGCGCTCGATCAGCGCGGAGAATTTCGATGGCGCCAAAGGACGCGGCGGCATGGCGAATGAAGGCACCGGCAGCGTCCCGGCGCGCGACCTCGGTCATGGCTGGAAGGTATCGCCATCGGTGCGCATCGCTGCTGGCGAGACGTTCACCATCGCCGATATCGACGGTCCTGGCGCGATCCAGCAGATCTGGCTGACGCCAACCGGCAATTGGCGATACTCGATCCTGCGCATCTATTGGGATGGTAGCGAGCAGCCAGCGGTCGAATGCCCGGTGGGCGATTTCTTCGGCGTAGGCTGGGGCGAATACGCCCAGCTGACCTCGCTGCCGATCTGCGTCAATCCCGGCAGCGCCTTCAATTCGTACTGGGAGATGCCCTTCCGCGGTCATTGCCGCATCACCATGACGAATATCGCCGAAGAGGAAATGACACTCTACTACCAGGTCAATTACACGCTGACCGATGTGCCGGATGACGCCGCTTATTTTCACGCCCAGTTTCGGCGAGTCAATCCGCTGCCCTACAAAGATGTATACACCATCGTCGACGGCATCAAGGGACGCGGGCATTATGTCGGCGCCTATATGGCATGGGGTTCAAACAATGGCGGCTGGTGGGGCGAGGGCGAAATCAAGTTTTATATGGATGGCGATGAGTACCCGACCATCTGCGGCACCGGCACCGAAGACTATTTTTGCGGCTCTTACAATTTCGATCCCAGCCCGCGGCACAACGAGGGTTATATCACATACACTACGCCCTACGCCGGCTTCCATCAGGTGATACGCCCCGACAATGATTACCGATCGCAACTCCGAATGGGCATGTACCGCTGGCATATCATGGACCCAATCCGCTTTGACCAGGATCTGCGTGTTACGATGCAAGCGCTGGGATGGGGATACAACAGACGCTATCTGCCGCTGCAAGATGATATCGCTTCGGTGGCTTACTGGTACCAGACGCTGCCAACTGCGCCCTTCCCGCCGCTGCCCGATCGCGATCAGCTGATGATCATCTGAGGCTGCAGATTTCGTTGTAGAGCCGCTCGTAGCTGTCCGCGGTCCGTTCCCAAGTGTATCGGGTTTCGATCAGTTCCCTGCCCTTTTGCGCAAGAACTTCTCGCAGAGTTTCTTCCATTAGCAAACGTACTGTTTCGTCGGCGATTCTCTCGATGGGGGCGACAATGGCCGATTCGCCGTTTGCCACGTTGATGCCATCGACGCTGAGCGGCGTCGCAACGACTGGAATGCCCATTGCCAAAGCCTCGAGCACTTTGTTTTTGAGTCCGGCGCCGTACCGCAGCGGGCAGACGAAGACGCTTGCGCGCGCCAGGTAAGACGTCACATCGGGTACTGCGCCCGTGACTTCAATGTAGTCGTTCGTCAGCGCCCGCATCCAAGCTGGAGGATTTACGCCCACCAATTGCAGTTTCGCCGCCGGCGCTTTCGAGCGGACTTGGGGCAAGATCTGCTGGACCAGCACGCGGACGGCATCTTGATTTGGCTCGTAATTGAAGTTGCCGACGAATAGCAGCGTAAAAGGATCGCGTTCAAAATCCCGCGGTTGAAAGCGCGCCAACTCAATGCCGTTAGGTATCACTTCAATTTCGAGCGCCGGCTGCAATGATAGCAGCGTCGCTCTGTCGGCCTCAGAGATGACCACCGTGCGATCAAAGGGCGAATACATGAAGCTTTCGAATCTGCGTACGATTGGCAGCTGCGCGCGTGCGCTCAATCGCCCTTGGCGAGCAGCAGATCGCAAATAGCGCGTATGCGATTCGTATGGCGTGATCAGGTTGGGCAAATCTGCGAAGAGCGGATAAAACTCGTATATGCTAACGGCGCCGAAGCAGTGCGCCAGGTCATAGTCATAGCGCTTCAAATGTGTGTCTATTGTCCGCCAAAGCGGCGGGCAGAAGCTCTTATCGGGGGATACGGCGAAGCGCGCCGAGCGAAACAGAAGCCGACGCAAATAAGCCACCGCGTCGCGCCGCGGCTCACGCGCCAATTCGATGCGACGGAAGCAATCGGCATACTCAGCGGTTTGATCCGTATCGCTTTCCTGGTCATAAAGCGCCAGCAAGTCGATAGTATAGCCGCGGCGCGATAGCTCGCGCGCCAAATGCCAGAGGATCAGACGATCGCCCAAATGCAGCGGATAAGGCGGGCAGCGCGAAATGAGCAGAATTGTCTTCATAGGCAGCTGCTCGATTGCTCGCGGCAATCTACGATAACAGGCGACGCGGGCCGATTAACAGCTGCGCGAGGTAAACAAAATGACCCACCTTGGGCGTGGGTCATCGCTGTGCCGAGACCCAGACTTGAACTGGGGACACCCGCATTTTCAGTGCGACGCTCTACCAACTGAGCTATCTCGGCATAAGTATCGATTTGGATGAGCGAGTGTAGTGCGCAGGGCGGCAATTGTCAAGGATAGAACAGTGTTTCCAACCGGCTAGAGCTTGCCAAGCCAATCCATAATCAAGCCCGCCGTATCTACCGGCGCCGCTAGTGGAAAAAGGTGACCACGACCGCGCATCAGTTCGAAGTGCGCCAGCGGCGCCAAAGCCTGCGCGCGGTGATAGGCTTCGCGGCTGAAGGTATCGCTGTCCTCGCCGCGGATGAATAGGCTCGGCGCCAAGCCATTCAATTTTGGCAGCTCGTCCCAAATATCCTGGTAGACGGTCGCAAAATAATGCGCCTCCCAGTCGATGCTCCAGAGCAGTTCAAAGCCGCCGTCCTCCGCGCGCCGCCGCAAGCCATGCTCGACATAGAGCCAAAGCGATTCGTCGCTCCAGTCAGCGAAGACGCGCTTGCCGCGAAAGCGCGCAAATGCCGCCCGGTCGCTTTCGAAGAACTGACGCCGCCGCCGCGCCATCTGCACCATCGGCATCTCGTCAAGCAAATCTTGTTCCCATGCCGCGCGTATCATATTTAGCAGGCCAGGCAGCAAAATGGGTGGGTCCAGCATGACCAAGGCTTTGAAGCGCTCCGGCTCCCTGAGCAGCGCCAGCATCGAAACGACGCCGCCAAGCGAATGCCCGACGGCAATAACGTTGCGCAAGTCATGCCTGTCCAGCCCGGCGAGCAGATCGTCAGCCTCGGTCCGCCAATCGCGATATTCCGATGGTGGCTGCTGATCGCCCCAGAGGGCGCGCGGCGGCAGGCAAACGCAGCGAAACCCGCGCAGACTGCGCAGCATAGGCAGGTAGGTCTGCGGCGGGAAACCGTTGGCGGGCGCCAGATGCAGCGCCGGCGCGTCCAGATCGCCGGCGAGTTCAATCAAATGCTGGGGCATAGGACCGCGTAATCCATGTTATTTTAGGGAAGGAAAGGTCCGCGCCGGGTTGTAACGATAGTCGATGAACGAGGAGAATCGATATGATTGATCGTTCGACAGTATTCATGGTGGGCGCATCGATAATCGCCCTCCTGATCGTGCTCGAATTGGTGCGGCGGCGGCATCTGAGCGAGCAGTATTCGCTGCTCTGGCTTGGCACGGCGGTTGTAATGCTGGTCGTCGGCGCCTGGCGCGATCTGCTGCACAGCCTGGCGGCGCTGGTCAACATACACCATCCGCCAAATCTTCTCTTTTTGCTGGCGGCGCTGTTTCTGCTATTCATTCAGCTTTATTTTTCCACGGTGATTACGCGGCTCGCGCGCGAAAGCAAAGAAGCGGCTCAGCAGATCGCGCTGCTGCGCCTGGAAATTTCACAATTGCGCGGCGAGCAAATTGATGGCGAGGACGATAGCAGCGATTAAAGCGCCGATATAAATCACCAGCTCCGGCAAATGCAGCGAGAGCGGATTGCTATCCGATTTGGCGAATTCACGCATACTGCGGACGGGCGCCGCGGGTCGGGTCAAGCGCGGTCCGATCCGCCAAGCCAGCGCGAGACCGGAGAGCATGCCGCCAATATGCCCCCAATTATCGATGCGCGAACCCGGCGTGAAACCAATCACCAGGTTGATGACGACGAGAATCAGCATATGTTGCAGCCGCCCCCGAACATTGGGGTAGAGGCTTCGATGCTGATAGAGATGCGCTGCCTCGGCTGCGAAGATGGCGAAAACCGCCCCCGACGCGCCGATTGACCAGCTTTGGAGCCCGCCCAAAGCCAGGCTGGCAACCGACCCGGTTAAGCCACCGAGCAGATAGATGAGCAAATATCGAACGCGCCCAAAGATCGGTTCTACGCTGCGTCCTACGAAGTAGATCGCGTAGGCATTAAAAAAAATATGACCGAGGCTCCCATGCAGGAACATCGCCGTCAGCAAGCGATAGACTTCTCCCTGCCCTGCCACGAGCTCGGGGATGAGGGCGCCAGCCAACAGAAGTTCATATTCCAGTTCCTGAGACAAGAAACCGGCCACAAAGATCAGGATATTGGCGGTCATCAAAACATAGGTAAGCCAAGGCTGATCTTCGAACGCGCGCGGTTGTGGCTTGCGTCGCCGCAGGATGACCGTCTGCGTCGGTTTTCGGTTTAGCGGGTGATCCGATTTATCGTGATTCTGCATCGGCGTTCTCAGTTTGGCTTATGTAGCGCAATCATAATGCAAAATCCCGTAGAAAATGAGCATGAAATGGGCAAAGAAACCGACGGACGCAAAAAACATTGTGAAGCATTTTACAAATTCAGGTCAATTCATGATAAACTTATTCTCATGTCATAGAATTGTGCATATAATGGAAACATTGCAAGCTGTTCTGCCAGGAAACGCAAGCCGATGTCCGCCAATTCAATTGCCCACCTTTTAATTGTGCCCGATGAAATACTGTGTGAGATGCACGAAGAAGGCGATGCCTGCGACGTCATCGTGCGGATGGACGACGGCGCCGTATATACCGCTCTCTTCGCCACGCTGTCTTATATCCATCGCCAGCTGTCGCTCACCTGGATGGTCACCGAATCCATTCCGGATACACCGCCGGTTCGCTACGCCGTTCTCGATACGCCGCATATCATCGTGGATGCCTTGGAATCGAAATTCATTGAAGATACGATCGACAATATGGTCGCTCAGGATGTTTTCGAAAGCCTCTTTACTCGTGTAACTGAAGACGATGTCGCCGATTCCAAGCCCGATATCAAGACCAGTCAACTCGCCACGCAAGAGATTGCGCAAGCAGTCATTGAAGAAGTGCTGGTGATCATCGACGATTAAGCGCCCCCCTTATCGACATACGCATATTCCCCTATAATGCCCGGCGACTGGCCCAGGGTGAAAGCCGGCTGAAATGCTCGACGCCGCCGATTCGTCAGCGCATTCAATTGCAGTAGCGCGGGTCTACGGTCTCTTGAGAATCCGTTAGAGGGAAATAGGATGCCGCAAGAATCTTACGAAGACAGTCGCCTCTACAAGATTAGACACTCGGCTGCCCACGTGATGGCGGAGGCGATGCTGGAACGCTTCCCTGAAGCCAAGATCGCCATTGGTCCACCGATTGAAGACGGCTTCTATTACGATTTCGACTTGCCCACGACGATCAGCGAAGACGACATCAAGTGGGTTGAAAAGCGGATGAAAAAAATCCTCTCGCAAAGGCACGAGTTCACTATGCGCGCGGTGACGGCGGCGGAAGCCTGCGAAATCTTCCGCGATCAGCCCTACAAACTGGAACTTATCGAAGACCTGGTCAATGGACGTGTTGATGACAATGGCGCGCCAATTGCCGAAGCGGCGGAAAGCTTGACCATTTACACGCAAAACAGATTCACCGATCTTTGTCGCGGTCCACATGTCGAGTCCACCAAAGACATCAATCCAAAAGCGGTTAGCATTTCGCTGCGGCCGCCAGCCGGCGCTTACTGGCGAGGCGACGAAAATCGCCAGCAACTGACGCGCATCTATGGCACGGCTTGGGAGACGCCAGAAGAACTGCGCGCGCATCGCGCCCGGCTGGAAGAGGCGATCAAGCGCGATCATCGCGTGCTGGGCGAAAAGCTCGACCTATTCATCATCGATTCGATGGTGGGCAAGGGCTTGCCGCTATGGCTTCCCGACGGCGCGACCCTGCGCGATACGCTCGAGCGCTGGCTGCGCGATATTCAGATTGAACGCGGTTATCTGCCAGTGGTCACACCCCATCTGGGCAATATCGAACTCTACAAGACATCGGGCCACTATCCCTACTACGCCGACAGCCAGTACACGCCAATTGATGTCGATGGCGATGAATTCTTGCTGCGGCCGATGAACTGCCCGCATCATTGCCGAATCTACACCAGCCAGCCCAGGTCCTATCGCGATCTGCCGCTGCGCTACGCCGAATTCGGCACTGTTTATCGTTATGAGCAATCGGGCGAATTGCGCGGACTGACGCGCGCGCGTGGATTCACCGTCGACGACGCCCATCTTTTCGTCCGCCCCGATCAACTGCAGGAAGAGTTCAAAGGCGTGGTCCGGCTGATTCAGCATGTTTTCGGCTCGCTGGGAATGACTGATTTCCGCGCCCGCCTGGGCACACGCGATCCCAAAAGCGACAAGTACGTCGGCGATAACGCCCTCTGGGAAGAGGCTACCGTCGCCATCGTTGACGCTTGCGACGAGTTGGGCATGGATTACCATATTGAGCCGGGCGAAGCGGCTTTCTATGGACCAAAACTGGATTTCATCGTGCGCGATGTGCTGAAGCGCGAATGGCAGCTGGGCACGGTGCAAGTCGATTACAACCTGCCGCAGCGCTTCAATCTGGAATATGTCGATCGCGACAATGAGCGCAAACGCCCGGTCATGATCCACCGCGCGCCCTTCGGCAGCCTCGAGCGCTTCATCGGCATCCTGATCGAGCATTTCGCTGGCGCCTTCCCGCCCTGGCTGGCGCCAACGCAGGCGATCATCATCCCCATCCGCGAAAGCCATAACGCATACGCTAGCGAAGTCGCCTCGCAACTAAAGAAGCGCGGCATGCGCGTCAAAGCGGACCTGCACGATCGCAACATGCGCTCCAAGATCAAGCAGCACCGGCGGATGAACATCCCCTGGCTGCTGATCGTCGGCGATCGCGATATGGAAAATCGCACTGTCAGCGTCCGGCTGCGGACGGATGAAGATCTGGGCGCGCTGCCGCTAGACGCTTTCGCCGATGCCGCGATTGAGAAAATTTCGGCGTATTCGCAAGAGATTGATTTGTAAGAATATCGATCGACGCTTGCAGACCTGCGGGCAAACATTGCTTAGCAACGCAATCTATGTCAATAAACACAACACCATCATAGCCCTGTATCCGATCCCCGGGATGTTCGTCTCGCTTTATCTGCTCGGTAAGCAAAACGGACTGCTCTAAAGCAGTCCGGTATTTCTTCTCGAGTCGCTTAAGTTGTCGCTTGTACCGTGAAAGGCTATGAACGGAAATCCGCATCTTGGGATTTTACTTCGCGAGCCAGTTCTTCCGCTATTTCGCGGTGCGCATCGTCAATCGGCTGGCCCCTGCCACCAGACATAACGTAGATAAATCCGTCGCGGATTCCTTCAAGAATCTCGTCTTTTGTCGGCGCTTCATCGATTTCCGCGTCCATAATCTGTCCACCGTCTGACAGATCCAAGCCGAGTTTGCCTCGTTTTGCAGGTATCATTATTGACTCGTCATCCTCTACACATTGAGCATAGCGAATTATGCGCGCAGTGTCAAAGAAAGCGGCGCCCGCTAGAAAACTATATGGGGGACTATCGCTCCAGGCAGGATTCGAACCTGCGACACTTGGTTTAGGAAACCAATGCTCTATCCCCTGAGCTACTGGAGCATTTTCTGAACAGCCTGCAGTCATGTCAAATCAGAGCGCGAACCGCCCGGCAATTGCGCTCTCGCAGTCCGCGCAGCGACCACGCGATTATAGCAGAGAAAGAATATGCCTCAAGCGAAAACGGCGGCTGCCGGCGAAGGGCAAATGCGCTGGCTGGATTCAGCTGGAATCAATCAATATCTCCAATCAAGAATTCAATAGTGACAATTTGCACAAAGGGAGTTAAACTAATTGATAATTGCGGTTAAAATTTCGGAAGTCAGTAGCAAGTCGCGGCGGATTGCGCTACTATGTCGTATGATATGCTAAAGTAATCTAATTCTCGGTTGCGAGATCGTTTTGTCATACGGTCGAGACGACTAAGGAGAAGTCAAATGACCCATATCATCACCAGCCTGTGTCTGCGCGATGGCGCCTGCGTGGAAGTCTGCCCGGTCGAATGCATCATTGCCGGCAAACCGGAAAATGAGTGGCCCTGGTACTATATCGATCCCGATACCTGCATTGACTGCGGCGCTTGCATTCCCGAGTGCCCCTACGAAGCCATCTTCATTGAAGAAGAGGTCTCCTCCGAATACGAGATGATGGAAGGTCAAGAGCGCGTACCCTTCGACACCAAGGTGATCATCGAGCATGAAGAAGGCGATATTGTCGATCTGACGCCCGATATCGCGCCCAATTACGACTTCTTCACGCAAGGTCCGGGCTACGACGCCCTCAATATGTAGCTGCCAGCATTGCCCGCTTCCGGGTTGGCTGGCAGATTCGCCGATAAACCTCAAGCATCCCTCCTCCGCTCGCGCCAAATTCTTGGCGCCAGGCGCGAATGAGGAGAGATTTCATTTTGCCAACTGGCTACGCCGCGGCGAGATCATTCCCGTCACCAAGCCGACGCTGAAAAGCACGATCACCAAGCCGATAATCATGCCGGCGCTGATCGTCTCCCCCAGCAAGAGCGCGCCCCATATAAGACCGAACACCGGAATAAGCAAGGTCACCGTAAGCGCCTGAAGTGGACCGGCGCTGATGACCAGGTAGTAATAGAGTTGATAGGCGAAGGCGGTACATAAGACCACCAGCGCCAGCGTCGCCATAAGAACAAGGGTCGAGACCTCATGCAAGGGCAGATCGACGGCGGAAGCCGGCGCCAGGATTAGCGCCGCGAAAAACAGCTGACCGGTAGACATTGACAGATTGTCCAAGCCTTGGAAGCAGCGCTTGGCAAAAACGCCGCCCGTCGCGTAACTCAAGGTCGCCACAAGCAGAGCCAAGGTCGCCATAATCACCTCGGCATTCAAGGCAAGCGGACTGCCGCCAACGGTGATTGATACGCCGACGATACCCAGGGTAGCGCCGATCAGCTTGTACGGCGTCAGCGGCTCGCCCAAGCCGATTGCCGCGACAAAGGTTGTAAAGAGCGGCGTGGTCGACATTAGAATCGCCGCCATCGACCCGGTGACAGTTAGTTCAGCCCAGGCGATCAGCGTGAAGGGCAGCGCCGAGCCAAGAAAACCCAGGACGATGAATTGGCGCCAATGTCCGCGGATGCTTAGCTTTTGCCGGCGCAACCGGGCGTATCCCAGCAGGATCAACCCTGACAGCGCCACGCGAATAAACATCAGCATGACGGGTCCGATGGGCTCTACCGCGATGCGAATGAAGATATACGAGGCGCCCCAGATTGCGGCGAGGGCGAAAAGAGCGGTCAATTGCTTTGGCGACAAGAAAATGCCTCCCGCTGCCGAAAACGAAGCCATTCTAGCATAGCCGCATGGGCTTAGAATCTCCGCATCTTGCGCAAACCTGTCCATTTGGCTAGGCGCATCCAGCCCAAAGGTCTGATGCGCCGCCGCGTCGAGGCATGGCAAGATGTACATAACGCAAATGAAAAATGGAGGAAAACGTGACAAATATCCTGGGAAGCATCTCGTCCGAGATGGCGGCGCTGGTGGAAAAGGCGGCGCCGAGCGTCCTGCGGGTGGAAGCGCGGCGGCGTTTGCCGGCGACCGGTATCGCCTGGTCTGAAAACCTGGTCATCACCGCGCATCACGTGGTGGAGATCGAAGACGATATTGCCATCGGCACGCCCGATGGCGGCTCGCTTTCGGCGAATCTGCTCGGGCGCGACCCGCGCAACGATCTGGCGCTGCTGCGCGTGGATGGCTCGCTAAAGCCGGCAAACCTGTCGGGCGATGAGGATTTGCGCGTGGGCAATCTTGTCTTCGCTTTGGGGCGTCCGCGTCAGCAAATCAAAGCGACGCTGGGCATCGTCAGCGGGCTGGTTAATCCGGCCGATCTGAATCGCCGGCGCCGGCGCATGAAACAGGCTTTCGCTAAAGGCAAGGGCGACAGGCGAGCCTGGAAGAAGAGCAAGTGGAAATGGAAGAAGTGGATGGCTTGGGAAGGCGAAAGCTGGGGCATGCTGCTGGCCGATCGCTTAATCCAGACCGATGTCACCATGTATCCGGGTTTTTCCGGCGGACCGCTGCTGGGCGCTGACGGAACGTTGCACGGCATGAACACATCCGGTTTCGGCGGTGGCGTCAGCGCGGCTGTGCCGGTCGATGTGCTGCGCAAGTCGGTCGCCGCCCTGCTATCCGATGGAAAGATCACGACCGGTTACCTGGGGATCGGCGTCCAAACGGCGCAACTGCCCGACAGCGTCGCCGAATCGCTGAGCCAGGACGCCGGCTTGCTGGTCGTGTCGATCGAGGCCGACAGTCCGGCAGCCGCCGCGGGCATTCTGGTTGGCGATATCCTTACCGCGCTGGGCGGCGAATCAATCGAGCATGTCGACGAACTGCAAGTCATTCTTGCGCGGCTAGAATTGGGGAGCGAAGTCGGCACGCGCTACACGCGAGGGGGCGAGAGCCGCGAGGGCAGCGTTGTCGTCGGGGAGAAGTAAGCCTCCCCAACAATTCGAATTCCAGGGGCGACCTATCAGGTCGTCCGCGCGCGCAAATCCACTTACTAGGGCGAGCCACCGCTGCGCGTAGGTCGCGTAGACACTGACCGCCGACACTGCGGGTCGCTCGCCCGTAAGAAAACACCATTCCACATGAACTGTAGGGGCGCCCCTTGGGTCGCCCTTATGCGCAATCACGACTTCTTGATGAACTACAGATTCGGCGCGAAAATGTCCCGGTAAAGCGTCACTTCCGACCGCTCATAATCGGCGCTCGCTTGGTAAGGAATCACCCAATTCACCTCCTCGATGAAGCAAAGCGCCTCTTCGCCTTCGCGGCAGTAATAGAGCGTCAGGCCCGCGTATAACATGCCCTCGCCCTCGCCGACGTCTATCACTAAGCTGGAATTGGCATTCGCCACGACCGCGGTCGCGTTGAAGCCGTCATCCGACCGAACTTCTATCTGGCTGTCGATCAACGGATTGATCTTGTATTCGTCGGGAAATTCCAGCAAAAGCCGCAAAGCGCTCTCGCCCGGCGCCAACAGCTGAAGGTCCAGCTCGATGACTTCGTCATCCGCCAGGTTGCCGCCCAGCAGAGTCAAAGCGGCGGCATCGATAACGAGCGCCTCGGGATTGGCGAATTCGAGCGTGTCGACTAATCCCGTTTCCAGGTCAAGCAAGCGAATGACGTGATTATTGGTGTCGGCGACATAGAGGATGCCGTCGGCGTAACTGATGCCGCCGGGCTCGTCAAACTCGGCCACGGTCGCATCGCCATCGGCGTATCCGCCTAGCCCACCCAGCCCAAATACGGATTTGGTCGCGGTCTCGCCCGCCCGGATCACCTTGATGCGGCTGTTGTAGGTATCGGCGATGTAGATGTCGCCATTGGGTCCGCCGTCGACGCCCAAGGCGTGCTGCAGGCGATTGACGCCCAACTCTCCATCGATGTCGCCGAATTCAAATAGGTGGTTGTTAGTCGTCCCCGATACAACAGTTACAAGGTCGTTCTCGAAGTCGGCCAGACGGATGGTGCTCGATTCACTATCGGCGAAGTAGAGCTTGCCGGCGCCGGCATAATAGAGGCCGCTCGGCTGCGCCAGCTCGCTGTCCGCCAGGCTGACATCGTTCAAATTGGCTTCTCGACCGTTGCCAACCGATGGGTATAGAACGCCGCTCTCCGGCTCATAAATGTAGAGTTGATGCGTGCCCGCCATCGCCACGTGCAACCGGCCCCCGTCATCAAATTCAAGATCCCAGGGGCTGCGCAGCGAGACCGATGTCGGCGCGTCGATCGGAACGCCAAATGGCAGGCGCTGCCGCCCCATGATGCCGTTACCCGCAACCGTCATCACCTTGCGCTCAGCCAGATCAGCGAGGCGAATGGCGTGGCTGTTTACATCGGCGATGTAGAGCAGGTCGCCGTCCAACGCCAAGCCTTGCGGTTTGTCAAAGGTCGCGCTTTCGAAGCTGCCGTCGTCTTTTCCGCGCGCCGATGAACCGATGATGTCGATCACAGCATGCGTATTCAGGTCGGCAATGACAATGCGATTGTGACTGCTGTCAGTAATGAACAGACGGTTGCTCGCGGGATCAGCCAGCACTTTGCCCGGATAGAGCAGCGGCGTGCCCGGATCGCCCGCGCCCTCCAGCGCCAATTCAAGCGGCGTCCGGTCGATGATGCTTGTGTCTTGCTCATCGTAATACTCAATCATGCCGGAGAGATAATTGTCGAACGCTTCAAAGGGGATCTCGCCCGACTGCCGGATGACCCAATAGCCGCGCGGATCAACGATAGCGATCGTGGGCCAGGCGCGCGCGCCATACTTTTGCCAAACCGCGAATTCATTGTCGTTGATCACCGGATGGTGAATGCCGTAGCGCTGCACGATTTGCCGCAGGTTCTCGGTTTGCCCCTCGTTCTCGAACTTGGCTGAATGCACGCCGATCACCACCACCTCATCGGCGAATTTCTGCTCTACCTGCTCCAGGACCGGTATGGCGTGCAGGCAGTTAATGCAGCCGTAGGTCCAGAAATCGAAGATTACAATTTTGCCCACGAGACCGCTCATCGTCAGCGGATTTTCGACGTTGATCCAGTCCAAATCGGTCGGGAATTCGGGCGCCAGCGTTTCGCCCTCGAATAACTGTTTGGGCGTACGCTGTTGCGCCTGCGTCAAGCCGCCAACCAGTAGCAGCGCCAGCAGCAGGAAAAGCAGCAACTTCCTCATCATTTCTGTCCTCCACAGATAAACGAAGAGAGCATATTGCTACGCTCTCTCAAACTTTCACATATTTCCCAGCCTATGCGCCAATAGTGAAGGCGAAGTAACGGTTTCCTTGCGGATGTATAACAGCTTCCAGCTTGGCGCGCGCTGGCTTACTGATCACGCAGGCGCTGCAAAAGCGCGAAGCGATTCGACCAGGCGCAGGAATCGGTAACGTCGGCGAAGAGCGCGAGATCGAATTGATCGAGGGCGGCGCGGTCATCGCCGAGCTGGGCATAGAGCATGCCCAATTCGCAGCGAACCTCGTATCGCGTCGGATCAATCTCCAGCCCCTTGAGGAAGGCGTCGCGCGCCAACTCCCATTCTTCCATCCTGATGTAGGTTCGCGCGTAATGGAAGTAGTCATCGACGACCAGCGGCGTGAAGATCGCGAGCATATCGCGCGCCGCGATTTTGCGATTTTGGCGGGCGCAACGGTCTTGCGGTTCATGCCGCAAGACAAAGTCAAATTGGTCCAGGGCGCCGCGGTAATTCGCCCATTCGGTGTAAATCATGCCGAGGCGACAGCGCGCGTCCAGGTGAAGCGGATCCACGTCCAGAGCATGCAGGAAAATGTTGGCGGCAACATAGAGTTTGCCCTCGGCCATAGAGCGCAGCCCTTCGGCGAAAGCCTCCTCTGCTGGTGAAACGCGCGCCGGAAGTTCAACTACATTCGCGCTCGCCAATTGGGCGGCGTCGCTGGATTCTTCGCTTCCGCAATAGTCGTCCAGAGTCTCGCGGATAAGATACGAGAAGTGCGCATAAGCGGCAGCGTAGTCGCCACGCGCATAATAGCGCTCCCCCAATTCGCAGCGCAGATCGGCGCGCGTCGGATCCTGTTCCAGCGCCCGCTCCAATTCCGCGATAGCGGGCGGCGAAACCGTCGTCGCCGCAGTGTCAAGCTCCGCGCCCGAACAATAGTCGCCGAGCGTCTCGGCAATCAGATAGGTAAAGTGACTATAGGCGGCGGCATAATCGCCATGCGCCATGTATAGTCGTCCCAATTCGCAGCGGAGATCTACTCTCGTCGGATTTTGCTCAAGCAATCGTTCCAACTCATGGATGATGTCACGGTCGGCCCGAGTCGACTCAGCGTGATCGCTTCCTTCGCGAGTCCAGATTACGACCAGGTGGGTCCTCAGGTAACGCTCGCCCGGCCGCAGATACTCGCCGGTCACGCCCGGATCGGGCGAGGTCAGGCTCAGATTCGGCAGTTCGCCGCCATCGAGTACGCTGCGCGCGTCATCGCCCAGCAAGTAGACCAGCAAGTCTTCGCCTTCAAAGCGAGCGGCGGCGGCTCGGTCAACTCGATCGAAGTAATGTTTCGCCTCGTGCGTTTCGCCGCGATTGATGTGAATCGCGCCCATGCGATAGAGCGCATCAGCCTGCGTCGGATCAACTAACAATACGCAATGCAGGTGAATCAGCGCCAGATTGTCTTCGCCCGCCTCATGCGCCTCAGCGCCGAGCAAAGCGTGATCCAGCGCCGGATCACACTCCGCCTGCGCTACAGCGGCAGGCATGGCGGCGATGACAATGAAGAACATAAAGGTTAGTAAGAGAAACCGTCTCAACATGATCGTTTATCTTTCGCCACGTTTTCCTGCATGTATGATAGCGCGTAAACGCTGTCCGCCGCAAACTATGGTGGAGGCTGGCGATGCGCCTCGTCACGCGCTGAGAAAACGCTCGGTTAATGGCGGCCGCGGATTGCTGCTGGCGTCAACGAGGCCGAAACCATTATGCATGCCCTGTGCCCAGGCGTACCAAATCAAGGTTGCGATCCGCCCGGGATACTGCCGTTTCAGATAGCGGATCATTTCGGTCGCGTAGCGGGCGATCTGGGCTGGATTATCGTTCGGACGATCGAGCACGCCCCACTCGGTGATCCAGAGCGGCTTGTCTGGCAAAACCGAGCTGTAGGACCAAACAGACTCGTCGATATGCCCGAACATGGCGTAATGCGGGTGACCGCTGACGCCGCGTCCATAAGGGTGAAAAGCCAAGCCATCGGGCCGCACATCGTCCGGCATCGCCGCCAGCATCTGCCGGGCGTAGGCGCTGCCACGGTGCGGACCGCTGTTGAAGCCGGCGGTGATGATGGGGACGGCGCTATCAGCGCTGCGGATCGCCCGGTAAACCTGGTCGAACATGATACCGTAATTGCTGGCTTTCAATGGCACCGATGCCACGCCACTCAACGAGTCGGGCTCGTTCCATACTTGCCAGGCGGCGACCAAGCCACGCCCGGCCCATTGAGCCGATATCTCCGCCATCATATCGGCGAAACGCCCGATAAGAACCCGCCACTTGGCATCGGTCATCTGTGACCAGGGCCAGAATTCAGCTTTGCCCTCGCCATAAGTCTGGTGGCTGGTGGTGAAAACGACGCGGTATCCGGCTTCGCGATAAGCTTCGACATGCGGCAAGTAGCGGCTGAACGCGGCTTTGATATCTTCTGAACCGCGCAGGTTTGATACGTTGTAGCCGAAGCGCACCCAGCCCATATCACCCAGGCGGGAGGGCGCCGGGGCGCCAAGCGGATGGAAAATATCAAGATTAACGCCGACCGGATTGACGCCGGGAAAGGTCTCCTCGCCCTCTTGCAGCGTGGTCGCTCGCAGAAGCCAGGCGGCGGCATAACCCTCGACGCCTGAGACGGCGCGGATTTTTAACCAACTGCCCTCATTGCCGACCTTTTCGATCGCGCGGCCGTGGTGCTCCTGCGGCTCCAGCAAATGCCAGCTGAAGACATTGCCGATGACGCTGGCGTAGGCGCTGGGCAGATTGCGGATGCGCAAGTTGTCGGCCAGCGGACGAACGCGGAACTGCGGGATATAGATGTAATCGCGCGGATTCATCACGTTATCCAGCCCAAACATGCTGACGCCCCCATTTGGCGGCTGCTGAACGATGATGCCAAGCCGATCGCCGGCCGCCTTCGCGATCACCTGCCCCAGCTCGACTTCATCGCCAAGAGCGACATGCCGATTCTTGACGCCCTCGTAGCTGGTAACCCAGCGCTCTTCTTCGACGATCGATTCCACCATCAGGCTCTCGCCAACGCTGATCACCCGACCGGCCGCCGCGCAGAGAATATCGGCGTCCTCGCGCGAAGATAGATCCAGACTTGGGTGCAAATCGCCATCAAACTCGTCGTCATTGAAGCGGGCAAGCACCGCCATCGGACGGAAGCTCGTCGGCCATTCGAGCGCGAATCGCTGAAATATATGCTGCGGTTCGCCTTCCCGCTCGCCATAGCGATCGTCATTATCGACGCGGCGCCGCAGGATCGGCGCCAGCGCTTCCGGCGTTTCGACATCGATCACATCGACCATCACCACCGCAGGATATACTCGGCGGATATGGGTCAGCGCCGAGTCCTGCCACCAGGTGAGCGGCGCATCAACCGCCGTGACATTGCGAAAGCGATTGAGGTTGTTGCCGGCCGGCGAACGAACGACCGCGACCCGCTCGAACTTCTCGAGATAGGGGCGCAGCGCCTCCAGCCATTCATAAAAGTTGCGGTCCGGCAATACAAAGGCGTGCGATATGACGTTGCTGGCTGACATGGTCTCCCTTGCCTCAATACAGTCGGCGCACTCTACCGTTCGCTTATGCTTTTAGCGCAAATTGAACCGATATGGGTCAATAAATGTTCGCGCGCCTCAAGATTTACGGCGCATTCAGTTGCGGTCAAATCGCGTATAATACATTATATGTTGGCGGCGCCCCCCGCGTGCGCTGGCGCGTCCCGCATCTGGCTCGTTATCGGAGCGCTGATTATGCAGCTCGACAAGGAAAAAGTCGTAAAACTCGTCATCGTCCTGCTGGTGACAATAGCGGCGCTGGCGGTGATGAGCATCCTTGTGCAAGTGATTCAGACGGTGCTTCCCTTCCTGATCGTTGGTTCCGGGATTTACGCCGGGTATCGCTGGGCTTTGAGCGAGGCGCCGGCGCCAACCGCCGATGAAGTGGAGGAGCAGGCGCGCGGCATCTTCAGCCGCTTCCGCCGCGCCAAGAAAACAGTCGAGGCGACGGCTAAGGTAGGCGAAGCGCTAGCGGACCTCGGCGGCGGGCCCGAGCGCGTGGTCGAAGCAACAAAAGAAAAGAAACACAGACGGCGGAGGCCCTTGGGCACAGCTGCAAAAGGCGACGCGACCACAGCCGAAAGGCCACAATCAGCAAAGGTTGAACCTGAGGCGGAAGAAACCGAACTCAGCGACGCGGAAGTGGAAGCGATCAAAGATCAGCAAGTCAACCAGATGAAGCAGTCGCTGGATAACAATCCCAAAGGCAAGTTCGAATTCAAAGACCGTGATGTCGTTATCAACGCGAAAGATGTCGAACAGCCGGATATTTCACGCCTTGAAGAAAAAGAAAAAGAAGAGCCTGAGGTCACCAACAGCGTACTGGCGCAGATTGAAGAACGGCGGCGGCGCTTGCAAGGCGGGGGATAAGCCCGTCCTCACATCAGAAGTCGCCCGCTGCCATCGTCTGGTAAATCGGACGAAGCGCCTCGTAAAGGTCTGCGAAGATCGTCAATTGCCCTTGATAATGGGAGAGGCGTTCGGCGCGCGGATAGAAGGTTTTGCGCACCTTGATCAACTGTTCAGCCGCATCCTCCAGGCTGCTGTATACGCCAGTCGCGCAGCCTGCCAGCATCGCCACGCCTAGGCTGGCCGCCTCCGATGTATGGATAACCGAGATGGGCAGATTGATGATATCGGACTTTATCTGCATCCAGCGCTCGGAGCGCGAGCCACCGCCGATCGCCGTAATTTGATTGACTTCGACGCCGATCTCGTTCAAGCTGCGGATGCAGAGCGCCTGCTCATAGGTCAAGCCTTCGAGGATCGCTCGGACGATATCGGCGCGGCTGCTGTCGAAACTCAGCCCAAGTATCACGCCGGTCGCCGATGGATCGTTGTGCAGCGCGCCGCTGCCGACGAAATAAGGCAGCAGGACCATATCGCCCGGCGCTTCATCGATTTGACCGATGATGACTTCGTAGACGTCACGATCGGTTTCGTCGGCGATGGCGCGTTCAGCCGCGCCCAGCTCATCGCGATACCAGCGCAGCAGCCGGCCGCCCGTCTGGTTGCCGCTGAGGGCGATGAAGTGACCCGGCGCAGCATGGTGATAGCAGGGCACGTGGTGGTCCAGCATCTGCCTGCGCGGTTTCTCCGTCACCGCGACCAAGGCTTCGGTCGTGCCGATGGCTAACATGGCCGTGCCAGTCTGCAGCACGCCGGCGCCCAGCGCGCCCGCCGGTTGATCGTGCCCGCCGGTGACGACCTTGACCGAGCCGCTGAATCCCAGTTCATCCGCCAGGCTGCCCGGAATCTCGCCGATGATCTCGCCGCTTGGAAGCGGCCGCGCCAACTGATCGCGGCGGACATGCCCGGCCGCCAGCAACTCTTCCGACCAATCCTCCGTCCGATAATCGAAAGCCAAGGTGCGCGCAGCCATGCTGTAATCGATGACCGGCTCCACGCCCAACTTGTAGGCGACGTAGTCCACATAGCAGAGGTATTTCCACGTTCTGTCGAGGATCTCGGGCGCGTTATCCCGCCACCAGAGTATCTTGGGCAGCGTGTAGATCGTGCTCATCGGCTGGCCCGTTAGCTTGAAGATGCGCTCGGTTCCCAGCGCCGCTTCCATCTCTGCCGTCTGTTTCGCATTGCGCGTATCGGAACTTATGGGGCTGTTCGCCAAGATCGTCCCGTCTTTCGCCAGCGGCACCATCGCTTCGCCCTGGGACGAAAGCGATAGCGCAGTCACCGGGTCATGCCGCAACTGCGCATTGACCGCGCGCAGGCACTCGCTGATGTATGACCAGACCTGCTCCGGATCGAGCTCGTACCAGCCCGGATTGGGATTGAGCAGGGGATATTCACGGCCCGCCTGCGCCAGTACCGCGCCCGACTCGTCAAAGGCGACCACTTTGCAGCCGGTCGTGCCGACATCGATTCCCATTAGGCTCATGTTATATCCTGTTTCGCTATCGTTTGCGGGCGAAATGGCATGTCGCCCCTACGAGCGCCTGTTATGTTGTCGTTTGCGGGTGTCATGGCATGACGCTCCTTCTACAACTATGCGGGCGTTTCGGCAAAACGCCCCTACAGACCTGGTTGATTAGCCGCGCACCGCGCCCGCAGTCAAGCCGCTGACCATGAAGCGCTGCATCAAATAATAAACCAAGATCACCGGCAGCGTGATCAAGGTCAGAATGGCGAACATCGGACCGGGGCGCATCATGAACTGCCCGCTGTAGACCAGCGGCACCAAGGTCAGCGGTTTGACATCGACCGAGTTCATCGTCACCAGCGCCAGGATGAATTCGTTCCACGAGGTCATAAACTGCCAGATGATGACCACTGCGACCGCGGGCCAGCTGACCGGCATCATGATGCGCCAATAGATTCCGAAGCGCGTGCAGCCATCGAGCCGCGCCGCCTCTTCGATCTCGATGGGGAAGCCGGCGAAAAAGCTGCGCAAGATGACGATGGCGAAGGGCACGCCCAGCGCGGTATAAGGCAGAATCAAGCCGAGATAATTGTCGTTCAGCCCCAGCGCTTTGTTGATCTGGAAAATCGGCACAACCAAGGTCGGGATCGGCAGCATCAGCGTCATGATCAAGAGATAAAACCAGATGTCGCGCGCGAGAAACTTGAGGCGGGCCAAGGCGAAAGCCGCCAGCGAACTGATGAGTACAACCAGTGCCACCGAAGGAATCGTCACAGCCGCGCTATTAATGAAATGCCTTATGACTTCGGTGTCTGCGAAGATGGTCTCGTAGTTGCGCAGGCTGACGCCGCTGATCAGCAGGCCGCCGAAACGCGGGGCGCGCTGGTCGGGCGGCATGAACGAGACGACCAGCATCATAATGATCGGCACCAGCCAGATCAAAGCCAGTATAGAAACGAAGATGAAGGCGACCGTCTTGGCGGCGCGCCGGCGCATGTCAACCCCCCTCAATCCCCCCCATAGCAATGGGGGGAAGCTCGTTTCGCCCTTGGCGAACGCGGGCAAACCAATGTCGTCACCGATGACAGATGGAGTCTGCTAGTCAGCTTGCGCTGGCCAAGCTCCCCTTCCCTGATGCTTCGGGGAAGGGGCCGCGCCGCGTAGACACTGGCGGTCGGGGATGGGGTTGAAGGTCTCATCGCGCGCATGGATCAACCCCCTATCGTAAAACGCGCGCCGAGGAAGCGCACCTGAAAGATGCTGGCGCTCAGCGCGATCACCAGGAGGACAACAGCCACCGCCGAGGCGTAACCCATGCTCTGCAACGTGAAGGCTTTCTGGAAGATATAGGTCGGCAGCATCTCGGTGGCGTGATTGGGGCCGCCCTTCGTCAGCATGAAGACGAGGGCGAAGGTCTGCAGCGTGCCGATGACGCCCAGCAGCACTAGCGTCAAATGCACGTGGCGCAGCATCGGCAAGATGATGTGCTGAATGCGCTGGCGCGCGCCGGCGCCATCGACCTCGGCCGCGCTCAACACCTCTTGCGATAAGCCCTGCAAACCAGCGACGTACATTAGCATCGAGAAGCCCGTCCACTGCCAGACATTGACGAATATGGTGGAAAAGATCGCTATCTTGGGATCGGCAATATAGGGCTGGATTAAAAACATAGCGCCGATTTCACGCCCCAGGTCGGCCAGCAGCCCGCCGAAAGGCGCGTAGATCCGCTGCCAGACGATGCCGAGCACAACCGGCGAAACGATGGCGGGCATGAAGAAAATGATGCGAAAGACATTCTGCAGCGGCACGCCCGACGTTAGGATGTACGCCAGAATGAAGCCCAGAAACATCTGCGGGAAGATCGTCAGAAAGGTCCAATAAACGGAATTGCGAATGGAGACGGCGAAGACGCGGTCATCGGTAAACATCTCGATATAATTCTGGACGCCGACATAGACCGCTTCGTTGATGCCGTCCCAGTCGTACATGCTGGCGTTGAAGATATAGAATATGGGATATAGCACAAAAACGACGAACAGGATCATGGCCGGCGCCATGAAAAAGAGACCCTGATTGTCGATCAGCCATCTGCGGGACACGATGCTTATCCGCCCCAAGATTTCGATATGTAGGACGACCCAGTGGGTCGCCCGCCATTGTGTATACTCTACGCTAAAGGGCGACCTGATAGGTCGCCCCTACGGAATGCAATTTGGACGGAGGTGAACGCCTACATATTGGCGTCTTGTACCAGTTGCATGCCTTCGGCCGGCGTCATCTCACCCGCGGCCACAGCAGCCAGCGCGTCTTCCAGCGCCTGCTTGACATCCGGGCTCTTCAACTGCCGGGCGTACTTCACGCTGGCCAGCCAATCTTCGGTGAAGAGATCCCAAACTGCTTCCTGATTCTCTGAGCCGAATGACGCGGGCCGCAAACCGATGTAAGCCGGCAAGTCATTGTAGGTGTTGATCAAGGCTTGCGCGCCGGCGCCGCTGATCCAATCGGTGATGACCTTGCAAGCCGCGTCCGGATTGGCCGAGCCGCGCGTGACGCCCATCATGACGTCAATTCCGCCCAGCAGATCTTCCGGCGCGCCCATGCCCGTCACATCGGGGAACTTGAATGGCGCGTATCCCTGCAGGTTCTGATCGAGCGGCGGCGGATCGGGATTGCCCGCTTGCTGCTGCCACCAAGCGCCCATCGGGAACATGGCAGCGCGCCCCGCCTGAATCTGCTCGACAGCGGCCGGATAGTGCGTCATGCCCAGCGCGCCCATCTGGAAAATGCCGTCGTCAAACAGGCGCTTCCACCAGGTCATCGCCTCGACAAAGGGCTCGTCAGTGAAGCTGGCCATGCCGTCTTCCGCTTCGTATATCAAGCCGGGCGCGACATTGTGGATCAACTGCATGTAGACATCGCGGCGGATCCAGCCATCGCCAGCGCCAATCATCACCGGGGCGATGCCTTGGGCGTTGAACATATCAGCCAGTTCTTTCAGCTCGTCATAGGTGGTCGGCGGCTCAACGCCAGCTTCTTCAAAGACCGGCACCGTGTACCACATATTGATCGTCTGGACGAGCACGGGCAAGCCATATATATTGTCATCGCCCTCGGGGTTGCCCAGGCGCGCCTGCTCAATGCCGACCGGGAAGAACTGATCCTCCCAATCCTCGCCCCAGGTGGAGACGGCGCAGTCTTGCAGCGGCATCAGGTGATCGCGATATTGCTGCGTCAAGGCGCCGGGCTCCAGCCCGATCAGGTCCGGCAGCGCGCCGCCAGCCGCCATCGTCTGCAAGTCAACGAGGTATTCGGGATAGTTGGTGATATCCGGCTCAATCGTGATGTCCGGGTTCGCCTCATTAAAGGCTTCGATCATCGCTTCAGTGGTAGCGATCACCGGGCTCCAAGAGCGGAAGCGGACGACTACGTTGTCCTGAGCCAATATCGGCGCGCTCACCGCCAGGATGAGCAGGACAAATATCGCAAGCGTTACTTTTCTGTACATCGCTGAACTCCTTAAGTGGATTAATGGTCTTGCGAAGTAATCTTGGCAACTCGATCTATCGTTTCACTCCCCTCCTTTTCTCACTCCACTGTTTGGGTTTAGGCCTTAACCAACCAAACGATCGTAGTACTGCTGGGGTATCTGATGCGGCTCGCCATGCTGCAGCGCCATGTGATAGAGCTGCGCCGAAATCTCAACCATGACCGTGCAGTGAATCGCCTTTTGCAGGCTGTCTCCCAGCGCCAACATACCGTGATTGGCCCAGACGACGGCGTTTCGGTCGCCCATTACTTCCAGCATATCGTAACCGAATTGGCGCGAGCCACTGGGCGCGAAAGGCATCACCGGCACGTCGCCGCGCACATCAATCAAGGTTCCGACGTGCAGGGGCGCGATCGACTTGTGCAAGACGCCGAACAGGTTGGTGTAGATCGGTTCGGCATGCACGATGCCCATCGCATCGGCTCGGCGCTCATAGACCGCCAGATGCACCTGAGACTCGTGCGACGGCTCTCGATTCCCCTCGATTACATTGCCCGCCAAATCAAGCGCGAGCACATCGTCCGTTGTCATCTGTTCGTACGAAAAGTCATGCGGGGTCATGAGGATGTGTCCGCTGTCCGGATCGCGCAAGCTGAGATTGCCCTGCGTCAACGGCACCAGACCGATGCTGGCGACCAGCGCCGCGCCGTCTACAAGCTCCTGCTTTAACGAGAGCATGTCGGTCGTCGCCGCAATAGGTTCCGCCATGTAAGCTCCTAATTGAACATGCTCGCAACGGGCGAGCGGATGAATATGACAGATGTTATCTTGTCGCGACTTTGCTGTCAAACTTGCGAGCGCCGCATGCACTGGTCAGCGAATTGGCCCTGTGCTAGCATGGCGCGAATTTGCCCGGCGCATTTTTGAGATGGCCTATGCTCGACCGACGGCGGCTGCTCATCATCCTGACGATGATCTTTTCCGCTGCGGTCACGCCGATAGCCATCCGCATCACGCAGAGTGAAGGCGTGCCGTCGCTGGTAATTGTGCTGATTCGCCTTTGGCTCGTCTCGATCGCATTGCTGCCCTGGATTTGGCTGCGTTACCGGCGGGAACTGCTTGGCTTGAAGAAGCGTCAGGCGCTGTTGGCCGGCATCTCCGGCTTTTGGCTGGCGCTGAACCTGCTGCTGCTCTTCGTCTCGCTGGAATACACCAGCGTCCTGATGACAAGTTTGCTGCGGCGGACGACGCCGATGTGGATCATACTGCCCGAGATTCTCATCTTCGGCGTGGTATTCTCGCGGCGCTTTTGGCTTAGCTTGGCGTTGACCTTGGCCGGAGTCGCGATGGTTGGTTTCGGCGGCTTGAGCGCCATTGAAGCTGGCAGCGATCCCTTGTTAGGCGGCGGGTTGGCGCTTATCGGCTCATTCTGTTTCGGCGCTTATCTGCTGATTGGGCGCAAGCTCAACAATGACATTCCGCCGATGCTTTACAGTTTCCTCGTATTCTTCAGCGCAGCGCTGGTGACAACCGTTTTCGTGGCTGGCAGCGGGACGCAGGTGACCGGCTACTCGGCGCAAGGCTACCTGTGGACGGTAATTGTAACGATCCTGGCGCAGGCAATGGGACATCTGATCATGAATCTGGCGCTGCAATTTCTCACGGCGACCGCCATGTCGATCGTCCTGCAGGTCGCCGTTGTGGGCAGCGCCGTAATCGCCTTGTTCCTCTTCGGCGAGGTTCCGTCGCTGGCGCAAATCGTTGGCAGCGCGCTGGTGATCTACGGGGTGGTTGTCGCTACCATTGAGCAGACGCAGGCGCGCTGGAAGCGCCAGGCGCAGTCCTGACAATTCGCGAGCTTTTGCATCTCTCATCCTGTAACATATTGCGGTAAAGTATGCCGCGAAACCGTAAGCCAGCAAATTAACGAGGGAGATCAATAGATGAAGCTCGAAACCCAGGCGATCCACGCCGGCTATGAAAGCGAAGCAACGACTAAAGCGGTAGCGGTGCCGATTTACCAGACCGTCGCTTACGAATTTGATGACGCCCAGCACGGCGCCGATCTGTTCAACCTGGCTGTGCCCGGCAATATCTATACGCGCATCATGAACCCGACCAATGATGTGCTGGAACAGCGGGTGGCGGCGATGGAAGGCGGCGTGGCTTCATTGGCGCTGGCTTCGGGTCAGGCGGCGATCACCTATTCGATTCTCAACCTGGCGGAAGCGGGCAATAATATCGTTACCGTGCCCCAACTCTATGGCGGCACCTGGACGCTCTTCCGCCACATGCTGCCCAAGCTGGGCATTGATGTACGCTTCGCCGATGGCGACAGCCCCGATGAGCTGGCGAAACATATCGACGGCAAAACCGCCGGCGTTTTCCTCGAGTCGATCGGCAACCCAGCCGGCAACATCCCCGATATGGCTGCAATCGCTGATATGGCGCATGCGCATGGCGTCCCGGTCATCGTCGACAATACCGTGCCGACGCCGGCTCTCTGCCGACCGGTTGAGCATGGCTGCGATATCGTGCTTCATTCAATGACGAAGTACATGGGGGGCCACGGCAACAGCATCGCCGGCATTTTGGTTGATGGCGGCATCTTCGATTGGGCGAAGCACAATGAGCGCTTTTATATGTTCAGCACGCCGGAGCCGAGCTATCACGGCGTCGTCTTCACCGACGCGATGGGACCGGCCGCTTATATCGCCCGCGCCCGCGTCGTCGCCCTGCGCAATACTGGCTCGGCGCTGAGCCCCTTCAACGCCTTCCTGGTGATTCAAGGTTTGCAGACGCTCTCGCTGCGCATGGAGCGTCATGTGGACAACGCCATGACGGTCGCCAAATACCTGGAAAACCATGATCAGGTCGAGTGGGTTACTTACGCCGGGCTGGAGAGCTCGCCCTATTATGACCTCGCGCGGAAATACACCGGCGGTAAACCGGCGGCGCTGCTCACCTTCGGCATCAAGGGCGGCTTTGATGCCGGCGTGAAATTCTACGATGCGCTCAAGATCTTCAAGCGGCTGGTCAATATCGGCGACACCAAGTCTCTGGCGGCGCATCCAGCCTCGACTACGCACCGTCAACTTACGCCAGAAGAGCAGTTGGCATCAGGCGTCACGCCGGACACAATTCGCCTCTGCATCGGAATCGAGCATATCGACGACATCATTGAGGATATCGAGCAGGCGATGGCGGCGGCTCGGTAATTTGCCCCCCACCTCTTTTACAGTCTGCGGGCGACCCAAGGGTCGCCCCTACATTTCTACTTGTCTGATAGCTCTACAAATCAGGCTTTGTCGGGCGCGTACTCCATATTGGTCACGCCAGTTTCCCGCAGCGCTTTCCCTACCCGCTCTACGTCGATAGTATCGCGAGCGTCGTAGGTCCGCACACAAAGCAGCCGCTGATCCGGATCCACTTGACCGGCAGCGGGGCGCGTCGAGATCTTCGACTTGTAGCCCAGCTTGCCTTCCACAGTCATCGCCTTGACGCGCTCCCAAACCGCGTCAGCCGTCTCGGCCAGCAGCGGGACGCGCCATTCGCCAGCGTTTGCAGTCGGCGCGGCATAGTTGCCTATTGTTTGCTTCGCCTCTATCCAGTAAACCGCCGCAAGGTCCGAGGGGCGCGCTTCGGCATCGTGCAACATGCGCGCGCTCTGCACCATTTCTATCAGATTCAGATTGAGGTCGCTCGGCAGTTTTGCTTTTGCCACGTGGCGATATCCTGTATTCGTCGCGACTGATACCGGCGGCTGTCAGATGATCTGCTGTTGATCGCCAAAGCCGCCATCAAAGCCGTAGCGGCCAATCAAAGGCACGAAGCGGCAGCGCAGCAGCGTACGAGAGGTAAATCGTTCGCCACGGCGGGTTACCAGGGTCAACTCCTGCAATTCTTCATCGCCGATCGGCAGGATCATCTGGCCGCCGTGTTTATCCAGTTGCGAGCAAAGCACATTGGGCAAGCGCGGTACTGCCGCTGTCACCATTATGCGATCAAAGGTCGCTTGATCGGGCAAGCCTTGGCTGCCATCGCCGACATAAATCTCAATATTGTTATAACCTAAATCGCCTATGCGCTCGCCCGCCTGATCCGCCAGCCGACTGACGCGCTCGATACTGTAGACGTAGTGACTGAGGTGGCACAGAATAGCTGTCTGATAACCCGAACCAGTGCCGATTTCCAGCACGCTGTGATGGGGTTTTAGCCGCAGCCGCTCCGTCATGAAAGCAACGATATAGGGTTGGGATATGGTCTGCACCTCGCCGATGGGAACGGGGCGGTCTTCATACGCTTGGGGCTTGAATTCTTCCGGGACAAAGACATGCCGCGGCATCACTCGCATCGCGTCCAGAACGCGGCGATCGTTGATTCCGCGCTTCACCAACTGTTCGTCTACCATGCGGTTTCGCCAGCGCGCGTACTCCCGTGAAGTTGGCATTAATGGATCCAAACGATATGACTAACCGTCGCATTAAAACTAGCACAAAGGAATAATACGAGCAAATTGTTTGCGAACCATAGCTAGCGCGGAACGGGCAGTCGGTGGGTGAGCCTGCGTCCAAGCCACGGGCATGGTTGCCAGCTACGCTCGCATTGAGCAGCTAGCGCGGCTATATTTGACGCGTTGATGGCAAGGATGGTGGATGCGCATGACCGGTGCAAAGGTTAACAGCCAGACGCCGCTCGATATGCGTCGGGTTGCGCCCATATTCATACTTGTCTTCGTCGATGTGCTCGGCTTGACGGTCATTCTGCCTTTGCTGCACCTATACGCCGCCGCGTTCGGCGCCGACCCGCTCAACATCGCGCTAGTGATCGCGGCCTTCCCGCTGGCGCAGCTAATTGGCTTGCCAATGATGGGCGCGCTATCGGATCGCTACGGGCGCAAACCATTGCTGCTCTTCAGTCAGGCGACCACCTGCCTTAGCTTCATCATGCTAGGTTTGGCGACATCGCTAGAGTGGGTGATTCTGTCGCGATTCGTCGATGGCCTTTTCGGCGCCAATCTCTCGACGGCGCAAGCGGCGCTTAGCGATATCACCGATGAGACGAATCGGACACGCGGCTTAGGCATCACCGGCGCCGCTTTTGGTCTCGGCTTTATTTTTGGCCCCCTCATCGCGCTGCTCTCCCTTGAGTTGACCAATTCGCTGGCTGTGCCGGCATTCACCGCCGCCATCTATTCCTTCGCCTCCGTCCTCCTCACCGCATTTCTCTTCAAAGAGACGCACCCGCCCCAGTTGCGCGGCCGCGGCGAGCGATTGTGGCTCAGTCCAATACTCGTCCTGCGCTATTTGCTGCGGCCCGCGCTGGGAATCTTGCTGCTGATGATGTTCGCCCAGCAAGTGATCTTCTTCGGTTATGAGAGCCTGCTTGGGCTCTTTACGCTGACGCGGCTGGGTTTCCTCGGGCGCGGCAACGCCCTGCTCTTTCTAATGATCGGCATCATCTTGGTGACGGTGCAGTTGCGTTATATCGGTCGCTGGAGCGCCAAGCTGGGTGACCGACGCCTGGCTTCGCTTGCCCTGGGCTTGCTGGCGCTGGGGCTGATTCTGACCGCGACTACGCCAAAGTCACCGCATCCGCTTTACCTGCGCCAGATGGTCGAACGGGATCTGCTGAGCGCCCAAGGTTCGACGACTGAAGCCCTGATCGGCGAGCTAAGCGTCAACTTGCCGGCGGACGAGAATCGCGGCTTTTCCGGCGTGGCCTGGCTCTTCGTCGCTATCGTGCCGGTGTCGATCGGCGCCGGCCTGATTCGGCCCGCGTTGAATAGTCTGATCACGCAGCGCGTGCCGTCGGTTGAGTACGGGCGCGCCTTGGGCATAAGCGCCGCCTGCGTCAGCGCGGCAAACGCTTCCGCGCCCTTGCTCGCGGGAATGCTGTTTCAACGTTTCGGGTCAAGCGCGCCCTTCTTGCTGGGCGCCGCGCTGATGAGCGTGCTATGCCTGTTGAGCGCGCTGCTGTGGCGCGGCCGTATCGCGGCGCATTGATTTCCCCGGCAATATGCTATACACTTTAGCGGTATTAACCTAGGGAGGCAGGCTATGAAAAGTGTCTTGGAACAATCATCACAGGCGCTGATTCTGCGCGGGGTTGTCGCCATTATTTTCGCGCTGCTGCTGATCGTGTTGCCAGTCGCTACGTTAACCGCGGGCGGACTTAGTGTTGTTTTACTATTTGGCATTTACGCGCTGGTTGATGGGCTGTCAACCATTTGGGGCTCGGTGAGGAAGCGCGAGGGCCACTGGATTTTGATGTTGCTGGTGGGCTTGGTGAGCGTGATTGCGGGTTTGGTTGTTTTGGCTAATCCCGTTGCCTCTGGCGTATTGGTATCGGTATTGGTCATCAATATTGTCGCCATCAGGTCGATAGTTGGCGGCGTCCTAGAGATAATCAGCGCCTATCGCCTGCGCGAAGAGATCGACAATGAATGGCTTTTGGGCATCAGCGGTTTCGCCTCGTTGGCTTTTGGCTTGATTCTGCTTTCGCGGCCCGGTGAAGCGGTTGCGGCGCTGCTGCTAATCCTGCCCTTTTACCTGCTGGTCTCTGGCGTCATGCAGATCGCGCTAGGCTTGAAGGTGCGCTCTTGGCAGGGAGATCTGGCGAAAGCATAATCCTAGGCGGGGGTTATCGCAGCACGCTTCTAAGCGTTCCGTAACGCAAGAACGGCGCCCTTCTTACGCGTGCGCCCAGCCTTCCCAGCCGCGCGCGCTCCAGGCGGAATACAAGGCGATTGCGCCCGCCGTCGCCACATTGAGACTGCCGACCTCGCCGCGCATTGGCAGCGTCAACAGCAGGTCGCAAGTATCGCGCACAAGACGACGCAAGCCTTCGCCCTCGCTGCCCATCACTAGCCCAAGCGACATATTGAGGTCGGTCTTGTCGAGCGGCGGGATATTTGGCCCCACATCGAGTCCAACTAGCCAGACATCCTGCTCTTTTAGTTCCCGCATCGCGTTGACCAGATTGGGCACCTGCGCGACATTGGTATGCTCAACCGCGCCCGAGGAAGCGTTGACCACCGCCGGTGTCACCGCCACGCTGCGCCGCTCTTGGATAATGATGCCGTGAATCCCGACTGCGTCGCTGACCCGAATCAGAGAGCCGACATTCTGCGGATCCTTTAGCAAGTCGAGCAGCAAGATGAAAGGCTTCTCGCGGTGGCGGGCGGCATGGGCTTGGATGTCTTCAAGATCGCAGTAGGGATAGGGACCGACGCGAAGCGCCAAGCCCTGGTGATTGCCGCTGTTCGCCAAGTCATCGAGTATGCGCCGCTGCACTCGTTGCACTGGCACGCCGAGTTCTTCCGCCATGCTCATGGCATCGCCGACCGCCCCGCGCTTCTCGGCGCGCTCGTGGATCATCAACGCGTCCACCTGGCGCCGTCCAGCGCGCATCGCTTCAATGACCGCCCAGTGTCCATAAAGGAATTCAGGCATTTCTTTCAGCTTTCCAGCTTGAGGACGGGTTACTCTCTGTCTTCAAACAACTGTAACTGTTTGTCAACATTTGTTCGATCAAAATTTACAGATGCGCCGAAAGAGGTGGTGGCGCAATTCGTCAATTGATCAATGTTCACTTGCTTATAAACAGCATTTAGTTTTATCCGCTCCAACACGCCCTTCGTGATGGGCCTTTTTGAATCCGAAAAAGTGATGCTAGCTAGAAACTGACTCACTTTAGGGTGATTCAACAGAGCGCATACTAAGTAAGCCATCCACTCTTCATCAAATGACAAGGAATAGCAGGTGTCATCTGAAAGAACCGGTTTGCCCTGATATTCAGAAACCACCACGAATCGTGCGGGCAAGTAGAAGCCTGACACCACAACCTTGTAGGGTTGAAAGGAGTATTTGCCTACGCCAAACATCGAGAACCTTGGAGCATTCTTATAGATGCTTGATTTTCGAGAGTCCATTTGGTCTGCGTGCAAGTTCAAGTAACGCCAGAGTTTTGGAGCAGTATCTCGCAAATGCAAAGTTTGCTGACCCACTTTCTTTTGCGTCGCTATTACGTATTTTCTGGGTACAAAGCCAGAACTGATTGATTGCACATCTGAAC
The DNA here is from genome assembly GCA_022821805.1 of Anaerolineae bacterium. Taxonomy (GTDB): domain Bacteria; phylum Chloroflexota; class Anaerolineae; order Aggregatilineales; family Phototrophicaceae; genus UBA6055. The sequence continues at coordinate 238,878 of JAJECX010000042.1, forward strand.
TCTTTAGAAGAGGGTAGAGATAGTCCTTTTCGATATCGACAAGGTCTCCATATCCATTTGTCAGAACGCTATCACGATATGTTAATTCCATAACCTTTGCTGCGTCATGTTTAACGCCTTGGCGCCAGATAAGCTGACTGGTTCCCTCCAAGTCCGCAACTTGGCGATAAGAGTCTAAGTCTGCCACGATATTGTTGCCATAAAAGCCAAATGTTCTTGTATGGCTTGCATCCAGCAGGTTGTCGTATTCGGCAACATCATAAGAGATTTCGCCTTGGTTGAGATCCAATCTAAATAGCCCTGCATCAACAGCAACGTTAAACCACCGTTGCGCCTCAATGTGATATAAGGACATGCTGTTTACAGGCAACTTCCTGTCTAGAACAAATTGCGCGACTCTGCGGGCAACTGATGTTTTGCACAACAGAGCAATAGTTACTGGCTCACCAACAAACTCGTGAATGAGTTTTAGCCAGACTGCTTCAGCAATGTCAAAATTCGATTTGCCGGTTATCGCATCAAGACCTGAAAGTCTTTGAAAATTTGATTTCCCTGGAAGATTCTTACCATTTAATCGCCCTTGTTCTGCATTAGTTATCCATGGAGGGTTTCCAACGACGAGAAGTGGGGACAAAGTATTCCATTGCAGGGACGTGGCTAAATTGATGTCAAAAATATCCTGTTGGTATATCGAAATTCTCACCAGTTCTGAGCGGATTCGCTTGGACTGCTCTACATAACTCTGCTGTATTTCCAGTCCAATTATCTCGCGAACACCGGCCGCCTGTTCGATGCACACGCGTATGAAATTACCTTGACCACAAGTCGGTTCCAGAATACGCTCCCACTGTAGCCCATCGGCATACAGCCGTGAAATAACATTGCGCGCGAGCTGGACAGGAGTCTGGAAGTCGCCAAGGATTTTTCTTTTGCTCACAGTAAGTTGTCTACGCCGTCTACCTGCCCTGCGATTGATATGGTCCGAGTATATTGAAGCCGCCATTGAAGAGCATTAGAAATTGTAACGTACCCTTGCTTTGGCGGGTCCGCAAGGATTCTCTCTGCCAATAATCTTCGCCCAACATCGTCAAGCGGAAGGTTTCTCTCTTCCAGAAAGGCATCTATGTCATCCAAGTTTGCGCCGTTGTTAAGAATCCTGATGATACCGTTTGTGGTCTGATAGTCGGCCGTTCGCTTGTCCGCAACAAAAACTGCGTTGACAAAGTTCAGATATGCAAGTTCACTCTCAGAATCATCCAGTTTGTCATACACGAATACCATGAGATGGTAACCCAAACCATATACCTTTTGTTCAGCTGATCTATACGGACAAGAGGACTGCGGTTGGCGAGTTGAAGTGACCTTCAAGTCAACGCCAAGTTCTGGAAAATCAATGCCTCTTACGGAACTGCCGATGACGTATTGATAATCTTCCCCCAAATGCGCATGAAATTGTTGTTCAACATACGTTCCGACGGCTTTGCCATCTGTTACGCCAAACAGCGAGTCAATTCCGCGCTGACTAAGGGACCGCAGAAAAATACTTGCTTCAAGTTTGATATCAGTTACAGTGAGGCCTGTCATTGAACTAACTCAACAGATCTGGACTTAGAGAAGGGAGGGATAGTTTTCACTATGCGCCTACCCTTGGAATAATCCCATTAATTCAACTTCCAAATCGTGCCATCGACCCGATCTTCCAGGACGATTCCGAGCGCCGCCAGTTGATCGCGAATCTGATCGCTGCGGGCATAGTCGCGATCGGCGCGAGCCTGCGCGCGCATCTTGATCAGCAATTCAATCAGCGCCGCCTCGCGCTGTCCGTCGCCGCCCTGACGCGTTTCTACCGCCGGCACCAATCCCAGCACATCGCCGCCAAGAGCGGAATAGGTATCGTCTATAGCCCTCAGCGTTGCGGCGCCCACTACAGTTTCGCTGTTCAGCAGCGTGTTAACGTCGCGTGTCAAGTCTTGCAGCACGGCGATGCCGCGGGGCGAGTTAAAGTCATCGTCCATCACGCTGGCGAAGTCCGCTTTTGCCGTCTCCAGGCGAGCCAGGAAACCGTTGCCGGCGTCCACCGCTGGCGCGCTGTTCAACTGTTGACGAACAAGCCGAACCGCATTCATCAGCCGCTCCCAACCCGATTTCGCCGACGCCAGCGCCTCGTCGCTGAAGACGACCGGGTTGCTGTAATGCGAAGTCAGGATGAAATAACGCAGCTCCTGCGGGCGATACATTTGCAGCGCGTCTTTGATCGTGATGTAATTGCCCAGCGACTTGCTCATTTTGACCGGAATGCCCTCATCGGGATCCAGCACATTTAGACTGCCGGTTAACATCCAATAATTGGCGAAACCAACGTCGTTTGCCGATTCGCTCTGCGCGATTTCGTTTTCGTTATGCGGGTAGATATTGTCGATGCCCCCGCCATGAATATCGAAGTTGGCGCCCAAATATTTCTTCGCCATCGCCGAGCATTCGATATGCCAGCCGGGGAAGCCGACGCCCCATGGACTGTTCCAGCGCAGAATATGCTCGGGTTCAGCTCGTTTCCACAAAGCGAAATCTGCCGGATGCCGTTTGTCGCCGCCGACCAATTCGCGAGACTCATCATGCTGCTCCTCGACTCGCCGGTTTGACAACTTGCCATAATCGGCATCGCTTAACACATCAAAATAAACATTGCCATCTACGGCATAGGCGTGCCCGTTGGCGATGAGCGTTTCGATCATCTCAATCTGCTCCGGCACATGGCCGCTCGCTCGCGGCGAAATGTCGGGCCGTTGAACACCCAAGGCATCCATGTCTTCGAAATAACTGCGCGTATAAGTCTCGACAATTTGCATCGGCTTGGCGTTGAGCTGGGCAGCGCGGCGAAGGATGCGGTCTTCCTCGTTGGCTAGCAGATGGCCGACATCGGTGATGTTCTGCACATAAAGCAAGTCGTCGCCGCGATATCGCAGATAACGCGCCACTACGTCAAAGGAGACGTAGGTCTTGGCGTGACCCAGATGGGAGTGTTCGTAAACAGTTGGACCGCAGACGTACATGCCGACGCGCCCCTCGTGGATTGGCGCAAACGGCTGTTTCTGCCGTCCCAAAACGTTGAAGATCTGCAATGTCATTATTCACCCAGTCCCTCGGTAGATGCAGGCTCAATGCGGCATATTGTAGCAGAAACGATTCCATTGTGAACAAGGCATGCTTTTCGCCAGCACGCGCGCCACCCGTTATGCGACCGGCTTGGCGTATTCATGGATGTCGTGCAGCTTCTTAAAGCCGACCGAAGCGTAGAGCGCTGCCGCGGCCGGATTCTCCGATGCTGGCGCGTGGCAAACGTAGGCGCATTTGATGCCGCGTTCCGCCTGCATGCGCCTCAGAACACGAACCATCAGCGCTTTGCCAATCCCTCGGCGGCGGAAATCAGCATGAGCGCCCACCGGCTCGAATAGCAGCGAGCGGTTGACATCGTCAATCCAGACGTTGGTAAAGGCTGCGAAACGGCCGTCCGGCGCCTCCACAACAAACTCGTATTCCAAATGAGGCGAGCGAAAAACTTTAGCGTACGATTCGGCATTCCACTTGCTGGTGAAGCTGTGATTATGCACATCAGCCAGCCGCTCCGCGTCGTCCGCCGTCGCTTGGCGAAAGCGGAAGCCGGGCGGCAGTTCGGCGACTGGAAAGCTCTTGAACTCGTGCCGCGTCAAGCTGAAGCCGTGCTTTGAATGCTTGTATCCGCGCTCTTCAACAAAGGCTATGAAATCCGGGTCGCAGTCGAAGACATCAAGAGCAAGCTCTTTCATGCGTAGGCCGAACCTTTCTGCAAGGACCAAGGTTTCGCCTTCGCAGAAATCGACTAAGCGCGCATGTTCGTCGCTGAGCCATAGCGCGGGCGTCACTTGCAGATCAAAAGCCTCCCAATGCGGGTAAAGAATCGCAATGGCGCAGATCTCGCCGGCGTCGTCCAGCCAATAACGCATCATATCAGCCGGATCGTAGGCGTAGCAGCCGTTGAACAAGCGATGCCCGATATCGCCCTTGTGCAAGTAATTGCAGTGGCCGCGGGCGCGCGACCAAGCCATCAACGCCACCTGCGCGCGGTAGAGATCTTCCGGTTCTTGATAACAGCAAGCCTTCACTATTTCGACCTCCCCGCCGCTAGCTCTATAGACTTGTCGTACATCGCTACCATTTTAGCCACCTGCTGCTCCAGCGAGAAACACCTTCGAACGCGCTCGCGTCCACGCCAGCCCATCCCCCGCCGCATTCCCGAATCGCGCAAGAGGCGCTCCAGCCTTTCGGCAAAAACCTCGGTATCAAAGGGATTCACGATGTAGCCTGTTTCGCCATCGACCACGGCTTCCCGCGCGCCGCCGAAACCAGTCGCCACCACCGGTTTGCCCGCAGCCATCGCTTCCAAAACCACTGTCGGAAAGGGGTCGAGATAGATAGAGGGCACAGCCACTACATCCGCCAACTGATAGGCGGCGCGCAGCTCATCGCCGCTCAGCCACCCACCCAAACAGATTAGGTGGCGCAATTGCGCGAATTCCTGCGTAACTTGCCTGTCCATATCGCGCGAGGTCAATAGCAGCAGACGCAATTGCGGAAATTGTTGGCGAAGCGCATTTAGCGCCAGCAACATTTGCCGCAAGCCCTTCTCCGCCGTCAAGCGGCCCGCGATCAGAATCACTTGCTTCCCATTAAGATCAAGCCGCCGTCGCAGATCATCAACGAGGGTTTCATCATTCGCTTGCCATTCATTTACATGAATGCCGTTGTGGACCAGGTCAACCGGGGGCATATCGTTAGCGGCCAAGGCATCGGCCAAAGCCTGACTTGGCGCAGTGCGGATATGTGTATTTCGCTCCAGGCAGCGTCTGATACTCCTGTTGCGGAAAGGGTTGTAGCGGAAGCGATTCTGACGCAGATTGTAGCCACTTGGCAGGCGAGTATCAGCGCGGTCAAAATCTTCGGGACGGCTTGCCGCAAACGAAGCTGGGAGCTTGCCATAGGCGAAGGTCATCGCGTCGTGCGCGCTGAACACGACGCCGCAGCCGGCGTCGCGCGCCACTTTGAGCGTACGATACGAAAGGAAAGAATGAATATTGTGCGCATTCACGACATCGGGCTGGATCCGACGAAGCAGTGTGCCAAAAGCGCCGGCCGTTTGCGGATTCCAAAGGGAGAGCCAGGCGCGGAAACGCTCCGGGTAATGCGCGCGCAGGTGGTAGACGGGGATGCCATCGCGAACCTCCTCAAATGACGCTGCCGGCGTCGCGGCGACGACATGTGCCTCGTGGTCCCCCGACAAGCCATGCGCCAGCCGCCAGACAACGGCTTCCGCTCCGCCCTTGCCTTCTGGCGGAATCCGGTCATTGAGGAGTAGGATCTTCATGACTTGATTTAACCACAATCCCTCGCAAGTTACGACTTGCCGCCGACAGAGGACGCACATGATAAATTGCGCAATCTGTAGGGCGAGCCTTGGGTCGCCCGCAGCCAGCGCAGATCGCAGTTTCGCCATGCAACGCAAGCGGAGCAAAATCGTATAAGTAATGAATCAACCATTCGGGAGAGCATGATGTCGAAAACTTTACAGGATGCGGACCGTGAAGCGCGCAAACTGGTGGCGAATTGGACGACAGGCGCCGCCTTGACCGGCTGGATTCCCGGCAGCGCTTTCTTCCTCACGGCAGCCGACACCGCCATGATCCACCAGGTGGCGAGCGCCTATGAGGTCAGCGCCTTTGATATGGATCACCTGAGCGGGACCTTGGGCGGCGTCGTCGGCAGCGCGATTGCCGGTGGTGTCATTGCCGAGGTCGTCGGCGTAATTCCGCTGGTGGGATGGGCGGTCAAAAGCGCCGCGATGGCAGCTAAAGCCAAAGTCATCGGCGATGCGGTAATCAAGTACTTCCGCGAACGCTCCGATTTGCCGGACACGAAAGTCCTCATCCCGATGGAAGCCCCCGATGACGAGAAGCCCAAGATCGCGCCCAAAGGGAAAACGGATATCACCATCGAGCAAGACGACGACTGAGCGGCTAGGTAGCTGAGTTTATTCACCGAATACACCGAGTAACAAGGGGCGATACAGTGTGTCACACACACGCGCCTTTGACTGTCCCCGCGCATAGCCCAATATGCGACGTGTGTCTTGCGGGCGTCTATGCGAAACGCCCTTACAATTCGCCGTGTGTCCTGGTAATATTCGGTCGACATATTCTTATATGGGACGAGCCGAATGGCCAAAAAAACTTTGGAAGATGCAGAGCGTGAAGCAAAAAGAATTATTCTCGGATGGACAGCAGGTGCTGCACTAACGGGTTGGGTACCCGGCAGCGCTTTTTTTCTTTCTGCGGCGGATTTGGCAATGATTACGCAGGTCGCCCGAGCGTTTGAAGTAAAGGATATTGATACGGAGAATGTGACTTTCGTAGTACGTCAAGCATTGCTTGGTGGTGGAACCGCCAAAGTCATAAGTGAAGCAATCGGTTTCGTGCCTATATTTGGTTGGATGGCAAAAAGTGCTACGATGGCTGCGAAAGCGCATTTGGTAGGTGTATGGTCTTGGATTATAATGGTACTGTTTCCAATGAGCAAAAGGACGAATTATGGGACAGATACTTCACCCTCGCGCCACAACGACAGAGGCAACCCGCCGAGCTATACAGAATAGTCAAGAGAGCATAAGGAAGCT
>JAJECX010000012.1 GCA_022821805.1 Anaerolineae bacterium
CCAGCTTCCTTATGCTCTCTTGACTATTCTGTATAGCTCGGCGGGTTGCCTCTGTCGTTGTGGCGCGAGGGTGAAGTATCTGTCCCATAATTCGTCCTTTTGCTCATTGGAAACAGTACCATTATAATCCAAGACCATACAACTACCGACTGACAAGCTGTGCGATTTTGGACAGTGGTATCGCGCAGAAATAATTCAACTTAGAAAAACGTCGGTGCCCTCTGTGGCAAATCAACTCGGTGCATTCTTAGATCTCGGTGTCCTCGGTGGTGAAAAATCATGCGCGAACATCCACTCACCCCTTCCCGCCCCACTCACGCTAACATGTCCACAGACCGCTGCTTAACAACCGCATATCGCCTGCCCCGCCGCCACCGATTCTCATTCTTGTGAAACAAAAAAATATTCGGATTCTCATGAGAATTCTCAATAATCATTCTCACAACGCCGACGCCGCCATCCCCGCCTGCCAATCTCACGCGCATACGCTACAATACGCCCCACGATCCACCACCAGCACAAGGAGACTCCCCATGTCGGCAACCAACGGCGTCCGCGCCGCCCTCAACCAGCGCAGCCGCACCCTCGTCCATGGCGCCGAACGCGCCGGCGCCCGCGCCATGCTCAAAGCCGTCGGCTTCAGCGATGACGACCTCGCCAAGCCCCTCATCGGCGTCGCCAATACCTGGACCGAGATCGGACCCTGCAACTTCCACCTGCGCAAGCTGGCGCTCGATGTCAAACGCGGCATCCGCGAAGCCGGCGGCACGCCCTTCGAGTTCAACACCGTCAGCATCTCCGACGGCATCACCATGGGCACCGAGGGCATGAAGGGATCGCTGATCAGCCGCGAGGTCATCGCCGATAGCATCGAGCTGGTCGCGATGTCAAATATGCTTGATGGCGTGGTCGCCCTATCCGCCTGCGACAAGACGATCCCGGGCACGATCATGGCGCTCATCCGCCTCGACCTGCCCTCGCTGATGCTCTACGGCGGCACGATCTATCCCGGCGTGCTCAATGGGCGCGATATCGACCTGGTCAATGTCTTCGAAGCGCTGGGGCAATTCCAAGCCGGGCAGATCAGCTACGACGAACTGATGGATGTGGAGAATGTCGCCTGCCCCGGTCCCGGCGCTTGCGGCGGGCAATTCACCGCCAATACGATGGCGATGATCAGCGAAATCATCGGCATCTGCCCGATGGGCATGGGCGATGTCCCGGCCGAAGACCCGCAGAAGGAAACCGTCGCCTACCAAGCCGGCGAGATGATGCTGGACATCCTCGAGCGCGATATCCGCCCCTCCGACCTGGTGACGCGGCGCTCGCTGGAGAATTCGCTGGCCGCCTCCGCCGCCACCGCCGGCAGCACCAACAGCATCCTGCACTGCCTCGCCTTCGCCCGCGAAGCCGGCATCGACTTCACGCTGGATGATATCGAGGCGATCAGCCGCCGCACGCCCATCATCGGCGATATGCGCCCCACCGGCAAATACGTCGCTCTCGATCTCTTCAAAGCCGGCGGCGTGCCCATCCTGATCAACCGCTTGATTGAAGGCGGCTACATGGTCGGCGATACCCCAACCGTCAGCGGGCAGACCCTCGCCCAAGCCTGCGCCGATGCGGTCGAGACGCCCGGTCAGGATGTCGTGCGAAACCTCGATGAGGCCATCAAGGACAGCGGCGGCTTGGTCATCCTGCGCGGCAACCTGGCGCCCGATGGCGCGGTGGTCAAGCTCAAGGATACGCCGCCTCCGCTGACCGGTCCGGCGCGCGTCTTCGACACCGAAGAGGAGGCCTTTGAAGCCGTCTCCAACCGCCAGATCATCGAGGGCGATGTGCTCGTCATCCGCTACGAAGGTCCGGTCGGCGGACCCGGCATGCGCGAGATGCTGCAGATCACGGCGGCGCTCTATGGGCAGGGGCTCGGCGGGGAGGTTGGCTTGATCACCGATGGGCGCTTCAGCGGCGGCACGCGCGGCTTGATGATCGGCCACACGGCGCCGGAAGCAGCCGTCGGCGGACCCATCGCGCTGCTGCAAGAGGGCGACATGATCACGATAGACGTGTCGCAGCGGCTGCTGCATGTCGACCTCCGCGACGCCGAGCTGGATGCGCGCCGCGCCAAGTGGCAAGCGCCCGCGCCAAATTACGCCAAGGGCGTGATGGCCAAGTACGCGCGCCAGGTCTCGCAAGCGAACGATGGCGCTGTGACGGGGGCGTAGGCTGGTTTCGAGTTTGGAGCGGGGATAGGAGCGAGTCTAGTCAGTAGGCTCGCTTTCTTCCGTCTCGAGTACCGGTTGCTCGTGAACGATTTCTAGGGGGATAGAGGCGACAGGGTCTGCACTCCAGTCGCCGTCCTTGTACAAATAAACCTCAAATCGATGTACTCCGTTCTGTTGGTACAGCACTGTTTCGAGCTTTCCGTATGTTTGATGCCCTTCTGTATCTCCGAACTCTACTAATACATCAAACGTTCCAATCACATCGCCATTGGGCGCACGTACTTTTACCAGCGCCGATTCTGTCACGCCAATAGTGTCAGTGTCCGTTCTCCATAGGGTGACAAGAAAGAAGGGTGGCTGAAGCGGCAATTCGAATGGACGTTCATCCGGCACGTCTCCCCTAAAGCCCAATCGACTGGGAATACCAACAAGACTGAGGTTGCCGCTTTCTCGGTCCACGATGTAACTTTGACAAATTACAGACCAAATGTGTTCCATGTCTATTTCCTAGCTTGCGACTGCAATTTCAACATGCTGCACCGGATTGGATTCACCTTGAGATGTAAGTTGCGGACTAGGAGAGTCAAACGAAGCTAGAACATGTTTCACGTTGAATTTTGAACCTCGTCCATGTGCGTATCGTCGCAACAATGATGGCGTATACTGAACGGCCTCAGAAAAAAGTGAGAAGTGAAAATTGCTTTGAGTTTCTGCAGCTTTAAGTTCGGTGAGCGTATACGGAATCGGTTCGCCAGTTTCGGACGACGATTGCACACTTTTCGAAATCTGCTCAGCCAGATACTCGCTTCGTACATGCAAAGCGAGCTTGGCTGACCACCAAAGGTCAGACGTATTCAGAATCTCTTTGCTTGCAGCATATGCCGTTCTTAGATCGGCCTTCCAAAGGCAATAGAGATACGCGGCAATGCAACCGTCAAAAGCCATCTGACTATCGTTACGTTCACATCTTAATATTGCCTTCACCACGTTAAGGAGCGCTTTGCGCCAAGTCTTGCTTGACCGCAATTCGCCAATCAATTGTTGAAGTGTTTCATTCTCGTCCATTGAGGCCAGAACGAGTCGAAAACCGCTGAAAATGGAGAACTGCGATCCAAACTCGAAAGTCTCAATTAGGTCTCGATACTTACGCAATGCCATTAGGAACTCTTTCGCTCCAGTATTCGGAATGGGTCCCATAATCTCTCGGAACTACCGAGATGTCGTGCTCAACTTCTGCGCTCCTTCCCCATTTGCTCAACACCGTTACCGGGCCTGTCTTACCTTGTGTTCTCCCAACTGCCGTAACCAAACCTACGTGCGTACGTTCGTTATTCCTTGAGTATATCACTACGTCGCCACAACAAATCTGATCATAAGATATACGCTGATAGCCATCGTCTGCAAGTATCTGTATCAACTCATCAATTTCAATCCAAGCTCTTCTACTCGCAAATATCAAACCAACGCAGTTGTACATAAATGGAGAAATTGATCTTACGAAGTGTTTTTCCGGTGGTAAACCTCGCAAAAACAATTCTGTACTTCGTCGAACTTCGCTTGTCGACTGCAACTTTGTCCAATAGCGGTAGGTTTCAAAATCAAGCTGTGGGATCTCGTTTCCAGCACGAGAGTGTACTGGTATTTGCTCGTCTTGCTCCCAAGGCAGTCTGTCCACGCTGGCTACAACTCGAATGTCCGTCCTAATCAGCAAACGGTGAAAAGCATATCACCTTGCTGCTTACATTTCCATATTCGCACTTCCCGCGCTAAACTCCTCCCATGAATCCCCTCCACGACACCCGCATCCTCGACCTGACCCGCCTGCTGCCAGGCGCCGTCTGCACCATGCTGCTGCGCGACCTGGGCGCGGAGATCATCAAAATTGAAGACCCGCACGGCGGAGACTACGCCCGCTGGATGCCGCCGCTGATAGACGGTCTGGGCGTCTTTTTCCGCGGTTGCTGCCGCGGAAAGAAGAGCATTGTCATCGACTTGAAAAACGAAGCCGGGCAGGCGGTATTGCATAAGCTGGTCGAGAAGTCCGATGTGCTGATTGAAGGCTTCCGACCGGGCGTGATGGCGCGGTTGGGCGCCGATTACGAGACGCTACGCGCCATCAACCCGCGGCTGGTCTACTGCTCGCTCTCGGGCTGGGGGCAGGACGGACCCCGCGCGCAGATCAGCGGGCACGACCTGAATTACATCGCGCGAAATGGCGTCCTTGGCGCGGAGCAGAATCCGCAAACGCCCGGCTCGCAAGCGGCCGATGTCGGCGGCGCCTACGCGGCAGTCGCGGGAATACTGGCGGCGTTGCTCAAGCGGCACACAACGGGATGCGGCGATTATGTTGACGTGGCGCTTTCGGAGGCGGCGATGCCCCTGGCGATGGCGGCTTGGGTCGAGGCGAATGCATCGCCCGACGACGAGTCGTTCATCAGTCTGCGCGGCGAGAGCGCCTGCTACAACGTCTATCACAGCGCCGACGATCAGCCGCTGGCGCTGGCGGCGATCGAGCCGAAATTCTGGATGAATTTCTGCTTGGCTATAGAACAGCCGGAGTGGATCAAGTTGCACACAGTCAGACGCCAGCAACCCGCCCTGATCGCGTCAGTGGCGGCGCTATTCAAAACGAAAACAGCCGCCGAATGGGCGGATCTGCTCGGAGACGCCGACTGCTGCTTCACACCCGTCATATTGCCCGGAGAGCTGTTAGACGATCCACAGATTCAGGCGCGCGGCATGGTCGGCCTCAGCGAGGACGGCATCCCCTGGATGCGCAGCCCGATTCGTCTAAGCGGTGACACCTTCAGCTTGAGTGACGCCCCCAACTACGGCGAGCATACGCGCGCGGCGCTATCGGAAGTTGGCTGCGAGGATAGCGAAATCGAAAGGCTGATTCAGGCGGGGATCATCCGTCAAGCGCCTTGAAACCCTCGGCATCGGCGAGCACCTTTTTGGGACCGTGCTCGTCGAAAAGGACGCTGACGATGCCGCCATCTTCAACCCCGATGACTTTGCCGACGCCGAATTGAGGATGGGTCACCCTCATATTGACTTTGAATTCGGACTTGCCCGCAGCCGGCTTGGCGAAACCCGGAAAGGGGATGATCTTCTTGCGCAGCTCGCTGTTTGCGCTAGAGACGGTGTTGGAGCGCAAATCGCGCTCAAGCCGGCTCGGCGCGCTGCTCCACTGCGTTTGCGCTTCCATGCTCTGGGCGCGGCGCAAACTGGCGAGTGTAATGGGCGAGCCATCAAGCAGGCGGGGCGGCAGATCGGCGAGGAATTCCGACGGGCTGGATAAGCCGCCCGCCCCATTGTATAGCGCGCGGCGGAAGGCGTAACTGAGATAGAGTGTATCTTTGGCGCGGGTCACGCCAACATAAAACAGGCGGCGCTCCTCTTCAATGCCACCGATTTCTTCAAGTGATCGATAATGCGGCAGGATGCCGGTCTCCAAACCGGTTATGAAGACGACCGGGAATTCTAGCCCTTTGGCGGCGTGAAGCGTCATCAGCGTGACCGCGTCCGTATCATCATTCAGGCTGTCGACATCGGCAACCAGCGACTGCTCAGCGAGAAACTCATGCAGCGGCTGCTCGTCCTCCAGCGCGTATTGCAGCAAGCCGCGCAACTCCTGCACATTGTCGGCGCGGTCAGCCGCTTCTTCTGGCAATTTGCTGATATCGTCGAGGTAGAGATAGTAGCGAGTTTGCGCGGTGATCTTATCGAACATCGTCAGCAGATCGCCGCGCTTCGCCAACTCCTGCCATTGTGTCAGCATCTCGGCGAAGCGGGCGAACTTCTTCTTGGCGGCTGTCGACAAGGGAACCGGATCATCATAAAACAGCCGATTGAGCGCGTCGCTGATGGTCAAACCTTCACGCGTCACCCAATTGATAAAAGCCTCTTGTGACTTCTTGCCAATGCCGCGCGCGGGCACATTGATAATGCGCTCGAAACTTACGCGATCATCGGGGTTGTGTATCAGCCGCAAATAAGCCAACAGATCCTTGACTTCGCGCCGCTTGTAAAAGCCGACGCCGCCGATGAGGACATAAGGCACGGTGGCATTGACGAAAGCTTGCTCCATCGCCCGCGACTGGGCATTGGTGCGGTACATCACGGCGAAGTCCTTGTAGTCGAGCTCGCGCTGGGCGCGTAGCCGATGGATCTGCTCCAACACGCTTTCCGCCTCGTAGCGTTCGTCGTAAGCCTCGAAGACCGATACCGTGTCGCCCGAACCCAGATCGGTATGCAGCGCTTTCGGCGTGCGATTGCGGTTGCGGTCGATGACGGCGCGCGCGACATCGAGGATGTTCTGCGTGCTGCGATAATTCTGCTCAAGCAAGATCACGGCAGCGCCATCGTAGCTATTCTGAAAGCGCAGCACATTGCGGTAGTCCGCGCCGCGGAAAGCGTAAATCGCCTGGTCTTCGTCGCCGACCACGAAGACATTGTTCTGGGGCGCGGCCAGCAGCTTGACCAGCTCGTATTGCACCTGGTTGGTATCCTGGAATTCGTCCACCAGCACATAGGCGAAGCGTTCCGAATAGGCGCGCCGCAGATGGTCGTTGCCGCGCAAGAGCAAGACCATGTTCAGCAGCAAGTCGTCGAAGTCCATGGCGTTGGCTTCGCGCAGCGCCGCTTGATAGGCGGCATATACCCGTTTGACGATCTCGCCGAAATAATCGCCCGAGCGGAATGCAGCCGGCAGGATCATCTCGTTCTTGGCGCCTGAGATCTTCGCCAGGATGGCGCGCGGATTATATTTCTTTGGATCAATGCCCAGATTCTTGACTACCGCCTTGATCAGCGCCACTTGGTCATCACTGTCATAAATGACGTAGTCAGGTCGGTATCCGGCGCTTTCGGCTTCCCGCCGCAGGAAACGGGCGCAGGCTGAATGGAAGGTGCTGACTTGCAAGCCGCGCAGATGCTCGCCCAGCAGCGCTTCGACGCGGCTTCGCATTTCTCCCGCCGCTTTATTGGTGAAGGTGACCGCCATGATGCGATGATGCGGCACACGATGCTCGCGGATCAGCCAGGCGATGCGCCTCGTCAGCACCGCGGTTTTGCCGCTGCCGGGTCCAGCCAACACCAAGACGGGACCATCGCCGGCGGTGATCGCTTGCTGCTGCTGCTGGTTCATGCCCTCGGTTAGCGGGTGGTAAGTCATACAGTCAGTAATTCTGGTGAACGCCGTTTACTAATTCTATCAGACATTCAGTGTCCGCCACGTATATGGGCCGCTCGTAACGTGGAGAGCGAGAATCTGCCAAGATAATACGTCAGCCGCTTGTAGGCGTCGGAATGATGATTTCCTCGACCGTTGGACCAAATGTGGGCTCGCCCGCTTCCACCGCAGTGTTGTCGACGGTGACATTCAAGTCGAAGTGGATAGCGCCGCCGCTGCGCGAATTGGCTGCCAGACGCAAAATATAATCGCCGTTTGGCGCCTGGGCGGCAACGGTATCCCATACGCCCAGCGGCGTGCCGTATTGTGGCATTTGCACCAGCGACGCGCTGATCGGATAGAAGGTATCCGGCTCCGCGGCGCTGGCGTAGAGCAATTCAAACTTGTCGAAATCGGGCGCGCCGACCTGCCCGCGCAGTTCCACTGCCCCGCGCACGACCGCGCCGTTGTTGGGGCTGCTGAGATTGATCAGCGGCAATTGCTGCCCTTGCGCGCAGCTGGCTTGTGGCGGCGGCATAACCGGCAGGCTCAAATCAAGCGACTTGGCGTACTGCCGCCCTTCACCGGTGTTGTTCAGCCAATCGAGAGCGGCGGCATCGCCAACCGCGACGAAATTCCGCTCCGTAACGTGGCTTGCGCAGAATTCATTGGCGCGCAGCAGCGTCCAACTGTCGACAGAAACGCGCTGCAGGAAGCCGGTCTCGGGCGCGGGCGGATATTGTTCATGCAAGAACAAATCAGTGGTCGGCTCGGGACAAGCCGGGAAATTGAGAGTGCCAGTCGTTCGGCAGACCTCGCGCGCGACCACAGCGCCCGGATTCTCAAATGGCAGCGGCGGGTACCAGTTTGTCGCCGCCGCCATCACCGTATTCCAAAGCGGCGCGGCGCTGCGATAGCCGCTGGTATTGTAAGTCGGCGTATTGTCCGAGGCGCCCAGCCAGACGCCAACGACTGCGTTGCGCGTGAAACCCATTGTCCAAAGATCGCGGCTGCCGTTGGTGGTGCCGGTTTTGGCGGCGACCGTATTCGGCGTCGCTATGCCAGCGCGCGCCAGGGTCAAATTCGAGCCGGCCGGGAAGCTGGGCGCGCGGGCGCCGTCATCGCTGAGTATGTTCTGCATAAGGTAGGCTAGCGCTGGCGAAATGACTTGCTCGCTGGCGGGGCGCTCACGAGGGATCTCCACCGGCTCGCCATCGACCGATTCCGTGATCCGCTCTATCGCGTAGAGCGGGACGCGCTTGCCGCCATTTGCCAAGACGGCGTAGGCGCGCATCATATCGTAGAGGCTGACTTCATTCGACCCGAGCGCGCTGGCCAGCGAAATGAAAGAATCTTCCGGGAACTGCAAGCCGAGCGCATCGGCGGTGTTGGCAAAGGCGCCCGCGCCGACGTAATCTCGGAAGACCTTTACCGTCGGCACATTGTAGCTGTTCTGCAGCGCGGACCTCACGGACACCGGACCATGAAATTTGCGGTCGACATTTTGCGGTTCGTAAATGCCGCCGGCGCCCAAATCTTCAACCAGCGGCACATCCCAGATGATGCTGGCTGGCGTCAGGTAGCGGCCCTCATTGTCCTGGAGGGCGGCCATATAGACGAATGGTTTGATGGCGGAACCGGGCTGCTGGAAAGTCAGCGCGTTATTAACCTGGCCCGCTTCGGATTCGTAATAATCGTGGCTGCCCACCATGGCGCGGATCGCGCCCGTAGCAGGATCAGTCACCATGACGGCGCCCGTATTCACGCCGGTTGCGGTTGCCTTCAGCTCGCGCACCTGATCGCTCAATGCGGCGGCCGCTGCCTCTTGCAGCGCCGGATTCAAGGTGGTGTGGATGCTTAGTCCACGCTGGAAGAGCGCTTCTTCGCCCAACTCCGCCACCACGGCGGCGCGCGCAAAATCAACAAAATGCGGGTAGCGCACTCTAAACTCGCCTGGCTGAAACCGGGTCGTTTCAATCTCGGCGATTTGCAGTATCGCCAAGCCGCCAGCGATTTCGCCGTCAGCGTTCGTCTTCACCAGATCGTCTTCGGCGCCGTCGATGATGCAGAAGGGACCACGCTCGCGCCAATCGCCGTGCTGGAAGCGCAGGCAGCCGATATCGATCATCTTTCGCATGGTAGCGCGCATGCCGGCGATAGCGGTCGCGCGATTCGCCACCGGATCATGCTGCGCCGGCGAGGGCACGATGCTCGCCAGCAGAGCCGCCTCGGCAAAATTAAGCTGATCGGCGCTATGGCCGAAATAAAAGTTGGACGCCGCCTCGACGCCGTAGTTTCGGTTGGCGAAGAAAACCTCATTTAAGTACAGCGCGAGGATGAAATTCTTGTCGTAGCGGTTGGCGATCTCCAGCGCGACCAGGATCTCGTTCAGCTTTCGCTGGACGGTGACTTCGCGATCTTTCAGGACGAGGTTGCGCGCGATCTGCTGGGTGATGGTGCTGGCGCCGGATTCGACGCCGCCGCCGCTGACATTTTGCATGAAGGCGCGGGCGATGGCGACCGGGTCAAAACCCGGATCGTCAAAAAAGCGCTCATTCTCCTGCGATACGATCGCATGGATCATATAGGGGCTGATCTGTTCGAGCGGGACAGCGGTGCGGGCGCCGGTCTCCTCGCTGTTGAGGGCGGCAAGCAGATTGCCTTGCGAGTCGAAGATGCGCGCGGTCTGGTACGCGCCGCTGTAGTCGGCCAAGGCGGCGATGCCATCGGCGAAGGGCTCAACCGTATCGCGATACCACATCATGACGACGCCGGCCGCGATGATGCCTCCAGCCAGCGCCACCATCAGCAGGGCAGCCAGCACAGTCATCAGCAGGCGTGTCCGCCGGCTCCTCCGTGTTTCCAGCAGCTCCTGCACCACCGGCGACGCGCCAAGCGCAAAGTCCGCATCAATGGCGCGCGGAATCACGCTGCTGGGCTCGGCCTGCGCTGGCGCCGGGATCGTGCCGCTCAGTTGCGCGGCGCCGGCCTGGGTCGGCTGCTGACCCGGGATTTCATCGGCGAGCGCAGCCGCGCCGGGAACGGTATAGAGATGGTCTTTGGTGGGCGGCGTCGTACCGATTTTGACACCGCGTTCATCGTAAATTGGGTCGCCCGCGGCCGACGCCCCCAAGGTCGAAGGCAGATCATACTCGGTCAGCGTTTCATCGCCATTGAAAGACGCGCTCTCATATTCGCGCAGCGCAGCCGGGTAATCTAACTCCCAAAGGTTGCGATCGGGATCATGACGATACCAATCTTCGTTTTCGGCATCAATCATCCACCAGACGCCCTGCTCGTCCTGCACCATGGCTTCGTAAAGCAGGCGCTGATAATCCTCAAAGCTGATCTCTTCTTTGTTGAGCAGGTCGGCCAGCGTGGCCGCCTGGTTTTGCATCTCGATGAAGCGCCGCGCGACCTCGCTTCCGGCGTCATCGACCGAATCGCGAGCGTCAAGCGCAGGCGGTTGCTCGTCGTCGATCGGCAAGTCTTCGGGCCGAGCGTATCGCCTGACCTCGTCCGCGCTCAGATGAGATTGGTAATCTTCCGGGGGTATCGGCTTATTGTCGGTCGGCGCCGGGTCAAGCAACGCGCCCATCATCTCTTCGGGCGATTTTGGCGCCGGGTCAGCTGGTCCGTCGGCGGACGGTTTTTCCCGGGCCGGGTCGTCGGGCATGGGTCAATTCTCGTTGTGAATCTTTCGGTTTCGCGTTCATTATAGTGGAGAGTGGAAAATGGGGGAAATCGCCCCGAGCGCTGCCGGCAAACGCGCTAGGTATGGCCTTTCAGGAGGTAAGTCGCATTCCGACCGTTCTTGCTTATCAGTTGATAGCCTGCATCTTGTATGGCGCTATTCAAGCGTATCCCAGCCATAAACCACTTTAATGAAAGCCGCGTGAATACTTTGTAGGGCATGTCATATTCCAAACAAAGCAGCGTTGGGCGAAAACCGTCCGCAAACATGTTGGGGATGACCCGCTGCTCCGCGCCTTTTACATCCATCTTGATAAAATCAATATGTTCGTGCCCTCGTTCAGCGGCTATGGTCTTGATGGTCTTCACCCGGCACTCCACAAACGCTGACGACAGGCGCAGATTGTCGGCCGAATACGAAATCGATTGCTCATTACTGGGCAGCCAGAACTTGATGGTTGTATCGTCATCCCAAACGCCGATGGGATGAAACTCAAAACGGGGCAAGTTTTTATCCTGCATATAGGCGACAGATTCGGGCGTCGGATCAAAAGCGTGTATCTTACAGCCATGCCGTTCGACGAGCGCGATGTCAAAAGAAATGTCATCGCCGACTCCAAAGTCATAGACCAGCCAATCCGGCGATATTAACTCGCTTGGTATGTGCCAGCCGCCGGTCGCGCTTCCATAGCGGACAATCGTATAGTCGACCGCTACAACATCGTTCCTCAGCAGTCGATGCCACAATTTCGCGCGGTATTTGTACAGTTTGCTCCACATGAGTATGCCTTCAAGCTTCGTTATTCGGCGCCATCAATTGTCGAAGTTGCGCGCCTAGGAGATAGGTCGCGTTCCATCCGCTCTTGTTGATTAGCATATACCCGGCTTTCAGTACCGCGCGGTG
Source organism: Anaerolineae bacterium (assembly GCA_022821805.1). Classification (GTDB taxonomy): domain Bacteria; phylum Chloroflexota; class Anaerolineae; order Aggregatilineales; family Phototrophicaceae; genus UBA6055. The sequence goes on from JAJECX010000012.1 coordinate 11,996, forward strand.
CAAGCGAAACGATGTCATCAGTGTGCGCAGCGAGAGCAGCGAGACAACTTCATAAGACTGGTCATATTCTACGCAAAGCAAGGTCGGGCGGATGCCGTCAGCGATCAGATTGGGAATGACGAGTTGTTCCGCGCCTTCAATATCCATTTTAATCAGATCGATTTGTTCGTGCCCCAAATCCCGCGCCAGCGACCGGATAGTCTTCACCTCGCCTTCAATATATTCCCCTGCGCTGTGCAAGTTCAAGGCGGAATAGGAGTCGTCGGCGGCGCTGCGGGGCTTCCAGAACTTGATGGTCCTATCTTTATTCCAAACGCCAACGGGATGAAAGTGAAAGCGCGGCAGATTCACATTCTCAACGAAGGCGATGGCTTTCGGTGTTGGGTCAAAGGCGTGAATGGCGCAGCGGTGATTCTCGAGCAGGGCAATGTCAAAGGATATGTCTTCGCCTAGGCCAAAGTCATAGACCAGCCAGTCGGGTGTGATTAATTCGCGTGGCAGATTCCAGCCGCCGTAATCGCTCCCGTAGCGGGCAATTGTAAATTCCACTGGCGCGACGTCATTCCGCAGCAGCCAGTGCCAGAGCATTTGCCGATGTTTATAGCGCCTGCGCCAGATCAAGTGTTTCAGATTCCTGTTGAAAACTCTGGCTGAAGTATCGCCCCAAGGACCACCGTGAGCAACCCGCGGCGCCCAACAATCCGACCGCAACAGGTTCGAGACGAGCGCAAGTATTCTGAGGAAATAGATCGAAAAACGAACGCTAAATACGCGCTTAAAGACGAAGAAAACACCAGTTTCACTGACGCTGCGACACGATAGCCAGCGCAGTGCCAAGCTCTTTGGTATGAGTCAATCGCGGCTTCAATGGTCTACGCCACCGCCCCATCCTCTTCCTCGACCAGTTCGTGCGGCTGATTCGCCAGGTAGCGGTATACGTAGGGGTTGCCCAGCACAGCCATATCGGCGACGACATCATCGCGGCGAATCGTGAAGTGGAAGATCTCAATGCAGCGCATGCCAGCGAACCAGTGGCGGCGCAGCGTCACCACTTTATCGATCGCCCAGCCGCGGGCGATTGCCGTGAGCAAATTATCACCGCCAGCGTAGCGCTCCGACGAGTAGCTCCAGTGCTGCGATGTGACGTCTTGATCTTGACTGTCGTGATAACGCGGCTGCTCTTCCGTCATGCTGATCGTCTTTCCGCGAGGCGTCCAATTACAGCGGCGATTATAGGCAAGTTCATCGCCAGCTTCAAGATTGCCGTATGCCTTTAATGTGGGTTTAACCGTCTCTTAGTCGGGGATTACCGCGGAGTCGGCAGCGGCCTCGTAAATGATGCGGATATCGTGTTGCACGATATACCGTTCAACGTAGGGGTTGCTCAAGACCGGCATGATCATCAACTGGCTGCCGCGCATCAAGGTGAAATCGTAAACAGTGCGCGGACGGCTGCCGCTATTCCAGACTTGGCGCGCGCTGACGCGGGGCAAAGCCAGGATCCAGCCTTCGCGCATGACGGAAATCAACTGGCTGGCAGCGGCATAATCCTCTGATTCCGGACTCCAGTATTGATCGCCCTCGGTGTATTTCTCATGCGTATAAATGTTCTGACCCAGTTCCATAAGACCTGCCACCAATCATGCCCAGCGCTGTGATGTCAACTTCAACGCAACAAGCTCAATAGGAGCGCTCTACAGAAGCTTCAAAGCCGGCGGCGGCAACTTGGCAATTTTTCCTGTACCGCGCTTCGTACCTTCCGCTACTTTCAGTATATAGGATTCGGACGATAGAGATAATAGAAATAGCATAAATTCGCCTTAACTATACAGATCGAATCGCAATTAAAGTGCGCGAATTCAGCCACTCGTTCGGCGATTTAATCGGAATCAGTCGTTCTCCACGTTGGAAGCGAAGTGATCGGCGAGCGCGGCCAGCATGTCGCGAAGCGTGGGCTGCGCTGAACTGATCACGCGCTGGAATCCATGCGCATGCGCCGCCGCCGCGGTCGCCGCTCCAATGCAAAGCGCCGGCAGCTCGCGCGCCGCCGCCAATGGGCAGCGTTTCTGAAAGAAGGCGATCGCCGATGGGCTGGTGAAGCTGAGGGCGTCGATTTCGCCGCGAGCAATCAGCGCGGGCAGATCCACCCCGCCCCCGCCCGGTACCGTGCGGTAGGCGACGACGGACGTAACTGACGCGCCGCGCGAACGAAGCGCCGCCGCCGTTGATTCCGCGGCGCGGTCCGATTGTGGCAGCAGGATACGAGCCCTCTTTGCAAGCGGCAGGCTGCGCGCCAAATGAGCGGCGCCATATTCAGCCGGCACACGGTGGGTCTCGCAAGACAAGAGTCGCTGCGCTTCGTCCGCTGTCGCTGGACCAGCGGCGCCGATTCGGATGCCAGCGTTCGGCAACTTTATGCCCAGTTCGGCCAGACTCTCGGCGATTGCGCGCACGGTATTGCCGCTCGTCAGCAGCAGCCAGTCAAATTCCTGGAGCCGGCGCAGACAGCCCTCCAATTGGCGCCGGTCGGGGGATCGCTCAATGGCGATGCAGGGATAACGCAGCGGAATCCCGCCCCATTCTCGAATCAAGGCTTCCAAAGGCGGCGCCTGATGAAGCGCGCGTGTAACAGCGATACGCTTGCCAGCCAGTGGCATCGCGTCATTCATGCGCGTTTCCCTTCCCAAGGGAATCCAGAATCAGGTCGGCGCCTTTTTCCAGCGCTTCTGCCGCCAATTCCGCGCCCAGCTTGCGCGCCATATGCAAGCCGGCGAGCCCGTCAAACGCGATTGCGTCGCCGCTGACGTCCACCTGCCGCCCGCCATCAAGCGCGATCACGCGACCTCGCAGGACGAGTCGGCTTCCGTCCACCTGCGCATAGGCGGCGACAGGCAGCGAGCAGCCAGCTTCCAGCGCGCGGAGAAAGGAGCGCTCGGCTGCTGTGGCATGCGAAGCTCGCCAGTCGGCCAGGGTCCAGAAGAAGAGCAATGAGTCGTCCTCGGCGCGGCACTGAACGGCGAGCGCGCCCTGCCCGGCGGCGCTGAGCATCTGCGACTCGTCGAATATTTCGCTGATATGCGCGCTCAAGCCCAAACGATTCAGTCCGGCCGCCGCCAGCACAATGGCATCAAATGGACTGTCGCTTGCCATCAGTTTCTCCAGGCGCGTCGGCACATTGCCGCGGATATGCGCCATTTGCAGATCGGGACGGATGGCCAGCAGTTGGGCGCGGCGGCGCAAGCTGCCGGTTCCGATGCGCGCGCGTTGCGGCAGCTCAGCGAGCTTGAGCCCGCCCCGGCTGACGAGCGCATCACGATGATCGCCGCGCTCTGGGACCGCCGCCAGCGCCAGCCCCACTTCCATGTCCACCGGCATGTCTTTCAAGCTGTGGACGGCACAATCGATTTCACGAGCCTTTAGCGCCGCCTCAAGCGCATCGGTGAATAATCCGACGCCGCCGATCTCGCGCAAGGGCGCCGCCGGGTTCAAGTCGCTGCGCGTCCGGTAACCGCTGATTTCCACCCGGACGCCCGCATGACGCTGTCTGATCAATTCAGCGACGTGCTCCGCTTGCCAAATCGACAATTTAGAGCGGCGAGCGCCAATGCGAATCGTTTTCATTTGATGCAATCAACTGTTCCGGAAACAACGAATTGCCCTCTTCCCTCAATTATGCCGCCGGGCGAGCGTATGGCAAACGTAAAGCAGCCGTTTAGCAGCCGTCAAGTACGCGCCAATCCCGGAATGATACGCTCGGAATAATTAAGCGGCGGCGCGCGCTGCGCTGTATTTTATGGGAAGGAGCGAAACAAATGTTTCGAGTTTCTTTGACCATTCTATTGGTGTTGCTCGTCGGCCTTCCCAGTGTATTGGCGGATGACAGGACCGCGATCAGTACTTATGACCCGAGCGTCTGCGCAGCCGATGGCGACACGGCGGATTTGCATCTTGCGCGGGCAATAGCGGCTGCCGAAAGCGCCGACTGCCTCGCTATGATGGAAGCGTTTCCCCGCCCCGAGCCGGAGCGCGCGCCCGAAGACTGGCGCACCCTGGGCGCATACAGCTTCTGGCGTGTGGGACCGGATGCGGTCGCTCTTTACGATGCGCCGGGCGGTCAAGTGATTGGGCGGATGCCGGCCGGCTTCAACTTCGTCAACGCGATCAACACCAGCGTCGAAGGCTGGATTCAGCGGGTCGGCGGCGAATGGATTCGGGCGGAAGATACCAAGCCGGTCAATGCGTCGCGCTTCACCGGCATGCTGCTGCCGGACGATTGGGCGCATCCCTACGCAATCATTCTGGACAAAACCGGCGCCCGCGCCTCGCTGCGCCCCGGCGAGCCGGGCAGCGCCGAAAGCGGCTATATCACGCGGCGTTACCGGCTGGTCAATATTTTCGCGAGCGCTACGGACGACGGCGGCAATGTCTGGTACCTGGTCGGTCCCCAGCAATGGATTCGACAGGAACTCGTCGCCAAATTCGCGCCGACCGAACGGCCCCAAGGTGTCACCGGGCGTTGGGTGGCGGTGGACCTGTTCGAGCAGACCCTCATAGCCTACGACGACGACAAGCCCGTCTTCGCCACCGTGATTTCAAGCGGCATGGCCGAGTGGCCGACTGCTCAAGGGATCTTCAATGTATGGGCGCGGCTGCCCAGCGATTCGATGAGCGGCGCCGTCGGTCAGCCGGATGCCTACGCGCTGCAATTGGTCCCCTGGGTGATGTACTTCAAAGGCGGGCAGGGCCTGCACGGCACCTATTGGCACGACAGCTTCGGTTATCGGCGCAGCCACGGCTGTGTCAATCTGAGCATCAGCGATGCGCGCTGGATCTACGACTGGATGCTGGATGCCGAGCCCAATGACGACGGCGAGATCGAGAATCAAGTTTACGTCTTCAGTTCCGGCGCCTACGCCAGCGAGGCGGCGGCACGTACAACGTAGCGGCAACCGGCGCGGGCGATCCGAGGGTCGCCCCCGCGTTGCCTGTATCGAATCTACGTCAGCATTTAGCCTCAGATTATCGAACGCGCCGTCGGCTCAAAACCGATCAATTCGCGGACGCGCTCGATGTTGACCAGCGCCTCCGCCCCATGCAGCGCTTTTGAACGGCGGCGAACCTCCGGAAAAAACAGCGAGAGCAGCGCCTCAGCGTCATAATTGAGATAATTCCGATCGCTGTTTACAAAGAGCGCGTGCGCTCCCTGGTAGTCGGCCGTAATCGCCTTTTCGAAGGCTTGGGTCGAATCGTCGGTGTGGATGAAGGTCCAGTAGTTGAATCGGTCGAAGAAGTAGGCGCGCAGCAGCCAGTCTTCCATGTTCTCACGGTCGAATAGGCCCGCTTGGACCGCGTCATATTCCTGCACACGGCGGGCGCGCAGCGTCAGCGTTTTCCGCCGAGCGGCAGTTAATCGTTCCCGTTGCTGCGCCGGCGGGAGGCGCCGGAAGTTATCGAGATGCGCGCGCATGGCGGCGTAAGTCGCGCGCAGATTTTGCGCTTCGATGAAGGCATCGCTCCAGACGGCGGGAAAGCGAAATGAGACGCTGTTGATGCCGCTGCGGCGCTGGTAATAGGCGGCGACTTCCTCGACCAATTGCTTGGACAGAGAATAGACATCGGTGGTGTGCAGCGGATGATCTTCGTCCAGCGGGAAGTAATCATATTGGCGATCGTCACAGCCCCAATAGCCGCCGAAGGCATTGATCGAGCTGGCTTGGGCGATGCGCTTGACGCCGGCGCGCTCGGCCGCTTCAAAGACATTGTAGCTGCCGGCGACATTGATTTCAAAAACGGTCGATTCGGGATGTGACATGGTCGTAGGGATGGCCGCCAGATGCACGATGGCGTCGCAGCCTTCCACCTGCTTCTCGAGGGCGGCGAAATCCAGAATGTCGCATTGCGCGTAGCTGACGCCTTCAATGTCGCATTCGGGCGCGAGATCAATGACGCGCACATCCCAGCCATTGCCGACGAACTTCTGGCAAATTGGTTTTCCGACGTGGCCCGCCCCGCCGGTTATGAGAACGCGCATCACCCTTAGCCTCGCATCTTGAACGTGATTGGCTCGGACAAGGCGAGCGAGGACCGGTAGGTAAGGGCGCCGGATTCGGCGTCGATGGAGAAGACGGCGGCGCTGTCGGTGTGGCGATTGCCAACCACCAGGTATTCGCCGCGCCGGTCAATCATGAAGGCGCGCGGCCAGGCGCCCCGCGTCGCTTCATATCCCAGCAGCCGCGGCAAGCCATCATCGTCCAGGGAGTAGATCACGATCGAATCATGCCCGCGATTGCTGCCGTAGAGAAATTTGCCGTTCGGATGTACATGCACATCAGCGCAGGTATTGGGTCTGCCGGCTGGCTGAACGTAGTATCTCGGCATCGTCGATTCGATCGACAGACGCGTCCAATTGTCGTCGGCATCGTAAGCGAAGGTCGCCATCGTTGAATCGAGCTCGTTAATCACATACATGCGCGGCAAGCTCGGATGGAAGGCGACATGACGCGGTCCGGCGCCGGGCGGCAGGTCAAGCGTTTGCGAAAGGCTCAGCTTGCCGGCGGCCGCATCCAAGGCGTAGAGGTAGACCATATCGGTACCCAGGTCAGGCACGACCGCGAAGCGATTGTCGGGCGTGGCGACGATCATATGGGGGTGCGATACCTCTTGTCGGTCGCGATTGGGTCCGCTGCCATCATGCTCGATATGTTCGCTCGCTGCACCGAGCGCGCCCTCGCTGTCGATCGGGTACAGGCGAATATTGCCGCGCGCCTCGCCAACCACATAATTGACCATCAGCGCATTGCGTCCGCTGGCTTCCACAAAGACGTAAGCTGGCGAGGTGCCGGCGGCCGGCTGCCGACTGATCAGGGATAGAAATCCATCCGCGTCGACGGCGAATGAGACAACTTGCACATCGTCGTCCATGGTGGTGGCGACGAGATAGCGCCCGTTTGGATGAAAATTCAGGTAGTGGCATTCGCCAATCTCGCGGACGCGCTGAACGACGCTGAGCGTCCCTTCAGCGTAGTCGAGCGCGGCGACAGTGATGCCGCAGTCGCCGCCGCCGCCATTGGCGATGTAGACGAGGTTGTCGGTCATGAGTGATCCTTTGGGTTGGCAATCAGACTGAGGAGAGTGTAACGCAGTTCACTTGCATAGGCGAAAGCTGAGCGGGGGACCTGATAAGTCGCCCCTGTTTACGTTGCGAGCGGCGTAAAGCTCGCAAGCATGGTTTAGTAGTGGAGGGAGGGCGAGCCAAGGCTCGCCCCTACGGTTTGGTGGTGGCAGGCGGGCGACCTGATAGGTCGCCCCTACAATTCAGCTTGGACTGTGGCTAGCGCGAGGCGACTCTAGCATAACGCCAGACAGCGATCGGCAGGAAAATCGCTACGATCCCGGCGATCCAAAGCAGCGAAATGACAATTTCGTCCGGATTGACGGTGCCGGTCATCAAGTCGCGCACGGTGTTGGCGATAACGCTGACCGGCTGATTCTCGGCGAAGGCGCGCAACCATTGCTCGGTCATGGTCTGAGTCGGCACGAAAATGGAACTGGCGAAGGTCAAGGGAAAAAGCCAGATGAAGCCGGCCACCTGCGCTGCTTCCGGATCCTTGACTAATAAGCCGATGGTGGCGGAAATCCAGGTGACAGCGAAACCAAAAGCCACTGCCAGCGCGAGCCCAGCCAGTCCACTGCCTAAATCTTCAAAGCGAAAGCCGATGGCTGTGCCGGCGGCGATCATGATGAGCACCGTAAAGAGGCCGCGCAAGGTATCGGCGCTGGTACGCCCCGCGAGCACAGCCGCCCGCGACATCGGCAGCGAGCGGAAGCGATCGATGATGCCGCGCGACAGATCAACCGACAAGCCGACGGTGGTATTGGTCGAGGCGAAGAGAATCGTCTGGATGATGATGCCGGGCAGCAGGAAGCTGATGTAATCACCGCCGGTGGCGAAGCGAATGGCGCCGCCGAAGACATAGGTGAATAGCAGCAGAAATATCACTGGCTGAATGGTGGCGAATACTATCAATTCCGGCTGCCTTTGGTAAGCATACAAATTGCGCCGCATCACCACGAGCGTGTCGGTGAAATTCCACAAGAAACGCTGCAGAGCGCTGGATTCGCGGTCGCCAGAATTGAACGTGGCGGTGAAGGTATTCTGGGTCATGTTGATCGTCCTTACAGGTTTAGGCGGTCAATAGCTTGGCTAGGCGCTTCGACGGCGGAAGGGTCCGCGACGCTTGGGCTTGGCTTCTTCTTCCTCCACAATCGCCTCGCCAGTGATGCTGAGGAAGACATCGTTGAGGGTCGGGCGGCGCAGGTTCAATTCGGAAATATGAATGTCTTCGCCGTCAAGCAAGCGCACAACCTCGGCGATGCGTTGAGCGCCGCTGTCCACGGCGAGCACGACGTGGCCGCGCCTGTCGTCGATCTGGGGCGTCTCAGTCGAAAGCCGGCCGAGGAGCTCCGATGCTGATGCCGTTTGCGCGGGGTCGGCAATGGTAATATCAATGAAGTCGGCCGCCATATTGGCTTTGAGTTCGTCGGCTGTGCCTTCGGCGATGACATGCCCATGGTCGATGACCACGATGCGGTCGGCGAGCTCGTCGGCTTCTTCCAGGTATTGGGTGGTCAGCAGCAGCGTGGCGCCATCCGAGACGAGCTCGCGAATCGTCTCCCACATGGCGATGCGGGCGCGGGCGTCCAGGCCGGTGGTCGGCTCATCGAGGAAGAGCACGCTGGGGCGGGCGACGATGCTGGCGGCGAGATCAAGGCGGCGGCGCATGCCACCGGAATAGGTCTTCACCGGACGATCGCCTGCCTCAGTCAACGAGAATTGTTCGAGAAGTTCTCTGGCGCGCTTATTGGCATCGCTTCGCGACATGTGGTAGAGGCGCCCGACCATGAACAGGTTTTCGCGCCCGGTTAGTATTTCGTCGACGGCGGCGTTTTGGCCCGCCAAGCCGATGATCTCGCGCACACCCTGCTTTTGGCGCAGAACATCCAGCCCGCCGACGATGACTTTGCCACTGTCCGGTTTGAGCAGGGTCGCAAGGATGCGCACCAGCGTCGTCTTGCCGGCGCCGTTGGGACCGAGCAGCCCAAGCACTTTACCTGTCTCCCCGGCGATAGATACGCCGTCCAGCGCTTTGACATCGCCGAAGTGCTTGACGACATGTTCCACGATGATCGCGTGATTGTTTTTCATAGCGGTTCACTCCTTCTATAAGCTGAAGCAACAGAATCGAACTGACGGGCTGCGAAATCAGAAACCACAAGCTCCGGCGTCGTCCGTCTCATTTTCGAATAGGGATAGCATCCGCTCCAAGGTCGCCAGCGTGGCGCGGCGCTCTTCTTCCGTCAGGGGGGCGAGCAGTTCTTGCGCCAGCAGATGGTGGCGCTCGTAAGCCTGCTTCATTCGCTGCACACCCTCGTCTGTCAGTTCAACGAGCTTGCTGCGGCGGTCGCGCGGGTTGTCTATGCGGTAGACCAGTCCGTCCGATTCGAGCCGGTCGATCATCTGCGAGGCATTGGACAAATTCGAGAAAATGCCATCGGCGAAAAAGCTGATCGGCTGCGGCGCGCCGGCATCGTACAGCCGTTTGAGAAACCACAACTGCGGCGGCGACAACATGCCGGCCGCCTTGATCTGCTCGGCATGCAGCGCCAGTTGACGGCAGATGCGCGACAGCGATGTGAAGAACTGCGATTCGAAAGTGTTATCAAGCGCGTCAGAATCGGCTGAAAATTGATTCATAACTGAATTATCCATATATGAACCTTATGCGACGATTGCGCATTTGTCTATATGAATTGTGTTAGAGATTGCGAATGCAAGCGGCCAAGTATGATGCTAAGGCGAAACGAAGGTCACTTCAAAGAGCTTATGCCACTTCTTGCCGGTGATGAAGAAGGTTTCGCTTTCGGGATTCCAAGCGATGCCATTCAATACGGCGCCAGCCGCCAGATCGGCTTTCTCGGCGTCGGTCATAAGCGCCGACGCATCAATTACGGCGGTTACATCGCCGGTCCATTTGTCGATGCGGAAGATAAGGTCGGTGTTCCAGGCGTTGGCGTAGATATCATCGCCGACGCATTCCAGCTCGTTCAGCAGTTGATGCGGGACGGTCGTCCCTTGATAGGTCACGGCGGCGCGGACGATGAGGTCAAAGGTCTCGGCATCGCGCAGCGAAAGATATGGGCTGCCGTCGCTCATGAAGAGGTAGCGCCCATCGTAGCACAGGCCCCAGCCTTCGCCTTCATATTCGATGATTTCGACCAGATCAAAGCTGGCGACATCGTAAACGAAAGCCATGCCCGCTTGCCAGGTCAGTTGGATGAGCTTGTCACCCACCAGTTCCAGTCCTTCGGCGAAGTAAGCCTCGTCAATCGAAAGCGATTCCAAGGGCACGCCGCTTTCGATATCGACCCGGCGCAATGTCGATTCGCCGTAAAGGCCAGTCGATTCGTAGAGGTTGCCATCATGCCAGAGCAAGCCCTGCGTGAATGCGCTATCGTCGTGTGGATAAACATTCAGCACTTCGGGGATAAGACGCTCAATCTCCTGCGTCTGCGCGCGCAGGGAAGTAAACGCGAGCAATACGATGATCGCAAGGATGATCCGTCTCATGTCGCTTAATCCTCTCTGCCTTTACTCGAGCGGTGTTTCGACAATGCTATCAGCGAGCGCAGCGTCAAGGCTAGACCCGTTGCTGGCGCGCGAAGCCGGCATTCAATGGACATATCGGCCTCTGTTGCTGGCAATTGGTCAAAACTCACATAAAACGTCGAGCGATTTCCATAAGATTCGTCGTATATGTTGTGAGAATTGTCCAATACAATGGCGCTGTTTGTTGATTTGGACGCGATTAGCAAAAGGATGAATGGAAATGGCCAGGTATGTCCCGCCCGCTTCGGCAATGGAATCCCCCGCCGCCCTGCTGAAATGGGCAAATGAAAACGACGTAGCCGAGGTTGACCTGCGCTTCGTCGATATTCGCGGCGTGCCCCAGCACTTCAGCATGCCGATTCAGTCGGTTGACGAAGGCGCCTTTGAAGATGGCTTCGGCTTTGATGGCTCGAGCATTCAGGGATTTCAGGCGATCAACGAATCGGACATGATTCTGCTGGCCGACCTGAGCACGGCTTATGTCGATCCCTTCTTCAGCTATAACACGCTGGCGATGTATTGCGATGTGCACGACCCGATCAGCCGCGAGCCCTACGCCCTCGATTCGCGCGGCGTCGCCAAACGCGCCGAAGCCTATCTGGACAACTCCGATCTGGCCGATATCGCCTATTTCGGTCCCGAAGCCGAATTCTTTATGTTCGACAATGTGCAGTACAGCACCTCGGAAAACAGCAGCTTCTACCGCGTCGATTCCTTTGAAGGCGACTGGAACAGCGGAAACGAAGACCCGGCGCAGGGTCACATGAACCGCATCAAGATGGGATACTTCCCGCTCTCGCCGCTGGACAAGACCCAGGACGTGCGCGCCGAGATGGTGCAGACGATGCTTGATGTCGGCATGGAGGTCGAGGTGCATCACCACGAGGTGGGCGGCGCCGGGCAAGCCGAGATCGATTTGAAATACGCGCCCCTGCTGCAGATGTCCGACATGATGGTGACCTTCAAATACATCGTCAAGAATGTGGCGCTGGCCAACGGCTTGCATGCCACCTTCATGCCCAAGCCGCTGTTCGAGGAGAACGGCTCCGGCATGCATGTGCATCAGTCTTTGTGGAAAGATGGCGTGCCGCTCTTTGGTGGCGACATGTACGCCGGCTTGAGCCAAATGGCGCTTTGGTATATCGGCGGGCTGATCAAGCACGCGGGCGCGACCGCCGCCTTCACCAATCCGATCACCAATAGCTATCGCCGTCTGGTGCCGGGTTACGAAGCGCCGGTCAACCTGATCTATTCGGCGCGCAACCGCTCGGCCGGCATCCGCATCCCGATGTACAGCAACAATCCAAAAGCGAAACGCGTTGAGGCGCGCTGGCCCGATCCGGCGGCCAATCCTTACCTCTGCATGCCGGCGCTGCTGATGGCTGGCATCGACGGCATCAAAAATCAGATTGATCCGGGCGAGGCGGCGACCGCCGACCTCTACGAGGGCGATCACGATACGCCGGTGATGCCGGGCACGCTGGGCGCTGCCCTACGCGAGTTGGAAGCCAATCACGACTTCTTGCTGGAAGGCGGCGTCTTCAACGAGGCTTTCATCCAGAATTACATCGACTACAAGCAAGTCGAGGATCAGGACGCGGTGGCGATGCGGCCGCATCCCTACGAGTTCGAGTTGTACTTCAGCATTTAGCCCTTCCCCAAACCCTCTACCGAGGTCTGAGTTTACACGACCCAGGAAGTGGACGGGACTTCAACAAAGTGCGTTTGTAGGGGCGCCCCATTGGGTCGCCCTTTCGGTTGGTATTCGTCTCGGGCGACATGATATGTCGCGCCTACGTTTAGTGACTCAGAACGGGATTAAAACTTCTGCGCGGCGAAGGGCGAGTTCGTCCAGTCCGTATGCTCATAACCCGGCTCGGCATGACCGCCGATGGTATTCCAAGGCAGCGCCCGCTGCTTCATCCAGTCGATCTTGGCGGCGTAAGCGTATCCGATTCGCTCCATCAGCTTGATCTCTTGGCGCGAACTGCTATCGAGCGCCAACGCAGCCGGATCGATATCGCCGCAGTCGAGGTCCAGGTTGTGCTCAATGCTCTGCCGATCAAGCGCCGGATTATAGCGGCGGAAATCCATCGAGCGATAGATGGCGCGCGTCATGAAGACCTGCTGCAGCGCGGCGTCGTCCAAGCCTTCGGAAATCAGATACTCGATCCAGCTCTTCAGCCAGAAGCCGCGACCGGCGCCTTCTTCCTGCACATTGGACTGGTAGCCGTTGCCGAGCGAGATATGGATCAGGTTCTCCGCGGACATGCCGAGGTATTCGACCGCCTCGACCGAAGTCGCCAGGCAGGGATTGCCAAAAGAGCCGATGCCGCCATCTACCAGATTGCCATTGACCGGCGGGAAGATGAGCGGCGCCGCCACGCTTGCGGCGACCGCGCCCGCCAGCGGCCAATGCGCGAATAGCGGCGCGCCCGGTCCCTGGTTGATGATGTAATAGGTGGAACTGGTGCGCAGATCCTTGGTCGTCAGCAGGAGCACGGGCGTCTCGATATCGCCGACGCGTTTGCCCTCGCCCAGCGGACCCAGCGCCTTGAGGAAGGGTCCGTAAGGGTATAAGTGGCGCATGCCATTGAGCAAGAAGCGCAGCCAGTGGAAGCGCTTGGCGCGATTGAAAGCTTTGGGCAAGCGCTTCTTGTAGACTTCGTCCATGATCTCGCGCGCGCTCATGCCCAAGCCCAAGCCGGCGCAGATCAGCGCGCCCGTGCTGGTGCCGCCTACCATTTTGAAGAGCTCATAAGCCGGTTTGCCCGTCTGCTCCTCCAGCCAACATAGGATGGCCAAGGCGATGACACCGCGCATGCCGCCGCCGTCTATCGAGAGGATGAGGTCTTTCTGGTATGGGTTGAAGAGGAATTTGTACTGCGAGCTTGTGAGCATAGGCGGTTCAGTGAGGGCGGACGTCACTATAACCATTATAGGCGAGGCATTCGTGGCGTGACGCTTTACGCGACGTAGATTGCGCATTAGCGGCGGCGGACAGGCCGGCAAACGCTGGCGTAATGTGGATTCAATGCTTCTGCGCGAGCCAAGTCACTCTTGCGACGCGAAACTGGCTACGTTATACTGCTGTGGCAGCGCGGGCATAGTTCAGCGGTAGAACATTTCCTTGCCAAGGAAAAGGTCACGGGTTCGAATCCCGTTGCCCGCTCAGGCGAACCAATCTCCACGATTGGTTTTTTGTGGCAAATTCGCCGCTTGCAAAACGAAAACGTAAGATGCATTGACGCAAGGTCGTCAGACAGTTCGTGCGCCGCGCAATCTTGGCGCGCATGCGAAACGATTGATTAGGAGAGTGTGAGTTGAATACGGTTGTGGAATCATCCGACCTGCGCGAAGACGCGGAACTGGTCATCGAGGTGTTGAGCGAGAAAGAAGATATCCAGCTGGATTACTCGGCGGATTCGATCTTCTGGCTCGATAGCTATATTGATGAGCATCGCGCCAAACTGGACGATGGGGATAAATCCGTGCTGCGCGAAAAACTTGGCGCCTTCGTTGGCGAATCAATTCGCCACAATTTCGGCGGACGCTGGGTCAAGGAAAGCGATGGCAGCTGGATGATCGTATTCGACGACGAGCATCAGGCCGCGCCTTTCGAAATCATCGGCGAGCACCTGGACCAGCACGCATCGCTCGCGCAGGCTTTTGAGCATCTGCCCGACTTGATGCTGCATCGCCACAACTAATCCGCGCAGCTGGACGAGAAATATGGGGCGACGCGAGAGCGACGCCCTTTTTTGTATTTCTCCTTTTCATGATTATCTGCGCGGGTTGCGAGAGGGCAAGCCTATCGCTCGGCCGAACGCACCCTAGCGGCGCTGAGGGCGACCCAATGCGTCGCCCCTGCCGGTTGACTTGGAGCGGCTAACTGTAGTTGTAGGCGTTGGCGGCGTAGTCGCGAGCGCTGCCGGCTACCACAGCGAGGGCGATTCCACGGGCGGCCGCGCGCTCCTTGGCGCCGGCCACTTCCTTCTCCAGCGCCCGCAGCGCCCGACTGTCCGGATCGTAAGTCAGCCCGTCATTGATTAGCAATTCGGCGATGGACGAGAGGAAGAGGTTGCGCATCATCAGGCTGACCAGATCAGCAATTACGGCGACTATATCTTCGCGATTCTGCTCCTCATAGGCGACGTGCAGCGCCTGCCGCAAGCGGGTCAAGGCTTCCGGCAACTTGTCGGCTCTGATGAGAATCTGCCCCAGGTGCCGCAGCTGCTGCCCTTCCAGCGCGCGATCGTCGATTTCACGCGCGATATAAAGCGCCGACGTATGGAAGTTGACCGCTTCGCTCCAGCGTTCGAGACTGACGTTGACTTCGCCCAAACCGCGCAGCGCTTGCCCTTCCATATCACGCTTGCCCTGCTGCTTGAAGCGATCGTTGGCGTCTTCCAGCATTTCGACCGCGCGGCGCGATTCATTGCTCTCAAGATAAGCCAGACCCAGCTTGTAGAGGATCTGCGCCTCATTCTGCATATCATCGCGATTGCGCGCATTGCGCAAGGCGCCTTCATAAGCCTCGACAGCGATGGACGCCTCGCCCAATTCCTTGTGGGCGTCGCCGCGCGTCATCTGCAGGAACATCTCCGCTTCGTAGTCCTCGAGTTCGCCTGCCAACTGCAAGCCCCGCTGGACGTGCGCAAGCGCGGAAACGGCCGAATCACAGCGAACGAGCAGCCCAGCCAGCATATCCAGTGTTTCCAATATGCCGGCTTTGTTTTCCTGCTTTTCGTGGATAGCCAAAATCTCGTTAAAAGTAGCGACCGCTTCCCCCTCGCGCTTCTGGTCGATCTGCACTTTGCCGACCGCTTCCAGGATTTGCAGGACACGCGGCGCATCCTCATGCTGGCGGGCGAAAGAGAGCGCCGTGCGCAGCTTCAACTGTTCAATGGCGGCCGGTGTGCTCTCTTTGCTCACCAACAAGCCAGCGAGCATGTCCAACGTCTCCAATACGCCGTCTTTGTCTTCGCTGTTCTCATAGATTTCCAGCACATCGCCATAGGTGGCGATGGCTTCCGCCTCGCGTCCCTGATTGATCTGCATGCGGGCGATCGCCTTCAGTATCTGCAATTGACGCGATGTCTCGTTGTTCTGGCTGGCGACATTCAAGGCGGTGCGCAACTGGTCGATATTGACCGACTGCAGATCCTTGTCATCAATGGCGACAAACGATGAGTCATCGGCGACTGTTTCCGGCGCCGCCTCTTCTTCGTCGACCGCGTAAGGGACCGCTTCCTCGCCATCGTCAACCAGTGGCGGCTCGTCATCATCACCGAGCAGCGTCATATCGTCAGCGTCTGCGGCAGCCTGCGCTTCAGCATCAAAGACGGGCTCGGGTTCTTCTTCCGGCAGGTCTTCAAATTCGAGCGCGACGCCATCGCGTATGGCATTCAGGCGCATCAACTCATATCGGTACCCGGCCGCATTGATCTGCTCTTCAAGCGGGACAAGCGCTTCGGCGATATCGCCCGCCAGCTCCCGGTCTTCATTTTGCGCCGCCCAGTCTGCGGTGGCGATGAGGTTGTCCATTTCGACCATGAGACGCGGGATGACATCATCATTCTTGCCGTGCACATCCAGGTAGTCGCGCGTGGTATCGACAATGTCGGCGCGCAGGGCGTCAAAGCGATCGCGCTCCAGCGCCCAATCCTCAATGAATTCCCGCACGAGCGGATGCAAGCGGTAGTATGCTTCGCCGAAGCGCTGGAAGCGATCAACCAGGAAGAGCCGCGAGAGGATTGTCATCGACATATCGATGGACTCGGTGGCAATGCCGCTCAGCAAATTGAGGAAGGCGACGGAGGCTTCGCCCCGCGCGGTCGCGCCTAGAAAGAGCAGCAGATCGCGCAGCCGCTCGTTCAGCCCGTCGAAGCTGATATTCAGCGCGGCCTGCGCCGGCTCGTCGTCATGGCTCTCCAGGGCGTCGGCCAGCGTCTCGCTGAATTCGGCCGCCGATTGCCGCGCGATGATCATGCTGCGCGCGGTGATTGCCAAAGGAAAGGCGGTATGTTTGAGTTGGGCGGCGATGACCTGGATGGCCACATCGTCGGCGCCATTCTTGATGCCAGCTTTCTGCTTGAAGAGGCGGACAGCGTCGCTTTCCGACAAGTTGCCGATCGGCTGGTTGCGCCAATCGCCCTCGGGCAGCGGCGCCGTGCTGGTCGCGACAAGCGGGATATCAGCGGCGCAGCGCTTGACGAAGGGCGCCAGGGCAAGCGAGTCAATTTCGCCGTCCAAGACCAGCAGCGGCTGCTTTTCGCGCAGCAGCGCTTTGACCGCCCGCGCCTGCGTCAGCGGGTTTTCATCATTGCTGATTTCGTAGGCGCCAAAGGCGCGCGCGACCCGTACGATCAATTCGACCAGCGGCGGATTATCGACATTCAGCCACAGGACCGGGCGGTTATGCTGCTGCAAGTAGACGTTGGCGATCGTGGCCGCCACTGTCGTTTTTCCAGTGCCGGCGGCGCCATGCAAAACCAGTTGCTGATCCTGTCGCAGGCGCAGCAGCAACGCTCGCAGCAATTCGTCGCGTCCGACGGGGCGCCCGAGACGACGCAGCGGCAGTGCCGTCGCCGATGTGACCGGCGCTTCAAGGGGTAATAACTCCGCCATAAGTCCCCCGCGTTGCGATTATTCGCAAAGTCCGCTAAATCAAGATTCAGTATATAGGTACATCCAGATTAGGACAATCAAACTGAGCGCTTTAACGGCACTAGTGTTCACTGCTTCAGCTCGGGCTGGCGGAGGCAAGCTGCCGCTTGTAGATCGGGCGGCGCGTCACTATAATTCGGCGCTGTTTGGGCGCGTGGCGCAATGGCAGCGCAGTTGACTTTTAATCAATTGGTTGCAGGTTCGAATCCTGCCGCGCTCAATCCCCATCTCCGGGCAGCCATGCCCGCGGAGCGATGCCCTCGACATCGGTCTTGACATCAATGACAACCGGACGGCCCGCCGCGAAGGCGCGTTCCAGCGCGGGCGCGAGCGCGCTGGCTTGCCTCACCGTGAGGCCCAGGCAGCCCAAGGATTCGGCGATGCGGGCGAAATCCGCGTCATCGAAGAGCCACAATTCGTCCGAGCCCGCCGTCGTGCCGCCATAGATGGCTTCGACGCCATCGCGCTCCTGGTTGAGCGAGTGGTTGTTGTTGAC
>JAJECX010000007.1 GCA_022821805.1 Anaerolineae bacterium
CCTTCAATTACGTTATAGCGTTATGCTTGCCGGTCACCTAGTTGCCCGATCTTGCACGGTAATCGCTTCAAAATCATAATGCGCCGTTCGCCACGAAAATTGCGAAAATCCAGAGGCTTTTCGTGAGGCGCTCGTTGAAAATGGTCTGTAAATTTCGGGCGATTCACCGAATCGCCCCTACAGATCACCAAAGTTACGGGGAAAATAGTCAATGCCAACGCAATTTCAATTTGATGCGATTGCCCTGCTCCCATGCCTTGGCTGCTTTGACTCCAGACGCGCTATATGCTACACTTGCCTTGGCCAAAAGTAGAATAGAGCAGAAAAAATGACTAGAGTAAAATTGTTCGCGATTTGCCTTGCGCTCTTGTTCGCGCTTGTGCCGCTGGTTTCGGCCCAAGCCCCCCCCCCCCCGCAGACCTGCAACTGAAGTGTGACAGCACGGGTCTGTTCTTCCAATGGCGCGCGGTAGAAAAGGCGAAACACTATCGCTATCGGCTCATTGACGAAGATGGCAAGCGCCTCCTCCAAGCCCGCAGTTCCGAGACCAGCGTTCACTTAGGCGCTGGGCAACCCGGTGAAAATTATACGGCCAAAGTCCGAGTCAAGACCAAAGGCAGCATGTCCAAGTGGGCCAGCGCGACAGTCAAGTGTCCACCGCTCCCCGGTCCCACAGTCACATTAACCATCAATCAAATCTATAGCGACCGCGCGGATCTTGAATGGAGTTGGAAAAATCTACCCGCTTCTACACTGGATGTAGCCATCCTTATGCGCCCCAAAGACACAGGTGGCGGCTGTTACTGGAATCATTCCCGGACAATCTGGCCGCAACCACCGCCATTAGAAGGTAAAGACGCGGCCAAATACCACCCCTTGTGCTCCGATACCGAATATTATTGGGCATTCGTAACACACGACGCCTCAGGAATCCTAAAGTGGTTGAAAGAGGAGTACTTCCGCACCTTGCCCTAGCCGGCGCAGCAATTGCCAAGCGGCAAAGGTTTTTCTTCAATCGGGAATGACAAGCGGTGCGATATGAAGATTGATTCCGCTATCGATGATGGCTCGCCGATCGGCTTCCGAGATGCCGTCATCCGTCACCAGCGTCCGGATCTGAGGCGACTGCAGCACTTGAACCATGGCGGTATAGCCGATCTTGCTCGAGTCGATGATGACGATAGTAGCTTCGGCCGAGCGGCTCATCGCCTTTTTCACCGCTGTATCGAGCATCTGCGAATCCGCCAAGCCCGTTTGAATCGTGAAGCCGATCCCCGAGACGATTGCTTTTTTGGCGAAGAAATCCTCAAAAAAGCGCTCCGCGACCGGTCCGACGAAGGTCTGCGCCGCCGGGCTAAGCATGCCGCCAGTACAGAAAATGGCGCTATCGGGCAAATGACGATGAAGCGCGTCAATTGTCCGAATGCTGTTGCTCGCGACAGTAAGGTTGCGGCGGTCTGAAAGGTAGGGAACGATTGCCCGCACGGTCGTGCCTGAGTCGAGAAAAAGCACATCATCATCTTCGACGAAGTTTGCCGCGGCATACTGACCGATCGCCCGTTTCTCCGCCGCGCGGATCGTCGCCCTTTCAATATGATGTGTCTCATTCTGCTGAAACGTATCGCCGTTGTAGATAGCGCCGCCGTGCGACATGGTGACGTAACCGGCGTCTTGCAAAATCTTGAGATCGCGCCGGATCGTCATCGTTGAGATGTGAAACCGCTTTGCCAAGTCTACGATTGTATCGCTGCTAACCTGCGCCAGGTGGCTGAGAATGGCGCGGCGTCTGGCTTCCGGTAACATTCTAATCTGCTTTGTCTCCTTTGATGCGACGCGATGCCAGCATGTTTGTTTCAGCCGTAGAATAGCCGAGTCGAAACTGGTGACCTAAAGATTGAAATCAACAACTGGCGGCGCGCGCTCGTCAACTGCGCATACCTCTCAAGGTGTAAGAACTTGCTGCCTGAATTCAACCGGTGAAAGACAATTCCGTTGAAAATCCGACGATGTTTGATTTCGGTATTTTATGACATTTTAAGCTGCAAGCAAATTGTTTTGTTGGCATTTCGGGCGCGCCATGCTTGCCGGTTATTTGAGTTGCTAACGCTGACAGCGCGCGGCGCAGCGCCCCGCCAGCCATGGATTAGGCCACTCGATAGCGCGTGATGATGGAGTCGTCGAGCGTTAGGGCCAAGCCCGTCCCTTCGCTTGGCGCCAAAACGCCATCCTCAAATTTAATCGTTTCGCGCATCACTGAATGCCGCAGCGGATTGAATAGCTGATTGTATTCGTAGATGAGGAAATTGGGCATGACGGCGCAGGCGGCGACCGCGGCGACAATGCCGATGCCAGCGCCGACGCCGTGTGGCGCGACCCTTACATTCTCCAGTGACGCCATGTCGGCAATCTTCATCATGCCGGTGATTCCGCCGCAGCGGGTGATATTGGGCATGATCACATCAACCGCTTCCGCCTTTAGCAGGTCGCGGAACTGTACCCAGCTACCCAGCCATTCTCCCGATACAACCGGCAGATCAACCCGCCGTCGAATCCGCGCCAGATCATCCGCGTATTCGGGATGGACTGGTTCTTCCAGCCAATAGACGCCTAACTTGACTAGCTCTTTCGCCAGCGCAATCGACTCTGAGACGGTGTAAGCGCCGTTGGCATCGACCAGCAGCCGGACATCCGCGCCGATGGCTGCGCGCGCAGCCTCAACGTGTTCTAAATCCCTGTTGAGACCACGCCCGATCTTCAGTTTAACGGCGCGGAAACCCTGGCGCAGAAACTCGCGCGCTTTCTCGGCCGAGCTTTCGGGCGCCGCCAAGTAAGGTATCGGACTGGCATAACAATCGACTGCCTCGCGCATTTGACCGCCCAGCAGATTCACCAGCGAGTCGCCGTAGATCTTCCCGCGCAGGTCCCAAAGCGCCATATCGACGCCGCTGATGCCCATCGGCGCGAAACGCATCTGCTCGTTCATCGCTGTCCATAAAGCCTGATGATGCCGAGGATCGGCGCCGAGCAGCATGGGCGTCAGCACTTCGTTGATATGCGCCGCTGTGCCGCGCGGACCGGGCCGTCCCATCGCTTCGCCGATGCCAATCAGCCCCTCGTCAGTTTCAATGCGGACGATGACCGCGCCTTGACCAAGCAGCGGGTTGTTGCGCATGCCGAAAGCGGGCTGCGACAGCTCGGGAGGCACAACATCGAGCGCATCGGCGAAGGCGGCGAAGAGGGGGATGGCTTCGACTTTGGTGATTTTCAAGGATTATCCCAATACCGGATTCAAATCCGTCGCCGCCAGATCGCCCGGCTCAGTCCCCGGCAGCCAGTGGTCGCGGTCATTGACGCGGTGCTTATTGTCCAAATCGCTCACTCGCGTCCCATCGGCGAAGTAGATGACCGTCATCGCCGGGCGCATGCGCTTGGAGTAATTTGGCGGCGCCGAATGCAGCGTCCAGCCACTGTGGAAGGTCGCCGAGCCCGCGCGCATCACCTCGGCTTGCCGCAGCTTGAAGCCCTTGCGCTCAACGAAGGCGCGAAGTTGGGTCTCCGATTCGTCCGAGATGGGGATATCGCCAAGGTAGCCTTCAGCGTGCGAGCCGGACGCGAAGCGTAGCGTGCCCATGTCAGCGTCGATATCGGCCAGCGTCATCCACATGCTGATCGTCTTGTTGGTCGCCAGGGGCCAATAATGCTGATCTTGATGCCAAGGCGTGATGCCGCCGCCCGCTTCCTTGAACAGCGCCTGATCATGATAGAGGCGCACGCGCTCCACGCCCATCAGCCGCGCGGCGATGCCGGCGAAACGGTTCGCCGTCGCATATTCCGCGACTTTGGCATTGTGTTGCCACAGGTTGGTCGTCTGCAAGAAGGCTTTGCCGTAGGTGTCGCGGTCTTTCAAGGCGCGCGTTTCTTTGTTGCGCTCGGCCACGGTCTGCTCGATCGCTTCTTTGTAGGGCGGAATGCAGGCTGCGTCGAGCGCGTCTTCCAGCAGGATATGACCATCCCGCTGATACTGCGCGATCTGCTCGTCAGTTATGGGGTAAACGGTATCCAGCATCTGATAATTGTCCGTGCTTTGGTAGAGGTTGGCTCGGCGTACTCGGTGGTAAAAGGATCAATGGTCGTGCTCGACATCGACATGCGGCACCAGCACCATGAAGCCGGCGCTGTCGCCCATCATCGACTTGACGCGATTGTCGTCAAATCGCTCGCCATAGAGCTCGGGCGCGTTGGCGGCGCAGAGGGCGCCGAACTTGGGCTGGGCGTAGGGCAGGTGGGTCGAGCCACGCGCCAGGATATGGCGGTGATTGGCAGCGCCGCTGGCGTCGGCTCCTTCATAATGCGCGCGGTTGCTGCCGTGGTCCCAGGCGACGCGGGAACGGGCGTTGCAATAATGGCTGACAAAGGCGCGCCGCGGACGCGCGGAGTTGTTGCGATGCGAGCGGTGGAAGACATGCCCGCCGAAGAAGACCACATCGCCGGGCTCGGCAACTATCGGCGCCTCCTCCTCATAGCGCAGGGCGACCTGCGCCAGCGTGTTAATTTCCACATCCGGATGGCTGACGCTCTTGACCGCTTCGATATCATGGAGAATCGAATCGCCCTGCTGCGTCACGCCATCGCAATCGGGATAGATCGGCTCATGCTGCGAGCCCGGCGTCATCCAAAGGCAGCCGTTCTCTTCGTCGGCCGGATCAATCGCCATCCAGGCGCCGATCAAAGTATCAGGCTGCGTCGGAATATAGTAGGAATCCTGATGGAATCCCTGCCCGCCCTGACCGGGCTGCTTGAAAAAGAGCATGGTTTGCAGTCCCAAGATATCGGGTCCGATCAAAGCCTCGAGCACATCGACGATGCGCGGGTGCAGCAGGAAGCGCTCGGCAATCTCGCAGGTCCGATGCGGCATGTGAATGCGGTCGTAGAAGTGGCGGCGCTCCGCCTCCGTCGCATCGTCCGGCGGCGAAGGCAAACCGGGCATCACGCGCCGCCCCGCCATCATTTCATCGGTGAAATCAGCCCATTCGCGCGCTTCATCCGGCGCGACCAAGCCGCGGACGACCAGATAACCGTCGCGGCGGAAGGATCGGTATTCTTCCACGCGGACTTGATAGGGCTCGTGTGTGCGCGTCGGCGCTTGTACCATAACCATATTGCTGACCTTAAGGCTAATCCTTCATCCATAAGATTATCTCTTTCTGGCCAGATTTCAACGCATTGCCCCCTCAAGATTGCGAATGGATGACGCAGCGATGACGAGTCGTTATACTTGTCCGAACAGGTGAAACGCATTTGAAGGGAGTTTAGCATGGAACAGCGCAGTTTCGGCAAAACGGATTTGACCTGCTCGGCGATAGGATTCGGCACCTGGGAACTGGGCACGACGCAGTATGGCGAGATTGACATTGACGAAGCTGTGCGCGCTGTGCACATGGCGATTGATCACGGCATCACCCTCTTCGATACCGCCGAAGTGTACGGTCCCTTCACATCGGAGGAGCTGCTGGCGCGCGGCTTGGGCGAACGCCGCAAAGACATCGTCCTCGTGACTAAAGTCGGCTTCGTCTTTCACGATGACCCAGCCGTTGTTGGTGATGCCGCCATCGCCGGGCGGAATGCCTCAGCCGCTTACATCACCGCGCGGACGGAAGGCTGCCTCAAGCGGCTCAACACAGATTATGTTGACCTCATGCTGATTCACTGGCCCGACCATACGACGCCGCACGACGAAACGATCGCAGCGTTGGAAGCGATGAAGACGGCCGGCAAAATTCGTCACTACGGCGTCTCCAACTACGATGTGCCGATGATGGAAGCCTGCCAGCAGCATGGAAACTTGGCCGCCAACCAGGTCGGTTACAATCTGTTTGACCGGCGGATGGAAGCGGCGGTATTGCCCTATTGCCTGGAGCAGGGAATCGGCTTCATGGCTTATGGCAGTCTGGCTTTTGGCTTGCTGACCGGCGCCCTGAAGCCCGATACCGAATTCGCCGAGAACGACTGGCGCGGACGCGGCATGGCTTTCGGCTTGCCGCTCTTTACGCGCGAGAATTACCTGAAGGAATTGCGTGTCACCGAGCGCCTGAAGGAGATGGCGGCCGGCTATGACAAGTCAGTGGCGCAACTGGCGCTCGCCTGGGTGCTGAGCCATCCGGCCGTTACCGTCGGGCTGGTGGGCATGCGAAACGAACGCGAACTGGAAGAGAATATCGCCGCCGTCGACTGGCGCTTGACCGACGCCGACCGCGAGGAGATCGACAGGATCTTCGCCGAAGAAGGCGTGCCAACCCATGCCGAATCCCGGCAAATGACGGACACCGCAAGGGGCGGCGAGTCGCATTCGGATTGAGTTCGCATGATTGGCGGGGCGAGCCACAGTCTCGCCCTCTCTTGTTCAGCCTTCCTGCAACCCCGCCGGCGCCAGTTCGCCGATTGAGCGCTCCAACGCTGTAGACGCGCGCGCGGGCTCATCTTCTGCTACCGGTTCCGGATTGGCGGTCGGCGGAAGTGGCGTGTCGTATTCGTAGCCGGGCTCGCGCCGCTGCCGCTCCCAGACCATGCGCATCTCTTGCCAGGCGCCCACCAAAGTGCGCGGCGCCGGCATATCCTCTTTGATCTCGTCGTAGAGCTTGCCGAGGTTATAACAGGGTACGCCAGCGTACATATGATGCTCGATATGCCAGTTCATGCGCCAGTAAAGGAAGGAAAACAGCGGGTTGATCTTGGTGGAACGCGTATTCTTGCGGAAATCGCGGCTGTGTTCGCGCAAGCCGCAGTGCTGCGTCAGCCCGACAAAGTAGGACAGCCAGTTGCCGATGAATACCGCGACGGTGAAGATCAACGGGAGTACCCAAAAGCCGCTGATGATCGCGATCAGCAATACGCCGCCGTGAAAGAGCAGCAGAATGCGGCACCAAATGATCGACCGCCGATGCTGCTCCGGTTGATCGGCATGTAAAGCTTTCAGCCATTCATTGATCGGCGCCCGCTCATCCGATGGGACGCGGCCCACCGCTCCCAAAAGCGTGATGATCAGGGTCGAGATCAAGCCGCCTTTGCCAAAAGTGCGTCCGCGTTCAGTGAGCAAATTGATGGTGAACAGTTGCAGCATAAAGCTCGAAGCCAGCGATGGTTCCAGCGGCAGCAGGTTCTCCCGGTCGCCTTCCGCGTGCAAGGTGTAGCGATGGTGGTAGGTGTGGCTGCTGGCATAATCGAAATGGTCCCACCAGCCGATCAAGCTGAAGAAATATAGAAAGAACTTGTTCAGCCACTTGGTCTTGAACACCGTTCCATGTCCCAATTCATGCGGCGCCGTGCCAGTGAAAAAGCTGGTTACCGTGCCGTGGAAGAAGAGCGCGATCAGCATCGCCAGCCACAGTTCATTCCACCAAAAGCCAAATACCAGCGCGCCAGTGAGGATGAATAGGCCGGTATGCCCGCCGGCTTGGAACCAGCCCTGCGCATCGCTGCGCCGTGAAAGCTCTCGCAGCCGGCCCGGTTTCATCGGGCAACGATACCAATCGACGCGAAGCGACTTGCGTACTTCAGCAAGGGGTTGATAAGTCATTGTTGCACTCTGCTCATGTCGTGAATCATCAATTGATCATATTCTAGCCTTAATCGCCGGATAATTCATCTTTAACCGCGAGCCGCCAGCGTTTGTAGCGGCGCATTGACAATCTGTGTTACCATTTAAGCGAGCAAAAACTTTAGACAAAGGAAAGTGATCAAGATGATTCGTAAATTGAGTCTCCCCCTCATGTTCGTGTTGTTGCTGGGCATGCTGGCAGGGTTTGCCGCCGCGCAAGACGCCGTCGGCATCACCATTCGCTGTATAGCCAGCCCGCCGGAAGAAGATTGGCGTTGCAACAATTTCGCCAGTGTAGAAGCCGAAGTAGAAGCCGCGCTGGGCATTGAAATTGAGTTGAACCTGATTCAGGACAATGCTAGCTGGGGCGACTACAAGAACGAGTTTGTTCTGGCATCGGAAGCGGGCGAAGCGCCCGATATCATCCTGTCCGGTCATGAGGATATCGGCGCCTGGGCCCCGGCCGGGTTCATTATCCCGCTGGATGACGTGATCCCCAATCACAGCGAATTCGAAGATATCGTGCCTTCGCTGTGGGATTCGCACGGCTACGGCGGTCAGATCTGGGGAATCCCGCAGGATGCCGAAGCGCGCCCGATATTCTACAGCAAGCTCTTGCTGCGTGACCTGGGCTGGAGCGAAGACGATATCGAGTCCTTGCCTGATCGCGTCGCCGCCGGCGAGTTCACCTTCGCTGATATGCTGGCGACGGCCGCGGAAGCCATCGAAGAAGGCGTCGTCGACAGCGGCAACGGTTGGTGGCATCGCCCAAGCAACGGACCCGACTTCCTCTACTACTACTACGGTCACGGCGGTGAAGTCCTCGATATGGATGGCAACCTGGTCGTCGACCGCGATGCCTTGGTCGCCGCTTACGAACTCCTCGGTGGCGCGGTTGAATCGGGCGTGCTGCGCTCCGATATTATCGGTCTCGATTGGAGCGAAGTTTGGCATCCGACAGTGGGGCAAGCCGAAACTGTGCTCTTCGCCGCCGGCGGCACCTGGAATTGGCCCAATTGGTCGATCAACTATGTCGCCGACCGGGGCGGGGATGAGTACCTCTTCGAAAACATTGGGCTGACGCTGATTCCGGCGATGGGCACTGGCAAAGCCATCACATTGACCCACCCGCTGACCTATATGATCAGCAGTGGCAGCGAGCATCCCGATGTCGCCCTGGCTCTGATCGCGGCGATTACCACGCCCGAGCACAACAATAAACATGCCATCGACAGCTTCCATCTGGGCATTCTCAACGCGCAGCTGGAATCCGAGGCCTACGCCAATAACCGGCTTTTGAGCAGCGCGCACTATATGCTTGACCATACGACCTCGCTGCCAAATCATCCGGGTTGGAACGCCTGGTCGGGCGCCTATTTCCTCGGCATCCAGGCGGTTGAGACGGGCGAAGCCGACGCCGCTGGCGCAGCCGATATTGCCATTGCGCAAATGCAGAATGAATTGGGCGACGGCATCACCGTTCGCTAAATCGCATTTGTGTAGGAAGATGTAGGGGCGAGCCACCCGCCCGCCCCTAACAAGATTCGTCTAACAAGATGAACTGCATGCAGACACCCGCGCGACAATGCCGCCACCCACGCAAAATACTTTGCGTTGCGCTGCATTTAGCTCCCCTTTACTAGCTTGCTGGCGAAGGGGCTGTGGTTTGTCGCTCGCAATGTAATCAGGCGCGACTCTGTTAGTCGCCAGCAGAACAATCCCAAATTATGTCCGAGCCAAACGCTACCGCCAAAACATCGGCCGCTCTCTTACAGAGCCGGCGCAACGCCCTGAGATCCTACCTGGGCGCTTATGGCTTCATGGCGCCGGCCGGCGTCCTTGTCATCATCTTCTTTCTGATTCCCGTGGCCATCGTGCTCTATCTGAGCGTCACCAACCTCGCGAGCTCCAACTTCACCTCAAACCTCGCCAAGATGGAATTCGTCGGTCTAAAGAATTATGAAACGCTTCTGAACGATCAGTTCGCGCGCAAGATCTTCTTCAATACGATTTTCTACGTCTTGGTCACGCTATCGCTGTTCAATGTCACGCTGGCGCTGATTGTCTCGCTGCTCACGACTCATATCGACCGCAGCGCCGGTTTTCTATTCCGCGCCCTGTGGATCTTGCCGCGCATCACCTCGCCCGTCGTTTACATTCTCATTTGGAAGCGGATGACTGCGGAAGCGCCCTTCGGCATTCTCAATCAGTTCAACGAGTTCCTGGGACAGCCTACCTATAATTATTTGTCCACCAATCCATGGGTCTTCGTCGTTGTGGTGAACGGCTTCATCGGCGTCTCCTTCGGCATGATCATTTTCACGTCCGCCATCGAGTCGATCCCCAAGGATTTGCTCAACGCGTCGCTGGTCGATGGCTCGTCGAGGTTACAGCGCATTCGCTACGTGATCCTGCCATTGATCCGCTGGCCCCTGCTCTTCGTGGTCACATATCAGACCTTGTCGCTCTTGACCTCATTTGTGGAAATCCAGCTGTTGACCGATGGCGGACCTGGCCTCTACCGCACGGAAGTATGGTCGCTGACCGCTTATCATCGCGCGCTGTCCAATTATTTCGGCAACGCGCAATGGGGTTATGGCTCGGCTTTCGCTGTCCTTTTGGTCATGATCGGCGTCGTGCTTGCCGTCATCTATATGCGCGTATTCCGCTTTGATGAATTGATCGCCGAGCCGCGGGTGGAGGCGCTATGACGGCGCGCGACGAGCTTTTCGACTCCGGAAAACTGAAGGTCGATGAGGGTCCGACTTCTTTTGGTCAAGATTTGATCGAAGGGCTGCGGCTCGGTCTCATCAGTATTCTGGCAATGCTCGCCGCCGTCTTCTTTCTCAGCGGCATCGTGCATCCACTATTCGCCCTCGGCAGCGTCGAAGAGACGGTCACGGATGTGCTGACGCGCCTAATCCTGATCGCGCTGCCCTTCGTCGCCTACATCGCCGCCGCCAGCGTCGCCCGCCGCCACGCGCCGACGAACATTGCCCGGTCGCTGTGCCTGGCTTTGACCTGCGCCGTCATCTTGTTCGCCGCAATATCAGCCGGGCATTATGCCTTGAGTTACGGCGCGTTTGCCCCGCGACCATCCTTGGAGATGTCGCTCAGCCAGACGGAATCCGGCATTCGGGTGGACGCCATCGTCGCCGGTGGCGCAGCTGACATCGCTGAAATCAAGGCGGGCGATGTCATCACGGCGATCCGGCGCGACCCGGTGGATTTAGCGGCTTTCAACAAGCGCCTGAACCAATCGGAAGATGACGCGCCGCTGCGCCTGCGCTTCATCCGCGGCGACGAAGAAATGCAGGAGACGGTCCGCGTTGTTCTGGTATCGGACAAGCAGTTGAGTTTCTTGATTCCGGGCTTGGCTCTGGGGCTCGTCTTCACCGCGATCATTGTTTTCTTGCCCGGTCATTGGGCGCCTTATATCGCGCTTGTCGGCTTGCTGGCGCCCTTAATCGTCGGCTACCTCTGGGTCATCATCGCGACATTTTCTTACCGCACCGAAGGAATTCTGCCACTAGACGGGAATGACAACCTGGGCGGCCTTACCTTAAAGAACTGGGAATCAATATTCGTCGGCAATATCGCCGGCTTGGAGTTTAATATCGTCCCCATCTTCATGACCTCCCTGGCGATCGCCGTTCTTATGACCTTCATTGTGCTCTTGGTTTCATCAATGGCTGGTTATGCCTTGTCGCGGATGCACTTTCCCGGCCGGCGATTTTTCCTCTCCTTCACATTGATCCTTCACGGCTTTCCGGCAATTACCTTATTGATTCCAATCTTTTTTGTGCTGCTGCGCCTCAAGGCAATACCGGTCATAGGCCCGTTTATCGGCTTTAATTCCATCGGCGGCATCGCCTTGGTCATGGTCGCCTTTCAGCTTCCGCTTGGCGTCTGGCTGATGAAGGGCTTCTTCGACAATATCCCCTGGGACATGGAACGCTCGGCGCTGATAGACGGCGCCTCTCGCTTTCGCACCTATTGGGAAATCCTGCTGCCGCAGATACGCCCCGGCTTGCTGGCGCTGGGCATCTTCGCCTTCATCGGCGGTTGGAACGCCTACATTATCCCCGCTACCTATTCCATTGGCTCGGGCGTGAGCAATCTGCCGGTATTCTTGGAGGAACTGATTGACGCGACTGCGCCGGTGGATTGGAATCAGGTGGCGGCCGTGGGCTTGTTCCAATTAATACCGATCTTCATTTTTTTCATCTTCGCCCAGGAGTACCTCTTGAACATTTACGCCGGCGGCGCCAAGGGCAGTTCGTGAGGGACTATACAGCTAGCGCCTCGGAGTTTGATGCCATGGAAATCAGAATCGACAATTTGACCAAGAAGTTCGGCGATGTGGTCGGCGTCGAAGACTTGACCCTGCATATCGACGATGGCGAATTTGTGGCGTTTCTTGGTCCCTCGGGCTGTGGCAAAACGACTACGCTCTTGACCCTCGCCGGCATCTACAAACCGACCGAAGGCCTCATCCGCTTCGGCGATCGAGTCGTCAACACAGTGCAGCCCAAAGACCGCAATATCGGCATGGTTTTCCAAAGCTACGCCCTCTATCCACACATGACGATCTTTCAGAATATCGCCTATCCGCTTAAGCTGAAGAAGGCGCCGAAAAACGTGCAGAACGAACAGGTGCGGCAGGTTGCCAACGTCATGGGCATTGGTGAATTGCTGGACCGCCGCCCGGGCCAGCTTTCCGGCGGCCAGCAGCAGCGCGTCGCCTTGGGCCGCGCCCTGGTCAAAGAACCGGATGTGCTGCTCTTTGATGAACCGCTGTCCAATCTGGACGCGCGCCTGCGCTTGACCATGCGCGGGGAGATTAAGCACCTGCAGAAGAATCTTGGCATTACCTCCATTTACGTGACCCACGATCAAGTGGAAGCGATGACGATGGCCGATCGCATCGCGGTGATGAATCTGGGGCAGCTGCAGGCATTTGACGCGCCCGATGAACTCTACGATCGACCCAAGACGCGCTTCGTCGCCGGTTTCGTCGGCAACCCGCCGATGAACTTCCTTGATGTCGATGTATCGCAGTCAAACGGAGGGTTTGTGGCTGCGGCGGACTCAATTCAGTTGCCGGTGGGCAACGAGCGCGGCGAGCCGCCCGCTGGTTATGACGGTTCGGTGGTCATGGGCATCCGCCCGGAAGACATAACGATTGCCGATGATGGCGATGTCAATGGCGAGATTTTCGTGGTGGAGCCCTTGGGGCGGGAAGATCTGATTGATGCGCGCGTCGGACCGCATAGTTTCATCTTGCTCGCTGACACCGAGAAGCAGCATCGCGCTGGCGAGCGCGTCGCGCTCAAATTCGATATGACGCAAGCGCAATTCTTCGATCCACAAACTGAACGATCGCTGCTTTGGAACTAGCAAGCGCGATGTTAGACAAGCAGATCGCGCGCCTCTCGCGCTCGCCGCAAATCAATGCGGATCTTGAGCTTGCCCGGCGATATGCCCCGTTCATTCGCTTTGATCAGCGAGAACCCTTTCTTCCGTCGGCTATTGGCTACACCGTATTTCGGAAAACCGCCTCATCCTTTTCTTTCCCGCGCGAGGTGCAGGTGGAGGACGGCATCGCCTTCGCCATTGAGTACGCGATCTGGTGGGATTGGGATATACAGCATCTATATGAGCTGGAACATATTTGGGTCTACCTTGACAGCGGCGGGGCGCTGGTGAAAGCCGAAGCCAGTTGGCACGGGCGCTTCCACCAAATGTTGGACGAAGGTGGACGCTTGCCCCAGCATGATGGGCGGCTGATTGTCTTTTCCGAGCCGGGCAAGCACGCTTTCGCGCCATCCCCGCAATGGCTGCTGCGACGGAAGGCGAAGACCTCAACTAGCTGCGGCGTCCGCGCTGGCGCGATGGGCGTACATGTCACACCGCTATTCGACGGCATCATCCGCGACGACAGGCCCTTGAACAATCGGCTTGCGCACACCTGGCTCGAGCGCCGGAGTTTCCAGCCGTCATTTGTGTTTGACCGGGAATTTGACCTCCGGAGCATTGCCTTTGTCCCTTGGCAGTCGCTGAACCAGTGGATTCCAACGCGCGTATCGAACCTGCTGGACGAATTGAAGCGGACGATCCCGCCATGCGAGCGCCGCGTTCTGCGTATCGCCCATCGTGGCGCGTCGGCGTACGCAGCGGAGAACTCACTGGCTGCCATGTGTGCCGCGGCTGAATTGGGGGCTGACATGGTCGAAATCGACATCCGGGTGAGCGCCGACGAGATCCCATTAGTCATCCACGATGGCAGCCTCAAGCGGACGCATGGCATCAATGGCGAAGTATCGGACTTCACCTCGGACGAGCTGCGCGCGATGACGGGGACCGGTCGTCCGATCGTCAGCTTTGATGAAGCGCTTGCCTATTGCCGCGAGCTCGACTTGGGGCTGTACCTGGATATCAAGCGCCTCACGGTCGACGCCTTTCGCGCGATGTTCAAATCGCTGGACCGTCACAACTATATGAAGTACACGATATTCGGCTCCTTCCGAGCGGATTATCTAGCCGATATTAAGGCGGCGCGCTCCGATGCCAAGACTTCGATCCTGTTTGGCGCTGTCGATATCGACCCGGTGAAACTGGCGCAGTCCGTCGATGCTGACTACGTGCATCCCTGCTGGGAGAGGCGCGCCGAGCAGCCACATAAGCTGCTGACGCCGGATTGGATCGCTGCGGTCCGCGAAGCGAACCTTGGAATCGTCTGCTGGCACGAAGAGCGTCCCTCAGAGATCGCGGCGCTGAAGGCGCTTGGCGTCGACGCGATATGCTCGGATAAGCCCGAACTCTTGTTATAGGTACAACTCTCAGAGATGCTGATTTGGTCTTACCGTTAGCGCTGTGTCGACGCGCGCCGCTTGGCGGGTGGCTCTGGCGCAACGGACATAGAGTGCGCGCCTCAGTGGCAAAAAGATGAACGATTTGAAAAAAACGGCGAAACTCGACATAATAGTGGCCAACAGTCACGGGTCGTGTCTCACGGCGTTAGGTTCACCTATCGAAAAGTGCCTCGCTGGCTGCGTAAATCAATTGATAGGGAGACACGAATTATGATTCACTTCACCCTTAATGGCAAAACCGTACAGTACATGGGCGACCCCGACCGCGCGCTGATGAACGTCTTGCGCGAGGATATGGGAATCATCTCGCCCAAGGACGGCTGCGCGCCGCAAGCCGCTTGTGGCTGCTGCGTCGTGGGCGTCGATGACAAGGCGCTGCTCTCCTGCGTGACCAAGATGAGCAAGATTGAGGGTACGTCGGTAACCACCACCGAAGGGTTGGGCGAATATCGGCAAAACGTATTTGCCGATTCTTTCGTAAAAGAGGGCGGCGTGCAATGCGGCTTCTGCATCCCCGGCATCGTCATGCAAGCCAATAACCTCATCAACCACAATCCCGAGCCCTCGCGCGCCGACATCGAAAAATGCCTGACACCTCACCTCTGTCGCTGTACCGGCTACAAGAAGATCGTGACAGCGATTCAAAACGCCGCCGAAGCCATCCGCAACGAAGAAGAGATTCACATGCCGGAAGTCGATGGCGGCATCGGCTCGCGTCTGCCCAAGTATCAAGCGCAGGACTTAGTGCTCGGCCAGCATCGCTACGTCGATGACGTGCGCATGGAAGGCATGAAGATCGGCGCGCTCAAATTCAGCGATCACCCGCGCGCCGTCATCAAATCAATGGACCTGAGCGCGGCCGAGGCGCATCCGGGCGTGCTGCGCATCTTCACGGCGGAGGATGTGCCGGGCGACCGCCACATTGGCTTGATCAAGCAGGATTGGCCCCTGATGATCGCGGTCGGCGAGACGACGCGATATGTCGGCGATGTGCTGGCGATTGTGGTGGCGGAGACCGATGCGATCGCGCGCGAAGCGGTCGCCTTGATCGACATCGACTACGACGTGCTGGAACCGGTCACCGATATGCACGCAGCGATGCTGGCAGACAGCCCTTCGATTCACGATGGCGGCAACGTGCTGTCGCAATCGATCACCAATCGCGGCGACCTTGAGCAGTCAATGGCGGAATCGACATACACCACTCAGGGCGTATACGAAACGCAGATGATTGAACATGGCTTCATGGAGCCGGAAGCTTGTGTGGCTTACCCCCATCCCCCGGCCCCTTCCCCCATAAAGAGGGAAGGGGAGAAAGGCGATGGTCTTCGGACTCCCGAAGGAGTTGACGAAAGTCCCTCCCTCCTTGTGGGGGAGGGATTTAGGGTGGGGGGTGGAATAGAAGTCCTCTCGCAGGGGCAGGGTGTCTTTGAAGATCGCGTGCAGATTGCCAAGCTGCTGGGCTTGCCGCAAGAGGATGTGCATGTGGTGCTGGTGCCAAACGGCGGCGCATTTGGCGGCAAGGAAGACCTCTCGGTGCAAGGACATGCAGCCCTGGCTGCTTATCTGATGGGCGAGCCGGTCAAGGTGCGCCTGACGCGCGATGAGTCAATCGTGATGCATCCCAAACGCCATCCGATCTGGATGGAATACACCATCGGCTGCGATGAAGAGGGCATGTTGACTTTCTGCAAGGGGCGCTTCGTCGGCGATACCGGCGCCTATGCCTCGGTTGGCATGAAGGTGTTGGAGCGTTCGGCCGGGCACGCCACCGGCGCCTATAACTTCCCGGTCACCGACATCGTCAGCACCGCGGTCTACACCAACAATTTGCCCTGCGGCGCCATGCGCGGATTCGGCGTGAATCAAACGGCATTTGCTTTGGAGAGTTGCATTGACGATCTTTGCCAGCAAGGCGGCTTCGACCGTTGGCAATTCCGTTACCAAAATGCGCTTGATGACGGCGATATGACCGCCACCGGGCAAGTTATCGAAGCGGGCGCCGGCGCCAAGGCGACGCTGGAAGCGGTGAAGGACGAATTCCAGAACGCGAAATTCGCCGGCATCGCCTGCGGCATCAAAAATACCGGCATCGGCAACGGCATGCCCGATTCCTCGAAAGTTACGCTTTCGGTCGTTCCCAACCCCGCTGCGGAAGAGGGAGAAGAGAAGGCCAAGGTCATCATTGATCACGGCTGGACCGAGATGGGGCAGGGTGTGCATACGATGGCGGTGCAGGCGCTCGTGACGGAAACGGGGATTCCGCCATCCATGATTGAGGCGCGCGTCGAGACCAGTTCGGAGATGGTCACTGGCATGACAACCGCCTCGCGCGCGACATCGCTGATCGGCAACGCCATCATTGACGCCTGCGCGCGATTCAAAGAAGATCTGGAGTATCACAAACTGGAAGAGTTGGTCGGGCGCCAATACGAAGGCGAGTTCACTGTCGATTGGACGACCAAGCCGGGCGCCATGGTCGAGAAAATCTATACGCACTACTCCTACAGCTACGCCACGCAGTTGGTGGTTTTGGACGATGACGGGCAGCTGGAGAAGATCGTCGCCGCCCATGACGCCGGCAAGATCTTCAACCCGACGCTCTTCGAGGGTCAACTGGAAGGCTCGATTCACATGGGCTTGGGTTATGCCATCAGCGAGGACCTGCCGATGGAAGGCGGCCGACCCAAGAGCACGATGCTGCGCAAATGCGGCATCCTGCGCGCCAAAGACATGCCGGAGATGGAAGTCATCGGCGTCGAAGTGCCCGATCCCTACGGTCCGTATGGCGCCAAGGGCGTCGGCGAAATTGGGCTGGTGCCGACGGCCGGCGCGGTGGCAAATGCGCTGTACCAGTTTGATGGCGTTCGCCGTCACAAGCTGCCGATGCGCCTGCCGCGGAAGCGTCCGGTTCGGCGTTCGCGGACGAATGGGGGGAATGGGAAGCGTTAGACTAGACCGCCGGTGAAGAGATTGTAGGGGCGATCTATTGGATCGCCCTTTTCGTATGAGAACAGCGCCCTTGTGCTACCGGCGACTATCTCTCGATCGGGATGTGCTGGTTCGGTGGCGCCGTTAGCTCGGGTTGTTTTGGCTGGAGTAAGATGCCGCGGACGGTGTTGGTGATATTGTCCGTAGCCTGATCTACAAAATGAGCGATATCTTCACTGAGCTCACTGACCGGCTTTTGCACCAAAGATGATTGCTCCACCAGGCGCAAACCAAACAGAATCATCGGGCTGAAAAACAAGAACAATAAACGGACTGACGCCCGCAAGCCAGGTCAAACCAAGTGCGAGCAGCGCGCTGGAGGCAAAGTCTGATGGCTTGACAAAGTACAGCGGAACGTAGAGCAACCACACGAAAACGTTGGAAATAGCTGCAATTAGCAGGCCCCCGATCGCAAACGGCAGCGCGAGTAGACCACTGAAAGAGATACTGTGGCTCAGCAAAATGACCCCAGCGACCCAGGCAGCCGCTTTCGCCAATTTCAACATAGTGCCCACGCGCTGGCGCTTGATCGTTTCCCATATTCTCGCCAGCGTCTCGCTCAAAAACGCTGTCGAATCAATCTCCAATGGGCCTCCGGTCGATTTTACCAAGTAGGTCTTGCCGTCCAAATAATACAGATTATCCGCCATTGCGTTTCCTCCTGAGCTTGCGTCACCTGTCCGATATACGCTGTTCACTTGCAGGCAGCACCCTTCACCTATCAATATAATTGCTACTGGAAATAACAAACCCCCAGATATTGGGGGCTTCGGGGTTTAAGAATCATGCTATTGATGTCAACTGGGAAAGATGTCACTAACGAGGATTTCAAATCCCGGCAGTACGTCTCCGCCGGACAGGCTATCGGTTTCGGATAGGGTCGTAGCGCCGGCGGCGGTTTGCACGACGACGCTGCGCGTCTCTGGATAGACCAGCCAGACCAGACGCGTGCCTGCTTTCAGGAGTTGCATCACTTTCAGATGCGTGTCGCTCGTCTTGTTGTTGGGCGATATCACTTCGACCGCGAGATCGGGTCCTACTTCGTACCAACTGAAATCCGGCGCATCAGGCACTCGTGATTTACGGACAAATGCGATATCTAAACCGCGGACGGTATCTCGCCCGCCAGTCTTGCGAGCGAGAACAAAGCCGGTGTCGCCCGAAACGACCTCGCCAAGTTTGCCGCGCTTGACGAAGAATACGATCTCCGCCGTAAGGAGCGCCGCGACGACTCCGTGAATCCGGGTTGGCTTCGACATCTCGATGAGCTCTCCTTCGACAAGTTCAATTACGCGATCGAGATATTCAGGCCGCTCCATCAACTCGAAGAAGCGCTCGGCTGATATGATGCGCTCTTTGACTTCCATGTCCTGTCCATACCTTTCAGCGTTCTTGCTGACAGCGATATTCTACCATTTGCAAAAGCGAACGCAAAACACGGGCAATCAATCGCAGAGCGCCTCGCGCAGCTTGGCTTTTTGGATTTTGCCCAGCGCATTGGCGGGGAACTCGTCGACAAAAACGACTCTTCGCGGTACCTTATATGCTGCCAAGCGATCGCGGCAGAAGGCGCAGATCTGGGCTTCGTCGGCCGCGGCGCCATCGCGCAGGATGATCGCCGCCACGACCTGCTCGCCCCATTCGTCGTCGGGGCAGCCAACGACCGCGCAAGCCGCCACCGCCGGGTGCTCCATCAGCGCGAGCTCAACTTCTGGCGGGTAGACGTTCAAGCCGCCGGTGATGATGAGGTCTTTGGCGCGCCCTTTTAGCGTGTAATAGCCATCGCGCTCGCGCATGCCCATATCGCCAGTGCGCAGCCAGCCGTCTTCGGTGAAGGCTTCGGCCGTCTTTTGCGGCTGGCGCCAGTAACCCTTGAAGACATGGGCGCCTTTGATTTGCACTTCGCCGACTTCGCCATCGGGCAAGGGTGTTTCGGTCGCTGGGTCGACGATGCGCGCCGAAACGCCGGGCAGTGGCATGCCAACCGAGCCGACGCGGCGTTCGCCATGTAGCGGATTCGACAGGTTCATGCCGGTTTCGGTCATGCCATAGCGCTCCAGCAGCGTGACCTTGAAGGTCTTTTGGTAGCCAAGGAAAAGATCATCGGGCAAGCGGTCGGAGCCGGAGGTCATCAGGCGCAAATGGCTAAGGTCGCAGCGCCGATTGCCCGCCAGCTGATGAAGACGGCGATGCATGGTTGGCACGCCCATGAAAACGGAAAAGCGTTTGGAGCGCAGCAGTTTCAGCGCCGCCGCCGCGTCAAAGCTTGGCAGCATGATCGTGGAAGCGCCGGCGCGCAGCGCGCCATGCAGGGCGACCACCAGCCCATGCACGTGAAAGATAGGCAAGACATGCAGCAATACATCGTCTTGGCGCCAGCCCCAGGCTTCGTGCAGCGCGCGGATATTGGCGGTCAAGTTGCCATGCGTGATCAGCGCGCCCTTGGGACGACTGGTGGTGCCGCTGGTATAGAGCATCATCGCTGTTTGATCGGGATCAGTTGGCAGCGGCGATTTCGCTTTTGGCGAGAAACTCGAAACGTTCGATTCCCAGCTTTCGCTGGGACTTATGAATACCAATTGCTCCAACGACGGGAGCTCGGCCTGAATCGTCCTGATCTGATGCTGCTTGCGCCGATCAGCGATCAGAAGCCTCGCCTCGGAATCGGCCAGAAAGTAGCGCAATTCGGCGGTGGGGTAGGCGGGATTCAAGGGCAAAAAGATGGCGCCGATTCGCATGGCGGCCAGATGAAAGTAGATGAAGGGCAGGCACTTGGGCAGCTGGGCGGCGACGCGATCACCGCGCGCTATGCCCAGGGAGAGCAGGTACGCGGCTGTGCGATTGACGGTTTGCTCAAGCGCTCCGTAGGTGACGGGCGAGCCATCGACGAATTGGATAGCCACTTTGTCGGGCTGGCAACGGCTATGCTGCGAGAGCGTATCAAGAAACATGATTGTCATTTAACCACTGACTACCCAGCAGTAGAATCGAATGCGTTGCGAGAAATAAGGCGGGGAGCAAAAGAACGGATGATTGAGCCAAGGGTTCGCCCGTGCCGATTCAGCATTTACCGTTGGTTTCATACATGGCGCTACTCGTCGTGCGAGCATGGCAAAGTCGAAATGTCGGTCTCAGCGCGCGACCAGGATGGCAACCGAGCGCGCGCCGACGATCATGGAATTCTGGTCTTCCAGCCGCACTTCGCGCCCGGGCGGATAACTGTCATCGGGCGGCGTCATGCTTGTGTTTACCGCCACATGCCAGCGCAACGGCTGCGGAGGGCGCGGCAATTCGAACGCGGTCGTCTCCCAATAGGCATTCATGATTAGGTATACGATATCGGCCGGAGCGCCTTCCTCGGCCGCTTCGGCGCTGCAGAACATCACCGCCAATTGGCGGCTTTCATGCGACCAATCGGGCGACCAGGGCTCGCGACCATGGAAGGAGATGCTATCGGTAAATCGATCGCCGTTCGCCACTGCAGCTGGCTGATGCTTCAAATAGGAGCGCCGGCGCAGGACCGGGTGCGCCGCCCGCAACTGAATGAGATGGCGAAGAAATGTGAAAAGCGCCTCATTCGCGGGAAGCGCGCTCCAATCCAAGTAATTGATCAAGTCGTCATGGCAATAGCTATTATTGTTGCCGCCTTTGCTGTGGCCGATTTCGTCGCCCATGAGCAGCATAGGCACACCCTGACTGACCAAAAGTATACTGAGGAAATTCTTCATCTGACGCTGGCGCAGACAGTTGGTTTCCGGGTCGTCGCTTGGTCCTTCCCAGCCGCAATTCCAGCTAAGATTTTCATCCATGCCGTCGCGATTGTCTTCGCCGTTAGCGTGATTGCTTTTCTCGCTGTAGCTCACCAGGTCGCGTAATGTAAAGCCATCATGGGCGGTGATGAAATTGACCGATGCCTGCGGTCCGCGATCGCCGTAGATATCGGGCGAGCCTTGTACGCGCGCCGCCATCGCGCCGACCATACCCGCGTCGCCCTTCACGAAGCGGCGCACATCATCGCGATAGCGTCCGTTCCATTCAGCCCAGCGGCCGTAGGCGGGGAAGCTGCCCACCTGATATAAGCCGCCGGCGTCCCAGGCTTCGGCGATGAGTTTGGTGTTCGCCAGCAGCGGATCGTAAGCCAACACTTCTAGCAAGGGCGGGTCAGGGTCGGGCACACCTTCCGGGTCGCGCCCCATGCTCGAGGCGAGGTCGAAGCGGAAACCGTCGATATGATATTCGCTGACCCAGTAGCGCAGGCAGTCCAGCAATACGACGCGCACGACCGGATGGTTGCAATTGACTGTATTGCCCACGCCGCTGAAGTTGTAGTAGCTGCCATCCGGCTTCAACAGGTAATAGATGCTATTGTCGATCCCGCGGTAGGAAATAGTAGGTCCGTTTTCATTGCCCTCGGCGGTGTGGTTGAAAACGACATCCAACCAGACCTCGATGCCATGGAGATGACAAGCTTTGACCAGCGATTTGAGTTCATTGATTGGTTCGCCAGAGGCGGAGTAGCCCGCCTTTGGCGCGAAGAAGCCAACAGGATTGTAGCCCCAGAAATTCACCAGCTGGTCGCCGGTTTCCGGATTCTGGAGGTCGTTATCCAATTCGTCGAATTCGAAGACCGGCATCAATTCGATGCAGTTGACGCCTAGCTGCTTCAGATAGGGGATTTTCTCGATAATGGCAGCAAAGGCGCCGGGCGCGCTCACATCGGATGCGGGAT
Organism: Anaerolineae bacterium; assembly: GCA_022821805.1. Taxonomy (GTDB): domain Bacteria; phylum Chloroflexota; class Anaerolineae; order Aggregatilineales; family Phototrophicaceae; genus UBA6055. The sequence goes on from JAJECX010000007.1 coordinate 22,190, forward strand.
GCGCGCTAAAGCCGCGCGTGTGCATTTCGTAAATGATGAGATCTTCCAGCGGAATGTTTAACTGCTTATCGCCTTCCCAGTCGAAGTCGTCAATATGTGGGCGGGCGCGATATGGGTAGATGCCCTCGCGGGCGCCGGATTCGCCCCACTTGTCCAGCCCGCCGATCGATTTGGCGTAAGGATCGAGCAGGATTCGCTGCGGGTCAAAACGATGTCCATTGGCGGGATCGAAGGGACCATCGATCCGGAAGCCGTATTCGATTTGGTCCGGGTCTAGATCGAGGACCGTCATCGCATAGACATCTCCGGTGCGGAAGGAATCGAGGAAGGGAATCTCCACCAGGGGCGTCTCGGCGCCCCGCTCAAAGAGGACGAGACTGCAGGAATTGGCGTGGCAGGAAAAGATCGAGAAGTTAATGCCCTCTGGCAGGACCGTCGCGCCAAAGGGGCGCGGCCGCCCCGGGCGAAATTCGAAATTGCCAAGCTTGTAATTCGGTAGGATACCCATAGCGCAACTTTAACAAAGTTCATTCCCCGATACGACAATTATAGCCAAAAGCAGTCCCTTTCCGACGAGAAGTTGAAGAAACACTCGAAACTTGGCATACTAACAGTCGTTTTATTCTGTTCACTGGCTCATCTTCGTTCGCGATGCAGAAACTTCATCGTTTAGGATCCGCAGTGTCGGCGCAGTTGGCGGCTCGCAGAATCGCCCCTGCAAGGGTGTGGCTACTTTGAACATAAGCTCTGGTTTTTCTGAGTCCGCGTTGGCGGGTCGCCTGAATCGGCTCATTGACTTTGCGCCGGTGCTCATCGCTTTGCTGCTGGCGCTGGTCGTGTCCTCGGTGTTGCTCATTGCGCTGAACGCCAATCCCTTTGAAGCCTTCGACTTCATGCTGAAAGGGGCGGTGGGTTCCGAGAATGCGACCGCGGAGACCTTGGTCAAGGCGACGCCAATTCTCTTCGTCGGCATCGGCATCACGATCGCTTTCCGCGGCGGCATGATCAATATCGGCGGGGAAGGGCAGATGATCGCGGGCGCCCTGGCCGGCGTGACGGTCGCGCTGGTATTGGGGGAGGCGCGGGTTCCGGCGGAAATGGCGAAAACGCCCGGCGCCTTTGACTTGATCATCGTGACCTGTTCATTGCTAGGCGGCTTTCTGATGGGCGCGCTGTATGGCGGGTTGGCCGGCTTTCTGAAAGCCTATTTCGATGTCAACGAGATCTTGAGCACGATCATGCTCAATCAGATCGCGGTGCAGATGATGAACTTTCTGCTCAACGGCATATTGCTGGATCCAGCGGAGGCGGGCTTCAACAACATCCCCAAGACGGCAAGGCTGGTCACTGCGGCGCAGCTCCCGCGTTTATCGCTGCCGATTGGCGATCCTTGGCTGTTTGCGCGAACGCGCTTGCATTGGGGTTTGATCATCGCCATGGCGCTGGCGGTGATTATCTATATTTTTCTTTGGCGCACATCCTGGGGTTATCGCATTCGGGCGGTCGGCGAGAACCAGCGCGCCTCCAGCTACGCCGGCATCAATGTGAAGCGGCAAATGATGTTTTCGATGTTTCTGGCTGGCGGTTTTTCCGGGTTGGCTGGAGTCGTTCAGGTATTGGGATTGCAATATCGATTGCAGACCGATGGGTCGCCGGCGGGTTTCACGGGCGCGGCCGGCTTCAACGGCATTGTGGCGGCGCTTTTCGGCGGGCTGAATCCGATTGGCGCGATACCGGCAGCGGCCTTCTTCGGCGGGCTGTTGGTTGGAGCGCAGAAGATGCAGCGCGAGCTGGGGGTGCCGGCGTCGCTGATCACGGCGGTCAATGGCTTGATCGTCGTCTTCGTCGTCAGCAGCGAGATTTTCATTTTGCAGCGAAGCAAGCGGCGGGTTAGCGTCGCGGAGCAAACTGATGAAAGCGATGACGGGGAAGAGGACGGCTGATGGGCTTGGATGACATCCTCACCGCCAGCGTCTTCGCCTCGGCAATTCGATTGGCGACGCCGTACATCTTCGCCGCATTGGGCGAGACATTCGCCCAGCGCAGTGGCGTGCTCAACCTGGGCGTTGACGGCATGATGCTGATGGGCGCGTTCACCGGCTTCTACGCTGTGCACGTGGCGCAGGTGAATGCGACGATGAGCGAACCCATGAGTTTGTTGTTCGGAGTCGCGGTTGCTTTGATCGTGGGCGGATTGATGGGCTTGGCAATGGCGTTCGTCAGCGTGACGCTGAAAGCGAAGCAAGGCATCAGCGGCATCGGCGTTTACCTCTTCGGCCTTGGTTTAAGCGAGTTGCTATTCCAGCAATGGGTGGGCACGCCGAAATCCGTAAGCGGATTTCCCCGGATCAACTTCCCGGTTTTGACCGATTTGCCGATTGTTGGCGAGATCTTTTTTCATCATAACTTGCTGGTGTATGTCGCCTTTGCGCTGGTGCCAATCTCGGCTTATATACTCAATAATACGACCTTCGGATTGATGATAAGGGCGGTCGGGCAGAATCCGGAGGCGGCTGATGCCATGGGCGTCAGCGTGACGCGGGTGCGATACGCTACAACTACCATCGGCGGCGTATTGGCTGGTTTGGCGGGGGCGTCGCTCTCGATCGCGCTTATCAATCTTTTCCAGCAGAATCTAACCGCCGGGCAAGGTTTCATCGCGGTGGCGCTGGTGTATTTCGGCGGCTGGCGGCCCTGGACGGTGGCGGCCGGCGCCATGCTTTTCAGTTTCGTGAATGCCTTGCAGCTGCAGATCAAGGTAATCGGCGCCGACATCCCGTCTGAGTTTGCGGTGATGGCGCCGTATGTGATTACCATCATCGCGCTGGTCTTCGCCACCAAGCGTCATGAGCAGCCGACGGCGCTGACCAAGCCCTATGAGCGGGGGGAGTAGTTGGCGGACACTCGGCTACGACATTGCTTGTTCAATAAGGTGTTGAATTGGGGGAGTAGATGATGAGAAACATATTGTTGACAATCCTGTTAGCTGTCTTTGCGGTTACGGGCGCAGCGACGATCGGGCAGGACGACGTATTCCGCATTGCGGCTTTGATGCCAAGCGCGACCAATGACCTTGCCTTCAGCCAGAGCATGTATGACGCACTGGTGGCGATTCAAGAAGAACTTGGCGAAGAGGCTTTTGAGTTCACCGTTCAGGACAGCACCTACATCGTGGATGACGCCGCGGTCGCGCTGCGTGACTGGGCGGCATCGGGCGAGTTTCAGTTGGTGATCGCGCATGGATCGCAATATGGTCCCATTGTGGAGGAGCTGGCGGCTGAATTCCCCGATGTGTCTTTCGCCTGGGGAACGCGGCAAGACACCTTCGGCATGGATAATGTATACAGTTACGCGGCGGCCTCGGACGAAGGCGGGTATTTCAACGGCGTCTTGGCGGCGCACCTGACCGAGACTGGCGTGGTAGGCTTGGTGGGACCGATCGAGGTCGGCGATGGCAAGCTGTATGCGGATGGATTCGCCAACGGGGTTGCGTCCGTTGATGAAGAGATTGACGTCAATATCGTATTCATCGGATCATTCAGCGATGTGCCGCTGGCGACCGAGGCGGCGGAGACGCATATTGCCAATGGCGCGGATGTCTTGACGGGCACGGCGCAGATGGTGGTTGGTCCGATTGCGGTCGCAGTGGCGAATGATGTGCTCTGGTTTGGTTCCGATGCCAGCCAGGATGAACTATCCGAAGACATCGGCGTGGCATTCCAGATTTACAAATGGGACGTCCTCCTGCTGGACATGATCGCCAACATCAAGGATGGCGTTTTGGGCGGCGAATATTACAAACTGACGCTGGAGAACAATGGCCTGGTCATGGAATTCGACAAGGACTTTGAAGTCAGTGACGAGCTGATGACGGCTGCCCAAGAAACGCTCACAGGTATCATCTTAGGAGATATCATCCCAATACCTGAAATGATGGAGGAGGAAATGGCGGACGAAGAGATGGAGGATGACGGCGAAGACTAGACCACGAGCGGGACGAGAAGCGGCGACAGTCCATTGTTTATTCTCGGGCGGATTTGCCCGGTCTAAAACCAACTATCCACATAAGGAGAAAGTACCCATGAAGAAAGTTCTACTGCTTACCTTGATAGTCGCCCTGTTTGTTGGGGTGATGCCGACGATGGCGAATGACGATGTCTTTCGCGTTGCCGCCGTAGCGCCCAGCGCGACCAACGACCTCGCCTTTAGCCAGAGCATTTATGATGGCTTGATGGCGATTCAGTCGGAAATGGGTGAAGACCATTTTCAATTCGATTTCCAGGATGGCACCTTCATCGTGGATGATGCCGCTGTCGCGCTGCGTGAATGGGCGGCTTCGGGCGATTACAATCTTGTGATCGCGCATGGTTCGCAGTTCGGCTCGGTGGTGGAAGAGCTGGCGGCGGAATTCCCCGAAGTCAGCTTCGCCTGGGGCACGGACGAGAACACCTTCGGCTTGGATAACGTATTTGCCTACACGGCGGCGGCGGATGAGGGCGGTTTCGTCAATGGCGTGATCGCCGGTTTGATGACGGAAACCGATGTCATCGGTGTTGTCGGTCCGATTGAAGTGGGCGATGCCAAGCTCTATGTCGATGGCTTTGTCGCCGGCGTCGGCGCTTCCAACCCCGATGCGACGGTCAATGTTGTGTACATCCAGTCGTTTAGCGATGTGCCGCTGGCGACCGAGGCGGCCGAGACCCATATTGCCAATGGCGCCGATATCCTGACTGGCACGGCGCAGATGGTGGTTGGCGCCATCGCTGTCGGCAGTGAGAACGGCGCGCGCTGGTTCGGCACGCAGTCCAGCCAGGCTGAGCTTGCCGGCGAGTCCGCCGTTGCCTTCCAAGTCTACAAGTGGGAGGTCATTCTGGCCGACATGATTGGCCATATCCAGATGGGTGTGCTGGGCGGCGAATCCTATGTGTTGACGCTGGCCAACGGTGGTTTGGTCATGGAGTTTGCCGGGTAGGATTGGATGTTTGCCCTTAATTGAGTTTGTGGGAGGGCGAGCCACCTGCTCGCCCCTGTTTACATTGCGAGCGGCAACCCCCCACCCCCAGCCCCTTTCCCGCCATCTCTATGTGGGCATCCCATAAAGAGGGTCGCGTAGGTCGCGTAGACACCGACCGCCGACACTGACCTGCGGAGGGGGAGCAAATCGCAGCGAGACGCAAAGTATTTTGCGTGGGCAGCGGCTTTGTCGCGCGGGTGTCTACAAATGGAGGTGGTGGCGGGCGACACAAGTGTCGTCCCTACGAAATTCGCAATGAGGGATACACGGTAATCGCAAATGGCGGATGAAGCCACGACTAGCTCCCAGATGCTGCCGACGGGTCACGAGCGCATCAACCAGCTTGAGATGATTGGGATCGTCAAGCGCTTCCCCGGCGTGCTCGCGGCGGATGGCATTGATTTTGACGTGCGCGCGGGCGAGATTCACGCGCTGCTGGGCGAGAATGGGGCGGGCAAGTCTACGCTGATGAAGATGCTCTATGGCCTCTATCACCCGGATGAGGGGCATATCCGCATCAACGGCGCTGAGACCATCATACGTAACCCGCAGGACGCCATTCAGCATGGCATCGGCATGATTCATCAACATTTTATGCTGGCGCCATCGCTGACGGTGGCGGAGAATATCGCGCTCGGCATGAAGTCGTCGCGGGGCGCGCGGCTTGATCTGGATGTGGTCAGCCGGCGCGTGCTGGAGCTGTCGGAGATTTACAATCTGCGAGTCGACCCGAATCTGCCGATTTGGCAGCTGGCGGTTGGCGAGCAGCAGCGGGTTGAGATCCTGCGCGCGCTCTATAAGGGGGCGGCGCTGCTGATTCTTGATGAGCCGACGGCGGTGCTCACGCCGCAAGAAGTGGACGGCTTGTTCCGCATCCTCAAGCAATTGGCGGACGATGGGCACGGACTGGTTTTCATCTCGCACAAGCTGCACGAGGTGCTGGAAATCAGCCACCGCGTTACGGTGCTGCGCGATGGCCGGCGCGTCAACTCGATCCCCACAAGCGAGGCGACGCGGCCGAAGCTCGCCGAGATGATGGTGGGACGGCCCGTGCTGCTGGAATACGATAAACAGGCGGCCGATCCGCGTAAAGATCGATTGATTCTGGACGGCGTCAGCGCGCTGAGCAATCGGGGCACAGTCGGGCTAGACAATGTATCGCTGCGCTTGCGTGGCGGCGAGATTGTTGGCATCGCCGGCGTCTCGGGCAACGGTCAGCAGGAGTTGGCGCAGTGCATCGCCGGGCTGCGCCCCTTAACGGCGGGCGCCGTCACGGTAGACGGCAACGATGTCAGCAATGCGCATCCGTCCTCGCTGAACGCCATTGGATTGTCGCATATCCCGGAAGAGCGCATGCTCGATGGCGTGATCAAAGAATTCAGCGTCGCCGAGAATTACGTCTTGCAGGATCATGGACATCCCAAGTTCACGCGCGGCAAGATTTTTATGCTCTTCCACAAGATCCGCGAATTCTGTCGGCGCGCGATTGAGACCTACGAGATCAAGACGCCGAGCACGGAGACGCTGGTCAAAAGTTTGTCGGGCGGGAATATCCAAAAGCTGGTGCTGGCGCGAGAGCTATCGCGGGATCCGGGTGTGCTGATCGCGGCGCAGCCGACGCGCGGCGTCGATATCGGCGCGACCGAGTATATTCATCAGCGGCTGCTGCAGGAACGCGACAAGGGCACGGCGATTCTGCTCATCAGCGAGGATTTGGATGAGATTCGCGCGCTGTCGGATCGGATCGCGGTGATGTACGAGGGGCGGATTGTGGGCGAGGTTGAGAATAAGGATGTTGATATCGAGCAACTGGGTTTGCTGATGACGGGCGGGGGTTGACTTTACGGTTCCGCAGCATAATCATAATCATAATCAAAAAAGCTCCCTCTCTTGCAGAGGGAGCTTTTTCATTTGGCGCAACGTTTGCAACTACCGAGATTTGACGAAGGTAGCTGTCCGCGGCCCAGGCACAAGAATATTGTTGCCATCGTCGTCCGTTGTCCAGTGATACCCGCGCATCTCCAATGTGCATGGTTTGTCCAGCATGAAACCCACTTCAACGCCAAGCTTGGAGTTTTTTGACTGCGAGAAGCCATAGTCGCCGATGGTGCCATAGCAGTCATGGGAGTAGCTTTCATACCTAAACTCCGCTGTGAAGTATTTGTGTAAGGCCGATCCGCTCCAGCGCCCCGGACCGAAGGTGACTTCTTGCCATTCTTCCGTGAGTTCAATGGTCTTGACCTTTTTGACCTGACGGATATTCACAGCGCCTTGATAATAATTGCGAATCTCGAAGCGCAGGTAACAGGTATCCTGCAATTCAAAATATCTCCATGCGGCACTGGGTCTCAGCAATAGACGATCGATATGCCCAATATGATCGGGATGGTTGTGATCGCCGCGGATAAAACAAGCTGATGAAGGATTGCTTATTACATCCAGCTCAAAAATTGCATCAGGGAACCCCAATGTGAATGGATGCAAGACATACAAGCCCGGCTGGAAGACCGCTTCAAATTGCCGGCCATTCTTGAGATTGTTGCGGACGACCAGCTTGGTCACCCGATCCTCCGCCAATGCGGGCGTTGCCAGCAGCGCAAAAGCCGCCAGCAGGATGAGCAATAAGGATTTCTTTGGGAACATGCAATCACTTCCTTTGCGATGGTGGCGCCGGGAGTGATCATTGGTAGTCCGCCGCCGATGGGTAAATGGAACCATAGGGCAGATAATCTAACGAATATTCAATTACTGTCAAGGAGTAATCAAATAATTGTTAGATTATTTTAAGATTTGGCTATCGGGTGTTTGGACGCGCCTTACTGCGCTCGTTTCCATTCGCCATTTTCAGCATCAATTTGCCAGCCAGCGGGTAAATCGGGCAGGCAGGTAGCGCCAAGCTGCGCCTCGCCTTCGTCTTCAAACTCAATGTGCACGGGCGAGCCGGTCAAGATGTTGAGGAAGGCGCCCAGCCGCTGGGTGATTTCGGCTTTCGCTTCCGCGAGGATGCCGCCTTCCAGCGCGTCTTCGCGAAACTGCATGATGGCTTCATATTCCGCCAATTGCCGCACCGCGTCCCAATCCTTCTGCAGCACGGTAATCGAGTGGTCTCGCTGGTCGATATGTTCGACGTTGCAGCTGGTAATCATCGGCTGTGGCAAGGTCAGGTGGATGCTGCCATCTTGCGCGTTGAAGCGTACGTCATCCCGGCCAAATTGCGTGATGTCCACGCCCGCTTCTATGCTGCCGAGGGCTACGTGGCTGGCGCTGTGATAGCCGGAATTGGCAATGCCTTCGTTTATGGCGACCTGCAGATCAGGCTTGGAGAGTTCGCTGCGCACTGTAACCAACTGGCCCAACCCGCGCAAGCTGTCAACAATCGTGCGGCTGGAAACAAAATTGACACTGGGCGGCGGATTGATGAAATCCAAGACAGGCGCGATCAGCCCGCTTAGCGCAAAGCCGCTTGAAAGCGCTAGCACAGCTATCCCGACGAACGGGGAGGCGATGAGCAATGCGATTAATGCCAGGCAGCCGCAGCTCAGCCCGGAACCACGCGAATCGCGATGGATGAAGACTTGGCTGGTCGGGGCCGGCTTAGACGAGGCTTTCTCGGATAGCGCCAGGGCGGTATCGCCACTTGCTGCTGGCGGCGGCGTATCAGCTGGCAAAACTGTGACATCGCTGCTGGCGGCGTCGGCTACGATCTCGGGCTCAACTTGCTTGCGGGCATGCCGCGTGAAGGCGATCACAGCCGCTACAATCAAGCCGCCGTCATCCACTACCCCCAGCGGCAGTAAGAAGTCGGGTATGAGGTCGATGGGCAGTACGATATAGATGCCGACTAGCCCAAAAAACAGCAGCTTGGATAGCAGCGATACCCGCCGGTCCAACATGAGCTGGATGAAGTCGCTGATAATTTGCATGGCAGTTCCTTGCTTTGGCGGCGCCAATGGCTTCCAAGGGACGGTTTGCCGACTGAATTATTCAGTCTTATCATTTATTGTAGAAGCGCACAGCGTAGAAATCAAAGCGCGCTGGAGGAATCGTGCGACAACGCCGCTTACTGTCATTTGTCCTTGCCAACTTGTTCTCTTCGTCGAAAGCACCTCCCTCCCTCCGCCTCTACCGCGCCATGTCAACCTCAGTCGTGGAGGCTTTCTGCTTCCGCAATCCCATCCTTAATGCCGCGCTCCACATCGCCTGCGCGCCGTTTGCGCTGGAGCTGACGCGGCTGGGGCTCAAGATGGAAGGCATGATCGCGCGGGATGGTCACTTGAAAGGCGCGAGCGAGTGGCTGGTGGATATCGGGACGAAGGGCATGCATATTCAGGGCGCGGAGAATGTGCCCTTGACGGGACCGGCGCTATTCGTAGGCAACCATGCGGGCTTGGGCGACGCGCATGCGCTATTGGCAGCTTCGCCGCGGCGGGATACGCATTTGCTCGTCAATGACTTCGGCATCTTGCCCGGTTTGCGGGCGATGCGGCGTCATGTCATCGTCGTCGATCAGCGCCTTCCGGTCGCTTCCATCAAAGCGGCGCTGCGGCATCTGCGCGCGGGCAAGTCCCTGCTGCTGTATCCGCGCGGCGCAATCGAAGCGGACCCCGCGCTGTGCCTGGAAGCGGCGCTGGAGACACTGCCGCAATGGTCGCGCAGCGTTGAATTGCTGGCGCGTCACGTGCCCGATTTGGCAATTGTGCCTTTCGCGGTGGGCGGCGTGATCTCGCGCGCGGCGCTGCGAAACCCGATCGTCCGGCGCTATCGAGACCACGATAAACGGCATTTTCTGGCGGCGACATTCCAGATGATGTTTCCCGTCTACCGCGATCCGGTCGTAGTTCTTTGCTTTGGCAGCGCGCTGCGGGGAGACTGCGCGACGCGCGCTCGTGTGCTGGCGCAGATGGCAGACCTTGTCAGGCGAGTCCATGACCAGCGGCGGGCGCTGAGCGCGGACGGCGGATAGCGTGTATATGCTTGCGGGCATTGAACCTGTGCATTTGTCGGTTACGCGCCATAATAGCGGAGTATTTTGCCAGCCCGAATTTCTCCGATAGCTGGAAGTGTCTAATTGCATGGATTCTCGAACTAGCCCCCATCCCCCGGCCCCTTGCCCCCAAAATGAGGGAAGGGGAGCAATACTACGATTTGAAGTCCCTCCCTCTTTATGCGCCGCGTAGACACCGGCGGTCGGGGAGGGATTTAGGGTGGGGGAAAATACAGGCATATCCACGAAATTAGGCACTCTCGATACCTTATGAGTCAGTGGTCAAACAACAATCCAGCGCAGAATACGGTGGAGCTTTGGCTCAGCTACTGGAACCTGCTGATCTCGCTGACCAGCCGCGATATTCGCGCTCGATACCGGCGCACTTTTCTTGGTCCGCTTTGGGCGATCATACCGGCGATTCTGTCGACAGTGATACTGAGTTTTCTTAGCGGTCTGGTCGGCGCGAGCAGTGAAGGCATGCCGCGGCTGGCTTTTGTCATGGCGGCCACCGTGCCCTGGACCTTCTTCCAGAGTTCGGTTGTTCGCATTCCCCACGGCGTTCTGGCAAACGGGACGATCCTGCGCAAGATGCCGGTGCCGCGCCAGGTTTTCCCTTTCGTCGTCATATTGACGACCGCCTTCGATTTCCTGATGTCCGGCATTGTGCTCGTGGTCGTATTGCAGATTTTTCGCATTCCCATCACGGGCGCTTGGTTGTGGCTGCCGCTGTTGATCCTGATGACCGGCGCGATGGGCTGGGCGGTCGGCATCGGCATTTCCGCCTTTACGATCTACCGGCGCGATGTCTTGCATGGCATCCAATACATCATGCAAGTCTGGCTGTTTCTGACGCCAGTCATGTATTCGTCGCATGAATTGCTGGCTCAATTTCCGCTGCTTCATACGCTGAATCCGGCGGTCGCGATCATGGATGGCTTTCGCAAGGTGCTGGTATTTGGTCAAGCGCCCAATGTAGGGGGCTTGCTAATCAGCCTGCTGTTTATCTGCCTCGGCTTGTTGATCGCCTTCCCGCTTTATCAGTTCATGTCGCGATACTTTGCCGATGTATTGTAGTCCACGCATCCGACGGAGACGGATTCGCTGATGGTTGGCGACTTTGCCATTCAGGCGCAGGATGTATGGAAACGCTACGGATTGCCCTTGCGCCCCTGGCTGCGACGAAAAATCGATCGCTTTCGCGGCGAATACCATGCTGACCGCGAGGCTTACGGACCCTGGGCGCTGCGCGATGTCACCTTCGAGGTTGGGCACGGCGAATCGCTGGGCATTGTCGGGAAAAACGGGGCTGGCAAGAGCACCTTGCTGAAGCTGATCGCCGGCGTAAGCCCGGCCACCTACGGAACGATGGCGGTCAGTGGGCGGCTCTTTCCCATGATAGAGCTCGCTGCCGGGATTCACCGAGACTTGACGGGCCGCGAAAACATCAAATTGCTGGGCGCGATTATGGGCTTCAGCGGCCAGCAGATGGAGGCGAAAACTGAAGAAATCGAAGACTTCGCCGAATTGGGCGATTGGCTGAACAAGCCAGTCTGGCAATATTCCAGCGGTATGCAGGCGCGGCTTGGGTTCAGCGTCGCCGTCAATGTCGATGCCGATATCCTTTTGATTGACGAAGTGCTGTCGGTCGGAGATATCAATTTTCAGAAGAAATGTCTGAATCGAATGGACGAGCTGTCCAACAGCGGCGTTACGGTCATCTTTGTTACGCATAATCCTTATTCGATTGAGCGAATCTGTGATCGCGCGATTTATTTGCAGGACGGTCGCATCACCGCAGCGGGCTCGCCTGGCGATATCCTTAACGCCTATTTTCATGGCGCGATGGACCATTCGACAGTGATCGCGCCGAAGGACATGATCGCTGCCGACTTGCGGGAAGGCACGGGCGCCTTTCGCATCACGGAAATCAGCATGCACGAGGTGGACAGCGGGAAGGAAATCATCAGCTTCTTGACCGGTGATTCTGTATTCTTTCGCATTTCGCTCGACGTCAAAGAATCCGTGGGCAGTTACCGCTTTTCGCTGCGCATCGTTGATCCAGCCAGTACCGTGATCAGTTTTGTCGATCTGCCAATATCTTCGCGCGATTCGCTCGTCCTGGAGCGCGACAGCGTATTGGAATGCCGCATAGACAATATCAACCTGCTGCCGGGCCAGTACTGGATCGACTTAGTGGCGAGGGAAATCGCCGGTCCGGTGATTGACTCCGTGTCCTACGCCTATACCTTCGATGTATATGGCGGCAGAGAAGTGATCGAGCAGATGGAGCATCGCGGCATCGTGTACCTGCCTGCGAGTTGGAGTCTGGTCGAGGAGAGCGCAATGGCAGGTGAACGCGGCTAATCGCAACGGCGTTCTCCGCCGCTGCTTTTCGCGCGTAAGGCGCGGCGCAGTTCCCGCAAGGGAAACCCCAAGATGACGGCTCTCACCCCCCTAAATCCCCCCGACGAGTCAGGGGAGACTTTCTGATTCAGGAGGCGATATTGTTTGCGGCGCGCGGCGAATTGTGGCTGCCGGACGATAGTTGTTGTTGCAAGCTCGGTTATTCGACCAAGGTAGCCAGGCAAGAGGGAATCAGCCGTCATTTTACCCGATAGAATAACCGATATATGGAACTAAAGCGCTCGATTTGTCGGACGGAATTGTCATGATTGAAACTCCCAGGCGGATTTCGATTCGCATTCCGCCCGGCGATAGCGGCGATGTGATGGCGGAGCGCTAGGTTCTTTGAGGAGTTGGCAATTCCGGCGCGAACTGGTAGTCCGGCTCGGTCCGCTGGCGCAGCAGGATCGGGATGATCTGCCGCCAGGTCCCACTGATTCCCTGACAGGGCTCCGGCATGTCGCCCTTCACGATTCGGTGCAATTCGGGCAGGTTGTAAAAGGGCACCGCGGCGTACATATGATGCTCGATATGGTAATTCATCTGCCAATAGAGGAAGGCTAATATCGGATTGAGGGCGATGGTGCGCGTATTGATGCGGTAATCGGGGGTGTTGTCGGTCAAGCCGATATGCTGCGCGACATTCAATAGATATTGAAAACCGCCGGCGTAAAAGGACCCGAAGGTCACCAGCACCGCCAGCATCCACCAACCGGTCAGCGCGGAGATCACGACGATCAGCCCGTGACCGATGACGAGAACACGCGCCCAATTGAAGAGCGCTCGCCTGCCTTTCACGTTTTCGGGCGGGAAGAGTACCCGCTCCCAATCATCTTCAATGATGCCGAAACAGAGCCTAAGCGTGTGTCTCATGCGCAAGAAGAAGCCGCGCGCATTGATGAAGGCGAAAGGGAGATAAGACTTGAGCGTGAATTTGACCGGCAGCACTACTTCAGAATCGTCGGGCGGGTGCAAGGTGTAGCGGTGATGCGCCTGATGGCTCGCCCAGAACGAGATGTGACTGAACCAGCCGAGGAAACTGAAAATGTGGACAAAGAACTCATTTAGCCATTGGGTCTTGAAAACAGTCTTGTGGCAGAATTCGTGGTGTCCATTAACAGTAAACTTTTGCAAAGATCCATATAAGTAAATCAGCGCGATGACGACCAGCCAATGCGCCCGGCCGACCGAATACCAGGCGAGCGCGCCCGTGATGATGAGCACTCCCAAGAATGCCAATGTCTGCGCCATTCCCTTGGCGTCGCTGCGCTGGTTTAGGCGCGCCAAATCCGCCGCCGGCACCGGTGAACGATAAAACTTGATCCGTCGCTGTTGCTTGTCGTCGGTCATCGATCGACCTCTCTTTTCCCCAGGCTATGCAAATCACATAACCCAGCCTTGCCACTGCTAATCCCTATTATATATGGATGAGACCGCAAATTCACAGCCTCGCCGCTGTCTAGCCGTTTACACATCGCCTAGCCGGCCCGAGGGGCGCGCCTCGGCTCGCATACAATCATGCAATTTCCCGCTGTGCCTACGCGCCACGCGCCGGCTCGCAGACGTGAATCGCCCGAGTCTCCCCGAATCAGCAAACGTCTCCCCATTTCAATGGGAGGGGACGGCGGGGGTTAATCATACAGCAGCCTTAGCTCGGCGAGGTGCTGCTGGCTCGGCGCCATCCCTCCTGGCCGATTGCGCGCCAGCCATAGCAAAGGATATTCGTATTCGATTGCATCCAGTTCATCGCGCATGTGCTGCCGCGTCACCGAGGGATCAGCAGTTTGCAGCAATCCGCGGCGCGCGCCATGCTGCGCCAGTTGCGCCATGTGAGCGAATTCGCGTTTGATGAGATCGGCGTCATGCCGGCTCATGCGCGCCTGCCCTATCGGCGCAATTTTGTCAGCAACGTATTCCACTGCTCCGCGCAGATTTGCCCGCAACAGGTCGTCATCTAAAAGAATCTGCCGGCTCTCGCCAGCGTGAAATAGCAACTCGGCGCGTTCGCGCAAGTTTGCCAGCGAGTATATATGCAGCGAATAGAGCAAGCTGGCGACATTCTGAATGACGCCTGCCTCTTGGTATGCGTTGCCAAGGTCATAAACAAGCTTTCCCATCACAGCGGCGCTGTCCTGAAAAACGAAGGTATCCAGCGCGAGCGGCAGGTTCAGATCTTGATTTGCCGCGTAAGCCCAGCTCATTGCCGCGCCATAGGCAAAGCCGAGATAACTCACTGGTAACCAACGACGCCAGCCCCAGGTGTCGCCCCAATTCGTATTGAGGTAGCCGATCGCGCCGTTCTGAAGACCTTGCTCGGCCGCTTCGCGCAAATTGGCTAAACAATTGTCAGTACGTCCGATTATGGTCCGCATTACCGACGTGCTGGGACAGACATAAAAGGGAATGCCGGCTTCGGCGTAGGGCTTCGTCTTTCCCAAAAAATCGTAGCCGGCTTCATAATTCCACTCCAAGGCGATTATGTCCTTGGGCAGTTGCGGTATCAGTTCGGGATAGCCGTTGATGATATCGGGCCAAAACTGAATCGTCCGCCCGTGCGCCCGCGCGAGCTTGCAGACCTCCAGAAAGAATTCCAGGTAAACCGGTCCCTTGCCCTTCTGTTCTACCAAAGATTTGCTGCGGCCCAATCCAAGCTCGAAAGTCTCGTCGCAGCCAATATTAAACAGCTTGCTCTTGAAATTGGGCAAGAGCTCGGCATAGATGTATGGTCCAGCAGTGAGATGGTTCGGCTCAGCATGAAAGTTTTCCGGGTTTTCCCGCCAGCGATCGCAGATAAACTCGTAGGGACTTCGCCCCTGCAATGTCTTGAGCCGTTTGGCAAAGTTGTAGGCTTGGATG
>JAJECX010000043.1 GCA_022821805.1 Anaerolineae bacterium
GTCTTGCTGCGGAAGGCCACGATAATCGCTTCTTCTTGCTCGCTCAGGACAGTGGATCGCCGCTGCTTCGGTCCCATCGGCAGGTCTTTGACGGAATCGCGATTCTTCCACTTCGCGACCGTCTTAGGATTGATGCCATACCGTTTGGCCAGCTTCCTTATGCTCTCTTGACTATTCTGTATCGCTCGGCGGGTTGCCTCTGTCGTTGTGGCGCGAGGGTGAAGTATCTGTCCCATAATTCGTCCTTTTGCTCATTGGAAACAGTACCATTATAATCCAAGACCATACACCTAGTGAACCATCGCCTACCCGTTGTAAGAAATGAACAAAAGGATTGCGCGTAATTGGGACAGAATTGCGCTACTTTCGCACGCGCCTCTCAATGTACACTGCTACCAATGGAGAAGAAGCGCTAGTTCGTCTGTGCGGAGGAGAAAATGATGAAAAGCAAGGTGGGATTTGGCAGCAAGCGCAAAATGGCTTATCGCCTGATCTCGATTTTCTTGGGACTTGTAATCCTCTATAGCTTTGGCTTTGGCACAATCGCACAAGACGACCCGCCAGCCGACGACGCGGCCGCTGAAGAAACGATGGCGGAAGAGTTGACGATTGCCGCGGTGCAGGCAAATGTGGACGCGGTGCAGTCGAACCTCGATCACGTTTGGATTCTGCTGGCGGGCTTCCTGGTCTTCTTCATGCAGGCCGGTTTCGCCATGCTCGAAGGCGGTATGATCCGTGAAACGGGGGTAGTGAACTCACTCGCCGAAAACTTCATGGATGCCTGTGTCACCGGCATTGTCTTCTTCATCGTTGGCTACGGTATCGCATTCGGCGCATACGATGCCGAAGCGGGTGTCGGCAGTTCGATTCTTGGCGAAGTTGAATTGTTCCTCGGCGGCGCGACTGGCGCAGGCGAAGGCGACGGCACGCTCTTTGTGAATTTCTTCTTCCAGTTTGCCTTTGCTGGCGCGGCGGCGACAATCGCCACGGGCGCCATGGCTGAACGGACGGAATTCGTTGGCAAGCTCATTTACAGCGCCATCCTGGGCGCGATCATTTACCCGGTCGTTGTCTTCTGGACTTGGGGCGGCGGCTGGATCACCGAGGCTGGCTTTGTTGACTTCGCCGGCTCGACCATTGTGCACATGACCGGCGGCATCGTCGCGCTAGTGGGCGCCTACATGCTTGGTCCCCGCGCCGGTCGCGTATTCGGGCGTCCGCCAGCGGCTTCCAACCTGGCGATCGCCTCACTCGGCACCTTCATCCTCTGGGTCGGCTGGTACGGCTTTAACGTTGGCTCGACTCTGGCTGCAAGCGATGTGAATCAGCTTGGTTTGGTTGCAGTGAATACCACGCTGGCGGCAGCAGCGGGCGCGCTGGGCGCGATGTTCCATACCTACTTCATCACCAAGAACTGGAACGTCAGCTTCGTGCTGAACGGATCGCTAGCCGGTCTCGTCGGCATCACCGCCGGCTGCGCTTATGTCACGCCGATTAACGCCGTCATCATCGGCGTGCTGTCCGGCATTGTGCTGGTGATTTCAATCGGAGTCGTCGAGTCGATGAAGATTGACGATGCGGTCGGCGCCTTTTCGGTGCACGGCGCTTGCGGCGCCTTCGGTACACTGATGATCGGCATCGTCGGTTCGCAAGCCTTACTGGGTCGGGCAAGCCTTTTTGACGGCGGTGGCTTGGATCTGCTGGGCGCGCAGGTCGTAGGCGTTGTCGGCGTCGCGGTTTGGGTCGGCGTTACCAGCTACATTATGTTCCGGGTGTTGAACGGCATGGACATCCTGCATGTCGCTCCAGAAGCCGACCGGATCGGCATTGACGCCTACGAACATCACGCCTCGGTTTGGCCCAACGTCCTGCCTCTTCGCGAGTCCGATGAGGAATAACTAGCTGATTCGGAAGCAAAACAGAGACGGAAAACGGGCGATCCAGATGGGTCGCCCGTTTTCATTTGAGAATTACAGCGCAATCGATTCAGTCTGACAGCTAGTTACAGACTGATATTTGCTATCATTTACTCAGCAGGTGGAGTGTACTGATACTCCACGAATGCGGAACGTTTGTTGTTGTCCGAGGTACGGACAAACAGTTTGAACCTGATCGGAATGTTGCTATAGCCTGTGAGGAAACCTCGGAAGCTCACATAGCTCTTGCCGTTTTCTTCCCAGTACCAAATCTTGCCATGATCTTCATTTTCGGGAAGATCTTGCTTACTGCCTTTAATGCGCCCCCAACCATCGCCGAACTCTGAAGCATTGTGAAACTTTAGATTCCACTTCGTTTCGCCTTGAACGGTATTCCACTGGACGAGCCAGCGGGCCGGCTTGTCACCGCCAGTTACAAAGTCAACGCTAAAGCCAGTCGGCGCGGGAAGCAGTTGCCTTTGCGCGCTTGCCACCGGAACGCCGAGCAGCATAACGACAAGCGCAACCGTAACGATACGTGAAAGTGTCATGGTACTTCTCCTTACAACTTAGCCAATAGAACTTGCCACTGCACTCTATGTTGGATTAGACAATATGTCAAGCAGAGCGAATCGACAAGATTACTCGATCAAATCTCAACTCACTCAATGTTTAGTTTGCGATTTTATTCCCTTTCTTTACCACGCTTTATGATGTCTTGTGGCGATTACAGGTGGTCACTGTCCAGCATGATCGTCACCGGGCCGTCGTTTTGGATCGCGACCCGCATCAGCGCGCCAAATATCCCGTGTTCCACCCGTGGCACGCCGGCCTTAACGAGGCAGTCTGCGTAGCGTCGGATGACCGGCTCGGCTTTATCAGGCTGCGCGGCTTGAATGTAACTGGGACGGCGCCCTTTTCGCGCATCGGCGTAGAGCGTGAACTGAGAGACGACCAGGACGCCGCCGCCAACATCCAGCAGCGACCGATTCATTTTGCCGTCGTTATCGGAAAATACGCGCAGGTTCGCCGTCTTTTGCGCCAGTTTCGCCGCTTCCGCTTCCGTGTCCGAGTGGGTAACGCCGACCAGTGCGACGAATCCGCTCGCGATCTCTCCGCTGACTTCGCCGTCAACGGTCACCGACCCGGCGCTAACACGCTGCAATAAAACTCGCACGGCAGATTTTCTCCCGAGTGTATGAATCAGGCGCGCCGATTAAGAATCTGCATCACGCGCAGCAAGAAACGCTGACAGCAGGTATCGACGTGATATTGAATATCCATCTCTTCAATCGCATTGTCGTACACGCCGCTGATCGTGAAGCGGGGCGCTTCCGTGTGTTCTTCGCAGACGATGCCATCAAATTTGCGCCGCAGTCCCGCGCCAATGGATTGCCGCGCGCCTTCGAACATGAGCTCTAGCTCGTAACGGTCGAGAAAGGGGTCGGCCAGCGCCTCGCCCTCGACGCGAAGGTCGAATTGAATGTCCAGTGACATATTGCCTTTAGTCGATCATGGGCTTTACGCGCTGCACCAGTTGGATTGCGTATCCCCAAGGATCGCGCAGAAAAGCCAGCTTGTCGCCATTTGCGCGATGGTCAATATCGCCGTCCAGCGAAGCGCCGGCGGCTACCAGCCGCTCGCGCGTCGCATCCATGTCATCCACGGCAAATGCCAGATGAAAGGTGACCGCGTGCTGCGCGCGGTAATCGATGATTTCACCCAGCGGATTGCTGTAGACCTCGATCAGGCTCTTGCTCGCGCTATCGGACAAGAAGTGGATAAAGGGCGGCTCGTCGAAAGATCGCACCAGCGCCATGTCAAGGTTGGCGACATACCAGGCGGCGAGCGCGGCCGGATCGTTCACGTTGAAGGCAATATGTTCCAGTCTCATTGATTCTTCCTTTATTCGAGTTCAAATCGTTCCCGGTCGGCTTCCTGGCTCTCGCAATCCGCTTCTATTTCTTCATCTGGCAGCTGCTGGCTGCGCACCCAACTGATGCCCATCATAGCCAGAAACACAAGGGCTATGCTCAAAAAGATGATCTCGTCGAAGGGTCCCAAGGCGCCATGAGCCAATATGACGGGCATATTCTTCCTTGCGATTGCCGCGGAATCGACAATAGTATACGCAAATGCGCCGCGTTTCTGAACCCAAGCTTGCGCCTCTCAAAGCGGAGGGAAGACCTTTCCTGCGACCGAAGGCGACATCCGCTAGAACCTGCGCATTGTCATGCGCGCCAGGCTGCCGCTGGACATTCGCTCAATCAGGATCTATGGGGATTTTGAGGCTTCCGCCAGCAGCGCCCCTGTCATCGTCATCGGCTGCCTGCGCTGGCTCGTCCCCCTCGCCGCTGATGTCGATGCGCACCGCTTTCTTGCCCAATTGCGCTTTTGGTTTGCTCTTCCGCCGGGTTTTCTTCCGCTGCCGCGGCGCCACGAGATTGACCGCTACATCCGTCTCTGCTGTATCAGGCGCGTCGCTTGAAATTGCGATTTCATTGCGCTGGCTGGCTTGTTCGTCTTCGCCAGCGACTCCAGGCTGAATGCTTCCGCTGCGATCTTCTGTGTCTGCCGGAGAATCGGCGGGCTTGCCCAAAACGATTTCCGCTGCTGTGTTAAGCTCATGCTCGGGCAGCTCCGCTCGCATCGATTTCACTCTTGCCTTGATGTCGGTCTCAAAGATATCCCAGCGCGAGGGCGCCAGCGATTCCAGCATCAGTTCCAGCGAATCGACCAGCGCTGATTGATGCGAACCGGCGTAGCTCATGGCGAAGATCCGCCAGGCTCGCAGCGAGCGATAACTTGGATGAAGCCGCAACCCTTCTTCGATGATTGCCAACGACTCCGTCGTTTCGTCCATTTCCAGCAGCGTTGCGCCCATCTGCGTGTATAAGCGGGGGATGTCCTTCGGCGGCAAGCCTTGGCTCTTAGGCAGCGCCAGCAGTTCTCGGTACAAGGGAAGCGCCTGTTCCGGCACGCCAAAGGCGCGCCAGCAGGTCCCCAATTCGAACATGATGCGCGCATTGGCAGGGTAGGTCGTATGCAGCTGCTTGAAGTGCTCAATCGCGCCCCGTAGGTTGCCGCCCTGCTTCAGACGCAAGCCCGCTTCAATCAACTCGGTTATGACCGCCATGATCCTTAATCCTCATCGTAAGCGGCAATTGGAGTATAACACGCGTCAATTGCCTTACGCACGGCGAGCGAAGCCGTTGCGATGCGCTGCCTTGGGTTGGCGTGAACGAGGCGAGCCTATGCTGAGACAACTGGCACGATGTAACCGTCATCGACCCAGCCTCGCAGCTGCGCTGGATCCACCGACGATGCCAGGAATCCGTTCGGATTCTCGCGCGCCAGGCGAATGAGCGCCTCGTCCTCGTGATAGGCGGCGAGGAAATCGTGATAGATGCCGCGATCGGGCGAGATATAGCACCAGGGCGCCAACTGATAGGCAGTGTTTTCGCCAAGTTCTGGCAGGCGATATTGAATTGGCGGCTTCTTCACGGCATTAACGATGACATCGGCAAAGCGGCTGACCATCGCCTCATGCGAGAATGCCGATTGCAAATAGCTGAGCGTCCCCGCCGAGGTGCGCCTTCCTTCGCTTAATATCGCGTGGGCGAGTGATGCGGCGGCGTCAATATCGCCATAATCGACCCGGTCGATATGCTCGTCCGGCAAGAGCTCGCGATAGGTGGCGACGCGCGAAACGATTGGCAGCGTGCCACAGCCCAGCGACTCGAATGGGGTATTGCCGAAGGTCTCCACACAGTTGCCGATGCACATCGTCACATCAGCCAGGCTGTAGTACTCGGGAATGAGGGCTTCGCTGATCCAGTCGTGAAAGACAAAGACATCGCCCAAGCCCGCCTCGTTTATCGTCCGCCGCAGCTTGTCATAATAGGCGATATTGAGCGAGTCGCTATCCGCGTCCAGCCAGCGCGGCGCCAGCACGCGCAGATTGTCCCAGCCCAGTTCATGCGCCAAGCGCCTCGTAACCCGCACCACCTCATAGATGCCTTTGTTGGTATCGGGGCGATGCGGGAAGAGCATCACTTTATGATCGGCGACTTCGGCTGGGATGACCTTGAAGATGCTTGACGGCGGCGTATAGCGATACAGATCCCAATCAAATCCATTGTGGATCGTGTGCATACGATCGCGCGTCTCTGGCGCGAACTGCGAAACGGCGGCAGCGTAGGAGGCTCGCGTATGCTCGGAAGGCAGAATCCATTCATCGCCCTGGAATAGAAAGGCGGATTGCAGCGTCTCGGGATAAATGATGCTTCGCAGCGATATCACGGTTGGCTTGGCTTGATAAACGAGCGGAAAAATCAGCCCGCCATCGTGGCTGTAGTGGATATCGGCGTCGGCAATGGCGTCGCCAACATAGCGCATGGCGTTGGCAATATGGTATAGCGGTGTGAAGTAGGGCTCCGGATAAGGCTGCTTGAAACGCAAGACCGGCCGGATTTCGACATTTTCATGCCACTTGAAGGGCGACATTGAACCTTCGCGCTGGGTCGAGAGTATCGTCAGGCGATGACCCAACTCGCCCAGATGCAGCGCTACTTTCTTCAGCTGCGCCTGCCCGCCGCCCATGGCAAAGTCGGCAAACAGCGGCGTCATGGAGAAGACGGCGATCTTTTTGGGCTCGCTCATTCTTGAGGCGCGCTCTTCCACTACTATGCGGCTGTTGGGGCGATTCTGCGAATCGTCCGCTGGCGTATTAGGTCTTTCTTCGGGCGACATGCAGGGGCGCGTAGGTCGCGTAGACACAGACCGCCGACACAGCCCGTCAGTCGCCCCTACAATTTCCATGTATTTGGCTAGTTCTACAAGGGCAAGGATGGTTGACGTCCGGGCAGTTCGCTGATTAAGGTGCCGACGGATTGTTCTCCTTGCAGCGCTTTGACCAAGTCATGCGGGTTCCAGAAATTGAGCACGATGATTGGCATAGCGTTTTCCTGGCAGAGCGTGAAGGCGGTTGTATCCATCACTCGCAGCTGCTGATCGAGCACATCCTGGTAGCTCAGTTGATTGAAGCGCGTCGCGTCCGGATTCTCCAATGGGTCGGCTGAGTAAACGCCATCGACCTTGGTCGCCTTGACGATGACATCGGCATGGATTTCGCTGGCTCTCAGCGCCGCGGCCGAGTCGGTCGTGAAGTAGGGGTTGCCGATGCCGCCGGACAGGATTACCACCCGACCTTTCTCCATATGACGGATCGCCCGCAAGCGAATATAGGGTTCCGCCACCGAATTCATCTCGACGGCGGTTTGCACTCGTGTGACAATGCCCAGTCGCTCAATGGCGTCTTGCAGCGCCAAGCCGTTCATCACCGTCGCGATCATGCCCATGTGGTCGGCTGTGCTGCGGTCCATACCCAGCTTCGCGGCCGGTTCGCCGCGCCACAAATTGCCGCCGCCAATCACGATGGCAACCTGCATGCCCAGTTGAAAAACTTCCTGCACGCGCTGGGCGATATAGGCTGTCATTTCCGGATCAATGCCCATGCCGCTCTCGCGGGCCAGGGCTTCTCCACTCAATTTCAACAAAACACGATGATATGGCAACTGGTCATTCGCCGTCATGCTTGCTCCTTGGTTGTTTGCCACAAGGAATATTCGCCGAAAATCGGGCTAGAGTCAAATTAATATGGCGCTATCGTCCAGAAATCGTCGGTTAAGCCGAGCGCGCGAAAAACTGCGATGGCTTCTTCAGCTGTTCGGCCGCGGAATCGCGGCGACATCCGGTCGTGATACCAGCGCTTGGCGAGTTCCCACACGTGATCCAGCGTCAAAACAGCGCCACGGGCGCGCTTCTCGATTCGACACCAATCATCAATTTCCGCTTCCGACCGGAAGAGCAGAATCGTCCCTCAAGTGTCTACGATGTCGTCATACCAATGGCGAAATGGCTTGGCAAAATGCGCAAATGCATTCCGCCCGCCGATTAGCTTGCTGTCGTCCACGCCGTATTCGACAATTTCGCCGCCCAAGGGATGGCGCGCCTCAATGCGAGCGTCAGCGCCGAGCATGGCTGGGATGCCCAGCGAATCCCAAGCGCAATTGGCGTAGTACGCGGTCTTGCCGATGAAAACACGATAATCGGTCGGCGCCGCTGAAAAGGGGTGCGCCATCAGGATTTCGCCGCTTTCCGCCTCCAACACCAGCGCATGAGCATCGTGTAAGCGCTGCAGCGCCTGCCGCGCCTCGGCTTCGGCAATCGCGAAGCGCGCGCCCAATGCCCGAGCGCTTGGAGCATACCCGCTCGCGGCTAGCGCCTCATAGACAGAAAGGCGAATGCCCCAGTCTGTTTCAGTCAGGTCCATGATTCTGTACCGACGAAGAAGGGATCAGCATTGCGCTAATCCCCGAATTGACGCTGACGCTTGTCCTCATGCGATGCCAAAGAATCGCCTGACCAGGACGCTAGTTTCCGTCGCCGATTGCGAAGCGTTGGAAGCGGCCGATGTGGATCGTCTCGCCGACCTCGGCGACCGTTTCTTGAAGGTATTGGCTGATGGTCTTGTCATCGTCTTTGATGAAGGCTTGCTCCATCAGCACAATCTCTTCGTACCACTTGTTCAGGCGGCCCGCGACGATCTTCTCGGCGATATGTTCCGGCTTGCCTTCTTCCAGCGCCCGCTCCAACTGAATGCGCGATTCCGCCTCCACGATGTCGCCCGGCACATCTTCCCGCTTGACGTATTTGGGGCTCATATTGGCGATGTGCATGGCGATGTCTTTGGCGAAGGCCTTGAAGCGGTCGGTCGCGGCGACGAAATCCGTCTCGCAATTCACTTCCACGATCACCGCCAGCCGATTGTCGAAATGCAGGTAATTGCCGATGACGCCTTCGTTGGCGCTGCGCCCCTTGCCTTGCAGCTTGATGCCGTCTTTGAGCGCCTTTTCCCGCAAGAATGCGGCGGCCGCCTCCAGATCGCCATCGTGCTGCTCCAGCGCATTCTTGCAATCCAGGGGACCAGCGCCCGTCAAGTCCCGCAGTGCCTTTACCTCTTTTGCGCTTACTGCCATATTCAGATTTGTCTCCGTGCTACTGAGTGGATGTCTTAATCTGCGCTCTCGCTTGCGCCTTCGCCGACGGCTTCCGCCTCGTCACTATTGTCGCTGGTATCGCCTTCACCATCGGCGCTTCCATCTCCTTCGTCACCGAATAGATTGGTATCGCGCAATTTCGCCAAAGTCGATTCGCCGAGCAGATCTTCATCGGCAAGTTCTTCGTCATAGGCGTCGGTGAAAGTCTCTTCTTCTTCTTCTTCAATGCCAGCCGACTGGCGCAAATTATGCCCCTCATTGACGGCATCGGCCAGCGCGCCGATCAATAGCCGAATCGAGCGCATGGCATCGTCGTTGGCGGGCAGGATATGGTCGACCATATCGGGGTTGGCATTGGTATCGACCAGCGCCATCACCGGTATCTTCAAGATATTGGCTTCCTTGACGGCGGTGAACTCGCGCTCGGCGTCTACCACGATCAAGAGATCGGGTACGCGCGTCATCTCGCGGATGCCGCCCAAGCGCAATTGCAGCTTGGCGATTTTACGCTCCAGCACCAGCCCCTCTTTCTTCGTGAGCCGGTCGAATTCGCCGGCGTCGCGCCGCTGTTCCAGTTGTTTCAAGGTGTCGATGCGACTGCGGATCGTCTTCCAGTTGGTGAGCGTGCCGCCAAGCCAGCGGTAATTGACATAGGGCATCGCGCAGCGCTCGGCTTCGCGCTGGACGATTTCCTGCGCTTGGCGCTTGGTGCCGACGAAGAGCGCCGATCCGCCTCCGGCGACAAGATTGGCGATCATGTCGTGAAAACTATTGAGGTTTTTTAATGTGATCTGCAAATCGATGATGTGAATCCCGTTGCGTTGGGTGAAGATGAATTCATCCATCTTGGGATTCCACTTATTGGTGCGGTGCCCGAAATGGACACCTGTTTCGAGCAGGGTACGCATCTTTACAGCTGAAGGCATTAGAGAACTCCTTGGGGTAACGGTGTTTGATTCTCGCACATCATTCTTCCTCCGGTGACAATCCGCCTCGGCGGACAACACCCACCGCGAGTCCTGATGTGTGGGATTTGGATTCGCGTCATTGCCTCGAATCCGCGGCGGATTCTATCATAGGCGCGCGCTCTGAGCAATGATCGGTTTATTCGCGGTGCAGGACCTTGAATGTGGTTGCGATTAGGTGAACGCCCGGTCCAGAATCTCCTCCAAAGCGGCAATGAAGGCTTGATTGCTCTCCCGCGTTCCCGCGCTGACCCGCATGCCAAAAGGCATATTATTGCGCGTCTGCGTGCGCAGCAGGAAGCCGCGCTCATGCAGCTGCCGATTGAGGTCCTCGGCTGGTATCGGCGTTTCAAACATGATGAAATTGGTGGACGATTTCCAATACTTGATATCGAGCCGGTCGAAGCGGCTGGAAAGCCATGCCACTTCCCCGCGCAAATAGTCGATGCAGCGCCGCACGTGCGCTTGATCCTGGCAGGCGGCGATGCCGGCCGCCAGCGCCAGCTTGTTCTGATGAAAGCCGCGATGCAAACCGGCGATGGCATTGGCAATCTCCGGCTTGGCGATGCCATATCCCAGTCGCATTCCAGCCAATCCGTAGGCTTTGGAAAAGCTGTGCGCGATTGCGATATTCCGCCCATCCAGCGCATACTGAATCGAATCGGGGAAATCGGGCGCGTCGACGAAATGATGGTAGACCTCGTCTACGACAACGAGCACATGATCCGGCAGGTCGCGCATGAGCGCACCCATCGACTGCGCTGTGGTAATCGTGCCGGTCGGATTGTTGGGATTGCAAAGCATGATCATCTTGGTCGCATCGTTTACGACGCCAAGCACAGCCTCGGGTCGGTACTGAAACGTATCGGGCGCGAGCGGCGCTTCAATGATCTTGGCGCCCAGCGGTTCCGCCACCTTGCGGTAAGCGCCGCTGAATGTTGGCGGCGACAGTATCACTTCATCGCCGGGCGCGAGATAAGCGCGCGCGATCAACTCCAGCGTTTCAAAGCCGCTGCAGCCGGTGAAGATTTGCTCGGGCGCCAGTCCTCGCCCCAGCGCCTCGCAGATCGCCTGCCGAAGCGCGATATCGGAATATTCGGGATAGTAGGACAGCGTCGGCGCGACGGAGTTGATCGCTTCGACGACGCGCGGAGACGGTCCCAGCGGATTCTCGTTATTCCCCATCGGATAGACCTTTTCGACGCCTTGCCGCTGGCGAAGATCTTCCGGCGAAACAAGGCTGTCCTGCCGCGTGAAAGGCTCAAGATGGGGATTGTGACGCAGTTTACTCATATAGCTGCCGCCGCAGTAATTCTCGAATTGGCCTCAAGAAGTGGATAATAGCCTGTTCGCCAATGGGAGGAAAGTTGTCGTTTGACGGCGCTTGCCGATTGGCGCTTCATCGAGGATTCCGAAGTAGCAGCGAACTGCTGCGCTTGGCCTGGAAGCCAAACCTAGCGTAAAAGCCTTCCAATTCGGGCGCGCAGTCCAGCATGATTTCCTCGATATGCTGCATGCGCTTCAGCAATTTGTCGAGCATCTCGGAAGCGATGCCCTGACCGCGGTAGGCGCTATCCACCACGACATCATCAATCAGGGCGCGATAACGGTCATCGGTGATCACGCGCGAAAAACCGATCAGTTGATCTTCATCCCAAACGCCAAGCGTAAAATGACTGCGATCCAACATCTGCTGGATTTCCAGCGGATCGCGCGTATTCGCCCAACCCGTCTGCTTATAAAGCACGATCAATTGCTCGGGACTGATCGGCTCGGTGAAAGAGAAAATATATGCTATGTTCATTGCTTGCCCCATGCTCGGTTCTCGCGCGGGATTTCGCGCCAGACCTCTTCGGATTCAGTTTTGCACTCTCGTCACGATCCCACATCATCATACAGCAATCAAGCGAATGCCGTTGCGAAATT
This sequence comes from Anaerolineae bacterium, assembly GCA_022821805.1. Taxonomy (GTDB): domain Bacteria; phylum Chloroflexota; class Anaerolineae; order Aggregatilineales; family Phototrophicaceae; genus UBA6055. The sequence goes on from JAJECX010000043.1 coordinate 11,869, forward strand.
GCGCGCATTGTCCTGCGTGCAAAACCGAAGAGGGAACGATGCACTGGCATAGGCGGGAGATTAATCAGGCAGCCTCAATGCGTTTTTGCTCAGGCGGCGCCGGTGCTACAATGGGGCTGTCGCTGCCGCAGCGACAAGGAGGGCGGGGCGTGGCGTCTTCAAGGTGGAGTTCTTTCATTCAATTTTTGTGCGAGGTCTATCAGACGCCGCCGATTGATCGTCAGAATCTGGTGGACGAACTGCTCACGACGCAAGACAACTGGCCCTGGGTCGAGCGCAGCAAAGCGACCTTCGTTTACGAATCGGTGACGGCGCAGAATGTGGCGCTCAACATCGACATCGTCAATCGTGATCCACCCTTCGAAAACCTGGTCAAGCTGGATGACACTTCGCTCTGGTATTATCAACGCTTCTTTGAGCGTGACGCCCTTGTCGACTATATGTTCGCGATTGATGATCCCGGCACGCCGCTGGCGCAGGAAGTTGACCTGATGGAGCGCGTCGGCCGCTATTGGCAATCCGATTCGCGCAATGCGCTTTCGATGAACGCCAATCGTGTGCAAACATCGGTGCTGCAGATGCCGCGCGCGCGACCTTTCCCCGCTTGGCAGGCGATGAGCGCCGTCGCCCGCGGCCGCGTCTATCGACATCAATTCAGTTCAGCGCAGCTCGGTTTCGGCAGCCGCAGCTTATGGGTCTATACGCCGCCGGGCTACGACGCCAACGACGGCCGCAGTTATCGCTTGCTCGTGCTTCTGGACGGGCAATGGGCGATGAATGCGCTGGAAGCGCCCTATATCGCCGATGCGCTGATCAAGCACGGGCGGATGGAGCCGATCATTATCGCCATGCTCGCTGGCGGCAGTCAGTCGGAGCGGGTGGCCGAATATGTCGGCAATGACAAACACTACGCTATGATTGTGGCTGAGTTGCTTCCATTCTTGCAGGCGGAGCACCGGATTGAGCCGCTCGACCTGGGGCTGGGCGGGATGGGCGAGGGCGCGATCGCAGCTGCTCATGCGGCGCTGAAGAACCCGGCGATCTTCGGCCATTTGATTCTGATCTCGCCGCCCCTCGGTCGGGCGCCAGCGGTGCGGCTATTGAAAGAATTCGCCCAGCGCTTCCGCGATTCGCCGATTCTGCCCAATCGGATTTTCCATTCGGTCGGGCGCTATGAGCAAGACTTACGCTTTTATCAGCCGGCTTTGGCGCTGCGCGGCATACTGGAGCGGCGCATGACGCATGACCCCGACTTGAAATATCGCTTTGTTGAGCTGGGCAGCGGGCATAGCTTGGCCGCCTTCAAGAGCGTGATGCCAGAAGCGCTGGCGCATGTATTTCCGCCGCGCTAGGGTGAAGCAATTCAAATGGGCGCACTCTACATCGTTCCAACGCCGATAGGCAATCTGGAAGACATGACGCTGCGCGCCCTGCGCATTTTGCGCGAAGTCTCGCTGATCGCCGCCGAAGACACCCGGACATCGCGCGTCCTGACGCGACATTATGACATCAACACGCCCATGACCAGCTATCACGAGCACAACAAGATCGCCAAGCTGGACGAGGTAAGCGCCGCGCTGGAAAACGGCGATGTGGCGTTGATCTCGGATGCGGGCACGCCGGGCATCTCCGATCCGGGTTTCGAGTTGATTGCGGCGGCGATTGAGCGCGGACACGAGGTCGTTCCGCTGCCGGGCGCGAACGCGCTCACAACGGCGCTGGTTGGCTCGGGACTGGCTTGCGACCGCTTCGCTTATCTTGGCTTTCTGCCGCGCAAGCCGGCGGCGCTGCGTGAATTGCTTGCTGAATACGCCGAGCGGGGCGAAACACTGGTCGCCTATGAGAGTCCCTACCGTCTGGCGCAGTCGCTTGCGATGATCGCCGACGTACTGGGCGCTGATCGGCGGGTATGCGTCGCCCGCGAAATCAGCAAGAAATTCGAAGAGTTTTATCGCGGCTCGGCGAGCGAACTGCGCGAATCTTTCGCCGACGACAATCCACGCGGCGAGGTCACGCTCGTGATCGGCGGCGCCGACCCGGGCGCGTCTGTTTGGAACGAGGCGAAAGTAATTAGGGCGCTTTCCGCGCGGCTGGACGCGGGCGAGCCGCTCTCGCGCGCCGCTAGCACTGTCGCCAAACTGGCTCGCTGGAAGAAGAACGCGGTTTATCGGCTGGGTGTCAGTGGCGAAGAATCAGAATGACTGGATCACTCCTTGTCGGCGCGCAGGCGGGAACTGTCGACATCGATTGCATGTTCCAGCAGGCTGGATCGCAGGGCTTCCCACTGATCTTCGCGCAGGGCGCATGCCGTCGGTCCCAAGCGCGCGCCCAAATAGCGGCGTAACGCCGGGATCGCATAGATCTTTTCCAGCGTCTCTTCCGAGGTCGCGCGCAGGACGAGCATCGATTCAAGAGTCACGGAGGTTAGGGCGTCCGCCTGCCAATTGCGCAGGAGTTTGACGATTGGCAGCGGCATCGGCTTGCCTTCGAGATGACGAGCGATGAATGAATGGATATGCTGCGTGGTGATGTCTTGGGCGGCGGCGCGTTGGATGCTTCCGGCATCAATTCGATAGTGATAAGGATCGCCAGCCTTCTCACAATGGGCGAAGCGCGCCAGCTGAAATCGCTCAAATCGACTGACCCGGCGTGATACAAGCAAGGCGCCGTCGCCGCGCAGGTCGATGCGAGCATTTGGCTCGCTTGGTTGGGGCCATTCGTTATGTTCGAGGAAAGCGCGTCCGTAGGCGGTCAAGCGCGCCACGTCCTCGCCGGTATCAACCAAGCCGAGCCAGTGCATCGGTCCCGCTAGATAAAACTCAATGAGCGACCCTTCGACCGCGTCCCAACTCTCGAAGCCGGAAAGAAACTCGCCGGCCTCATTGCGGATGTACCAACTGTCGTAATCGCCATCGAGACGCTGAAAATCGGGCTCATATTCCTTGATGATTTCGATGAGATCGTTGACTGACACCCAGCCTTGTTGCGGCAGCAGGTCGGCGAGCAGCTGCATTACGGCGCCACGCGCTGCCGCCGCATCGTAAGACCAGCCGGAGTCTTCCGGGTATAAGCCGGGGATATGCCACATTTCGCGATAGCTCGCGCAGGCGAGCCATGCTCTTGCGAGCTGCTCGATCTGTCGGGCGCGCGACGCCTTGAGCCAGCTTCGCGCTTCGCCGCGCCGGGGATGCGCCTTGCCATCTTCGCGCGAAATGAGGTCGGCGCTTTCGGCGATGCCCAGCATAAACGACAGTCGGTTCTCATGCGGCTGCAATAGATACCGACCTATGTTTGCGGAAAAGTCCGGCGCGAAACGCTCGCCTTCCAGCGCAGCCGGATGCGTTTGCAGCGCTGCCAGCAGTGTGGTCAAATCGTCAACGATGGAGGTATCAGCGGGGGAAACCTCATCAACGGCATCAATAAGCCCGAGGGCGCGCATCTCTTCGGGCGGAACGTCCATACCCTCATCCAACTTGTCGTAGCTCGTTTTATGCAGCGGCAGGGCGGCGATCAAGTCAGGCGGTACAAAGATAAAACCGATCAGATTGTCGTCTACTTTGTCAAAACCCTCGCCGATGAAGCCCTGATAGAACAAAGTCTCGGCGATGGATTCGCCTTGCGTATGCGGTTGTTCGCGCTCGATTTGCGCCCGCCCGAGCTTGCGGATCTTGCCGTAGAAGCGCTCGAACTGGCCGATCTTCATGCGGCTTTGCGCGCTGCTGACCAGGAGCTGCAGCGCAGTACGCGCGGGCTCATCAAGCCGGTCCCAGACTGCCTCGGCGGATTCCGGGTCGATCATTGCCGCCTGCAGCTGGCGGATTAACTCGTCATCGCTGAGGCTCTTGCCGTCGATCCGCCAGGTTTCAGCCAATGCCGGCAGCATGCCCGGATCGTAGTCGTGAAGGGTGGCGAACAGGTTCTTCATTTTTGCCGCGTTCCGGCGCCCACCAGCGCAGCGTAGATGTCAAAATGATAGGCGAGCTTGGCGTAGTCATCGGCGCTGAAAATGATGCGGGTGGGCGCGGCGCAGGTGGGGCAGAAGAAGTCAAGGAAGCCTTGCTCGTCCGTCTTCAGCGCTGGCGTCATATCATCGAAAACGCGCCGAAGTTTCCATTTGAAAGCCGAGCGCTCATTCGCTTGATAAAAGCTGCGCCAGCGAAAGCGAATCCGATGGCTGCAGCGCGGGCAGCAGTAGATGCAGGCGCCGGCGACGCGGTTGCGGTAGTCCTCGCCTTCAAGCAAGCCGTGAAACACCGAATGGGCTTCATAGTGGTCAATCCGCGCGCTTCGCATCATCCTCACCGGCGAACTGTTACCGCTCCATTCTAGCATAGTTCGCCGATGGGATTGGTCAGTCGATAACCAGCGTACCGTAGCCGATATAAGCGCATTCGCCGCCGACAGAAACTTCGCTTAGGCGGTCGCCGCTCCCTTCCACATGTATGCGTATGAAACTTGGGCGTCCCATTTCGAAGCCTTGCTCGCTGACCATGTCGCTGGCATGAACCAAGCCGTATTTCAGCAGAAAGGCGCCGAGCGGTCCGCTGGCCGAGCCGGTAGCCGGATCTTCGCTGATGCCAAGCGCTGGCGCGAACATGCGGCTGTGCGCGGTTGAGTCTTCATTGACGGTTTCCAAGGTGGTGACAAAGACGTTTTCCGCGTTTGTCCCAGCCAAATGCTCAGCCCATTTGTCGGTACGAAAGCGAATCCTCTTCATGGCGTCGAAGGAATTGAGCACGATGAGCAGGAAGGGAAGGCCGCTGCTGACGACTTGGGCGGGAATGTCGCCGCAGATATCAGCGGCGCTTAGCGATAGCATCTCGGCAAGGTTCGAGCGCTCCTCATATATGTCGATAAATTGCGGGATTGGCTGTCTCATCCAAACTTCGGTTGGGTTGCCTTGTCCGTCAGCGCGAATGGTGACCGGTATTGGTCCAACACCCTCTTCAAAGATGATCGTCTTCTCGCCTTCGAGCCGCCCGACCGAACCCAATCGCGCGAGCATATACGCGGAACCGATGGTGGGATGACCAGCCATCGGCAATTCGGCAGCCGGCGTGAATATCCGCAAGCGGTAAACGTTCGCTTTATCAGCGGGCGGGAAGGCGAAGGTAGTCTCGCTGAGATTGAGCTCGGCTGCGATCCGCTGCATGATCTTGGCCCGCAGGTCGGCCGGCGGGTCGGGAAAGACCGCCAGTTGATTGCCGCCGAATTGACGATTGGTGAATACATCCACCAGATGATAGTTCAAGCGCATAACTCGTTTCCCACTCCGATTGTCGGATCGAACTTGGTTGCCGCCTCTCACGATAATCCCCGTTAATGCAACTGTCACTGCTGAATTGTCGGGAATCCGCAGCCGTTCGGCAAAGGCAATAGCCGTCTGTGGACGAATGGCGCAAGGGTGGACTACAATCAATTCAGTGATGACAGAATGTGACGGAGGCGCATGTGACAATCGATTACCTGGCGCGTTTAGATGATCTGTTGGAGGGGAGCGGCGCCGACCTCGTCGCCTTTGTTCCCGGCGAAAACATGGTTTATTTCACTGGCTTGCACTTTCATTTGTCCGAACGCCCAATACTAGGCTTGTACAGCAAGCAAGGACTGTCGTTCATCATCCCCGAGCTGGAAGTGGCGAAGCTGGAAGCGCGCCCGGATTTGGAAGCGCGTCGCTTCATGTGGACCGACCAGAGCGGATATGAACTCGCCTTTCGGGAGGCGGTAGCGGCTTTGGCGCCAACTAAGACCAGCTGCGCCATGGATGGTCAGACATTGCGATTCTTTGAATGGCGGGCCTTGGAAAGGGCGGGGCTTTCATCGGCGGACACGGCTGATATCGGCGATCTATTCCTGAACCTGCGCGCTCGCAAGGCGCCGGAAGAGATCGCCAATATGCAGCGCGCGATTGATATCAGCGAGGCGGCGCTGGAGGCGACCATGGACTGGGCGGCGCCAGGCATGACTGAACGTCAAATTGCCGACAGGCTGTCCGCCGAGATGGTCGAGCGGGGCGCGCAGGGCTTTGCCTTTCTGCTGGTATTGACCGGCGAAAAGACAGGCTTGCCGCACGGGGATACTGGCGACCGCGTCTGGGGCGAGGACGAGTTCCTGCTAATCGACTTTGGCGCGCGTTTCAACGATTATCCCGCTGACATTACGCGAACATTTTGCCGTGGCGAGCCGACGGCGCAGATGCGCGCGATGTACGATGCCGTGTACAGCGCCAACAAGGCGGCGCGCGATTTCGCTCGAGCCGGAGTCAGCTGCGAGGCGGTCGACCGCGTTGCGCGCGACGTAATTGAGGCGGCCGGATTTGGCGAGTACTTTATCCATAGACTGGGTCACGGGCTCGGCTTGAGTGTGCACGAGCTGCCCAATATCGTCGAAGGCAACAAAGAATTGCTGCAGCCTGGCATGGTCTTCACCATCGAACCGGGCGTGTATGCGCCAGGCGTCGGCGGTGTACGAATCGAGGACAATGTAGTCGTAACCGACGACGGGATTGATGCGCTAACATCATTCCCGCGCGAGCTTTAGCGGCGCGTCAACGACGCCAGAAGCAACTTTGCGAGGCTTCTCCATTTGGATTCACCGGAGATTCAGCGGCGACGGCTTAAGTGGTTCGTCATTATCATCGCCTGGCTGATCGCTATCGCCATGCTGCTGGAACTGGGCTTGCGACTTTCCGTCGCGGCGCTGCCTCCTCGCTTGCAAGAAGCTGCTCATATCGTTATGCACGGCGCCCCCTTCCCCGAACCTTGGGACCGAGCCTGGACGCGCAATCCCGACCATTACTTCATCTTGAAGCCGGGGCTGGTGAACGCGCTGCAATTCGGCAGCCCCAAGGTGCGATTCCATGTCAGCACGATCGAATTATGGGACGGCGGCGGCATTGGCTTTCGTACGAAGCCTGTCACCTATTTTGTGGATACTGTCGTCGTTGGCGATTCATTCGCTTTCTGCTTCACCGAGCGCGCCGACTGTTGGGTCACGCATCTGGAGCAGACTACCGGTTTGGGCATCGTAAATCTGAGCCAGCCGGGCACGGGCAGCCACAGCCACTTGCTGATTCTGCGAGACTTCGCCAAGCCCTTGACACCATCTTTGGTGCTTTGGCAGTTCTTCGGCAATGACTTCAACGACGATTACGGACTGTTCAGCGCGAGCGGCAAACTGGCGCCGCTGGAAGACGAGAAGGCTGACGACCTATATGTCGATGAGCCAAGCGGCCTGCAATCGTGGCTGCGCGGGCGCTCGGCGCTGTATGCGGTGCTGGAAAGCCTCGCGTTCGGCGGGCAACGCTACCGCGATCCGGGGGCGGCGCAGTTTGATGAGCGCTATGCAACGACCTTGCCCAACGGCGAGCAGTTGCAATTTGGGCAGCCTTATGAACCGAGCGCGATGGACATGGCGAGGGAAGTCAATCAGGCTGGATATGAGGTTTCGCGCGCGGCTTTCGCTGCAGTGCAGGAGCTGGTCTCGTCCTGGGGCGGTCAGCTTGCTGTCATCGTTGTGCCGACGCGAGAAGAAGTCTATGAATCTTTGACCGCCCCCGCGATGGGGGACGATCTTCGCGCGATAGGCAGCGCGCGGCTGGCGATGCTGGAGCTTTGCGCCGAACTGAGTTTGACCTGCTATGACGCGCTTGCAGACTTGCAGAAAGCGGCGGCTAGCAGCGAACTGCTCTACTACAGCGATGACTTGCATTTTAATCCGCTAGGCAATCGCATCTTCGCCGAACTGCTGCGTGAGTGGCTGGAATCGGGCGGGTTACTGGACAATTAGGCGCGCATCACGCCGCAGAGTGGCGCTAACCAGGGCAGCATTTGGTGTTTTGCCAGCAGCGCATCAAGCGGCTGCTTCGCGGCCGACGGGAAAGGCGCCCCGCGCCGATTGGCGATGTCGACATTCATCATCACGACTTCGACAGTAGCCGCCAGCTGCTCTCGCGAATCGTTGACGAGGAAACCTATGAAATAGGCGCGCTTTGGCGAAAGTTCCACCAGCCGTATATGGACCGAGACGCGTTCATCGACGAGGATTTCGGCGAGGTAGCGGATATGCTGCTCCAGCGCGAAATTGCCAATCTCGTCGGCGGCCGCGTAACGCTTGCCCAAGCCGACGCGCCGGAAAATCTCTCCCAGCCCGCGTTCGACAAGATGCACATAATACTGCACATTGACGTGCTGGTTCTCATCCAGAAAGGAACTTGGAATCGTCAATTCATATACGCGGTCCAACTGGCGAATCTCGCTCAGCGTCGTATGGATTCGGGTCATTTCGTCTCTCGATTGCTTGGATCGGCCGCAATTATAATCTGGTTGCTGGCAGCCGCAACGTCTGGAAGCGGCACGACATTTCCAGTTGGAATTGCCTGAGAAGTGAGAATGTCATCTTGAAATTGCAGTCGATGAAGCCGGGCAACATACGCTCTCTGCGCTGCCTTGGGAGCGCCCCATTCGGTTGGATATCGCGGCTGCGCTGGTCTCCACAGGGCGACATGCTGGCGATCTGCGGTGGCGACGGGATTGCGGTCTTTGTCAAAGAGTTTGGGGGCGCGCCGACATTTCGGCTGCGAGAGCGCGCTGCGCCGGTGAAGGACATCGCTTTCAGTCCGGACGGAAAGCTGCTGGCGTCGGGCAGCGCCGATACGACGATCGTGTTGTATACGCTGGAACCGGGCAATGCGCATGTTGTGACGGCAATCCGGGGCGAGCGCAATTCAGTTGAAGCAATCGCCATCCGCCCGGATGGTGAAATGCTGGCCAGTGGCGGCGCGGATCATGTTATTCGTCTATGGTCGGTTGCAACTGGCGAGCAAACTGCCGTACTTGATGGTCATGCGGATGAGCTGACTGCGCTGTGTTTCGCTAGCGATGGCAGAAGTCTTTTTTCGGCCGGGCGAGACGGAGAAATCCGCTTCTGGGATTTGAAGGCCGGAAACCGCTCGGACGCCGTCGGCCGGCATGATGACAGGATTCGGCAGATCGCCTTGCGGCCAGGCAGGCGGGAACTGGCTTCGGCGAGCCGGGATATGACGATAGGCTTGTGGACGCTATCTAATCGCGAGGAATCGCGTACCTGGAGCGCGCACACCGGCGGAGCGGATGCCTTGGCTTTTTCGCCTGACGGCAGATTGCTGGCGAGCGGCGGACGGGACAGCGCGATCCGAATTTGGGATGTCGATGCTGCTCAGGAACTGCTGACGCTTACAGCGCATAGTCGACCCGTTCTGGCGCTGGACTTCAATCGGGCCGGCACGATGCTGGCCTCCGGCGCGGGCGATAATCAGGTGATGCTTTGGGGCGTGGGCTGAGCGCCTTACGCGATATGGCGTGACGAGGACATTGAGATTAGAATGGGTCAAACCTGCGGAGTTGCGACGGGAGAAGCCAGAGCATGAGTGACGGTGGAACGACCTGGCAGCAAGCGCGTGAACGGCAGATCGCCGCAATGCGGCAGACTTGCGAGATCCTGGGACATATACTTCGTAATGTCTCGGCTGAGCAGGCTCGCGCGCTGCGGGACGGTCCAGACGGATGGTCCATCGTTGAGATTGTCTGCCACCTGCGCGACTTTGATGAGATCTTCCATAGTCGCGCGCGTATGATGCTGGAGCAGGACCACCCGCAGTTGCCAGCTTACGATCACGAGGCGATAGCGCTTGAGCGCGCTTATCAGGCGCAATCGCTTGAGGAGGCTTATGAAGCGCTGAAAGTTTCGCGCGCAGACTTTGCCCGATTCTTCGAGAGATTGACGCCGACACAGTGGGCGCGCGGCGGCGTTCATCCGGAGCGAGACAACTTTAGCATGACCGATGCATTGATGCAAGTGAGCGCGCACGATCTGGATCATCTCGAGCAAATCACGCGCGTCTTGCGCGGTGGTTGATGCGACGGAAAAACGGGCGACTGGCTAAGAGCGTATAGTGGGCAGTCTGAAACGAGCGCGGTTTCATGCCAGCTGAAGAGGCGCCGCCTATACCCGGTGCGACGCTGGCGACCTTCGTCGCGCGCTATCCGCTTTTGCCGCAAATTCACAACTGTTGACCGAAAGCGCGGGAGCGATTCGATGAAAGCGCTTGTTGAATGGATTCGAGCCGAAGGTGTGCATTTAGGCGGCGGCATCCTTAAAGTGGATAGCATCATCAATCATCAGCTGGATCCCAGCTTGATGGCGAATATGGGCGCCGCTTTCGCTGAGCGCTTCGCCGGGACGCCGGTCGATCGCATACTCACCGCCGAGATATCGGGGATCGCGCCAGCGCTGATGACGGGCATTGAGATGAATGTGCCGGTGGTCTACGCGCGAAAGCGAAAGCCGATCACGATGTCAGGTCCGGTCTTCCTGGAGACGGCGCCGAGCCACACCAAAGGCGGCGAGACGCTGCTTCTGGTATCCGCGGAGTTCTTGCGCGAGGGCGAGAATGTGCTGATCATTGACGACTTCCTGGCGACGGGCAAAACACTGCTGGCGCTGTCGCGAATCGTCTTGAGCGCGAAGGCGAATCTGGCCGGCGTAGGCGTGGTGGTGGAAAAGACTTTTGAGGGCGGGCGCGCCGCCGTGCAAGCGCAATACGATGTGCCAATTCACGCGCTGGCGACTATCAGCGCAATGGAAGGCGATTTCATCTCGGTCTTGGACGACTGAAGGCCGCCTTCATAGTTTAACTGCTTTTCCTGTCCGGGCGGATTCCTGCGCCGCCAGCGCAAATCGCAGGACGTCGCGCCCGTCTTCCCCCGTTAAGCTGGGCGCGTCCCCGGCGAAGTAGGCATCAATGAACTGACGCGTCGAGTTAATGAAACTGTGCTCCCAGCCGACCGGCATGTCGGAAAAGGTCCGCGTTTGGCGATCTTTGTACATCACCACCGGCGGCACATCCATCATTTTGCCGTGCCCGCGCGTCACCCAAATCACGCCTTTGCTGCCGGTAATCTCAACGCGGTCGTCTTGCGCGTAATGACGCGTATCAAGCGCCAGCTCGGGTGAGGAAACGGCTTCAAGCGAGCCGTATCGATTATTGGCGAACTTCCAGGATACGATCGCCGGCGCGTCAAGAAACATGCCGGGCGCGATTTCTGTGCTGCCGATCCAGGCGTGCACTGCTTCCGCCATACCCATGAAATGCCAGCCCAGGGCGAATTTGTGGTGACCGTCGTCAAAGACCAGCGGTCCGCCGCCGCATTCCTCGGGATTCAAGCGCCAATCTCGCGCCGATTGCGGCACCTGCCATTCTGTCGGGCTGACGCCGGAGTTGCTCTTGATGCGAATCGTGAGCGGGTCGCCGATTTCGCCGTTGTCAATCAAGGCTTTGGCGCGCTGCACCGGCGGATAGAAGATGAAATTCTCGTAGACTTTCAGAATGACGCCAGCGTCGCGAGCGGCCGCCACCATTTCGTCGGCTTGCTTGAGATTCAGCGCCATCGGTTTCTGCACCGAGACGTGTTTTCCCGCCGCTACCGCATCGAGCGTCGCCTGGTAATGCAGATGATGTGGCAGCAATATTTCAACGAGGTCGATGTCTGGCTGCGCCAGCATCTCATGATAATCGGAAAAAATTCTCTCCGAAGGCACAGCCCATCGCTGGCCACGCTCGCGCGCTAGTTCAATGCTGCTGTCGCAAAGGGCGACGAGTTCGGCGCGCTCGTCGTCCAGATAGGCGAGGGCGTGTAAATCGGAGATTCTGCCGGTCCCGATGAAGGCTGCGCGAAGTTTGTCCATGCCTGGTCTTTCGATCGCCGGTTGCGATTGGTTTGATGGTATTCGCATGGACAGTTTTTGTTAATGGTCAGTTGTCTTAGCATCGCCCATGTCAATCTGCAGCTGAATTGCTCGGATGCCAGCGTATGCCCAGCGCCAGTGTTGTTGCATCAAAGCGGTAAATGATACAATGTGAGTGCGCGGTTCCTCGGCGGGACTGCCAACGCGAGGTGACGTATGGACAATCAGCCTGAGGCGCATGCCCTGAAACTACTGGACCTGCCGTTAATGCTGCGTCTGAAGCAGAACGCCATCGTCTTGCACAGCGAATTGGGCTTGACAGAAGACGCGCGCGGGCAAAACAGCGCCTTGCTTTCGAGCATCGTGTTTCCGCGCGGCTTGCATACGCTGGTTGCGCGCGTCTATGACAATGATGTTGTCGGGCAGTTCCGTCATCGCCCGGGTGAAACCAATGCTCATATTGTTTACCTGGCGCCGACGCTCGAAGATGATGCGGATGATGCGATCTGGCTGCACATGCTCGACGCAATGGCTGAGCAAGCGGGTAGCAACGACGCGCACTCCTTGGTTGGCGAGGTCGAGACCAGTCACCGGCTTTTTGAAACGATGCGTCGCGCTGGCTTCGCGGTTTATAGCCGGCAGGTCATCTGGCGGCATCGACCGATGGCGGCGGCATCGCGGTCCGCTGGCTTGACGCTCGCGGCGGAAACCGATGATGATCAAATTGGTATCGCAGCCTTGCTGGGCAGCACGATACCGCGGATTCTGCAGACGGTCATGGGGCCATCAACCGACATGGCTGGTCTGGTTTATCGGGTGGGCGGAAGAATCGAGGCTTACCTGGCTTATTCCGAAGGAAAGCACGGCGTCTATCTGATGCCTTATCTGCATCCGGAAGTGCTGAGCGTGGCGCCAGCAATCATTGCCGCCGCGCTGCGGCAGATCGAAGGCTGTCGAAAACTTCCGGTATACATCTGCGTGCGCGGCTATCAAGGCTGGATGGAAAACGCGATGTTGGACTTGGGCTTCGATTCCTGGCTGGAACAGGCGGTGATGGTCAAGCACCTGACCGCCGGTGTGCGACAGGCTTCCTTTGAAAGCGTCGAACTGACTGCAAGAGGGGGGCAAAAGCCAGCCGCCACCATGCGAATGGACGGCGTCGACGACATTCGGCGGTCGCGAAATCTGGCCGCGATCAAGCCAAGCGTCTCGCTAGAGCAGACTGGTAAACCTTAACCTTTTGGGGCGCGGATTTTAGTAACCGGAGGACAGCCACCCGATACATGGACAAGCGTATAACGGACGACTTTGACATACTCAGAAGCATTCTGCCAGCGCGGATTCGCAATGCAATCGATGAGTATGGCGAAACCAGTCGTTTATTGGAAGTCGTGCTCGACTTGGGAAGAACGCCAACCGCCCGTTACATCGATAAAGAAAACGAACTCTCCGACCGCGAGGTGACGGACGTTGACTTGCGTCAGCTAGTCGATGAACTTGGCGAGTTTGACGACGATAATCGCGCGGGCATTGAACGTTCGCTGCATCGTATATCGGCGATTCGAAATCGTCGAGGTCGAATCGTCGGCTTGACCGTCCGCGTCGGCCGCGCGGTCTACGGCACTATCGATATCATCGCCGATCTGATCGATACCGGGCAGAGCGTGCTGCTCGTCGGTCCGCCCGGGGTCGGCAAGACTACCTTGCTGCGCGAGGCGGCTCGCGTCCGCGCGCGCGACAAGCGGGTGGTGATTGTGGACACATCGAATGAAATCGGCGGCGATGGCGATATTCCGCATCAGGCCGTGGGCAAAGCGCGTCGGATGCAGGTGTCGCAGCCGGACCGGCAGCACGAGGTGATGATTGAAGCGGTGGAGAATCACAATCCGGAAGTTATCATCATTGACGAGATCGGCCGCGAACTGGAAGCGAAGGCGGCGCGCACCATTGCGGAGCGCGGTGTGCAGCTGATCGGCACCGCTCACGGCAATACGCTGGAGAATTTGCTGCTCAACCCAACCTTGTCTGATTTGATTGGCGGCATCGAATCGGTGACTTTGTCGGATGACGAGGCGCGCCGCCGCGGCACGCAGAAGGTTGTGCTCGAACGCCGAACGGCGCCCACCTTCGATATCATGATTGAGATTCAAGCGCGCGATCGTTTGGTGGTGCATGCCGATGTAGCGTCGGCGGTTGACGCGATGCTGCGCAACCGTCCCTTGCCCGCGGAGCTGCGGGAACGAGACGAATCGGGCGCCATCCACGCCAGCGAATATGCGCCGGAGTCGGATCCTCGCGCTGCGCCCGCGCGTGGCGGCGCGCGACAGTTCGGCGGTGGCAGCCCCGTGAATGCGCATTTGGTGCGCGGCAACCGCGACAATGGCAAAACGCGCAATGAGATGAAAGATGATGTTGGTCAGCTTGACGGTCGAAACTTGCGCTCGATCGGCGTCTACGCCTATGGCGTGGCGCGCAATCGATTGGAGCAGGCCGCGCGCCGGCTTTCGGTGCCCTTGCGCCTCACCGATGACTTTGGCGACGCGGAGGCGATTGTCACGCTCAAGACACATTATCGCCGCCGACCGCGATTGATCAGCGATGGTGAAAAACGCGGCTTGTCCATTTATGTGCTGCGTGCCAATACGGTGACGCAGATGGAGAATTTCCTGGTGGATCTCTTCCGCCTCAACGGGCGGAACGATGCTGATGTCTTTGGCGACGCGCTGGCGGAAGCCGAACAGGCCATCAGCCGCATTCGGGCAGGCGAAGATTATATTGACTTGAAGCCGCAAGCATCGCAGGTGCGGAAACGTCAGCATCAGCTAGCGCGGCAGGCGCATCTACAGTCCGCCAGCGCCGGTGATGAACCGCGACGCTATGTGACGATTTATCGCGGCGCATAAACCTACCCAGTTGTCATAAGGCAAAATATGACCAGAGCCTTGGAGCGTCCGGCGCCGATACGCACGGATCACAGCAACGCTTTTGCCAACAACACCATGCGCGTTCGGCTTCCGGCGATCATTGATGATGTCGAGGCGCTCAACCCAGACTACCCGCCGGGCATCACACGACCTCTGCGCCAGCTGCGAAACGACATCGCCACCGGCGCGCGCATCAGCAAGATTGACCTTGCGCCCGCCGGGGATGCAGTGGACTGGGCTGAGGCTTTGCAGCGCCAGCGAGAGATCCTGGGCGCTGAGCCGACCTGGCACAGCGCCGAGTGGTTTTTCGCCGAGACCTTCGCTTATCGCTGTCTGATCGAAGCGGTCCGCTGGCGCGAAAGCGGACGCGATCCCTTCTTGCCCAAAAAACTGGAAGAGTTGCATGGCGATGCGATTTGGCAGCTGATTGAGCGCGCCTTTGACCCGCTGGACGCGCCCGAAGAGGAATTGAATCGCGCGCTCGCATTCGACCTGTGGGCGAACCGGATTGACCTGAGTTATTCGGCATCGATGGAACGCGGCACGGCGATCAGCGAGGAAGATCTGTTGGTGGATGACCGGGAAGCACTGGCGGACCGTCTTCGAGAAACGCGGACGGCAATGGAAGGCTTTCAGGGTCGAAAACCAGCGTACATCGTGGCGGATAACGCTGGCTCAGAACTGGCGATGGACTTGGTACTCAGCGAAACGTTGCTGCGCCACGTGACGCCGCAGGTGGTGATTTGCCTCAAAGCGCATCCGACTTTTGTCAGCGATGCTACGCCGCAGGATCTGTGGATGATTCTGAAGGAGATGGAAGCGCGGGGACCAAAAGCAGCCGCGCTGGCCAAACAGCTGCGTACGCGCTGGCTTTCGGGGCAGTTGCGCTTTCTGCCGCATTCGTATTGGAACAGCAGCCGCTTTCTATGGGACCTTCCAGCGGACCTGGAGCGGCAGCTGAACGAAGCGCGCCTGGTGATCGTCAAGGGCGACGCCAATTATCGCCGGACAGTCGGCGATTGCATGTGGTCCCCCCATACGCCGTTCAGCAGCGTGGTTGACTATTTGGAATCGCCCGTGCTTTGCCTGCGGACACTCAAAAGCGACCCGCTGGTGGGATTGCCATGCGCGGAAGCGGCGGAGCAGCTCGATCGAGCGGATCCAGATTGGCGCGTCAACGGCAAGCGCGGGCTGATTCAGTTCAAGTCTCAGACGTCAAATAGCCAGTAAGTGGCGGTGGCGGGATAATCGCGCTCCAGCCAAGCCATAACTCGTCCGGGTATCAGGCGAAGCAGCAGGTCGCCGCTATCCTCGAGCTGCGGTTCAAGCTCGTACTTTTCCACGTATCGCTCGCTGATCGTCTTCAGTCGCTCTTCGGATACCAGTGCTTCGATTGCGCGTCCTTCGAATATGACGGTTTCGTCACCGCTTTCGAGATGCACGACCACGCGGTTGTCCCGGGCGATATTGCGCGCCTTGACTGAGATCTTGTCCGTGCCGAAGTACAGGTCGCCGTCGACCCAGGCGCCCCAAACAGGAACGCTATGCGGGCGGCCATCGCCGCACACGCTGCAAACCCAATAGTTGCGCGCCCGGTCCATGTGTTGGTCGACCCAATCCCAAGTCAGCATGGCCGTCACGTCGTCCGCCATTACACCGTAATTTGGCATGTTCGGGCGAACGCGCCGCGCGTTTTTTGGCTGGATCATGATTTTGCTTCCGACCAGCCGGAGAGCGCTATTTGCTCATCGGCATGATGACGTGTGTGAAGTCATCGCGGTTTTCCGGTTTGAGCACACCGGGATTCTCGGGTCCGTTGCTTTGGAAAACGACGCGCTCCTCGTTAATGACACGAAGCACATCAATCAGGTAGCGGATATTGAAGGAGATATCGAGGGGCTCGCCCTCGGCGGTGGCATCCAGCATGCCTTCGCTATCGCCGCGCTCGGCGCTCTTGCCAACGATCAGGACTTCGGCCGGTTCGCCCGGATTCAGCGCCGGCTTGACCCGAAGATTGGCGCTGTTCGCGTTATCACGGGCGAAGATTTCCGCGCGCTGGCAGACGACCAGCAAGTCGTTGGTATACATCACGGTGGAAGTGACGAAGGAGCGCGGGATGATCGAAGCGAAGTCGGGAAAGCGACCTTCAAGCAGCTGCGAAGAGATCACGACATTGGGCGCGAAGAAGGTGACGCTATTGCGCTGCGCTGGCAGGGCAATGCCCACCTCCTGATCGTCTTCTATGATGCGCGCGACTTCACTCATCGCGCGGGCCGGGACGACCATGTCTTGCCGTTCGTCGAAGCTCGCGCCGATCTCGGCGGTACGAACCGCCAGGCGGTAGCCGTCGGCGGCAGCCATCGTCATAGTTGGACCTTCAAGCTGGAGGTAAACGCCGGTCAGAATCGGTCGATTCTGCTCGCGAGCGGCGGCGAAAGCGGTCTGGTTAATCATCTCGCGCAGCGACTCGCCCTGGACCTGCAGATCGGCGCTTTCGTTGTGATTGATCGGCGGGAACTCGTCGGCGTCAATGCCGCGGATATTGGCGGTTTGGACACCGCAGCGAAGATGCACAGTGTGAGTTGCGGCGTCGAGGCGCATATCCACCCGTTCCGGCGAAAGACTGCTGACCAATTCGCTGAAAGTCCTGGCGGGCAAGGTGATGCTGCCGGTTTGCTCCACCTTGGCGCCAATCCATACGCTGATGCTCATTTCGAGATTGGTGCCCGATATCTTCAGCCGCGAGTCTTCCGTCTCTAGCAGGACGTTTGCGAGTACGGGCAAGGGCGGGTTGCTGTCAACCGCCTTGGTGACGATGTTCAGGCTCCTCGCCAGGTTTTCTTGAAGGACGCTAACGATCATGATTTACCTCGATTTTCGGCGCGTGGCGTTGACGCTCGGAACGCGTCAAACCGCCCGACTTTTACTTGCTAATTATATCCACCTAGTATAGCCCAATGTAAGTGTAATTCCCACTGCGCGCGCATCCTTGGGCGCAGCGCGAAATCAATCGGTATGTTGGGGGGATAAGGCCATGTCGCGTTGACTTCAAGCGCAGCCGGCAGGTGAACGGACTCGGGGCTGAGGCTGCAAGAACGATGGACGATTGGCAAAGAAGCCTTCAATCGTCGGATGGCGTCACATCGGTGACATCGTCGCCGGAAATCAGAATTGTTTCCGCGTCTTCGTCGATCTCTTCGGCGCGAACGACATCAAGCTTGAGTTTGGCGAATAGCGCCGCCATCGCGCCTAAGGCCGCCAGCACCGGGCTAATCACTGCGGCGACGCCACCGACCACAACAGCCGACGTCAGCGGCACTTCGATCAGGATTTCGTTGTTGGCGTTGCGAATGATCAAGCGGCGGACATTGCCCTCGGCGACCAGCGCCTTAACGCGATCGACCAGCTCGTTGCCAGCGACCTCCATCTCCTCGACCCAATCTCGTTGGTTCTTCGGCTTCTGTGGCTCGTTTTCCATGGCTTATACTCCGTCGCACTGTCTACTGCCAATTACGCAGCGAGACGCAATCAGGTTGCGGCGCATTCAGCCGGCTAGCGGAGCAACTGATAGAGCAAGTCTTTCCAGCGCGCCGCATCCAATTCCCAGCAGATGGACGGTTTCTTCGCGATTTGCAGCAGCTCGCGCCAGACCGGCTCATTGCGCGCGTCATCGGTAAGGTTGAGCTTGTCCACCACAGTCATGCCGCGGGTCAACTCGCTATCGCATTCTACGTCAACTAGATGCTGGCTTTTGGCGATACAAATCGTCGGATCGATCGCGACCGCCATCGCCACGCCATCGGGCAGCGATATGCCGATCTCGCCCGTCTGTATCTCGTAACCGCGCATGCCCTTGATGTTGCAGTCGATGGTGAAATCGGCAAAAGGAGTATTGATGCCGCGCACGCAGTCGATGTCGTCCAGTGTAAGCACAAACTCGCCGATGCTGAATTCCCAGCCGACCATCTCGATGGGCAAGCCAGAGCGAAATACGATCCGCGCCGCTTCCGGGTCGCACCAGATATTGTATTCGGCGGCCGGTGTGACATTGCCGTTGGTGCAGGCGGCGCCGCCCATCACCACGCAGCGCGATATCAGGGGCGCGATGTCCGGCGCTTTGCGCAGAGCCAGCGCCAGATTCGTCAATGGACCCAGTGTTACGATTACCAGGTCGGTGGTGGCGCGCGCTGTCTCGATAATGGCGTCGACAGCGTGCGTTTCGCTCGCTTGAGCGCGCTTGGGCTTGTAGCGATCGCCCCAATCGCCCAAGCCATCAGCGCCGTGGAACCAATCGGCGGACACATATTCGCGCAGCAGCGGTCCTTCAGCGCCAGCATAGACTGGCACATCGGTCCCGCAGAGTTCAGTGAAATAGAGCGAGTTGACCACGCCCTGCGGCAGCGGGACATTGCCCGCCACAACGGTGATGGCGCGGACATCAATATCGGGGCGCCGCAGCGCCATCAGGATGGCGACCGCGTCATCAGAGCCGGCGTCAGTATCGATCAAGAATGGTCGCGCCATGGAAAGGCTCCTGCGCTAGACCGTCAGCGCCAGTTGCTCCACCGCCGCCCGCAGACGTTTGAGCCCGGTTTCCAGCGTGGCGCGTGGACAGCCGAAATTCAAGCGTACGAAGCCTTTGCCGGCTTCGCCAAAGAATGTGCCGGGACTGGGCGCGATGCCGGCGGAGTGATGGCAAAAGTCTATCAGATCGCCCTCAATTGGCAGATCGCGCATGTCCATCCAGAGCAGGTAGGTCGAGGTCGGCACGGTGGTTTTGATCAGCGGCATGTGGCGGCGAATATAATCGATGGCGAAGTCGCGGTTCTCTTTGAGATAGACGAGCAGCTGTCGCAGCCATTCATTGCCGCCGCTGTAGGCGCCGTAAGCGGCTTCATAACCCATGATGTTGACGTGGGCGCTGATGCCCTGCAAGGCGGCCGCCATCGTTTCGCGAATCTCTTTGTTTTGGGCGATGAGAACCGAGCAGCCCATTCCAGCCAGGTTGTAAGTCTTGCTTGGCGCGATCATCGTCAGCGTGTTCTGAGCGATTTCCTCCGACAAGGTTGCGATGGGAATGTGCGTGCCTTCCAGGATCAGATCGGAGTGAATCTCGTCGGCGACGATTAACAGCTTGTGCTTCAGGCAGATTTCGCCGATGCGCTCGAGCTCGGCGCGCGCATACATAAAGCCGGCCGGGTTCTGCGGATTGCACTGCAGGTGAATCGAAGTCTGCGGCTTGCTCGCGGCTTCTTCAAAGGCGTTGTAATCATTCTCGTAGTGAAAATGATGCTTGCCATCGGCGACATATTGCATGTCGATGGACAGCGAGAATTTCTGGTTGCTGGTCGCCGCTTTGAAGAATGGTCCATAGACGGGCGTCTGTATCAAAACCGCGTCGCCTGGCGCCCCGAAGCCGCGGCCGGTCGCGCAAAGCCCGAGCACGAGGCCCGGCGAAAAGAGGACATCGTCGGGTGTTATGCGCCAGTTGTAAAGCCGCTCCATGCGCTCGACGACGACTTCTTTCAGCTTTGGCGGATTGAGCGTGTAGCCGAATACGCCGTGGCGAGCGCGTTCAACCATGGCTTTGATGGCTGAAGGCGGCGAGCGGAAGTCCATATCGGCGACCCACATCGGCAGGCAGCCGTCATCAACCGCGCTCCATTTGGCGCTATTGTGCCCGGTGCGATCAATGATCTCGTCGAAATTGTAGGCTGTCATATTCCAGCTTTCATTGGCAGTTGGAGCAATGCGCCTAGAAATATAACCGATAAGCGAACGCCATGCACGGGCGTGTTTAATCGACGCGGCGGCGGCGTGATTTCGATTTTGAAATATTGCGCCGCGGTGTATTCCTTAGACTGGGTTCCCGCGTGGATTGGCTAGGCCGATTGCAGGCTTGCATCCAGCCGCGCGATGAGCGCCTCAATGTCGAAATTGGCAGATTCAGCGGTGCAGCGGAGGGCGAAGACCGCTCGCGGATCGTCGTACTGGCGCGCGACTTCGACATTTATGCCGAAGATTCCGCCGAGCGTCTCGGTCATAATACTTCGGATAGCCTCAAAGATTTCTGGCTCGTTCCGGTAGTGAATGCGATCGAGAAAGCTGATTTTCGCCGAGCGGTAGTAGAATTCGATATCGCCCGGCGCCTCAGCCTCCAAGGCGCGCGCGGCCGCCAACGCGCGGCTGATGACGAGGCGCAGCGCCTCTTTCAGCGTATCAGGCAATTCGCGTTTGCGCACATAATACAAGCCGATTTCACCATCGCTGAGATCATAAGCCAGATCGAATTCGTCTGCGATCAGCACGATGCCGGGTCCATCGGGCACATGTTTGTAGTCGATAACGTCAATCAGCATGCCGTCAATGCTGTGATCTTGGATCCAGCGCTGAAAAATGGGCAGGATGTCTTCCGGTTGGAGCGTCGGCTGCTGTTTCAGGCTGAATTTGACGCCCAGGCGCTTGGGTACGATTGTCATGGACTCCTCTTTCCTTGAAGCCCACTCCCTTTTTATGAGGGAGGCGGTTTGGGGGTGGGGGCTTAACCAACGATCACGCCATTGATGCGCTGCTCGGCAGTGTGAACGTTCTCAATGAAAAGCTGCGTTTCGTCGATGATCTGGTGAGCGTAATCTTCGTTGATTCGATCGGGCAAGCCTTCGTGCCGCTTAAAAAGATAACGCGCGAATTTGCCTTTGGCGAAGCGGTCGTAGATCAATTCGGTGTCATAGAAGCGCGAGCGGAATTCGTCAACGATGATGTCATAGTCATCACCGACATCAAGGTTCTTCGTCCGCACGAGCGCGCGCGCCGCCATCACCATCGCCTTGTAGGCTTGTTCATCAGCCAGCCTATAGTCCCCATCATCCAGCGCAATCAGCGCTTCGAACTGCGTTGATTCCGCCTTTGAGATCTCCATCGAAAACAGCGATACGACCTCGCCGGCGCATTCGCCGACGCCGATGTCGTCGATCGTGTAGACGCGGGAATCGCCCCAGTCGCTGAAGTAACCCGGTTTTTCTTCAAAGCTGGGCAGCTTCATATAGGGCTGCAGCATCGCCTTGATTTCTTTGCGACCCAAGTCCTTGACCCAGGTCTGGAAGTTCTCGCCTTCGCCGCGTTCCGCGACATAGCGCTCGGTCAGCGCTTCCAATACTTCGGGCACTCGCCTTGCTGGCACCGCGCCGACAGCCAAACCATAGCTGCCGGCATTTTGCTGCCATTGCCCGCCGAGCACGACTTGGAAGTGGGGCATCTTGTGGTTGCCGGAGCGGCGGCTGTTGCCAAAAAAGCCGATGTCGGCCACGTGGTGCTGGCCGCAGGAGTTGAAGCAGCCGCTCACCTTGATTTTGAGTTCGCGCACGGCATCCGGCAGCTGGTTGATCTTTTCAAGCAAGCGGGTTCGCAGCTCGGCGGTCAAACCGCGCGATGAGGCGATGCCGAGCTTGCAGGTATCGGTGCCGGGGCAGGCGGTGATGTCGACGATGGCGCCGGCGTTGGCGTCGCCCAAGCCGATCGAGCAGAGGTCGCGATAAATGGCGGGCAGATCAGCATCAGCCACCCAGCGCAAGATGACATTTTGCTCGACTGAGAGGCGAATATTGTCGCCGACGTAGCGGCGAGCGATATTAGCCAGTTGGAAGCCCTGCTGCGCGGTGAAATCACCCAGCGGCGTGTTCAAGGTGATGGTGCTGTAGCCGCTCTGTACCTGCCGATACACATTGGTGCGGTACCACTCGACGAAGCCTTCGCGCAGTGTGGCGCCATTGAGCGCCATGCCCGCTTTGGCCGGCTTGTAGGTGAATTCGCTCAGGGTGTCAATGTAGGCTGTATGACGGTTATCGTGCGGCACAATCTTGAGTTCTTCTTCGACTTCGCGGCGGAACTCTTCGATGCCGAGCTTGGAAACCAAAAACTTGATGCGCGCCCGGTTGCGATTCTTCTTCTCGCCGAGGCGAGCGAAAACACGCGCGACCGCCTGCGTCAGCGGCAGCAGTTCTTCTTCGGTGCAGAATTCGGCGAGGACCTTGGCTTGATGCGGGACCGTACCCAAGCCGCCGCCGACATATACGGTGAATCCGCGCACGGTTATGCCGTCGATCTCGCGGGTTTGCGCCAGCAAGCCCAAGTCGTGCATCATGACCAGCCCGCAGGCATGGCCCGCGCAGCCCGAGAAAGCGACTTTGAATTTGCGTCCGAAATCTTGCACATCATCGTGATTCAGCAGGAATTGCGTCATCGCATCGGCGTAGGGACTAACATCAAAGACCTCGTCGTGGCAAACACCGGCCAGCGTGCAAGCGGTGATATTGCGTACCGAATTGCCGCAAGCTTCCTGCGTGGTGATGCCGACAGCCGCCAGCCGACGCATCAAGTCGGGTGTGTCGTCAATATGCACATAATGCAGTTGGATATCCTGGCGCGTGGTGATGTGCAGGATGCCGTCCGAGTATTCGTCGGCGAGTTCCGACAGCACTTCTAGCTGTTCGGCGGTTAAGCCACCATAGGGAATCTTAATCCGCTGCATGCCGGGCGCGTCCCATAAAGTATCTGGACCCTTGACCGCCTCGCCGGAGGGGAAGGCGAGGTCGCGCGTGCGCACGCCATCATGCCGCTGTCCATTATCGTAGCGCTGACCGTACACACCCTTGCGCAGACGCGCTTCGGCGAAAACCTTTTCGTCGAGCTTGCCCTGCTTGCGCAGTTCCATCTGCGCTTCGTAGGTATCGATGAGCTTGCCCATTTCGGGCGGGATCTCGTCTTTAAGAATCTCTTTCCAGGTCGTCATGTGAATTCGATTCCTTTCATAACCGCTTTTCAGCGGAACGTCTTCCATCTAATACATCGCTATCAGGGCAACATGGCTGGCGCAAGGGCGGCTAATAGCAGGTCTTCGGGCAGCAGATCGAACCAGGCAATGCCCTGTTCGCGCAGGCGCACGACATCGCCGATGACTGTAATCGCCGGTGGTTGGATCTCTTTCGCGCGCGCGATTTCCGAAATTGTCGACAGGGTTCCGACAAAGGCGCGTTGGCGCGTCGTTGTACCCGCTTCAATGATGGCGGCTGGCATCTCAACATCCATGCCGTGTCGCAGCAATTCTTCTGTGATCTCTCGCAGCTGCTTGACGCCCATCATGATGACAATCGTGCCGCCGATATTGGCGAGCGCTTGGTAATTGACGCTGCTTTCGCCCTTCGCTGGGTCTTCATGCCCGGTGATCACAGTGAAGGCGCTGCTGAGCCCGCGATGCGTCAGCGGGATTCCGGCATAAGCCGGGACGGCAATGGCGCTGGATACACCTGGCACAATCTCGAAGGGGATGCCATGTGTGCGGCAGACGAGCGCTTCTTCGGCGCCGCGGCCGAATATCAGCGGGTCGCCGCCTTTGAGGCGAACAACAAGGTTGCCCGTGAGCGCGCGGTTGACGATTAACGCGTTGATGTCTTCTTGCGCCAGACGATGGCGAGTTGGCTGCTTGCCAGCGTAGATCAACTCGGCATCGGCGCGCGCCTCATTCAACAGCTCATGGGGAATGAGCCGATCGTAGATTACGACATCGGCGCGCTGCAATTGGCGCAATCCCTTGCGCGTAATCAGGTCGGGATCGCCGGGTCCGGCGCCAATCAGGTAGACCTTGCCCGTTTTCATTAGCTTGCGTCTCCCAATTGCCTGGCGGCTGACAGCCAGAGGTTGCAGGCCGATCGGCAGGGCAGTTGGCTCCCCGCTCGGGAGACGCCCTGCCACCAAGTCGGCTGCCGGACGCAGTTGCCACAGATCTTTTCCAGCACCATCTTTACCACGTTCTGCGGGAGGCGATGAATATCCTTGAACATGCCGCTCTGCCGCCTTCCGATATCCTCTAGCGGTTCAATCCGCAGCCTGCCGCGCCCGTTGGCTGCCCAATCCGCGATCAAACCGGGATAAATCGTCTCGATCACGGCATGCGCGTCCCTCGGTTCGGCGAGTTCCACATGCCAGCCCTTAGGCAGATCAGCGCTGGTCGCGAGGGGGCGAAAGGGCTCCTCACGCAGGTATGCCCGCAGCGCCTGCGGCGAATCGATTGCTTCGCTGTCGCCGTCATTATCGCAATGCCAGACGCGTTTGCTGTCCGCCATTACTTGACCTATGCGCAGGATTGTCCCTGATTCCAGGGCTTGTAGCAAGTCGCGTCTTCCGGCGCTTGGGAAGCCGCTCCACTTGTTAGAGGTTTTTTTTGCAGCAAATTGCAGACCGGTTGCCCGCGCCAATTCCAGGATTACCTTGCAAATGGACTCATCGGCGCCGACCGGCTCGCAGTAATAAACCGATCGACCGTTTACCCGATTTACTCCGTCTGGATCTGCGATACCGAGCGCTCGCGGGACATCAATTCGCACGTGAGAGCCCTCCGCCAGGAAATAGGGCAAGGCGATGATATTCTCGGCGCTTGTCGATTGGTAAACGCTCGGAATGTTGGGCTCATCGTCGAGGTAGACATCGACGACTTCTCGCAGCCAATTGAGGTCGCGGATTCGCCGCGCTTGATGCCGGGCTGTATCGCGGCTTTGGCGATTGCGCCGTGTGCCATGCCCGATGATGGCGGCGGCTGTATAGTCCGGGGAGAGGTCGTAGCGCTCAATGGTCGCTCGCAGCTGCCGCTCGACGATTGACTGCAAGCGAGTATGTTCGCCTACCGGTGGCGTTAGTTGAATGCGTCTGTCCCGGCGGAATCTGTCGCCGTCTGCGATGCCGAGCTCCTTCGGAATCACTTCGCTGGTGAAATAACCGCGCGCGGTGAATACGGGCACGATCACGACATCATCGGCTTCGACCGTGTCCAGCACTTGCGAGATGGCTGGCGCTTCTTTCCAGAAGCAGGCGGCGACCTCATCGGCTACGCCCCAATTGCGCAATCGATCGACATAGCCCCATACGACGCCGGCGGTATTGGCGCTGACGTGCGAGCCGTGTCCCGCCAGGATCAAGGCAGTTCCGCTCACTTTGCCACTCTTTCTTGGACGACCTGGTCGAATAGGCGGCGCGCCTCGGTCCGCTTGCCAGCGCGCAGTAGCGCGAGCGCATCGGAATTTAGGATGGCTTCATAAAGCGCCTGACGCGCCGGCTGCGAGCCGTTTCCAGCGGTCGCGCTTTCCCGCAATCCGCCAAGCCAATTGGCCAGCACAGCGTATTCTTCGCCGATGTCGTCTGCCAGTTTCGCCTTGAGCATGCGCAGCAGCGCTGGCGAATAGCCGCTGCTGCTGAGCGCGATTGTCAGCGGCGGTTGATCAATCTGCGCCATATTGCTGAAGTCGCTGTTATCGCTGCTTCCGTTCGCTACGTTGCAGAGGGCGCGAATTCGATGGGCGTCCTGCGCGACCGTCTGATTGACCCGTTCGTCATCGGTCGCCGCGATAACCAGAATTGGCATGTATTCGTTGAACATATCGCGCTCATACTCGGATGGGATCCAGACGGGATTGCCATTGCTAAACAGGTCACGCAAGGAGGGCGAAACTTCCGGGCTAATCAGAATGACGCGGGCGCCGGCTTTCAAGAGGTGTTTTACCTTGCGCGCCGCGACTCTGCCCCCGCCGATAACAGCCACCGGCTTATCCTGAAGATGGAGCATGATTGGATAGCCGGTCATTAGTCTAGACTCGGACATCGCTCGGTACAGCCTCCGGCAGTGGAAAATGGATTCCACACTCGGTCTTGCCATGCTGCGCCCAGCGTCCACTGCGCGGGTCTTCATCCTCGCGGGCAGCTTTTGTGCAGGTCCAGCAGCCGATGCTTGGATAACCAAAATTGTGCAGCCGATTGTAGGGCAAATCATGGTTGTGTATATATCGCCAAATCGCATCCTCGGTCCAGTTGGCAAAGGGCGCAATCTTGATTGAGCCATTGCGCGCGTCGCGACTCACGACCGGCGTGGCAGCGCGGTTGGGCGACTGATCGCGGCGCAGACCGGTGATCCAGGCGTCGAAGCCTGCCAATGCGTCGCGCAAGGGAATGGTTTTGCGGATATGACAGCAGCGGTCGGGGTTGCGCTCCCATAAACGATCGCCATAATCGCGCGCCTGCTGCGCGGGCGTCTGCCGCGGTTTGATGCGGCGCAGGTCAAGATTGAAGCGCGCTTCCAGCTTGTCCATCAAGTCATAGGTCTCTGGGAAGAGTAAGCCCGTATCAAGCGTCAGCACGGGCGTAGGCGGCGCGATGCGCTGCATCATGTGCAGGGTTACGATGCCGGTAACCTGAAAGCTGGTGACGATGGCCAGCTTATCGCCGTATGTTTCGCTTGCCCATGAGAGGATTTCAAAGGGGGCGGCATTTTCAAGTTGCTCGGCTTGTTTCTGAATTTGTGGGGTCAAAACAATGTCTCCCGCTAAATGTGAACGCTGCGAAAAGCAACGAGCGCCTCGGATTATCCGAAGCGCCCCAATGTTTCTGAACGTCTACTGGCTACATCGCCGCGCCAGCCCCGGATAACCCTGCCGTATCGGCACGGTACAACAACATACGGGACAACAGGACATCAGCTTGACGATCATCTTTGCTCCTCTTGAGCGCTACAACAAAAAAGCCCCGTGTCGATACGGGGCTGCTTGGTTCTGCTTTCTGCGCGTCAATCGCGACTTAGCAAGGCTCCACCGCACGACTCTCGGTCAATACTGTCTGACAACAACAAGCGGCGCAACAGATGCAAATCACGAATAGTTTCCTGCAATTTCCTAATGCTGGCTGAGAGCTTAATTCATAAACTTCGATTTGTCAAATGATTGGCCAGAATTGGCTGCAAACTGGCGAGCGCGGGTATTTTCCTGGCTAGCTGCTGCCCATCCTCAGCGCGCCATCGAGGCGGATCGTCTCGCCATTTAGCATCTCATTCTCGACGATATGCTGCGCCATTTGGGCAAATTCAGCCGGCTGTCCCAGACGTTGGGGGAAGGGCATTTGCGCGCCCAGCGACGCGCGGACGTCATCGGGCAGGCTGCCGAGCAGGGGCGTGTCGAAGATGCCGGGCGCGATCGTGCAGACGCGTATGCCATAACGCGCGAGATCGCGCGCAATCGGAAGCGTCATGCCGACGATGCCGCCCTTGGAGGCGGAGTAGGCCGCTTGCCCGATTTGCCCTTCAAAGGCGGCGACCGAAGCGGTATTGACAATCACGCCGCGCTCGCCGTTCGCCAGTGGCGTATTCTGCGCCATCAGCGCGCTTGCCAGACGGATGACATTGAAGGCGCCGATCAGGTTAATGCGGATGATCGTCTCAAAAGCGTCGAGCGGATGAGGTCCGCGGCTGCTCGTCGTGCGGATGGCGGCGCCGACGCCGGCGCAATTGATGAGCGCGTTGAGCCCGCCGAGTTCAGAAGTGGTGTAGGCGAGCGCCTGTTCAATCGCCTCCTCGCTGGTGACATCAGATTGGCAAAAGCGCGCCTCGTCGCCCAGTTCGCTGGAAAGCGCATGTCCCTTTTCTTCGTCGCGGTCAAGGACCACGACGCGCGCGCCATTTTCCACGAATCGCCTTGCCGTAGCCGCGCCGAGACCGGAGGCGCCACCGGTGACCAGGGCAAGCGCATCGCGCATTTTCATGCCACTGCCTCCTGAACGAAACCGGAATAACCGACGGGAACGCTGAATCGGCGCATCAAATATGCGCTGACAAGATTCGTATGGCTAAAGTTGGGCTAGCGACCGTTGGAACCGTGCAGGCTGTTGAGAAATTCCTCGTTGGTGTCGTAAAGGCGGAAGTTGTGCAGCAGCTGATCGGTGGCGCCGGCGATGCCTTCGGGCTGTTCGGCAAGATGCGACCACATGCGCCGCATCGTATAAACGCGCTGCAAAACATCGGGACCCAGCAGCAATTCTTCGCGCCGTGTGGATGACTGCTCGATATCGAAAGCGGGGAAGATCCGCCGCTCCTGCAGCTTGCGGCTGAGGTGCAGCTCCATATTGCCCGTGCCCTTGAATTCTTCATAGATCACATCGTCCATCTTGCTGCCGGTATTGACCAGGCAAGTGGCGACGATCGTCAGGCTGCCGCCTTCTTCGACATTGCGCGCGGCGCCAAACAGGCGCTTTGGCGGGTGAATCGCCGAAGGATCGAGACCGCCGGAAAGCGTCCGGCCGCTGGTCGGCACAACCAGATTGTAAGCGCGCGCCAGGCGGGTGACGCTATCCAGCATCATCACCACGTGGCGCTTGACTTCCACCAGGCGCTTGGCGCGTTCCAGCGCCATTTCGGCGACGCGGACGTGATGATGCACCGGGTCGTCAAATGTCGACGCGATCACCTCGGCATCTACCGAACGATCCATGTCGGTGACTTCTTCCGGGCGCTCGCCGATGAGCGCCATCATCAAATGCACCTCGGGATAATTGGTGCTGATGGCGTTGGCGACATCTTTGAGCACGGTCGTCTTGCCCGCCTTCGGCGGCGAGACGATCAAGCCGCGCTGGCCGAAGCCAACTGGCGCGACGAGATTAATCATGCGAGTGGACATGATCCGCGGCAGCGTCTCAAGATCAAAGCGCACTTCGGGAAAGATTGGCGTCAAGCGCTCGAAGTTCGGCCGATGCTTGACCTCGTGCGGATTGAGACCGTTGACCGAATCCACGCGCAGCAGCCCGTAGTAGCGTTCGGTGTCCTTTGGCGGGCGTACTTGCCCGATGACCATGTCGCCGGTGCGCAAACCGAACTTCTTGATTTGCGTTTGGCTGACGTAGATATCGTTCTTGCCGGGCAGGTAGCCTTCGGCGCGCAGGAAGCCGATGCCATCGTCCACCACTTCCAAGATGCCGCCGCGCAGCTGATGCCCGCGCCGCTCGGCATCTTGACGCAGCAAGCCGATGATCAGGTCCTGTTTTTTCAGCCGGCTGAACCGGGGCACGTTGTGGTTGCGCGCCATCGAGCGCAATTCGGGCAGCGTTTTTGCTTCAAGATTCGCGATATTCATCAAGTTCTTCCTGGAACACTTGGCCGCGGCGAGGCAGGTGGATGGGGCGCCGCTTGTCTTCAGAAGTTTCCTGTTTGGCAATCGGAGGGAAACGCTCCGCTCGTAGCTTACATGGCAGGTTTTGCAAAATGCCAAGCGAGGTCACTGACATTCTAGGCAAATTTTAGATTCAGGCAAGCTAGTGGAAATTGTTTAATCGATAATAACCATATCATATAATTCAAAACGCGTCAAATGGTTGTACTGCAAATGTTTCAGCAATTCTCCAATTGTTCAATTTTGGTGACGAAATCATACAAATTTAATCAAGGCTTAACCCTAGCTGCTATCACTTAATCGCTTCGGTACGGTTGCCTTTGGATCCAGATGGCTTGCTATAGACGCCCAAATGACAGATCCGCCCGCTGCCTCTGGCGGCGGACAAACACGCGGCCATTTGTCGCAGTGAATAGAGGTGGAAACCCCGCCAAATGACGGGGCTCCTCTTATTGTTCTGCGAATCCGGCTAAGCGTCGAGCTCCTCGTGCAGCTCAGCCGCTTCCGCATTGAGCTCGGCCAAAGCGTCGGCCGGGGCGGCGTCGCCGTTGACGACCTCGGCGATCACATTGGGCACGAGACCGCGCACGGCGCTGTAGCTGGGCAAACCGGGCGATGAATAGACGCTTACGGCGCCATCGCCCAGTATGCTGCTGACTTCAATGAAGCGGGCATAGGGCATGCGCGGCTCGGTGAAGTCGGCTTCGGTTACTTCAATGTCGTTGCGAATGCTGAAGTAGCCGGTGGCGCCGGACCAAGCCAACTGCGCATCGGACCCGGCCAAGTACTTGACGAAGAGCCAGGTGGCCAGCTCGGCTTCGGGCGTCGCGGTCAGGATGGCTTGACTGGGCACAAATAGCTGAATAGTCGAGCCGACTCCTTCCGCGCCCGGGAATGCGGAAACGACCCATTCGTCGGTCATTTCGGCGGTGGCGGCATCCCAAGTGATGAAGGGTATGCCGGCCGAGCTGCCGGCGGCGAAAGGCGTGATGCCAACAGCGAAGTCGCCGGTATTCTGGTAACGCTCGGCGAAAAGATAGGCGCAGTTATTCTCGAGCATGCGCGTGAAAAGCTCCAACGCGGCGACGACCTCATCTGATTCGAAGATGTAGCTGTCGACCTCGCCGCTGTAAATCGCCCCGCCATGAGCGGCGACAAAACTCTCAAAATGCGATGTGCCGGTATCCAGTGGATAACCCTGATACATGTCGCTGGCGCCGGCAGCGCAAGAGATTTCTTCGAATTCCGCAAGCGTGGCCGGCGGTCGCCGTTCAAAACCCAATGCTTCCACGATGTCCAGATTGGTGTAGAAGACGTTTAGCGAATTCTGATTGGCCCAGGCGACTCGCATGCCATGGAAGGGTGGGAAGTCCAACTGATTGACGTCCAGCAGGGCGAAGTTCAGGTTCTGCTGTTCGTCCGCCGGGATGCCCCATTCCGGGCTGTGGAGCAGCAAATTGATATCGACGACAACGCCCTCGTTCGCCCAGCCGGCGACGGCATTGGCGTATCCCGCCACGAGGTTCGGCAGTTCACCGGACAGGATCGCCGTGTTCATCAAATCTTGAATGGGACCATAGCTGCCCTGATGAATGGATTCGACGGTGATGCCGTATTCATTCGCGCTATTGAAATCGTCGATAAGCGCCGCCATAGTTTCGGCTTGGGAGCTATCGTCGGAGTATTGATGCCAGTAAACGACTGTCTGTCCGCTGGGATCAACGCCTTCATAGCTCATGTCGCCCTGCGCTTGAACAAAGCCAAGCCCAAGGGTAAGCAGCGTCAGCATTGCGAGTAGAAATCGGTTCATGAGAATTGCTCCTTCATTGGTCAATATAAACTAAAGGCAGGCGGTCTGCCCGGCCCCATCTGATAGATCTTAGCGGCTAACATATTATCATGGCTCGCGCTCAATTGTGAGTGCCTTGCTACCCTCTAATGCCCGTTTGGGCTATTCCCTCGGTGAATTGTTTCTGCGCCACGAAATACAGCGCCAGTATCGGGATGACAGTGATAACAGACGCCGCCATCTGCAAGTTGAGGTCGCCCGGCGTATCGGCGGTGACAAAGTTGGAAAGCCCGACGGCGATCGGCCGCCACTCATCGTTGATGGTCACCAGCAGGGGCCACATGAGCGCGTTCCAGGAGCCGATGAATCCGAGCGTGATGATCGTCATGATCGGCGCTTTGGAGAGCGGCAGCACGACGCTGATCAAAAATCGCGGATGACCGGCGCCATCAATTCGCGCCGCTTCCCAAAGGTCATCGGGAATCTGGATGAAAAACTGCCGTAAAAGAAAGATGTTGAAGACCGAGGCGAAGAAGGGAATGGTCAAGGCGGGCCAATTATTAAACCAGGCGCCGGCCGGTCCAAACAAGCTTTCGCTCAGCCGCCCCAGCCAGATCACGGTCAAGAGATGCGGTATCAGCATGACGATGCCGGGAATCATCATCGTCGACAGGAAAAGCGCGAAGATGAAGTTGCGCCCGACAAATCTCATGCGGGCGAAAGCGTAGGCGGCTGGTATGCAAACGGTAAGCGAGCCTAGCACGGAAATCAGCGTAATGCGAACGCTGTTCCAGATATAGCCGGAAACGCTCAGTGATTGCAGCATGCCCGTTTGCGGATCAGTCGCGATCTCGATATCGAGGAAGTTCGCCCGGCGCAAGGCGGTTGCGTAATTCTCCCACAGCAGTTTCTCGGGCAGCAGACGGGTAAGGTTGACTTCGCTGAGCGTCATGAAGGATGCGCTGATCATCCAAAGGAAAGGACCAACCGCGATGAGCACGCCAGCGAAGAGGACGGCATAGATGCCAACTCGGCTCAGGGAGATGCCTTTGCGCGGACCGTCGACCGGCAGTCTTCCTTTGGGCGCGGCGCTTAATGCCCTGGCGTCGCTAGCCATAAAAGACGCGCCTCCCCATGATCCGATTCTGGAATAGCGTCATCAGCAGAATCAATGCGAAGAGGACAAATGCCATCGACGAGGCGTAGCCATAACGGTTGCTGTTCTGCAGTTCGTCGAAAATGTAGACGCTCGCGGTGTTCACGCGGTTGCCCACCGCGCCTGTGCGCAAGATCCATATTTGGGTAAATGCCTGAAATGTGCCGATGATCGCGACCAATGACAGAAAGAATACGGTTGGCGAAAGGAGGGGCAGAGTGATATGTCGAAAGATGCGCCATCCGCTGGCGCCGTCAATGCGCGCCGCCTCGTAGAGCTCGCCCGGGATATTGCCCAAGCCGGCGAGGAATATCACCGCGTCGTAGCCGATATAAGTCCAGGTCGAGTAGATCATGATGACGATCAATGCCAGGCTGGGTCCGGCGAGAAAGTCGGGCAGTCCCAATAGATCGC
The DNA here is from genome assembly GCA_022821805.1 of Anaerolineae bacterium. Lineage (GTDB taxonomy): Bacteria > Chloroflexota > Anaerolineae > Aggregatilineales > Phototrophicaceae > UBA6055. Next base: position 44,848 of record JAJECX010000043.1, read on the forward strand.
CGATCGTCGAACGCTCCAGAATCCAGCGCTGCGGTTCGATCCCGATGATGCTGAGCATCCGGTTTGCCGGCGCGTGCTTGCCCGCGTCAAAGATGATGCGAAAGACGATCGAGGTGGCGACGAAGGGCGTAATGTAGGGTATAAAGTAGACCATGCGGAAAAACGAGCGGAAGCGAATCGGCTGAAAGAGCAAATATGCCAGCAGCAAACCTATGGACAGTTGCACCGGAACGGTCCCGGCTGCGTACATGACCGTGATCCAGAAGCCTTGCAGCAGGTCGTCATCAGCGGCCGCCAATGCAGCCGGCGCCTCCGCCAGCAAGAGATAACCGCCAACAGCCAGCATCAGACCGCTGACGATAAGCAAGGCAAAGCGTTTATTGTCGTAATCTTTAATGCCGCGCCGAAAAACTATCCATGCCGTTGCGATCATGGCGAGGCCCGCGCTGATGAAAACCAACTGCGACCAAATCGGCAAAGACTCGCCCGATTCGCGCGCGGCTGCGATGGCGCCGTTGGTTTCCCTTATCGTCAGTTGGAGCAGAAAGAAACCAGCGCAGATCAACGCGGTGGTGATTGCGCTGACGGCGATTAGCGGAACGCTTTGGGCGCCGCGAAAGCGCCACGCTACAATGATGATCGCGAGGAGCGACAAGAACAATCCGCCCAGCATGAGGTTGCCGGCCGCATAAACATCGGCGCTGGCAAAGCTTTCACCGAGCTTTTCCATAAACAGACTCAGCGTGGTATTCTGGCCGCGCACTTGACGCGGAATTAGCATGATCACCGGTATCAGCTTGAAGAACCAGTCGACGGCGAGGACGGCAGCGTAGCCGCAGATGACGCCGGCAAAGATGCTCGCCAAGCCGCCTTCGCCTGAAGATTCCCGCAGCGGCGGGAGCAGGCGCCTGCCGACCCAGATAGCCGCTGCGGCCGCGGCGATTGCCAGCCAGAAAAAGAGAATATAGCCCAGGTTTCCGAGCGCTTTTTCGTAATTGGCGAGGCCAACGTACTGATCGGGAAAGCGCCGCCAGCGATGCAGGCTGACGAAGAAGGCGAAAGCAACGGGAAAAATGCCGAAGAGAAAAATCAGCAAACCGGCTGGCGCCAGGAAAATATACGCTGTCAAATTCTCTAGAACGAGGCGGCCGCGCCGTGTTGCAAGCGCGCGCTTAAGCGCCGGGAAGGTCGTCATCGACATCTAGCCGTCCATGCTGACGAGATTGTAGTATAACTTGCGCCAGCGCGAATTCCAATCGGGCGAGGACGCCGCTGCCGGGCGCCGGCGCGCTGTCAAAAACGGAGACAGTTCGAGTACAGCGCATCGTCATCATTGCTGTTCATGTTACAATCGACATAACTTAGCTTGCACGGATTGAGATGGCGCAATATGCCGCGTATCTACGTCATCGGGGCCTTGGTTTACGACATTGTGTTTGATGTGCCCGATTGGGTACAGCCAAATCGGGCGGTGCATGCCAAAGAGGCAACAACATCGCCCGGTGGCAAGGCGCTGAATCAGGCGACCGCCGCCCGACGATTGGGCGCGACCGACGTCCGGCTGGTTGGCTGCGTGGGCGATGATGTCTTTGGCGCCGAAATGCTTTCCGCCTTGAGGCATGAAGGCGTTAACGTCGATAGTGTGCGCCAACTCGAATCCTGCAGAACGAGCATCGCCGGCATCGTTGTAAAGGACGGCTTGCCCGGTTTCATCGGCGCGCCAAGCGCCAGCCGCATGGTTAGCGAAGACCAAATTCGCGCGGCGCTCGCAGACCTGCGCCAGGGCGACATTTTGCTGCTCGACTTTGAGATTCCGCAGCCGCAGGTGCAATTTGCCTTGCAGTTGGGGCGCGAGGCGGGCGCTACCAACGTGCTCAATCCGGCGCCATTCTTCACGCGGGACGCGTTCGTTCTTGACTACCTGCATCTGGTCGATGTGATTATTCCCAACAAGTTGGAAGCGCAGTTGATCCTTGACAGCGATACAGATGACGCTGACGAACTGGCAACCGGGTTGCTTCAGCATGGGATTGGGACTGTTGTCCTGACGCTTGGCGAAGCCGGCAGCCTGCTGGTTCAAGCTATTTGCCGAGCCGAGCAGCCGGCCTTCAAGCTGGGCGCGGTGGATACGACTGGGGCGAGCGATGCCTTCGTCGGCGCGTTTTGTCACGCGCTGTCCTTGGGCTGGCAAGTGAGAAAGACCTTGGCTTTCGCTTCGGCGGCGGCTGGTTTGGCTTGTACGCGTCGAGGCGCCATGTCGTCCTTGCCGACGCTCGGCGAAGTGCAAGCGCTGGCGGCAAGTCCATAACGCTTGACGTGAATGGCAGGAATTGCGTAACCCATTTTGCTGAAACGGGTTTTGAGAATTACAGAATGAAGAACCCATTTTCGCGACGAATCAACCTCTCGGAACTCGACGATAGCGAGTTGGTTGCGCTGGCGAAGGAGGACAAGGCGGCTTTTGGCGAACTCTACGAGCGATATCTGCAGAAGATCTACAGCTACGTGTATTATCGGACGGGCAATGTACATGACGCGGAGGACCTGACGGCGAAAGTATTCATTCGCGCGCTGTCGCATATCAGCAACTATGTCGAAAAGGGAGTGCCTTTTCAGGCTTGGCTTTATCGAATTGCGCATAATTTGGTGGCGAATTGGCATCGCGATCAGGGGAGGCGGAAAATCATTGCCTTGGACGATTATGTGGTACATTCGTTAAGGTCTGAAGCGCCCGACCGGATCAGCGAAGAGCGGGAGGAGCAGAGCCAACTGCTGGAAGCCTTTCGCCGCCTGCCGGACGACCGGCAGCAATTGGTGCTGCTAAAGTTTGTCGAGCGGATGTCGAACGCGGAAATCGGCGTGATCATGGGACGAACGGAAGGCGCAATCAAGTCGCTGTATCACCGCACTTTGCTGGCGCTGCGTGAAGAGATGGAAACCATACAGAAGGGCGACCGTAACAAGCGGCTGAGTGGACACGAAGGATAGGCTGCGCCATGTCAGCATCTGATGACAATCAATTGCATATTACGCTCGATACCATCACTGCTCGGCTGCAAAACGGCGACGCCGTCGAACAGCTGATCGCGGAAGCTGAATCCTCGCAAGGCGACTTGGAGGAATTCGTCGATGTCATTCAGTCATTGCATGCTTCCCTGATACCGATAAGCCCGAGCCAAAAATACACCGACCGCCTTCGCGCTGATCTGCTGGAAAGGCGCCCCGGCGTGGTCAAGCGCGTTCGTCAGATGCCGCCGCGGGTGCATGTCGCGGCTATTCTGGCGGTGTTCGCCGGTTGCGTCCTTTTTGTGCTTCGCCGGATCTTTGGCTCGGAAACGGCGCAAGACATACAAGAAGAAGCGGTGGCCACCCCGCTCTAGATTATTCGCAGTCCGCAAGTCCACATTCTGAATCACGATTCCTGCCTAACTGGAAGGCGTTCGCGCGGCGTTTTGCTGGCTGCATATCGCGCTGTTATACTGGCGCGTGTTATGCCGTAGATGGGGAATATATGCCGCAAACCTTGTCGCTTCGACAGCTGAATCGCACATTGCTCGCGCGGCAACTTTTGCTGGAGCGAGAGAATCTTGCTTGCGAAAAGGCGATAGCGGCGCTGGTCGCGCTGCAATCGCAGATTCCCAACCCGCCATACATCGGCTTGTGGTCGCGATTGCAGGGCTTCGAAAAGCGACAGCTAACGGCGCTGCTGGAATCGCGGGCGGTGGCGCGGGCGCCCTGGATTCGCTCGACGCTGCACTTGGTCACGGCAGAAGATCACCAGGCATTCCAGGCTGTCATCCAGCCAGCGCTGGCCCGAGGTTTGCGCTCGTTCTTTGGCGCGCGCGCCAAAGGGCTGGATATTGACGGATTGATTGCAATCGCCAAACCCTTCCTTGAGGCGGAGACGCCGGCCATCGGCGCGCTGCGCGACAAGCTGCAGGAATATGAGCCGCACGAAGACAAGCAAGCGATGGCATACGCGGTGCGCAGCTATCTGCCCCTGGTGCAGGTCCCGCCGAGCGGCGCCTGGGGCGTTGGCACGCGCGCGACATATACAACGGCGGAAAGCTGGCTGGGGACGGCCTCGTCTTCAGACCTGGGCTCGCTCTTCCGCCGCTACCTGGCGACATTTGGACCAGCCGATGTGATGGACTTCCAGACCTGGACCGGCATGACGAGCCTAAAATCGGCGCTGAAGGCGACGCTGGATACGCTCGTTGGCTATCGCGATGAGAAGGGCCGGGACCTGTACGATTTGCCGGGCGAACCGATAGTTGACGGCGACACACCGGCGCCGATTCGCTTCTTGCCCGAATATGACAATATCTTGATCGCCCATCGAGATCGAACTCGAATCCTGCCGGAAGCGCGCCGCAAGCAAGTATTCGTGTCGGCGGGCCGCGTGCTTGGATCGGTCATCATTGATGGATTTGTCGGCGCGATCTGGAAAGTCGAGCGTGACAAAAAACAAGCGACACTGCGGGTGACGCTCTTCGACAAGCAGACGGACGAAGTTCGCAATGCAATAACGGCGGAAGGGCTAAATCTGGTCCGCTTCATCGAAGACGACACTGACAGCCATCACGTGGAATTCTCCATTGCCAGATGAGGCGCCTGGGCGCGCTCTGTACCGTTGGGCGATTCAATGGTAGCCTCTGCTTCCGAGAATTGTCTGGCGACAGCGAAAGACAGTGGCAAAGCAGTTGTGACATTCGAGGGTAAATTCTCTTTCTTGCGCGAGATGAGCGGTCATCAGGCGCGGGACGTGGCCGTAGGCATACTGTCGAGACGGGTCGAGAGGTATGGAAAGCCAATGAGCGAGGCGATGTCCCGTGAGAATCTGATAATTGCCTTGCCGAGCAAAGGTCGAATGGGCGATGGCGCCGATTCGCTGCTTGGTCGCGCCGGTCTGCAGATATACAAGCCCAACAGCCGGCAGTATACCGCTACCATTCCCAACTTGCCGCTGGCGGAAGTTGTCTATCAGCGCCCGCGCGATATTGTCAGCCGCGTTGCCGAAGGGCTGGCTGACATTGGCGTGACCGGACTGGACAACGTTCTGGAATATGGCGCTGATTCAAACGACATTATGATTATTGATCGGCTCGGCTTTGGCAAATGCAAGCTGCTGCTGGGCGTGCCCGAGTCCTGGCTCAATGTGACTTCGATTGCCGATCTGGCTGACCTGAGCCGGCGTCGAAGCGAGCGCGGGGCGCAGCTGCGGGTCGCCACCAAGTACAGCAACCTGGTTAAGCGTTTCTTGCATGAACACGGCATTGCGCGCTTTGTACTGGTGCACGCAGAAGGCGCGATGGAGGCGGCGCCGCGCATGGGCTATGCCGATTTGATCGCGGACCTTTCGGAAACCGGTACGACTTTGCGCGAGAATCATCTGCGACCGATCGCTGGCGGCACGGTCATCGCCTCGGAAGCGGTCTTGATCGGGAGCCGCCGAACGATGCGGGGGGCGGCGGCAAAGCTCGAAACGCTGCGCGAAATGCTTGAACTGATCGAAGCGCATCGGCGGGCGCGCCAGTACGTTTCGCTGCGCGCCAATATCAGCGGCGAATCGGTAGCCGATGTGCAGGGGCGGATCCTCGCAAACCCGGCGCTCAGCGGCACGAAGGGACCGGGTGTGGTTGCTGTCGCCAGCCCACCGGGAACAACAACGCGCTGGTTCGAAACCAATTTGCTGGTGAGGTCGCACTTGATACATCGGACGATGCAGCATCTGCGCGCTCTCGGCGGGACAGATATCATTGTGACGCGCCCGAATTATGTCTTTGACGAGAAGTCCGAAACCTTCGATCGATTCGAGCGGCTGCTACGCTCCGGTAAACGAGAAGAAATCTAGCGGGGGAGTATGAGCAAAGTCGGCATCATCAATCCGGGAGCGATGGGCATTTCGATCGCGGCATCGGCTCGCGCGGCGGGCCACGACGTATATTGGTCGGCGGCCGGACGGAGCGGAGCCACGCGCCAACGCGCCCAGGAACAGAACTTGATTGCGGTCGCCACTCTGAACGAGCTATGCGGCAATTGTGATGTGATCCTTTGTGTCTGCCCGCCACACGCGGCGCACTCCGTTGCTGAGGCGGTGATCGACGCTGGCTTCCGCGGGCTCTACTGCGACGGCAACGCCATCGCGCCGCAGAAGGCTCGTAAGATCGGGGCGCGCTTGGCGACCGCCGATATCGACTTCGTGGACGGCAGCATCATCGGACCGCCCGCCTGGAAACAAGGCACGACCCGCTTCTATCTATCAGGCGCATCCGCGCAGCAAGTCGCGGGCTTGTTCAGCGGCACGGTCACCGAGGCGATCGTAATCGGCGACGAAATCGGGAAAGCATCGGCGCTGAAAATGGCTTTCGCCGCCTTGACCAAAGGCTCGACCGCCTTGCTGACGGCAATATACGGCACAGCCGATCAACTCGGCGTGCGCGACGACCTGGAGCGGGAATGGGCAATGCGCGATAGCGATTCTGTGCTGCAGCGGCGGAATCAGGTGCGCAATGTCACCGAGAAAGCCTGGCGCTTCGCCGGTGAAATGCAGGAGATCGCCGCTACCTTTGAGTCCGCTGGCATACCGCCGGGCTTCTTTGAGGCGGCGCATGATGTCTATCAGCGGATGGCGCGTTTCAAAGACGCCGATACGGCGCCGGAGCTTGAAGACGTGTTGGCGGCGCTTAGCGAAAAAGACGACTAGGCAAGCAACTCCTCGATCAACTCGGGCAAGCCGGCGAAGACCAAATCAGGCTGCACAACGCTCGCTCGCAGGCTATCTTCTGTCTCCACACCGGTCATCACCAGCGCTGTTTTGATGCCGAGCGCCTGCGCGCCGACGATGTCGGTGCCGATTCGGTCGCCTATCATCAATGTCTCTGCGGGACAGGTTCCCAACTGGCGCAGGGCTGCGTCAAACATGCCGCGCGCAGGTTTGCCGATGATGGTCGGCGCCTGACCTGTTGCCGTCTCGACTAAGGCGATAATGCTTCCCGCGCCCGGCGCCAGTCCCTCGGGCGAGGGAAACGACGGATCCGGGTTGGTGCCGATGAAGCGCGCGCCAGCGCGAATCAGCAGGGTCGCCGTCCGCGCTTTATCGTAGGTGAGGTCGAAATCAATGCCGCAGACCACGACCTCGGCGCAAGTGTCGGCCCGTTCGAAACCGGCGCAGTCGAGCATCCGCTTCAGTCCGCTGCCGCCAACGACGTAAATGCGTGTACCCGCTGGATACTGCGCTTGGAGATAGCTGACGGTCGCCGTGCCGCTGGTTACGATATGCCGCGGCTGGACGCCTGAAACGCCCATGCCAGCTAACTTGTCCACATAATTTTGCTGCGTTCGGCTGCTGTTGTTGGTGGCGAGGACGAAATCCAGTTGGCGCGCGAACAACAACTCGAAGAAATCGCTCATGCCAGGCAGCGCCTGTGGCCCGCGCCAGAGCACACCATCCATATCTGAAATTATCGCATTTATCTGCTGGGACAAAATCGGCGACCTTTCTTTGCGCCAAGACGCGAAACATTCTAGCGCATCTCGTCGCTGGTGAAAGGCTGCGCCGTGTCCACATCTACTTCAATCTGTCGAGGGCGCTCTGTTCCAGGGCGTATAGGAATTGCTGTTCCTGCGCTTGCAGCAGGCTCGCCAGCCGTGGATAGCCCTGCTCATACTCGCGCGACCATTCAATGGCGAAGTCGCCGCCGCGGATATCGTCCAGCGTCGCTTCCATCATGCCTTCCAGTTTCAGCTCCTTGAAGCGGTGCAATCGACTGAAGATGCCATATTGGCCGGTCAATGAAGACAAGCGCAGCGCATGCAGCAAACCCATCTCGGACGCGCGCGAGAGATAGTCAGTGAACTCTCCGCTGATGATCAGGTCCAGCATCACCGCTTCGGGCGGATAACCCAGTTCCAGCAATATGCCCGCGGCTGTGGTCATTACATGATGAAAGGCGGGCAGAATCGCCTGCTGCACGAACAGATCCAACTGGGATTCGTGCTCCATCGAAAGCTCAATGGCGCCCGCCTGCAAGCTGCCCATCGCTTTTGCCAGCGCCAGCAGCGTCTCCAATGTGCTGCCGGTGGCGTCTTGCCCAACGCCGACGAAACTGTAGAAGCCGCTGCCATCGAGAAAGCGCGATCGCACGGCGGCGCCGATTGTGCGCGGGGCAATCATGCCGACATCGACGAAGGGCGGCGGTTCGACGAAACCGAATGAGATGTTGTAGCCGCTGGCGAAAACCAGCAGATGTCCACGCTGTAGGTTCGGTGATATCCGCTCCAGATAGACTTCGGGAACTACTTCATCTGGCAAGAAGAGCATCAGGATGTGACAGCGCGGGATCACCATTTCAATATCTTGTGGTTCAAAGCCGTCCTCGCGCGCATGGTCACGGGTTTCGTCTTCGCGCAGGCCAATTAGCACGCGGATGCTCGAATCGCGCAGATTATTGGCGACGGGCCGGCCCAGATTGCCGAAGCCGATGATGCCCACTGTTTTGCCGCTCAAGACATTGAGATTGGCATCGGCTTCTCGATAGATTGTCGCCATAGGCTGGTCCCGGAGTTCTCTTCTGGGCGTCTCAATTGATTTGCTTGCGCCAGAGTTCAATATCGTTGCCGTTGCGGAAGAAGCCGAACCTCTCGTAAAGACGCTGCGAGGGCAGATTGCTCTTCTGTGTGTTTACGGACAGTTCCGTCACGTTCCGCTTGAGGAAGTCATCCAGGAGTTGGCGCATCATGGCGGATGCGATTCGGCGGCGCCGATGCGCCGGGTGAACCGCCAGGCGCGCAATATGCCCGACCTCGTCCTGGCGTGTGCTCAACTGATAGGCGATCAGCTCATCGTCCCGCTGTGCCACCATTGCGCTCGCTGCAATGCGAAAAGCCTGCCGCATGTCGGAATCTGTCAATTGCCAGGGCGGCTCAAATGCCAGACGGTCGATCATCGCCATGCCTTCGACATCCTGCGCTTCCGCCGACCGTATGCTCGCGGAGACCGTTGGTTTCGGTGGCAAAGCGCTGCCGATATGACTCATGGTGATGACATCTTCGTCGATTTGGAAGCGGAGCTCGCGCAGGTACGCAGGCAGCCAGTTGGTGATCATAAGCATCACCAAGTTGCTGACGCCGAGCGGGGCGCAGCGCGCTTCCGCCGCTTCCAACAGCTCGCGCACGACCAAGCCCGGCATTCTGCCATCGCGAATGCCCAGCAGCCGAATCCAACTCCAGCCTTCGACCGGCAGCGAAATCCCGATATAACCGATCAACTGATCGCCATGCCAAGCCAGCAGAACAAAGCCCAGTTCACCGTCCAGCCATTGGCTCGTTTTGTGCCAATCCAGATGTTTGTGCGCCCACTGGCTGTACCAGGCGAGGTCAAGCAGCGCGCTTCGATGGCGGCGCTCGTAAGCGGTGATCTTCAGCCGCGCGCCCAGCATCAGGACTGCGTTTTCATCCGCTTGACGTAGCTTCGCACCCTGACCAGGTCAAACCACTCGCATAGCCGCCGGTCAAACAAGCGTGTGGCGAGGCGGGGCGCGTCCTCTTCCATCGTCTGTTTCGTTTCCGGCGTGGTAAAAACGGTAGGTTTGCGAGAGAGGTATCGGTAGTCAATTATCTGAAACAGCTTTTCCTGGGACCAGGTCGTCGCGCCTGCCATACTCAGGTCATCCAGGATCAGAATGGGAATGCTTAGAATATCTTGAAATCGCTTGTCGAAGCGGGAACGCGATTGAGGATCGAATGCCTGCCTCAAATAATCCAGCAGATCGGGCGCGGTGGTAAACATGACATCCTTGCCGCGTTCATTTAGATCGTTGGCAATTGACGCCGCCAAATGGGTCTTGCCCGCGCCATAGTCACCCAAGAAACACAGCCATCCGCGCGGATTCTCCGCCCATTTTCTTGCCATGCCAAGCGCCGTCTTCAGATTGGCTGTCTCATCGGATTCCAGGCTGTCCGTTGTGAACGTTTCAAATCTCATGTGTTGATAAAGGCGCAAGTCGTTGAAGCGCATTTCAAGCGACTGCGTGCGCGCTACCCTTCTGTAGTCTGGCGCCGTGATCTTTATGTGCTTGACGATTTCACCCTGCATCATGCGGCTGCTTATGCGTGGGTCAAGATCGTCAAAGGGTGTGTTGGTGGTGACAACGGTAGGAAGACGATTGACATGACGAAAATTAAGCAACTGGAACAGCTTTTCCTTTGCCCAACCGCTGGGATTCTCCACGCCTAGATCATCCAGCACCAGCAAGGGTACATTTCGTATGCGCTCGAAATAGGCGTCAAAGGATGCTTCCGATTCGGGACCAAATGTGGCGCGCAGAATATCTAGAAGGTCGGGCGCGGTTATGAAGACGACCTGCTCGCCATACAGCTCCAAACGCGCATTGGCAATGGCGACAGCCAGGTGCGTCTTGCCGCAACCGTAAGGTCCTTCATATACGATCCAACCGATAGGATCTTGCGCAAAGCCTTCCGCCACCGACTTAGCGTTGAATAGCGAGGTCACGTTGTTCGGCGTATAGCTCCCGCCGAGATGGTTGACTCTAAAGTTGTCGAAGGTCTTGTCCCGGTAACCTTCAAGATTGCCGAAGCGCCGCAGTCGTTCGTGCATTTCGCGGTCGTCTTCAATGGGATGATTGGGACAGCGTTGAAACCTGCCGAATCGCGGGTCGGCCACGGGAACGTCAAGCGTAATCACGCCTTTGCCATCACAGAGCGGACAGGGTAAATCACGATTCGCCGGATCGAAACATACGAAGTCGTACGGCGCCGGAGACTCTAGTTCCGCAAAGTCGCCTGACCGTGGCTTGCCATTATCGCGACCGGTTGGGTTTGCGTCGTCCAGGACGTCGCCCACGTTTTTCACCCCAGCGTCCTTCCTGCTGCCAGCTTTCGAGTATCGCTCTGATGTAGCGCCAGTTTCGCTTGTTGCCTTCGACCGCCAGACGTATCGCCTCCTCGATCCAGCCCGGCGGATAAGTCGCTTCCGCGTCTTTGAGCGAATCGACGATCATCGGTGTCAGGACGCCGATGTTGTCTTCGTAGAGACCGTAAATCGACGGGCGAGGCGGCAGAAGCTCGATTTCGCCATCGGCGGCGGGCCGCCAATCCCCATTCTGAATCCGCTGCTGCAGCGCCCTCCCGCTGTCATCCGCTGCCGTAAAGTAGCGCCGCGCTTCGCCTTCTATCTCGACTTCGGCCATCAGCAGCGTCTCGCGGGCGACTGCCTTTTCCAATGCGGTGGTGAGCAAATCGCGGGCGGGCAAGGAATCAGTAATGACCGCCAGTCCGCGCATCAGCGACCCGTCGTCGGTGAATTCGTCGAAGCGAAGAAAGCGATAATCGCCTTCCTTTTGTTGCAGCGCCGCCTGCGCGAATATTGTAACCTTGAGTTCGGCCAAGTCGTCGATTACCGGCAGCAAATCGGAAAAGAAAGACGCCGGCAGCGCCACCGGCTGCTGCTCGCCGATAAAGTTTTTGCCATTGCGCGCAGCCATCAGGCTTAATCCAAGTTGCTAATATCTGCCAGATTCAAATTGACTTTCTTGACGTCCTTGAATCGCGTATATGACTTTTCGAAATACAATTGGATCGTTCCTGTCGGTCCGTGACGGTGCTTTGACAGCATCACGTCGGCTTGATTGGGAAACTCGGTTGTGTCGGGATTGTAGACTTCATCGCGATACAGGAACAGTACCGCGTCGGCATCCTGTTCGATGGTGCCGCTTTCGCGGAGATCGGAAAGCTGCGGACGTTTGTCCTGGCGCTGCTCGACCGCCCGCGATAGCTGCGCGGTTGAAAGCACGGTCACGTTCAGCTCGCGCGCCAACTCCTTCAGCGTACGGCTGATGTAGCTAATCTCCTGCACGCGATTATTTTCGTAGGCGCGGCCCGCCGACATTAACTGCATATAATCGACCATGACGATATCCAGCCCGTATTCATGCTGCAGTCGGCGGCATTTGGTCCGCATCTCAACCGGCGTGATCGAGGGCGTGTCGTCGATGAAAAGCGGCAAACTGGAGATGCGTCCAATGGCTTCGGTGAGGCGCGTATGCTCGCGCGCGGTGATATCGGCTGTGCGCAACTGCTGGATACGGATGCCGGTTTCCATCGATATCAGGCGCTGCACCATCTGCTCCACGCCCATTTCCATCGTGAAAATGGCGACGCGGCGGTCTCGGCGCGCCACATTCAAAGCTACTGATAGCATCCAGCTCGTTTTGCCCATGCCCGGGCGACCGGCGAAGACGATGAGGTCCGACTTTTGGAAGCCGCCGAGCAAGCCATCCAGGTCATTGAAGCCGGTGGGCATGCCAATTGTGCCGGCGCCGATCTCCAGCAGCTTTTCCATCTCATCGTAGTATTCGCTGGCGGCATCCCAAATCGGCACGAATTCGCGCTTAACCTGACTGTTGCTGACGGCGAAGAGCGCCTGTTCCGCTTCGTCGATGACCTTGTCGATCGGCAATTCTTCATCGAGCGCGAATTGGCGGATGTGATCGGCCGCCTGCAGCATCTTGCGGCGCGTTGAGGTGCGAACCACCATCTCACCGTAAACTTCGGCGTGAACAGCGGTGGGCGTGCTGTTGACAAGGCTGGTTAGATAGGCTTGGCCGCCTATCTCATCGAGCACTCCCATGTCTTGCAATTCGCGCGTCAGCGTGAGGTAGTCGATCGCGTCATTGCGCTCTTGCAGCCGGCTCAAGGCGTTCCAGATGAATTCATGCCGCTTTATGAAGAAATCTTCCGCCGACAAGAACGAAGCGACAGTCAGATACATTCTCGGCTCCACCAGGATTGCGCCGAGCAGCGCCTGCTCCGCCTCCTGGCTCATCGGGGCATGCAAATGCGTATGCGGCGCCTGCTGGTCCATAGAATGTCTTTCGAGAGGGCAACGAACAGCCGTCCCGTTTCCGCACGGCTGAAAGTGACCGAAAATCGGTAGCTCGATTATAATATAGTCGAGCCTGTTGGACTACGTGTTACTCTTCGTCTTCTAGGTCTTCCAGGTTTAGCGTATCGACGAAATCAGCGAATGCGCTCAGCTTGCTTTCGTCGACGCGTTCGCCGTTTTCGCTCCGCTCGTGCAAGTCATCCGCCAGCCCGAGGATCTCCGGCTCCACATTGCGGTCAGGTCGGATGCCGGCGCGATCCATCACGCTCTTGTCAACGTATATTGGCGCGTCCAGGCGGACAGCCAAGGCGATGGCGTCGCTGGGTCTGGCGTCAATTTCAATCGTATCGCCCTGCGCGTCAATGTTTATCACCGCGAAAAATACATCTTTACTCAAATTGTTGATATGAATATGGCGCACAGAGCCGCCCATCTGCTGGATGGTAGATTTCAGCAGGTCATGGGTAAGGGGTCGTTCGCGAACCATGCCCTGCAGTTCAAGCGTGATCGCTTCCGACTCAAATTGGCCGATCCAGATTGGCAGATAGCGCTCCTCTTCGACATCGCGCAGCACGACCAAGCGATGCTGGGACATCAAACTTACCTGTACTCGATCCACGATCATTTCAATCATACGACGGTTGCCTTACTCGAAATGAATCCAATTCATATTATACACCGATATCAAGCCAGTTCAAACTTTGGTGGTCTCCCGATCAGCTTGCCATGCGCGCAAGACGCTTCTGCGACGCCTACAAATCGAGACCTGGATTCGCTACACTGATTTCTAATAAGTTGTAAAGGAAGCGCATTGCGCTTGTTAATTTGGGTCTTCGCGCTGGCGCTGCTGCCGGCCTGCGCGAGCATACAAGAGCCGGTTACTGGAAAGCAAGAACCACAGATAGGCTTTCGCTTTCTCGAGCTGCTCGTAGAAGACGACTTCGACAGCGCCGATTCTTGGCGGCAGTATAGTGACGGCGCCGACCTCTTCCTGGGCAATCGCGCTGGACGCTTCCAGATTGACTTTCGCGGTCGCCGCTATGTCTGGTCGCAGCGCGATGGCGACTTTGACGACATCGTGATTGAGGCGCATGCGACGCAAGTTTCGGACTACGATCACAATGCCTACGGTCTAGCCTGCCGTTTGGATCCGGGCAATCGAGGAACCGGGTACTACTTCTTGATCAGCGGAGATGGCTACGCCAGCATTCGCTGGAGCACCGGACGCTCGCTTGAGCCGATCGTCAGCGCGGCGCCATCTCAGCACATACGACGGGGCGCGGCAAGGAATCGGCTGCGCGTCGTTTGCGTCGAAGATTACTTGGCGCTCTGGGTGAATGGCGAATTCGTGGCTGACGCCCGCGACCGGCGTGCGGCGCGGGGGGCGGTTGGCTTGGCCGGCGTCATGAACTACGAGGGCAAGCGGCTTTCGGTAGAATTTGATGGTCTCAAGATTTGGCGCGCCGCCGCGGACCGCCCGGACGCCTGATTTGGCTCTTTCCATCAGTCCATTAGGCGCAAGCGCAACATATTCCCCCCAACTGCGTATACTTGCATGAGACGAAATCGGCGACCACATGGATAGCGCATGGGCTTGGAAGACACGATTGCGGAAGCGATCGTCATGGCGATGGATGAGCTCGCGGGCAACCCGCAGCGCGCGGTGAAATCGGCGCTGGACTGCGAATCGTCTGCGCAATGGATCAGGCAAGAAACGACCAAACTGGCGGTAATCGGCGGCGCCGAGATGGTCGTGCCGGGTTTGCATTCCTTCACAATTCCGACTGGCGTCAGTTACCTCTTGCATAAGATGGGCTATATCAGTTGGGGGATCGGCGCTTTGAAAGGCGCGTACATCGTCGAGACGGAAGCCTATTCCGACCTGCGCAATATCCTGGCGCTTTGGGCGAACGAGGCTAATTTTGACGCCAAGATCATTGAGCATTTGGCGATATCGCTGGATGCGCTGCGCTGGGCGCTGAGCGAGGAAGGGCAAGCGGCAATGCCGGACCTGCTCGTGGCATCGGTAGATGAGACGACGCTGCGCAGCTATCATATTCTGCAGAAGCTGGCGGAGAATTTCGTCGCCGATGATGAACGCGGCTACGCGATCGCCGAGGCGATGCTGGGCGCGGAGGCGGCGGCAGACGCGCTCGCTGCCGGTAAGGAACACGTAAATCACTTGAACTGTGAAGTGATGTTGACGCGCCCCTTGGGGCGGAAGATCAGTCGACGGCTGGCATACAAGCTGGCGTCGCGGATCAGCGCGCGTGTTCCGGCGAAGATGATCGTCGGTTTCATTCCCATAGCCGGCGCCGTCGTCAACGCCTTCCTCAATGTGCAGACGATCAAGAGCATGGCGGAAGCGGCTGAGAAATACTATGACCGCCGTTTGCGCCGCGAACACCTGGTGGCGGTCCTGCCTTAAGCGCGCCTATCGCGACTCCGCATTGGCGCGAAGGTCGCGGATGAGTTCTAGCACGATCTCTTTAAACGCTTCTAATTTGTCGGCGCTGCTCAAGTAATGCAGCGGAATCGAGAGCCTGCGATCGGCCATGCCCGCTTTGAATCGCTGCGGTTTAGGCAGCAGCAGATTGAGTTGTCGCAGGATCTCGTAACGCGCTCGCTTGCGGTCGAATGGTTGGCGCCGCGCCAGATAATCGAGCGGAATCTGCGCCGATGGCTTACGGCGATATGCCCAAATTGATAAGATCGTCACCAGTTGACGATCAAGGATGATGCGCGCATGAAAAGCCGGTTTCTTCGCGCCGCCGCCAAAAGCCACCTCATCGGCGATGTCTCGCGCCCAATGGAACAGGTCCCGCGCCACCAAAGTGGCAATGTCGCCGTTCGGCAGCTGCTCGATGTAGGGGAAGAAATTGGCTTCTACTGGCCGGCTAGAGACAGCGGAAATCGCGCTCTGGTCCGCTTTGCCGTCGGAACGAAGGGCATATTCAATCGACTCGACGAGTTTCGCCATGCCCTCGCTTCTACGCGCGCGCAGATCGCAGTACTGGATATTGACGAGGTGAAGCGGAATTAAGATATCGGCGATTAGGGCGGTGAATACTGGCTTCTTCAATTGCCAGGCGTAGAGGCATTCGCGCTCGACCCAGACCGAAGTCGCGCTCGCTTTGGAGAGCACAACGACCACGGCATCACAGCGCTGTATGCCAGCCTCAATTTCGCAAAGCCAATCGGCGCCGCCGCGAATGTTCTCGTAGTCCACCCAGACGTCAATGCCCGCTTGTCTGAGCGAGTCGGCGACGAAGAGCGTCTCATCGCTGTCCAAGTTGCTATGGCTGATGAAGACTTTGGGCATGGCGTTTGGACTCTTAGTCCATGTGAGTGAGGAAATTTGTAACTTGTTTATGTGATGCACAATTTTTGTAGCATAACTCTATTGTTCTTGATAACAACACGGCTTTGTACCTCCCTCGGCATAACAGAGCAAGGGAATCCAGTGTAACGTTTCTCTGCTGACGTGCACTAAATTCTTTTCTGCTGGCTGACCGATACTTATTGTCTGTAGAAGTATAGTCATCATGTGTAAAAATCCCGTCCATGAAGGATACGTGTGATGAGGTTCAGGCTAGATTCGGGCACAAAGTTCGATCGCTTCGGTCGGGTCGCAACTTGTCGCAGGAGAAGCTTGCCGAACTATGTTGTTTACACCGAACTTATATTGGTGGGATCGAGAGGGGCGAGCGGAACGTCTCTCTGCGCAACATAGTTCAAATCGCCCGTGCACTTGAAGTAAATCCAAGCGAACTCCTTGATGGTATTTAATGGAATCGCCCTATGCCGGTTTGGACGTGTCTGAATGGAAATCCAAGACACGCGAACTGATAAGCGCACATCCCGTGGACACTGCCGAACTGCATGAAATCGTGGTGACGGCGTGGGATAGTATATTCAATTCCGGCATCGGTAGTAAACCATTTCGAATTGGTTTTGAGATTTTCCCCCGGCCCCAAATAATGGGTTTTCTCTTGCACGAGCTTGTTCCGCTTGAGTTGGAATTCCGTTACCCGAAAGTCTGGAGACGGGATATAGAGTCGGACGAAAAGGATATAGTTTTTGTTCCTGATCAGAAGTACTCCATTGAAATAAAGACATCATCCAGTGCACGTGACATATACGGCAACAGAAGCTATGCTCAATCAGGGAAAACGAGTAAGAAGAACAAATCCGGCTACTATTTGGCGATAAATTTTCAAAAATTTACTGAGACGAGAAATGTGACTAAGATAAACCTAGTAAGATTTGGTTGGCTGGATCACGCGGATTGGATGGGTCAAGCATCTCAAACAGGACAACAGGCAAGACTTAGCAGAGACGTGAAAAATAACAAACTGATTGAGTTGCTGCTGTGAATTTCTATTCAAATAATGATGATTGAATAGGAAGTTTGCCTTTTTTTAAGCGTTCCTCGATACGTTCAATAGCAATATCACAGTATTGATTGTTAATTTCGAAACCCACGACCTTTCGACTCAGCCGCAGAGCGACAGCGGCTGTAGTGCCGGAACCAAGAAATGGATCAAATACGATATCGCTCTCGTTAGATGATGCCTTAATTATTCGGTCAATAACTGCCTCTGGAAACTGCGCAGGGTGCGGCGTCCGCTCTTTTGATGCACGGTTTTTCCCTGACGTAACTTTCGGAAATGACCATACATCGGTCGGATTCTTCCCAAGCGAATTTACCTTAATCTTCCCATTTTTTTTCTGATTGGGATATTTCACATTAGGGTCTCGAACTGCATCAAGATTAAAGATGTAGTTGTTTTGATTTTTAACATACCAAATAAACTTCTCGTTTCTTGGAGAAAAGAACTTCTTGCCAGCGACCCCCGCCGCATAGTGCCATACGATCTCCTGGATCATGTAGAATGGAATTCTGTCCCATAGCAAATATGGAATGGGAATAGCTTTGGCCTTGCCGCTCACCGGTAGATAGCCAAGATTTAGCCAAAATGCTCCATCGAGTGAGCAAATTCTGTACACTTGCTCAATCCACTCTTCACTCCAGGCCAGATACTCCGTCAATGGCATAATACTTTCATATTCTTTTCCTATGTTGTACGGGGGACTTGTCACAGTAAGGTTTAGAATGTTGCCGGGTAGCTTCTCCATCAACGAGATGCAGTCGTCGTTGTAAATCAGAACAACGTCGGATTCATAATACGGAGATCCAAGTGAGGATTTAATTAGCTGTAGAGACATTTGCTTACCATCCGATACTTATAATGTGCATTATACCGAGTCGTCTCTGAAAGTAAAGCTAGTCTGTTAACTTAGCTCATGTGTTGGGTAATTTTGCTGTTATGTGACCATCGACCAATCGCCGTCTTATTGTGTTTCAAACATGTATCAGGTCATTTGAAGTAGAGTCGAGATTGGTGCTAAATGGCGCCGTAGCGCTTGACGACATCGCGCGCCACCACCATGCGGTGCACTTCCGAGGCGCCGTCGTAAATGCGGAAGGAGCGCGCTTTCTCGTACCAGCCAGAGAGAGGCAGGTCGCGCGAGATGCCGCGTCCGCCGCAGATTTGCACGCAGCGGTCCAGCACGCGCCCCACGATCTCCGATACCTGCACCTTGGCGATCGAGGTTTCAACCCGCGCCTGCTCTCCTAGAGCCAGTCGCCAAGCCGCTTCCTGGATCAGCAGCCGTCCCATCTTCAGCTCCATCTCCGAGTCGGCCAGCATCCATTGCACCGACTGATGTCCGGTCAAAAGTCCGCCAAAAGCCTCGCGCCCGGCGGCGTAGTCGGTCGCGATTTCCAGGGCGCGCTGGGCGATGCCGGTCCAGCGCATGCAATGGGTCAAACGCGCCGGGCCCAAACGCGATTGCGCCAGCATAAATCCCTGACCGGCTTCGCCCAGGATGGCGCTATCGGGAAGGCGGAGGTCTTTGTACAGGATTTCGACGTGCCCGCCGAAGTCTTTCGCGCCCATCACCGGCACATCACGCCGTATCTTGATGCCGGGCGTGTCGCGCGGGGCGAGAAACTGCGTGCAGCCTTGATAGGGATGCACATCGGGATCGGTCACCGCCATGATGATGAAGAAATCGGCAATCTCGCCATTGGTGGTCAGCCATTTATGCCCGTTGATGACCCAGTCGCCGCCACTGCGGAGGGCGCGCGTTTGGATCATGCGCGGGTCGCTGCCGGCGCCCGGCGGCGGCTCAGTCATGGAAAAGGCGGAGAAAGTCTCGCCCCTAGCCAGAGGCACGAGGTAACGTTCAGTTTGCGCTTCGTTCGCCCAATTGCGCAGCAGGTGCATATTGCCCTCGTCGGGCGCGGCGCAATGGATGGCCAGGGGACCCAGCATGCTGCGTCCGGCCGCTTCAAATACGGGCACAATCTCCTGGATGTTCAAGCCCATGCCGCCCCATTCTTTGGGCATGGTCGGCGCCCACAGTTGAGCCGCTTTTGCCTTGGCGCGCAGATTCTGCAATATGTCGTGGTTTAGGTCGTCGCCGCTTCGAAGCAGCTCCATTTCGACCGGTATGACTTCATCATCAACGAATTGGCGAACGCGATGGGCGATCGCCTCAATGTGGCGCGGAATGGTAAAATCCATTGGCTATTAACCCTTGGGCATGTTAAGTCCAATTCGGCGCGAGTATACCATAACGTCACGCGCGCTTTGCGAATCTTTGGTCGCTTTCCCTGCGCGCGCCCGCCGATTTGCGCCGCGAGTGCGCCTATCTTATACTCGGCGCGAACTGAGGAGAATCACATGCGGAATTTCATCATCGACACCGACACCGCCTCGGATGACGCGGTCGCGCTGTTGATGGCGCTGCGGCAGCCGGACATCGACGTCAAGGCGATCACAGTTGTCGCTGGCAACGTGCCGCTCCCGCTCGCTGTTCAAAATGCGCTATACACGGTTGAATTGTGCGGCGCCGATGCGCCAGTCTACGCTGGCTGCGCCAAGCCGTTGCTGCGCGATCTGGAGACGGCGCAGGATGTACACGGCCGCGACGGCTTGGGCGATATCGGCTTGCCGCTGGAGGGGCGGACGCCTGCTGCCGGACACGCCGCCGATGCGCTGCGCGAGGTCGTCAATGCGCATGCCGGCGACATCACGCTGGTCACGCTCGGTCCCTTGACCAACGTCGCGCTCGCTTTGCTCCGCGAGCCGGAGTTGGCCGGACGCGTTTCGCACTGCTGGATTATGGGCGGCATTGGCTCGGGCCACGGCAATGTGACGCCAACAGCCGAGTTCAATATCTGGGTGGATCCGGAAGCGGCGAAGGTTGTTTACGAATCGGGCATGAAAATGACCATGGTCGGCTGGGACATCTCCTGGCGATACGCGACTTTTGATGCGGAACAAGCCGCCGAGATCCGCCGCATTGGGACGCCGCTGGCGGAATTCGTGATCGATATTCAGGCGACCTTGACCGAATTCTCGATGCGGGAAAACGACTTGGCCGGCTTTGATCTGCCCGATCCAATTACGATGGCGGCGGCGATTGATCCGAGCATCGCCCAATACCGGGATTACCGAGTCGATGTGACAACCGGCGAGGGCTTGGAACGCGGGATTACGGTGGTGGACGTACTCGGCGTCGCCAAGCGCGCGCCGCAAATGCGCGTGGCGACCAGCGCCAATAGGGCTGCCTTTGTCGACATGCTGAAGCGCTCCGTCTCGTGAATGGCTGTCAAGCGCGCTTGAGCCGAATATGGTTATCGGCGCTAGGATTCCCGTGTCGCGTCAAGCGGGATGGCGCCCTGCCCGGCGAAGCCGCTGCCCGGGTTGGGTATGACCAGCTCTGTACCGCTATATAGCTTGATAGGCTCGTCGCCAAGATTGGCGAGGATGATTTCGGCGACGCTGGTCTCGTAGAGACGCGCAATGCTGTATAGTGAATCGCCACGCTCCACAACATGCACATGCGCCGGCGGATGTTTGAAGGTCTTGTATTCTTGCCAGCCGTTGACGCGCGCGAGACTGTTCAAGGCGTCTTGCGCGCGTTGGCCGCGGGCGATTTCCGCTGTCGATGCGGGCAGCGCGCCGCTCCAATCCAGCACTTGGGCGGAGCCATCCGGCTTTCGCCCTAGAATGCCGATTACGCTTTCGCCTTGCCGCGCAGTCTGTCCGAATATCGTCGTAACTTTGCCTCGATGTACGGTCATGCTCAGCGCGTTGCGGTGGACCTGCTGAATGGTAACCATAGAGTCGATATGTATATCGACTCCGTTGATCGTGAGACTCGCCGACCAGTCCTCCGGCGTCTGTATGGCGACCATCGGTTCGGCTTCGCCGCATTCCGGGTACTCCGGACTGGTTGAAATGGACATGGACCGAAACGGGTAGGTCGCGCCGATGCCAATAGCGGGCAGGGCGTCCATCGCATGCAAGCGCGCCAGATCTTGGCGCTCTACCCATGAGATTTCGCCATCGTTCACAACTCGCAGCCAATCTCCGCTCTCGTCAAAAGCGTCGACCAGCAAAAGTTCATCGACAGCCACTGGCGCCAAGGGTTCCGGAATGATGCCGGGTTTCTTGAAGCGTTTGGTTGCCGCCAGGGCAGCTGTGCTCAAGGGTTCGGCGATCTGCATAACGGAGTCGCGATCGGATTGGTTGATGACTTCGGCATCGCCAGCCAGCATCATGAGTATGCCCATACCCGTGTAGGTCAGAGGCAAGTTGGCGCCGAGATGGAGCAGGGCGACGCCCCAATGCGCCGGCTCGGAATCAAGCGCGCTGGATCGGACGCTTGACAAGTCGAATAAAGAAGCGCGTTGGGAAGGCGCGCTGAAATCTGCGCTTGCGCTCTCGTCCGCGAAACTGGCTTCCACAAGCGGATGCGCATAGCAGAGACTGTCGCGCTCCAGGTCAGCGCAATTCCGCCGGATGCTCAGCAATGCCTTGCCGACCGTCTCGCTGCAGGCGAAGTCCTGCGCCAGCGCCGCGCCAAATCCGGAGCATATGAACATAAGGACCAGCGCAATTGGGCGGATGGGTGCCACTAGCGTGTTACTTTCGGCTGGTTATCCAGACCTGCGTAGCTGCTAAAACAATTGTCGCGGGGCAATGCATTGCCCGCCGCGAACATTCAAGGCGCCGGGCTAGGCTTCCGCCGTTTTTTTCGCCTCGGCTTCTTTGCCTTCTTCTGTTCCTTGCGCCACTGATCGCGCAAGGTGACCGTGCGGTTGAACACCAGCTTTTCCGCCGTTGAGTCTTGATCGACCACGAAGTATGCCAGCCGCTCAAACTGGTAGCGATCGCCCGCCCGCGCATTCCGCAACTGCGGCTCAACGTAAATTGGATTGACCACGCGCAGCGAATCGGGATTAATGAAAGAAGTGAAGTCCTTATCGCGATCGCTATCGGGATTTTCCAAGGTGAATAGGGTGTCATAGAGGCGGGCTTCCGCTTTGATGGCGTGCTGGGCCGATACCCAATGCAAAGTTGCTTTGACGCGCCGCCCATCGGGCGCGGCGCCGCCGCGCGTGGCCGGGTCATAGACGCAGCGCAACTCGATGACTTCGCCATTCTCGTCTTTGATCACATCCTTGCAGGTGATGAAGTAGGCATAACGCAGGCGCACTTCGCGCCCGGGCGCCAGGCGAAAGAACTTCCGCGGCGGATCTTCCATGAAATCGTCGCGCTCGATATACAAGACTTTGGAGAAGGGTACCTTGCGCGTGCCAGCCGCTTCATCTTCCGGGTTGTTGACCGCCTCCATCTCCTCCACCAGATCGTCCGGATAATTCTCTATGACAACTCGAAGCGGATTGATCACCGCCATGACGCGGTTCGCCGTCTTGTTGAGGTGTTGGCGCAGGTGATATTCCAGCTTGTGCAGGGCGACAACGCCCTTCACCTTGCCGACGCCGATATCGTCGCAGAATTCGCGGATTGCTTCCGGCGTATAACCGCGGCGGCGCAATCCAGAAATCGTGGGCATGCGCGGGTCATCCCAACCGCGGACGTGGCCGTCCTGCACCAGCCGAATCAGTTTGCGCTTGCTCAGGACCGTGTGGCTCACATTCAAGCGGGCGAATTCAATCTGCTGCGGATGGAAGATTTCGATATTGTCTAGGTACCAGTCGTAGAGCGGGCGATGATCTTCATACTCGAGCGTGCAGATGGAATGAGTGATGCCCTCAATCGAATCCGACTGGCCGTGGGCGAAGTCGTACATTGGGTAGATTTTCCATTTGTCGCCGGTGCGCGGGTGGGCGGCGTCGAGAATCCGATACATCACCGGGTCGCGCAAGTTGATATTGCCGCTGGTCATGTCGATCTTGGCGCGCAGAACCGCCTCGCCCTCCTTGAAACCGCCATCTCGCATCTTCTGGAAGAGCGCCAGATTTTCTTCTACCGGGCGATTGCGATAGGGGCTTTCTCGCCCCGCTTCGGTCAAGGTGCCGCGATATTCTCTGATTTCGTCCGCGCTCAATTCATCGACGTAGGCGCGGCCGATGCGGATGAGATCAACCGCCATCTCGTATAGTTCATCAAAATAGTCGGAGGCGAAGTAGAGGCGATCATCCCAATCATAGCCGAGCCAGCGAACGTCTTCGGTGATGGCGTCAATATACTCCTGCTCTTCTTTGGCTGGATTGGTGTCGTCAAAGCGCAGGTTGCATAAACCGCCATAGCGTTCGGCGATGCCGAAGTTCAGGCAAATCGACTTGGCATGGCCGATATGCAAATAACCGTTGGGCTCGGGCGGAAAGCGCGTATGCACCACCCCATTAAAGCGGCCATCCTGGTTGTGTTCGTCTATGATCTCGGTGATGAAATTCCTGCTGTTGTCGCCGTCCGACATGGACTCGTACTCGCTGGTGGATTGTCCAATGGTTAAACTAACGAAGTATCTTAATCAACGAGCTTGTCTCATTCAATAGGCTATCGATATTCCTTGATGGCGCCATGCGCGGCTGCGAGCATAATCAGGATGGCGATTCGAGTACAATTGCCGGGTGACCCAAGGAATATGCGCGAAAACTATCGAGGCGAATTTGAACTGGCGACATTTTCTGCTGCTTGCAGTCTTGTTTCTGGCGTCTTTGGGGGCAACCAAGGCGCACGGCTACATCGTCCGCGCGATTCCGGCCGACCGCAGCGCGCTGGAGCGTCCGCCGACGCGCCTGCAGTATTGGTTCAGCGAAGACCTGGAGCCGCGCTTTAGCGAAATCAATCTGCGCGACCAGTCGGGCGCGATTATCGCAAGCGGCGCTGTTGACGCCAAGAATCACGCGCTGCTGGCACTGAGAGTGCCGGCTGGTTTGAACGATGGCGCCTACATCGTAGAATTGCGCCCGGCTTTTGCCAGCGACGGGCATGTCATCGCCGAGAGCCGCGTGTTCTTTGTCGGCGAAGAGGTGGGCGGCGTCGCCGGATCGCGGGCGGATGACCGCGCGATACCGCTTGAAGCGCTGTGGCGGGCGGCGCTCAACCTGGCGAATTTCCTCTTTTTCGGCTCGTCGCTGCTTTATGCGGTTGTGCTGCTGCCGGCCTGGGGCAGCGCCAGACACCGCGCCGGCTTGCCTGAACGGGTGATGCGCCGGCTGCGCGCCTGTTTGATTGGGGCGGTCATTTTGGCTGCGCTCGCCAGCCTGCTCGCGCTGCTGCAGCAATCCATGGTCTTCTTTAATGCCGATGCCCTCCAAGTGCTTAAGCAGAATCTTTGGGGGGTTGTGCTCATCGGCTCTCGCTTTGGCGATGTCTGGGTTTTCCGCATCGTGCTGCTGATTTTTAGCGCCGTTCTCATATTTGTGTCGGAAACTTATCGCGCGTTGATGCCACAGCTGTCGGCGGGCCTCTGGAAAGGAATGCCCTGGCTGGGCGCGCTTTTCATCGGCTTGACCATGGTGACCAGCCATGCGGCCGGCTCGACGCTATTGCCTTGGCTGGCGATCGCCGTCGACTGGATTCATTCGCTGGTCGCCGCCTTCTGGTTGGGCGGCGCGCTGGCGCTGACGCTGCTGCTGCCGTCGGCTTTGGCTTCGCTAGACGAAGCTGCGAGGCGGAGCGCTTTGCGGGCGGTGATGCTGCGATTCTCGCGGATAGTCACGCCGCTGGTCGCGCTGATGATCGTCAGCGGCATCTATAACGCGCTGAATTTCTTCGTGACGCCGTCCGATTTGAATACAAGCTATGGTCGGACGCTGGGCGTCAAGCTGCTGATGGTGGCGCCACTATTGCTGATTGGCGGCTGGCAGCATGTCGTCTTGCGTCCGCAGTTGGCGGCGCGCTTGGATTCGACGCTAGCGATTTTTCCACCCTCATGGCGCAACGGGATGGAGCGGGCAGTTGAAACAGGCAAAGCGCTGCGGCTCGAAGTTTGGCTGATGCTGGCGCTGCTCGGCGCGGTCGCCTGGCTGAGCGCGACGCCGGTCCCCGAGCCTGTGTCGCTGCGGAGCGAGATAGATACACCGCAAGTCACGCAGACGATCGGCGAATACACGATTACATCGGCTGTGATTCCCGGCGGGCCCGGAGTCAACACCTATGACACGGTCGTCAATCGCGGCGACGCGCCCGCTACTGATGTAAACGTATTCATTCAGTTGGTTAATCCAAGGCGGGAAAGCCGCAGCGATTGGCGCCGCAAGGAGCAAGTGGAAGACGGGCTCTATGTGGCGGCGGGGGATGATATCGACGAAGCCGGCGAATGGTGGTCGCTGATTGATGTTGTGGACGCGAACGGCGCGGTGACGCGGGCGGCGACCGTTTGGTCAATCAGCGAGGCGGCCGCTGTTGTGCAACTGCGGAGTCCTAATGTGATTCACCTTGCGCTGCTGTTGATGATCGCGGCGATTTTCCTTGCGTTAATGCGACGGCGGTCGCAAAGCCTGATAAGCGCCTTGAATCTGACATCGGCGAGCGCGGCGCTGGCGCTTGGCGCTGTAGCTATTTCGGTAGGGATTATGATATTTGGCGCGGCGCTAATCGGCGAGCGGCAGCGTGATTATGAGCGGACCCTGCGCCCGCCGCCAGAGCAGGTCAATAGCGTGCTGCCGGATGCCGAATCATTGGCGCGGGGCGAAGCGCTCTATCGCGAGCTTTGTTTGGCTTGGCAAGGGCAGTCGGCCGACTTTCGGGCGTTGAGGAATCGGCTCAGCGCGGCGCGCGACGACTTCCTATATGGCGTGGTGGTCGCTGGTTGGCGCGATCTGCCAGCTTGCGAAGGCGAGTTAAGCGAGGCGCAGCGCTGGGATATTGTCAACTATTTCCGCACGTTTGAAGGGCGGGATTGACTCCGAAGCGTGCAGAAATCTATCGTCGGACAGAATCGATTTAATCATCCACTTTGGTACTGGAAACCCATCGTCCTCGAGTGCTTCATTGAGTTCATTCACCGTTAGCGGTCCCTGATCTTGCAATATCTGCAGGATCATCCTGCGGGCTAGATCCCATGGTGGTTGTACAAATTGGCTATTGTCGGCCTCGCGAATGCGAAAAGTATGGGCTCCATTATCGCGAACAACGTAACGCTTTGCTTCGCTAAACAATATGCTATTGACCAACTTTTTGTTTACCTTGATCCACTCCTCATAAGGAAGACTGTGGAGTATTTGACGGGCTGTGCGTGGCACACCATCTCGCAAGAGTTCGAGAATTGCTTCCATCACAATCTTACGGGTCTGCCATTCTTGATCGTACCTGGTCATGCTTCGCGCCGTTCGTACTTGCTTTCAATACATCAAGTATGAAAGAACGTAATCCGGCGCGAAACCCCAATAATTGGGGGTCTACCGCAAGAACCCCTCGCTCAAGCCGCCATCGACATGGATGATCTGACCCGTCGTCTTGCTGAAGGCATCGGTAACCAGCAAGTAAGCCACTTCCGCTTGATCTTCGGGGCTGATGGAACGTTTGGTCAGTGTGCGCTGGGCGTAAAAGTCGGCCAAGCGCTCGCGCAGCGCCTCTGTGTCTTCGTCGTCGCTGAAGTCGAGATTGTATTTGAGCAAGGAATTAATGACGCGGTCGCGCGGGAACATGCTGCTGCCTTTGACCACCGTGGCTGGCGCCAGTCCGTTCACGCGCGCGAGCGGCGCCAGCTCAATCGCCAGTTCGCGCAAGAGGTGATTGGCGGCGGCTTTGCTGGTATCGTAGGCGATAGATCCGGCTTTTGCGACGACGGCATTTACGCTGGTTGTCAGCACGAGCGAGGCTGGCAGATTCTGCGCCTCCCATAGCGGGCGGGCGCAATCGGCGACGACATAACCACCGCGCACATTCACATCAAAGCTCAGGCGCCACTGCTCGTCCGAGTTGCGACCCGCGGCATCGGGCGTGAAAAAGACGCCGGCGCTGACGATGATGTCGTCGATCCCGCCGTAGGCAAGCGCCGCTTGATCCAGCATGGCTTTCACACTGCCTGAATCGGTGATATCGACCGAGAGGGCGATGGCTGGTCCACAGCCTGAGATGCCCGAGCCGGCCACGCCGATGCCAGGACCGTACTTGGATGCCAGCGCCTCCGCCGTTGCCTCCGCCCCGTCGAGATTGCGATCCGCGCAGACGACATGGGCGCCTTCGACGGCGACGCGATTGGCAGTCGCGACGCCAATGCCGCTGCCCGCGCCAACGACGAGCACAACTTTGCGCGCCAATTCCTTCTCCGGCGGCATGCGGCGGAGCTTGGCTTCTTCCAGCGCCCAGTATTCAATATCAAAAGCTTCCTGCCGCGGCAGCGCGACATAGCCGCCAACGGCTTCCGCCCCGCGCATGACAGCCACGGCGCAGCGGTAGAACTCGGCGGTGACGCGCGATTCGCTTTTGTTCTTGCCGTAAGCGACCATGCCCAATCCGGGGATCAGAATCACGGTCGGATTGGGATCGCGGATTGGCGGACTATCCGGATGTTTGCAAGCTTCATAGTAGGCGCTGTAATCGGCGCGATATCGCTCAATGCCGCTAGCCAGCTTGCCGATTAAGGCATTGGCGTCTTCCGCCTGCGGATCCCAATCGACATAGAGCGGCTTAATCTTGGTGCGCAAGAAGTGATCGGGGCAAGAGGTGCCCAGCTCGGCCAATCGCTGCGCATCGACGCTGTTGACGAAACTTAGCATGTCGTCGTCATACTGAACCGTGCTGATGAAACGACTCTCTTGGGATACCAAGCCGCGCAACCTCGGCAGCGCTTCGGCCAAAAGCGCCTCGCGCTCGCCATCCGATGGATTGGCGTATTTCGCGCCACCGAAAGCGCCTACGCCAAGCTCGTTTTCCGCGAGGTAACGCGCCGCTTTCTCGATCAGCGTCAGCGAGAGCTCGTAGCATTCTTTGTCATCATCCGCCCAGTTGATGAGACCGTGCCCGCCGAGCACGATGCCGACAATGCCTGGCTTCTCAGCGATCGTATCCTGCAAGACGAGACCCAGATCAAAGCCGGGACGCTGCCAGTCGAGCCAGGCGACCGCATCGCCATATATCTCTCGTGTGAGCTGCTCGCCATTGCTGGCGGCGGCGATGGCGATGACGGCGTTGGGATGGCTGTGGTCGACATGGCGGAAGGGGATGAAGGCGTGCAGCGGCGTATCAATTGAGCTGGCGCGCGGGTTTAGATTGAAGACGCAATGCGGGTACATCTCGACCATTTCATCTTCGATCGGCGTCTTCACGCCCTTGTTCTCAGCCCCGTTGTAAACCGCCTGCAGCTGCATCAACTTGTCCATATAGAGCGAGGCGAAATTCTCGCGTTTGGCTGTCCGCAGGTCGCCGCCCGAACCCTTTACGTACATTACGTCAACTTCGGCGCCGGTCAGCGGATCAATTTGCCAGATCTTGCTAGAGGTATTGCCGCCGCCGGTATTGGTGACGCGCTGGTCGCTTCCGAGCAAATTGGAGCGGTAAACGAGGCGATCAAGGGCATCGAGGGACGCGGCGTTGGCATCGTCCCACTGATAGCTGACGTGGCGGTATTCAGTCGGTTTGAAGAGGTTCATGCGCTTTTCTATCCGTTTGCAATGAATCAGTAGACGATGTTCAAGTATATGACTTGACAGTCTAAACAATAAGGGCAGCCACTGGCTCGCCCCTACAAACACGAATTAATTGGAGTTTGGCACAGCAGTCGCTAGCTGCGCTGCGCCAAAACGCTGCGCTCGTATTCGCGGATCTCGTCCATGAATGCCATGCCGACCGGCGCCTCCTGCGCCTGGCAGTAGTGATCCCAAACGGCGCCAAAAGGCAATCCCTTGAGCTCTTCCAGCAAGGCGAGACGCCCGGTGAAGTCGCCGTCGTTTTCGTATTGACGCAGCAGGTCGCGCGGCTCCAGCAGCGCCATCAGCAGGGCGCGGCAAGCGTTGCGCGTGCCAATCGCCCAAGCGCCGATGCGATTGATGCTGGCATCAAAGAAGTCGAGGCCGATATGCACCCGCTCAAGCGCGTCGCAGCGCACGATCTCTTGCATAATCGCCTGCAGATCATCGGTCAGCGTAACCACGTGGTCACTGTCCCAGCGGACGCCGCGGCTGACGTGCAGCAAGATCTCGGGCACGTAGAACAGAATAGACGACAATTTGTCGGAGATGGTCTCCGTCGGATGGAAATGACCCGCGTCCAGGCAAAGCGCCTTCTGGCGCGAGGCGGCGTATCCGAGATAAAACTCGTGAGAACCAACCACATAGCTTTCCGAGCCCAGACCGAAGAGCTTGCACTCTACCGCGTCAAGATTGTGCGCAGGATTCAACTCCACTGCGAATATCTCATCGAGCGCGTCGATCAGCCGCTGCCGCGGCGCGAGGCGATCGGCCGGCATGTCTTTGTAACCATCGGGTATCCAGATGTTGTTGATCGAGGGACTGCCCAAGGCGGCGCCGAAGGAAGCGCTAATCTCGCGCGTGGCGATGGCGTGGTCGATCCAGAATTGGCGGATGCCAGCATCGGCATGGGAGAGGGTGAATCCGTCATCGGCGAGGTCATGGGAAAAGAAGGTCGGATTGAAATCCAAGCCGTGGTTATTGGCTTTCGCCCAATCGACCCAGGATGCGAAGTGCTCCGGCTTGAGTTCGTCGCGCGGCACCTTGGTCGCGCTGTCGAGATAAGAGCCGTGCAGCGCCAGGCGATGGTCGCCGGGGATCAAGCTGTAGGCTTTGTCGAGATCGCTGCGCAGCTCGTCGATATTCCTCGCCTTGCCGGGATAATTGCCGGTCGCCATGATGCCGCCGCTGAGACCGCGCTCGGGGTCTTCAAAGCCGCCGACGTCATCGCCCTGCCAGCAATGCAGGCTGATGGGCACGGTCTTTAGCAGGTTCATCGCGGCGTCGACATCAACGCCAAAGGCGGCATAGCGCTCGCGCGCGATGTCGTAGGCGGTCTGAATCTGTTTATCTGATGGTTGGAAGGTCATTGTCTTTCTCGCTGTCATTTAGATTATGAACCAAAAAACTACCATATTCTGTCCAGTCAAAATCTGTAGGGGCGATCCTTGGATCGCCCGTTGACTTCTATGTTGTTGGGCGCGGGCGACTCAAGAGTCGCCCCTACAGATCCGTATTGTCTGTTGCATTAGCGGGCGCCGGCCGCTTGCAGGCAGGCTTGCATGTGCCCGCGGGCTTCGGCGCCGATGGTGATGCATTGCTCGAGTCCGTAGTCTAGCCGCTTCGTGCCGATCACTTCGAGATTCAATGGACCGGTGTAGCCGTGCTCGTGCAAGACGCGGATATAACCGACTAGGTCGATGTCGCCGCGGCCATTGGCTTGATCTTCGGGCGCGCCCGGACCTTGCTGGCTTCCCTTGCAGTCGCGAATATGCACATGCTTGATGCGATGAATGACCGCTTCAATCGCTTCCACCGGATTTTCACCGGCGCGATGAATATGCGACGGGTCCATATCCAAGCCGAAATTGGGCGACGCGATGTCGTTCAAAATCTTGAGGCTGGTCGGCGTGTTGTAGACATAGTTGTTGACGTGCGCCTTGACGCAAAGCATGACGCCGTAATGCTCGGCTCGCGCCACCAGCGCGCCCAGTTCGTCCAGCACTTGCGGATAGGTTGATTCATCGTCCGATTTGCCGCCGGGGCCAACGTTGATGATGGGGATGCCGGTCTCGACCGCCGCCTGCATGGCGCGCTCCATCAAGTCGGGATCGCGTGAGGATTGCTCCATCGCCAGCAATTCCAGCTCGTATTCTTTGGACAGGCGCACAACCTCCGGCGCGCATTCCTGCCAGCGCGACAAGACGAGATGCTGGCTCATCTCGTCGATGGCGGACATTTCGATGCCGTCGTAGCCGGCCATCTTCAAGTATTTGAAGGCGGTCTCCATATCCCAACTGCCGAATAGAAGTGAGTTTGCTCCGAGTTTCATGATGCAGATATTCTCCATTCCATAGTTTCAGGATAGTTTGGCGTTCAGGCCAATTTTGCTAGATTTGTTACAAGTTGATATGTAAACCAGCCGTCGCCAGTAACTAACATTTGATGCCGCGCTTTCTCCGCGCCGCGTGTAAGCCCCAAGCCATCATTATATTCGACAAAGGAAACTACTCTGTCATATCTAATGCGGAACCGTTCTTTGCCGCCAACAAAATATATGTGTTTGGTGGTCAAACCAACTGTACCGCGATCGATGGATTCCATCCCGAATATGGTAGGAATAACACCCCACTTTGAATGGCGTCGGCGTTGAACAACAACTTCTTTCAAGTATTCGGATTCGGGAAAGATCCAAATTAATGACTCAGACTTCTGAAAATTGATTGGTGTGTTATCCATCGCAACGTTCGGTTCAATTCGTAAGCCATTTCTTATGTCATCAATGATCCTTTGTTGCACTTTCCGTCTTTTTCGTTGAGCTTTTCGTTGAGCGATTTCCTGAGCTTGTAGTCGCTTTCGCTCAGTGACTTCTACCAATTGTTCGCGCCGTTTTTCCGAGTAATTGGACCAACATGCGCTGTTGGACATCTTCTTCTTTGGAAGAAAGCGGAACTCTGAAAAACTGAGGAACTTGGCTACAGTCTGATCTGCGAAATCTTTCTCTGTAACGGCCTTCTCAATGGCAGCTTCCCATCCCTCCAATATCAGTGGAATCACTTCAGATTTGTGTACATAATTCGAATCCGCAATTGTAGTTACCTTATCCTTTAATAGTTTGATGCTTGGGTCTGATGTACTCGCTGCCGTGCTCACCGCATCAACGATTTGCCCTCTGGCCCTGATGTATCGCGACCTGCAATCCTCATGTGCTCCTAGTAGACGATCCAGCACAAAGTATATGGGTTCCCCACAGTAGTGGCAGTCTCCCAGTTTCACTTTTCTGCGACCTTGACGTTTTCATTGTCAACGTACACAACCGACTCCGTCTCAAGCGACTCAATCGCGGCCGCCAGCACTTTCTGCGCCGCCAGACCATCCGCGCCGCTGCCATCGATATCCTCCGGCGCGTCTCCCGCCGACACCTGCTGGAGGAAGCGATGGATGCGCTCGCGGAAAGTGTTTTCGAAATTGTGGAAGCCGCCGAAGAGCGGATCGGTGTAGACGGTCTTTTCCATATCGCCGGCCGGATAAAGCGTCAACTCGCGCCACATATCGTCGAGCACAAAGCGCCCGCCGCTGCCGGCGACTTCGCAGCGCTCCATCGGGTGCCCGCGCTCGATATCATAGCTGCCGGTGAGCGCGCCAACGACGCCGTTGCGGAAGCGGAAGTTGAATTGGGCTGTCGACCAGATCTGGCGTCCGGGCGCCTTGGTCGCGAAGCAGTGCACCGCTTCGATATCGCCGCAGAAATAGCGCATGACGTCGACGGTGTGCGGGTGGAGGGATTTGATGTGATAGTGGGGCGAGGTCTCAGCCGGATTCATAATCCACATCGCCATATTGACGAAGAGCAGGTGCCCCAGCCGTCCTTGATCGATCCAGGATTTCGCCAGGCGCGCCGCCGGCGTGAAGCGGTGATTGAGGTTTATGCCGTAGCACAAGCCAAGCTCGCGCCCCTTCGCCACCATCTCTTCCGCCGGTCCGATCTCATTGGAAATCGGCTTCTCGCCCAGCACGTGGCAGCCCGCTTCCAGCGCCTGCATCGTCGGCAAGTAATGGTCGCTGCTGTTTTCGTATCCGCCGGTGGCGACGCTGACGACATCGGGCGCCAGATCGCGCAGCATGGCATCCACATCGTAGTGTGCCGGCACGCCATGCAGCGCCGCCGCTTTGTCCGCTCGCTCGTGAATGATGTCGCAGACGCCAACAAGTTCGGCAAGTTCGTCCTGCGCGTAAAGCATGGCATGACGATTGCCGATTGGTCCCAAGCCGATGACGGCTACGCGTAATGTCATACTTTAACCCCAATATGCGGGCGACTTGCAAGGTCGCGTAGACACTGACCGCCAGTCGCCCCTACAAAAGTCGTTTGCGGTCGGAATCTCATAGTTGTATTCGCGCATGGCGGGCTCGAAGAAGTCAAAGTAATTGACGCCCTTGTCGCGCTGCCAGCGATTGATGGTATCTTGCCGCATGATGACGCGGGCCAGCGGAATGCCCAGGAAAGCCTCAAGCCGTTTCAGCGTCTCATCCTGATTCAGCACAAAGTCTTCAAAGCGCACTTCGATCCAACGCGCTGGCTTGGGTGTGGACTTGACAAGGTCGTACTGGTATTTCCAGGAGATGGCGCGGCGCAGGCGCTCGTCTTCTTTTGCCTCCCCCTGTTCGTCGGGGGGACCGAGGGGGGTGGGGTACTGGATGCCAAAGTCGCGCATGTCGTCGGTTTTATGCGAGCCGATGATGCAGTCGCGCGGATTGCGAATCCAGAAGATGTAGTGCATTTCCGGGTACAGGCGCAGGATCCAGGGGAAAACCAAGGTCGTCTCCGGCACCTTCCAGCCCTTCAGCGGTCGCGAATGGTTCAGCACCGATTCCAGGTACCGATTGAGATTTCTCGTGAAGACGTCCGGAATCTTGGTCTCGTGGGCGCGGCTGAAATCCCAACTCAGGTCGCCGTTCCATTTGACATAGCGGGCAAATATGCGACAGGCGTCGTACATGAAATGCGCCGGCACCAAATCGGCCGACGGATTCAGCGTCTGCCCCATGTAAACGCCGGAAGCGTAAAGCGTTTGAGAAATCGTCCGCGTGCCGCTGTGACCGCGGCCGATGATGGTTATCACAGAGTGACCGCCTGGCGCGTATCCCAAGACTCGATCGCCGCTTCAATGATGCGCTGAACATGCAGCCCGTCGGCGCCCGAGGCGTCGATCTTGTCGGGCGCAACGTTCGCCAGATTCTGGTCGACCCAATGGTCAATGCGGGTTTGGAAGGTCTCGCCGAAGTGGTTCATGCCGCCGTAATACTCGTGACGTTCTGTTGTGCCCTTGAAGCGGGGATAATAGATGAGTTCTTCGCAGGCGTCGCGCAGGAAGAAGCGCCCATCCGAGCCGAAGACATCAAGGGTCTCTAGCCCATAGCTGCCGCCGCCCATGCTCGTATGGCCCCAGTTGCCGTCATAACTGCCGCGCAGGTGGCCGATGATGCCGTTCTCGTAGAGCAGGTTCACCTGCACGTTGGACCAGATTTTACGCCCTTTGCCCTTTTTGAAAATCGCGTGCACCTGCGTCACGTCCGACTGAGCGAAATAGCGCATGACGTCGAGCGAGTGCGGGTGCAGCGCGCGCATGTGAAAATGAGGCGATGTCTCATTGGGATTGTTGATCCACATCGTCATATTGATCATGTTGACTTCGCCCAGGCGGCCGCGCAGCATCCATTCTTTCGCCAGGGCGGCGGCGGGCGTGAATCGATGGTTGAGGTTGATGCCGTAGCGCAGATTGTTTTCACGGGCGAGCGCGACCATCTCTTCGGCTTCGGGGACGCGGTTGGAGATTGGCTTTTCACCGAGCACGGGATATCCCGCGGCGAGCAGCTGCATGGTTGGCGCATAGTGATCGCCGCCATTTTCGGCGCCGGCGGTGGTGACGCTGGCGGCATCAAATTCGACGCCGCTTTCGAGCAGCGTCTGAACCGAATAGAAGCCTTGACAGCCGAAGGTCTCAGCCGCCTTGTCCGAGCGTTCTTGAAGGATGTCGCAGACGGCGACGACTTCGGCATCTGGATGATTGCTATAACAGCGGCCGTGATTGTTGCCGATGCCGCCCATGCCAACAATGGCTACGCGAAGGGTCATAATTGGGGTCTCCTTGTTTTTCGCGGGCGACCCAGTGGGTTGCCCCTACAGATTTCGCATTTTGCGGGCGAGTGAACGGGTCGCACCCACAGTTTAGCTTTACGCGGGCGACTCACAGAATCGCCCCTACAAATATGTTTTGCGGACGTTTTACGAAGCGCCCCCACAAGGCTTGTCCGCTATTGACGGCATGGCGCTTTAATGTGCCCCCATCCCCCGGCCCCTTCCCCCACAAGGAGGGAAGGGGAGCTAAGGATTCCGAGATTCGCACATATAAGCCCCTCCTTCTTTATGGGGGAGGGGTTTGGGGTGGGGGTTTAGCGCCGAGCATTTCATCAAAAAGTTCAATTCCCCATAGTAGCGGCCAAGCCCTACAGATTTATGTTTGCACTACTCTTCTTCGCGTGATTGGGCTTGCAATTTGATCGCTTTGTTGACATCGCCAATGTATAAGGTGTCGTAAGCCTGCTGCGATGTCTTGAAGGCGCCGACGCCTTTGTGGCCGTGCCAGTCGCCTTGGGTGAGCATCGGATTGGTCAAGCCGGTTTCGGCTTCGCGCTTTTTGATCCAGGCATCCATTCTCGCCCGCAGCGCTTCGACGACATCGGGCCGCTCATCCGCCAGGTTGTGGTCTTCGTTCGGATCTTCCACCAGGTTGTAGAGTTCAATCGGCGGCCTGAAGTGGAAATCCGGCTCGAGCGCGACCATCAGCTTCCAACCCGGTGTGCGCCAGCCGTGCTTGCGCATCCAGGTGCACTCGGTGATATAGAATTCGCTGTCAAATGATGGGACTTCTCCGTCCACCATCGCCATCAGGCTTTGACCGTCAAATTGGTAGCCGTCGTCGGCGGCTCGATCTGCCAGACCAGCCAGGTCGAGCAGGGTGGGCAACAGGTCCTTGTGTTGATTGAAGCCGCTGAGGCGCATTCCGGCTGGCATTCGATCCGGATAGCGAATGATCAGCGGGACGTGCAGGACGTTGTCAAAGATGCCGTGGTGGTCGAAAAAGATGTCGTGGTCGTAGAGCGTCTCGCCGTGGTCGCCGTTGAGGGCGACGATTGTATTGTCGGCGATGCCCATGCTTTCAAGCGCTTCAAAGATCGACTGAATGCAGGCGTCCATGTAGGCGACGGCGCCATCATATTGGGCGATGATGTAATCTTTGTCGCTGACGCCGGGCGGCATCCAGGATTTGAAGAAGTCGCGGAAGGGCTTGAAGGCGAGCACCGGGTCCATTGAGCGATTGTCCGGGTCGCATTCGTCGCCGTGGAAAAACATGCGCTCGTAAGGTTCCGGCGGCAGGTAGGGCGGGTGCGGGTCCATGTGCCGCGTCGTGACGAACCAAGGCTGCCCGCTGGCATGGAGCCGCTCCAGCTCGGGTATCAAGGCATCGTTGAGGTTCTGCGCTTTGGGGCTGCGGCCCGTCGCATAACTGCCCCAGCCATCAAACTCCAAATAGTTGTCGAAGCCGCGTGAGCTGGGATTGCCTTTGAAGCCGACTGATGTCGTGTTGTAGCCATAGCGCCGGAGAATCTCGGCCGCAGTTGGCGCTTCGGGCCGCAGCGGACCCTGATGGCGCAGCGCCACCACCTGCGTGCCAAAGCAGTCGCGCCCGGTAAGCATGGAGGCGTAGGCGGGCGTGGTCGGGATGTGCGCGCTGAATGTATTTTCGAAGAGGGCGCCGGATTTGGCGAAGCGGTCGATATGGGGCGTGGTCAGGCGGTTGTATCCATAGCAGGACATGTGGTCGGCGCGGATGGAGTCAATGGCGATTAGCAAGATATTTGGGTTATCGGGCACGGGCTATACTCCTTTTATCGCGGGGAAGTCTACCATAGGCGCTTACGGGGCGCTATAGATTCGACAACAAGCCATTAAGTTAGCCATTCTCGCGCGATTTCGCAAGCATGGGAAACGTGTTTTTTGCGAAGTCTATATTCTGCGTTACACTATGCTTGCGATTGTCCATACCGGGCAAGCTGGGGCGCCAATCGAGCGCTCCTGAATATTGCGCTTTTAGTAAGGAGTTTTGCAATGAAAAGGAAGCTTTTCTCTCTCTCTCTCTCTCTTGTTGGTAGTGTTTTCTTTACCAAGTTTTGTCGGGGTAGCTCAGCTGCCAGTCGATGTGCCGCGTGAAGAGGTTTTTGTTGTCGATGTGATCATCACTGCGCCAGTGCCTCATAACCACAACTTCTGGATCACAGGACCGCATCCGCTCGTTACCCATGCCATAATGATGGAAACGCTGTGGATTCGGGATCAGGAAACCGGCGAACGCGTTATGGGCGCCGCTATATCTGACCCGATGTACAATGATGACTTCACCCAGATGAGTGTTGAACTGCGGGACAATATCTATTGGAGCGATGGCGTTCAATTCACAGCCGACGATCTGATCTTTACCGTGGAGACGCTCAAAGCCACGCCCGGACTGAACGCCAGAGGCTGGCACGCGAACCTGAACAAGTCGATGGCTTCGGTGGAGAAAACGGGCGATTTCAGCGTCACCTTCCATCTGACCGAGCCGACGCCGCGTTTCCATTCCCTTTTGGAGGCCCGCTGGGGCGCCATCTACATGATGCCCAAACATGTGTTTGAGAACATCGACGATCTGCCGGCTTACACCTATACGGATGGTCCCTACCTGGGCGCCTACCTCCCAGTGGAGGAGGACCCCAGCGGGGTTTGGCAACTGTTTGTCCGGCGCGATGATTGGGAACGGTCGCCGGCCGGTATCATCACCGGCAACCCGGGACCGAAGTATATTCTGGAGATCAACTATGGCGGCCCGGACAGAAAAGTGATTGCCATGTCCCGCGGCGAATTGGACGTCTATTAC
This sequence comes from Anaerolineae bacterium, assembly GCA_022821805.1. Classification (GTDB taxonomy): domain Bacteria; phylum Chloroflexota; class Anaerolineae; order Aggregatilineales; family Phototrophicaceae; genus UBA6055. Next base: position 82,691 of record JAJECX010000043.1, read on the forward strand.
GATTCGGATTTCGAGTCATTCCAGAGCACGCTCGAAACGGCGCCGGCCGCTCGTTCATGGTATGCGGGCTTCCCCTGGGGGTATATGGGTGAAGTCAGCACGCGGGAGTTAATCTTCAACTTCGGATCGGAAACTCAGCCTTGGTTCCATGAAAAGGATGTGCGCTGGGCGCTGGCATTGGCGCTGGATATCCAGGCAGTAGTGACTGATTACATGGGCGGCACCGCTAAGTTGACCAACATGCCAGTGCCAACCACACCGGCTTTGACCGCCATTTATCATGACCCGATGGAAGAATGGTTCCAGAATCTGGAGATCGAGATCGAAGAGGGCGTGATGTACAAGCCCTACGATGCCACGATCCCCGATCAGATCGCCGCCTGGGCGGAATCTGAGGGCTACGAAGTTCCGGGTGATACGCGCGCTGTATTCGGTTCCGGTTGGTGGGCTCACGCGCCGGATGTGGCTGACCGTCTGCTGATGAAGCACGGTTTCAGCCGTGATGATGGCGGCAATTGGCTGACGCCAGACGGCAATCCCTGGGAACTCGAAGTCCTCAGCGATACAACTTCGGTTCAGCAGTTCCATTTCGGGAATGCGGCGGCCGATATGTGGAAAGACTTCGGCATCGATACTAGCCTGGCGGCGCACGAACGCACACTATATACGTCGACCAATGAGACTGGGCAGTTCGACATCTCCGGCGATTGGTTCTCTTTCACCCTCGTAGATGGTGATGCCTGGCCGGTGTTCAACATCTTTCACCCTGACTTGGTTGTTCCGGTTGGGGAGGATACACGCACCACCGGCGGCCATGCGACGCGCCTGACAGATCCGAAGATCGGTGAATTTATCGATGCCATGGTGTCCATCGGTCCCGATGACCCGAGTAGCTTCGAGCTGACTACGGAGATGTTGAAGTATTGGGTTGAGAATATGTACTCGATACCCATCGTCGCCTTCAACAAATTCGTCACCTGGGATGAGCGCTATTGGACCGGTTTCCCGACCTTTGAGAACCCTTCGTCCATGCCCTTGTACTGGTTCATGGGCGGCAAGCTGACTTTCCAGAATCTGAAACCGGTCGATTCATAATACAGTGGGCGAGCCCGAATTTCGGTTCGCAAGTGATGTAGCGTGAGTGGTAGCGTGAGTGGAGGAAGGGCTTCGGACTCTTCCTCCTTCAATGCTATCGAAAGCCGTAGGGGCGAGAGTCGGTAAGGGGCTACGCTACCCGTTGTTCGCCCCAATAAACATCTGTTCGCTAGGTTGGGCGAGTCACCGCCTCGCCCCTACATGGAACCATTAAGAGTCGCCGCCTCGCCCCTACATGGAACCTACTTAGTTTGACACGACTTCGCTCATGACACTGCTTAAAGAATTCATATTGCCTCGTTTTGTCCAATGGCTCATCGTCATTTTCGTTGGCGTCACGATTACCTTTATCATCCCTCGCTTGTCGCCGGTCAATCCGGTAAATGAAGCTCTGGCGCGTGTGCAGATGTACCAGAATATAGACCCCGAGGCCGTGCAAGTAATGCGTGCGACCTTGCTTGATCTATACGGGCTGGAAGGCAGCGTTCTGGAACAATATGTCAACTTCTGGAAACGCGTCCTCAAGGGTGATCTGGGTCCGTCCCTTGCCTCTTTCCCGCTGTCGGTCAATCAATTGATCGGCGTAAGCATTGGCTGGACGATTGGTTTGCTCGGCACGTCAATTCTCATCGCCTGGACGCTGGGTGTGATTCTCGGCTCGCTGGCAGGCTACTACCCGAACCGTTGGTGGTCGGAAGGATTGGAGAAATCGCTGATCACCGTTTACCCGGTGCCGTATTACATACTGGCTTTTGTATTGCTGATGGCTTTCACGTTTTATCTCCCGATCTTCCCGCTTATCGGCGGGGCGCGCGGTACTGCGGCTTTCACCTGGGAATACATCAGCAGTGTCCTGCATCATGGTTTCTTGCCGGCTCTGTCCATTGTCATTGGCGCTACCGCCCATCGCTTCATTATGTCCAAAGCCCTTACGACGACCGAAAAATCCAGCGATTATGTGCAGTACGCGCAGATGGCGGCGCTGCCAGAACGCAAAATTTTGCTGTTTTACGTCGCACGAAACACGCTCTTGCCCCAGGTGACGGACTTGAGCTTGTCTTTGGGAGCGCTTTTTGGCGGCGCGCTCATCGCCGAATTCGTATTTGGTTATCCGGGGATTGGCACGACGATGTATACCGCCATCAACAACGGCGACTATAACGCGATTATGGGCATCACGTTGCTGTCAATTGTGGGCATTGCGACGGCTTCACTGCTCATCGACCTCATGTACCCCTTGATTGATCCCCGTGTCCGCTATCGTTAGTTTATATGGCGAGTGATGTGCTAAGAGCTACGATAAGAGACCTCTTTCGTTTCAGCTTATCGTTCCGTTTCGGTTCGATTATCCTGATGTTTGTCGGCATTCTTTTGCTGCTTTCGTTTTTCTCTCCATTTGAATCGGATGACCGGCGCGTTGTGCCGCGCAATAAACCGCCATCACAAGAATTCATTTTAGGCACAACCGGCAATGGGCAGGATGGCTTCTGGCTCCTGACCTTTGCGATCCGCAACACCTTGATGGTATCGGGTCTGGCGGTGCTAATCGGACGCAGTATTGCCGTCATGTTGGGGATGATTACCGGTTATCTCGGCGGTAAGACCGACCGGGTCATATCCTCGATAGTGGATAGCATCATCGTCATTCCGCGACTGCCCTTGCTCATTCTGATCGCGGCGATTTTGCAAGGCGAGATGACTGTGCTGTCGCTTGCCTTGTTGCTCGGCATTCTGGACTGGGCGCATCCCTCCAAGCGTTACCGCGCAATGATTTTGTCCCTGCGTGAGCGTGAATTCACCCATACGGCGATCTTCTCCGGCATGAATGCGGTAAAAGTGGTGGTGCAAGAGCATTTGCCATTTTTGATCCCGCTGCTGCTGGCTGATGCTGTGGCTGGCTTTCTCTGGGCGATTGGTATGGAGGTGACGCTATCCGTTCTGGGTCTGAGCGACCTGTCGGCGCCCAGCATCGGCACCTTGATCTTTTGGGGCAACTATCATCACGCTTTGCTGAGAGGCCGTGTCTGGATTCTGGCGGCGCCGATTGCGGCATCGGTATTGATGGTGGTCGGCTTTTATCTGGTATCGCTGTCGCTGAGCGAATATCTTGATCCAAGAACCCGACTCAGCCGCTTGACAATGGAAGAATAGCTTCGCGTCGGTTATTGTCGAGGCTAAGGATCTGAAAGCCTAAGGCGCTAGTCGATGCTGCAGATTCGACTGCAAGCCAATAAGTTAGCTATTCTCGCGCGAATTGGCAAGTTCGGAAAACCGATTACTTGCAATGTCGCGATTCTGCGCTACTATATGCGCTGCGATTGCCCGTTTTGGGCTAGATGGAGTGCTGTTCACGCACTCCTGCGTATTTCGTTCCATTAAGTTAAGGAGTCTTAGGAATGGCAAGGAAGCTTGTACTTTTAGTTTTGTTGGCGCTGCTTGTAGTGCCAACGCTTGTTGGCGTCGCCCAGGAGCCGCAAGGTCTGCCGGTCGAGGTGCCGGGCGGGCGCGCGAATCTGTTTGTCTTCGACCAGATCTTCCGTTGGGGTTCTGTCGGCAACTTCAATGTCTGGCGCACCGGCGGCAATACCCCGCACCACCACGCGCTGATGCTGGAGACATTCTGGAATGGCGACCAGGAAACGGGCGAAAACATTAATGCGCTGGCGATTTCCGGTCCCGTGTACAATGATGACTTCACCGAGATGTCGGTTGACCTGCGCCAAGGCGTCATGTGGTCCGATGGTGAAGAATTCAACGCCGATGATGTGGTCTATACTGTTGAGACGGTCAAAGCCAACGCTGGCTTAACACAACAAGGCTGGCACGCGCAGTTGACCAAATTTGATGTCGGCGTCGAAAAGACCGGCGAATTCAGCGTTAAGTTCACCACCCTGCCAAACCCGCGTTTGCATACCGTGTTTGAATCGCGCTGGGCGGGCTTGTACATGATGCCGAGTCACTACGTTTCCGAGGTGGAAGCGAATCTGGCTGATGGCGAGACCCTCGCCGATTGGCATTGGGAAGCGGAAGATGTCATCGTGTTGGGCAACTACCTGCCGCAGCAGGTCGATCCCAACGGCTATTGGGAGCTGTTTAAGCGCCGCGATGATCCGGAGAATTCGTTGGCTGGCATCATCACCGGAGGCAGCGGTCCTCCCTATGTGTTGAGCATCTTCTACGGCAACGAGAATATCAAGAAGGCGATCGCCATGTCTCGCGGCGAGCTGGATGTCTACTTCGATGTCGATATCGAGTCCTTCGAGACGACGCTGGATACCACGCCGACCGCGCGCAGTTGGTACAAGGATTTCCCCTGGGCTTTCCCCAATGAGTACAGCACGCGTCACTTGGCTTTCAACTTCGAAGGCGACCCCTTGCTGCAAAACAAGGACGTTCGCTGGGCGCTTGCGCTGGCGATCAACAATGTTGAGCTGGCCGGCGATTATATCGGCGGGCTCGCCAAAGTCACAACCTTTGCGGTACCGCCGACGGCGGCCATGACGGGGATTTACCATGAGGCAATGGAGCCCTGGCTGAACGAGTTGCAGATTGACTTGGGCGATGGCGAGATGTTCTCCGTATATGACCCGACTGTTCCGGACCAGCTCAACGCCTGGGCGGAAGCGCAGGGCCATACGGTGCCGGGCACGCCAGCCGAGATATTTGGCACCGGTTGGTGGAAGTTCGCGCCCGACGCGTCCGAGAAACTGCTGATGAAAGCCGGCTTGAGCCGCGATGGCGGCGGCAACTGGCTGACGCCCGATGGCGAAATCTGGACTCTCGACCTGCAATCGGACCCTAGCGAGAATGATGCTTACCGTATGGGGCAAGCGGCTGCCGATATGTGGCAGGACTTCGGCATTGACGTCAACTTCATCACGCTGGATCGCGGCGCCTGGTCGCAGAACCACCACGTTGGCGCCTATGAAGTCAGCACGCCCTGGGGATCCTTCGCGCTGCCGGCCGGCGACTTCTGGCCGCGCATCAACGGCATGCATTCGGACTTCTATGCCCCGGCTGGCGAAGATTATCGTCCCTTGGGCGGCAACAGCCTTCGGCGCCTGGTCGATCCCAAGATCGATGAATTGCTTGATGCGATGGAGGCGGTCGATCCGGTTGGCCAAGCCGATCAAAACATCGCCTTGAACATCGAGTTCATCCAGCACTGGGTCGAGAACATGATCGACATCACCTGCATCGCCTTCAAGAAGCTGGTCACCTGGGACGAGAAATACTGGACCGGTTTCCCCACGGCTGAGAATCCGTATGCGATGCCCTTGTACTGGTTCCAGGGCGGCAAGTACGCCATCCAGGGCTTGAGGACGACGTCGTAACTAGCTTAACCCCCACCCCAAACCCCTCCCCGACGGGTCTGTGTCTACGCGACCCCATCAAGAGGGAGGGGCTTGAAACGCGGTAGTTTGTAGACTCCCTTCCCTCATTTTGGGGGAAGGGGCGGGGATGGGGGAGACTAAGGCACACCCGATGAATCTGCTGCGCACCTACATCCTGCCGCGCATCCTCCAGTGGGCGCTTGTCATCTTTGTTGGCATTTCCGCTACGTTTCTTATTCCGCGCTTATCGCCGATCAATCCAGTAGATGAAATGATCGGGCGCATGACCGCGTTCGCGTCAATCGACCCCCATGCGGTTGTCAGTATGCGCGAATCGGCAACGGCGCTGTTTGGTCTGGAAGGCACATTACTTGAGCAGTATGGCCGTTTTTGGGCGCGTCTGTTTACAGGAGATCTTGGCGTATCTTTTGGGAATTTCCCGCGCCCGGTCTCGGATATCATCGCCGCTGGCTTGCCCTGGACGATTGGTCTCTTAAGTGTAGCCATCCTCATTTCCTGGGTATCGGGCGTATTTCTGGGCGCGCTGGCCGGTTACTTTCATGATCGGCGCTGGGCGCAATTCCTCGAGCGCTTCGTCGTCGTCGTTTATCCCATTCCTTACCTTATCATCGCCTTTGTCCTCATTTTTGTATTCGCCTGGTGGTTGAAGTGGTTCCCGCTGGTGGGCGGCTCGCGCGGGCAACCGGGGCTCACCTGGGACTACATCAGCACGCTGCTTTATTTTGGCTTCTTGCCGGCATTATCTCTTGTCATCGGCTCCACCGCCTTCCGCTTCATCATGGCGAAGTCGCTGACGACAACCGAGATCGCCAGCGATTATGTGCAATACGCTGAATTGGCTGCGGTGCCGAAGCGCAAAATCATCTTATTCTATGTCGCGCGCAATACGATGCTGCCGCAGGTGACGGATTTGGCGCTTTCCTTAGGCGCTTTGTTTGAAGGGGCGCTGATCACCGAGGTCCTGTTCGCCTATCCAGGCTTGGGTTTCGTACTCTATAACGCGATTTACAATGCCGACTACAACATCATCATGGGTATCACGCTCTTGTCAATTGCCGGGATCGCCACTGCATCACTGATCATTGATTTGCTCTATCCGATCTTCGATCCACGCGTCCGTTTGCGATAGGGATTCACCGTGCTAACTACGATTCGCGATTTATTCCGCTTCAGCCCGTCCTTTCGCTTTGGCTCGCTGATTCTGATGGTCGTCGCCGCTTTTGTGCTATTGTCTGCATTTTCCCCCTATGAGGAAGACAGGCTGCGCCGGAAGGTAAAACGCAACCAACCGCCCTCGGCCGACTTCGTATTCGGCACGACATCGCAGGGGCAAGATGTGTTCTGGTCGCTGACATTCGCGATTCGCAATACGCTGATTATTTCCGGCATCGCAGTTTTCATTGGGCGCGGCATCGGCGTGTCGCTGGGCATGATTTCCGGCTATTTGGGCGGTATATTCGACCGCGCGGCGCAATCCATCGTTGAGAGCGTCATCGTCGTGCCGCGATTACCCTTGCTCATCTTGATTGGTTCCATTTTGCGCGGCAGCCTGACCATGTTTACACTGGGCATTCTCATCGGAATACTCGATTGGGCTTACCCCTCAAAACGCTATCGCGCGCAGGTTTTGAGCTTGCGTGAACGTGACTTTACGCACACAGCGGTTTTTAGTGGCATGCCAAGTTTCAAGATTGTGCTTCGCGAGCATTTGCCCTTCATCATTCCCTTTTTGCTGGCGGATGTGATTAGTGGATTCCTCTTCTCAATTGGCATCGAGGTCACGCTGTCGTATCTCGGCTTGGCCAACCTGGACAGCCCAACAATCGGCACCATGATCTATTGGGGCAACTACTACCAGTCGATTCCTGCGGGCAGACCCTGGGTGATGGTTGTGCCGATGGTCACCGCGATCCTCATGGTCTTGGGCTTCTATCTGATGTCTGTTGGCTTGGGCGAGTATCTTGATCCGCGCAAGCGCCTGGTTCGTCTGACCGCGCACGCGAGCGACGAGGCGGACGAAGATGACCCGCGCAAGGAGAAAGAGGACGCATGGGCACCATAATTGAAACCAACAACCTCCGTGCCTATTACATCACCAAAGCTTACGGCGTTGAGCGCACGGTCAAGGCGGTTGACGATATCACGCTGCGCATCCAAGAGGGCGAGGTTTATGGCATCGCCGGCGAATCGGGCTGCGGCAAGTCGACGCTTTTGCGGATTCTGCTGGGCGCTTATCAGCCGCCCCTGACAGTGGTCGGTGGCGAAGTGATCTATCATCTCGATGGCGAGGAGATGAACGCGGCCGATATGAGCGAGGAGCAGCAGCGCGATCTGAAATGGCGCACCATCTCTTACATCCCGCAGGGGTCAATGCATGTACTCAATCCGGTGCGGCGGATACGCGACACCTTCCACGATTTTATCAGCGCGCATCGAGATGTGACCAAGAAGGAATCTTTCCAGCTCACTGCGGAATACCTGCGTGACTTGGGGCTGCCGGAAAAGGTGATGGCATCCTATCCGCATCAGCTTTCGGGCGGCATGCGCCAGCGCGTGACCATCGCCCTGGCGACTATTCTCTGGCCCAAGCTTATCTTCGCCGATGAGCCGACGACTGCGCTGGATGTTGTCGTGCAGCGCGGCGTGATCCAGATGTTGAAAGACGTGCAGCAGAAAGAAGGCAGCACGCTCGTCTTGATTACGCACGATATTGGCGTTCATGCCAACCTGGCTGACCGCATCGGCATCCTTTACGCCGGCAAGCTGGTGGAAGAGTCCGATACAAAGACGATCCTGGAGAATCCGCGTCATCCTTATACGCGCTTCCTGATCGAATCTCTCCCCAGTCTGGATTCGCGCGAGGAACGGCTGGCCATTCCCGGGCGTCCGCCAGCGCTGGACCGACCGCCGAGCGGCTGTCGCTTCCATGAGCGCTGCCCGCTGGCGAAGGATGTCTGCAAGACGATTGAACCCGAGCTGATCGAGATCGAGCCCAAGCATTTCACCGCCTGTCACGTTGTCGAGGAGGAGTTGAATGTCGCAGTCTGAGCCGCTTCTTCAGATCGAGAACCTGACCAAGGTCTTTCATATTCGCCAGGGCTTCGCCTCGCAGGACTTTCACGCAGTCGACAATGCCTCCATCGTCATTGATTCCGACAAGCCGGAGATTTTCGCCGTGGTCGGTGAAAGCGGCAGTGGCAAGACCACTTTGGCGAAGATGGTGCTGGGCATGGAGTCGTCTTCTGAGGGCATCCTGCGCTATAAGAACCGAGTGATCAATGACATCAGCCGCAAGGAAATGAAGACCTGGTTCTACCGCGAGGTGCAGCCGGTTTTCCAGGATCCCTTCGCCGCCTTTAGTCCCTTGAAGCGAATCGACAGCTACCTTTATGAGACGGCGCAGAATTACAAGATGGTGGCGGACAAGAAGGAAACGCCACGCTACATAAACGAGGTGCTGAGCGCGGTCGGCTTGACGCTTGCCGAGATCGCCGGGCGCTATCCCAACGAGCTATCTGGCGGACAAGCGCAGCGCGTGGCTATCGCGCGGGCATTGATTACCAAGCCATCGCTGATTGTGGCCGATGAGCCGGTGTCAATGCTGGATGCCTCCCTGCGCATGTCGATTGTGAACATGTTCCGCAAGCTGAAGGAAGATAATAACGTCAGCGTCATTTACATCACGCACGATCTGGCGACCGCCTACTACACGGGTGACCGCATTGCCGTGATGCTGCGCGGCTGGATCGTCGAGATGGGACCCACCGAGCGTGTGCTGGGCAATCCACTGCATCCTTATACGCAGAACCTCAAGACTTCGATTCCCAGCATCAGAACCGACGAAAACTGGGACGAGAAGATCGACCTGGCGGTCATCGAAACTGATGAATATACGCGCACCGGCTGCAAATTCGCCGGACGTTGCCCGGCCGTTATGGATATCTGCCACGACAATGTGCCACCGAGCGTGATGCACGAGGGCCGCAGCGTAAAGTGTTTCCTCTATGACGAGTCCGTCGACGCTGCCAAGAAGAAAATGCTGACGCCGGCCGCCGTCTGAAGTCGCTTCCTCTCCAAGCAGGTCCGAGCCAGAAACGCCTGAGCAGCGCCCTGTGACTCGCATTGCCAATCGATTCAGCTTCAGTTTCAGCAGCAGCTGGCGGTGGTTTTCCCAGCACATACGCGCGCGCAGCGCTCTGTGGCGAGATCTGAGCCGAGACGCTTCTCACCCAGTTGCATCGCGCCTGCGAAGACAGCTGAGCCGGGCGCGCTACTTGCCGGTTCTGCGAGTTACCGCGGTATTCGGCGCAGTCCTGCTGATATTGATGGCATACGCCTACGCTTATATCGACCACGATTTTGTTTGGACTCTGCCAATCTGGCTCATGCTGTTCAGCGCCGTCTATTGCGTCATCTGGATCGCGCGCATCGTGCCGCTGATGGCAAAGCAGTCCATATTTGGCGTCTTGGATGAGATTAGCGTGATCCCGCCGGGACGCGTCTTCATCTACTTGACGATATGCAAGGTGGTGCTGAACAGTGACGATGCCGTTCTGTGGCTGGGTTGGTTCCGGCGCGTGCTTGCTGGGTTGGCGCTCATCGTCCTGCTGATGACCCTGTGCATCGCCTTCGCTATGCTATCGGAAAGCTCAGTACTGGACCTCGCGGCAATCCTGCTTGATCTGTTTTCCGCCGCTGCCGTAATCTGGATCGAGCATTCGCAGTCGGCTGTGCTCGCCAGCCTGATCGCCATAGAGGCGCCCGCTCGCTTCGGCGGGAAGATTGACCAGACAATCGTCGCAATCGTCGCTTTTGCGCTCGCTCAAATTCTGTGTTACGCCGCGGCGCTCTCAGTTGTCATCGCCCTCAATCGGATCAGTCTGGCCTTGATGCTGCTTCTGTTCATCATGTTTCGCGAGCTGCTTGCCTCCGCGCTTTGGCGGCTGATTCTGCATCGCGCCAATGAGGAAGACTTCCAGTATACGCGCAACTTATAGACACCCTAATCGGACGCCGATGGCTGAAATAATCGACTTGATGAAGGGACATTTTCAATAGAATTTGATAAGTGCGATTGTCGGCACTATACTACGACAAGTTGGCGCGCGCGGCTTGCGGACAAAGGGCGCAGAGGGAGTATGACATGAATCATTTGGTGACGGAAGAACAGATAGCGTTCTATCAAGACAATGGATATGTGGTCATAGACAATTTCTTGAACGCGGAAGAACTCGAAGTCTGGCGACAGTACGTTGGCGAGGCGGTGGGCAGCCGCGGCAAGCGCAAGCTCGCCGAGTCGCGCGTGGACGCTGCGAGTGCTGACAAATGGATAGAAGACGATAACTATTACGCGCGCGTTTTCACGCAGCGAATCAACCTGTGGAACGACCACGAGGGCATGCGCCGCCTGATGATTGACGACCGCTTGGGCAAGATGGCGGCAGACCTGGCGCAGGTTGAGGGCATTCGCATCTGGCACGATCAGGCGCTGATCAAGCCGCCCTGGGGCAACCCGACCGGCTGGCACCTCGACAATCCGTATTGGTCATTCTATTCGCGCGATGCCATCAGCCTTTGGGTGGCGCTGGACGATGTGACCGCCAACAACGGCTGCCTTTACTTCATTCCAGGCGCGCACAAAACCGCCACCTGGGAGAATGTCAGCATCGGCCAGAATATCGGCGATTTGTTCGATGCCTATCCGGAATGGGGCAAGCGGGAAGCGGCCGCTATCGAGATGAAGGCTGGCTCCTGTTCATTCCACAACGGCTTGTGCGCGCATGGCGCCGGCGCCAATATGACGCCTTATTATCGGCGCGCGATGACTTGCGCCTATATGCCAGACGGCAGCGCCTTCAATGGGCAGCAGAATATCCTATCGGATGAGCAGGTAGCCAGCTACGCGATAGGCGATGTGCTCGACGATGACGCCCAGTCGCCGCTGATCTATCACCGCAGCAAGGACTACGTGCGCCTTGAAGATTTGTAGGGGCGGACGCCGCTACCGTATCGGCACAGTTCCGGTGTCATCCAGGGGATAGCCCCACTTGTTGATGTAAGCCATCCCCTCGCGGAAATCGTCTCCGATTGCGTCCAACTCGCGCTGCAAAAGCGCTTCCAACTCAGCTTGAATCTCGGCATAGTCCGCACGGTCGACGAGATTCGCCAACTGGAATGGGTCGGCCTCATTGTCATAGAGCAGCCAGGGGCCTTTAAGGTTACGGCAGTAGGTATAGCGCGACGTGCGGATACCGCGGTACTCTTGCCCGCCCGCCGGACGCGAGTATTCGCCGAAAGGGTGGAAACAGGCGAGCAGCGCCCCTTGACTCTCAACATTATCTCCAGTGAGAGCCGGGGAAAAGTCGCGCCCCTCTACGCTATCGGGTATGGGCAGACCGCAGACGCCCAGCAGCGTCGGCATGATATCGTGGGCGTTTAGGAAGGGATCAACCTCGCGCGCCATTCCGTATTTCGCCGGGTAGCGCAGCAGGAAGGGGACGCGAATCGACTCCTCCCAGGGTTTCTGCTTGCGCGTCCAACCTTGTGAACCAAGCATATCGCCATGATCGGAAGCGAATATGAGAACGGTGTTATCGCTAATGCCGCGCTCGTCCAGCGTTTCCATGATATCGCCGACGGACTTGTCGATGGCGCTGCAATGGGCGTAATAGCCGGCCAGCCACTCGCGCGCTTCGTCCGCCATCTCCGACGGCACGTTGGGGCGCAACTCGATGTCTCGCGGGTCGTACATTTCACGATATTCCGGCGGCGCGGTTTCGTAAGGATTATGGGGCGGTCCCCAAGAGAGGACCAGCATGAAAGGCTGCTCGCCTGACTGCGAGTTGATAAATTGCTGCGCGTCTGCCGTCTGCGCGAAGACATCATAACCATTCCAGAAGCGCATGGTCGGGTCATCATTATCGTAATATGCCGACTGATTATAGTCATGCGCGCATTCCAGCGCCTTGAAGGCGCCGAATCCAAGCCGGCGCTCGCGCGGGATGTAGACTTTGCGTCCGCGGCCGTCCACATGCCACTTGCCGATGTAGGCGGTGTTGTAGCTGGCGCTCTTGAAGGCGTCGCCCAACCCGACCGGGTCGCCATTGATGGGCACGTCATTGACGATCACGCCGTGCGTCAACGGGTATTGCCCGGTTAGGAAGCTGGCGCGCCAGGGGCAGCAGACCGAATAGCCGGAAATGGCATGTTTGAAATTGATGCTCTCGCCTGCCAGCCGATCGATATTCGGCGTCCGGACTTGTGTGTTGCCGGCGTAACCCAGCGCTTGCAAACGCCACTGGTCAGTTAGCAGGAAAACGACATTAGGTTTTGACATTATTTCTCCCGTTCGCTTTGGCGAGCGCTAATCCCAGAATTCGTCCCATTCCTGCCGAAAGGCGGTCAGTCCTTCTTTGACGTTGAAGGCGCGCCGTCCCAGCGCTTTCGCCGTCTTATCAGTGCTCAATCGCGTGCGATAGGGGATGCCGATATGGCGCATCTGGTCAAGCGCCGACTCATCGGTTCTCGTCGGCATGATCAAGGCGGGATCGGCTTCAAAGGCGGAAGCGATCTGGCGCGCCAGGTCAATGCGGCTGATCGCTTCACTGCCGCAGCAGTGGAATATGGAACTGCCAGTGTCTACGCGGCAGCCCGTGCCATCGTGCCGCGCCAGCCGCAGCAGCATATCGGCGCAGTCGGAGGCAAGTGTCGGGTGCGCCACATCGTTGACTTTCGGTCCAGTCCAGACCTCGGCAGGCAAACCAGCCGCCAGGCGATAGATTGCGTAAACCGAAAAGTCGAAGCCCAAGCCATTGTCTTTGCGCGCCAGCGATGGCGCCGCGTAATTCAAGCCGTAGATGCCCGCCAGCCGGCCGACGGCGTAATCCAAGCCGTCCAGCGCGCCCAGATCGCGCTCGGAAGCCATCTTCATCACACCGTAAAAGTTCACTGGATTCGGCGGTGATGTCTCATCGACCAGATCGACTTGCCCGTCGAACACCCAGTCAGAAGAGACGAATACCAGGCGCGCGCCAACTTCGCGGCAGGCTTGTGCCAGGGCGCGCGTCCCATCGACCATGATCGACCAGCACAGCGCCCGATTCTCGAACATGAAGAGTTGATCCAGGATAGCGGCGCAATGGATGACGGCGTCTGGCTTGTATTTCGCAATGGATGCGCGGATAGCTTCGTGATCGGCAAAGTTCAGCGGGTCGAGCTGGTAGTCGACCTGCCATTCTGGTTCGGGACCATATTGCGAGGCGATGATTTCTATATTCTGCCGGCGCGCCAGCCGGATGATATTGCTGCCGACCAAGCCGGTGCCGCCGGTGACGTAGAGTCGCATGTCAGTCTCCCGATGGGCAGTTTCGAATCATCAAGAGCTGCGGACGCGCGCGCTCAAGTCGGCGATGCGGGTCTTCATTTCGCCATAGGCGTCGCGCAGCTGCGTCAGGGTGGCCGATCCGCTTTGCGCCGTCGAAATGACCACCGCCTCGGCCGCGGCGTATTCGGCGCAGGCATCAGCGGCATCAGCCGCGATCTCGCGCGGAATCGTAGTCACGCCGTTGGCGTCGCCGTGAAGCAAATCATCGGGATAAACGTCTATGCCGCCGACTTGCACCGGAACTTGCAGATCGAGCAGGTGCATATAACCGTGCGCGCAGACGATGCCATTGTAAAAGACGGGAAAGTTGAGCGGCTCAATCCCGACGAAATCCCGCCCCGGTCCATTGGTGACCAAACCCGCGGCGCCGACGGCTTTGAAAGAGTTGCAGAACACATCGCCGAAGTTCGCCGCTTGTCCTCCGGTATCGAGATTCTGCAAGACGATCACGGGCGGACCCGATAGCTCGTCAAATCGGCTGATGAGATCGGGCACGGCTGGGACCGCGCGCTCGGGCAATTCGGCAAAGGTGCGGCAGGTCGCGGTCGATGCGAAGCCGACCATCGGCGGCAGTTCGGGGAAAGCGGCCACGATCTCGCGCGTCATAAAGCCGCGATTGCGTGGCCTGACCTCGAAGAGCTCAATGACATTTGCAACCGTCGCCGAATCAAATTCGCGCAGCTTGTCCAATGCGGATTTTTCAACCATTTGGAACTCTCCTGGTTCTATTCATCTTTGGGGCTTTGTCGGTAAGAGTGGCGCGCGCATCGTTTCGACGTACATCGCTTGGCTGGGCATGACATTGGCTACATTGGCGTTCTCGCCAAAGAGATCAAAATACATTCGCAAATCCTCGCGCCAGCGCATGGGTCCTTCTTTGGGCGAGGTAGCCTCAAAAACGAGATTCTCAAGCCCAAGCGCATCGACCACTTTGCCAATTTCGCGCGCGGTATTTTCGCCCTGGAGGTCAAATTCTTCGTGGTCAATCATGACCATGAAAGCGCCGTCCTCCAAGGCGGGTGCAAGGCCGCGCAAAATCTCGTCGGCGCTTGCGGCGCGCGGCGCCAGGCTTTGATTCCAGTGATAAATCGGATGGTGCTCCTGTATGACGCGCATGCCCAGATCAAGCGCCAGCTTGCGCCAGGCTTTCCATTGAGCGGGGCTAATCTCGTCGGTGGTGTTCATGAATTCGATGACGCGGAATCCCAACGCGCGCCCTGCCTTAATGGCGCTTTCAACGGCGCCGCGCTGGTAGGCTTGCATGAAGAATGTATGATCCAGATACGGCTCGACGCCGAAGCGTTGATAGGCTGCGATCTTGCGTTTCAACCAAGCATGCGGGCTGAAGATGACCTGCGTGGTGACGATCTTGACGAAGTCCAATCGCTCCGCCGCCACTTCGAGGAAGTCTTCCAGCTCGACCAAGCCCATGCGCTCGATATAACGCGGCGCTTCGTCGTAACCGACATCCTTAAGCCATGTTTGCCGCAAGCGGCGCGGCTTGGGATGCGAGGGCACGTCAAACACTTCTTTCATGGTTGGGGATGGCATGTCATTTCCTCTTTTGCGGCTTGATAGGATTTAATTCCAGTCGATCACAATGCCGATGGCATCAGGGTCCCAGCTGGCCAGAAGCTCATAGGCGGCTTCAATATCTTGAAAGCAAAAGCGATGCGTGATCAGGGGCTGGACGGCGACGCGCCTGTTCTGGATCAGGCGAAGCGCGGCGCACTGTTCTTCACGCTGCGTCCACCAGCCGGGGGCGGCGGCAAGCCGATAGGTGGTGCTGATATGGGCGCCGATGAGCGTGAGCCCGCGCTTATGCACCTGCTTGTAGAAGTCAAAAGACTCGGTTGCGCCGCGCGAACTGCCTAGCAGCGCGAGGCGTCCGCCGAAGGCTGCAATCTGGCAGGCGGTCTCCAAAGCGGCTGGATTGCCTGTGGCTTCGATGACTACGGGAACGCCCTGCGAGAGCGCGCTTGCGCTTTGCGCGAATTCAGCTGTCTGATCAACTTGAATCGTTACATCGGCGCCGAGACTCTCCGCCCGCTTCAGGCGTCTGCTATCGCTATCGATGGCGATGGCTGGCAGGGCGCCGGCAGCGCGACAGACTTGCAGCGCCAGCAAGCCAACCAAGCCCGCGCCGATGACGGCGGCCGCTTCGCCAACTTCGAGCCGCGTCTTTCTTACCGCCTGCAGCGATATTGCCAGCAGCTGGAAAAACGTCGCCTCTTCATCGTTCATATTCGCATCAAGCTTGTGGCAGTTCTCCGCTCTGGCAATGACGTGGCTGGCGTGCCGCGAACGGCTGGCGACTCGGTCGCCGACAGTCAGCCCGTCGACTGCGCTGCCGACCTCGATTACCTCGCCGACGTGACTGTAGCCAGTTGCTTTTGGATACTGCACAGCGAGGCCCGGCAATTTCAGCAGCAGCGCTCGTTCCGTCCCGGGGCTGATCAGCGTCTTGTTCGTCCGAATCAAGACTTCGTCCGCGGCGAGCGGCGGCAATTCCGCGCTCTCCAGGCGAACCTGGCCGGGCGCGGCAACGATAATAGACTGGCAGACAATGGACATGTCGTTAGTGTACTGCTTGACGTCTCAGCATGAAAGACCACTAAGGGCAAAGAGCGAATCTGCTGCCGTCTTATTGACGCAGCTCGTCATGATGGTCGAAACAACCATTGGGTTGGTACAATCTGGGCGAATGGATTGCATTGGAATTTGCCTATGCGCACGAGCAAAGTTATTCACATCGTCAGCTGCCATGCCGAAGGGGAAGTGGGAAACGTGATCGTTGGCGGCGTACCCCCGCCACCCGGTGATTCCCTGTGGGAACAGTCTCGCTGGATCTCGCGGGATCAGTCGCTGCGGCGGTTTGTACTCAATGAGCCGCGCGGTGGCGTTTTTAAGCATGTCAGCTTGTTGGTCCCGCCGAAACATCCGGACGCCGCCCACGGTTTCATCATCATGGAGCCGGAACACACGCCGCCGATGTCGGGCTCGAACGCGATCTGCGTCGCCACCGTGCTGCTGGATACAGGCATGATCGAGATGACCGAGCCGGAGACGAACTTCTGGCTCGAGGCGCCGGCTGGCCCCGTGCCTATCCGCGCCCATTGCCGCGATAGCAAGGCGCAGAGCATCGAGATTCAGAATGTGCCGTCCTTTGTGGATAAACTCGATGGGCAACTGGAAGTTGAAGGCTTGGGAACGCTGGCGGCGGATGTCGCTTACGGCGGTGACAGTTTTGTCTTGGTTGACGCGCGCGACTTGGGATTCGCGGTCGAGCCGGACGAAGCGCTTGATCTGGCGCGGATGGGCGCGCGCATCACCGCCGCCGCCAATGAACAGTTTGGCTTCCAGCATCCGATTCACGCGGAGTGGAATCACATCAGCTTTTGCCAGTTCACGCTGCCGGTCGAGCGGCGCAATGGTCGCCTGATCGGACGCAATACGGTCGCCATCGATCCGGGCAAGCTGGATCGGTCACCCTGCGGCACCGGCTGCTCGGCGCGCCTTGCCGTGCTTCATGCGCGCGGCGAAATCGGCATTGGCGAAAGCTTCATCGCCCATTCGATCATCGGTTCGCGCTTCGACTGTCATATCAGCGACACGGCAACGGTTGGCGAACGCTCGGCGGTGGTGCCAAGAATACGCGGGCGCGCCTGGATCACCGGTACGCAGCAACTGATGCTAGATCCGGATGACCCTTGGCCCCTGGGTTATCGACTGACCGATACCTGGCCCAAGCGCTGAACACGGTCAACCGCGATTGAGCCAGACGGTCATCTGACCTTCCCCGCGATGCCCCCAAGCGTAGTAAGGAATGGCGCTGAATTCGACGGCGCCGCCGTCTTTCTCCAGCGCCTGACCGCGTATCGTCGTGAGGCCGCCCAGCAGCTTGGGCTGATGTTCCGCCTGCAATTGGCTCGAATCCGGCAAAGCCAGATCGAGCACAGGCGAATCGTTGTCAGCCGACTCAAGCGCGTAAACGAGCGGTCCTCTTTCGAGCGCCACTTTGCCCTGCAGGTCGGCGACCGCATCGTTTGCGATTGCGCGCTGTATCGTCAGCGGCAGCTTCAATTCAATCCGCGTTGTTCCAGTCCAACGGCGCGAAATGGTGGCGTAACCGGCGTCCAGCTCAAGCGGCGTCTCAGCGCCATCGACGCGCAAAGACGGCGAGTCGCCTGCGCCGTCGAGGTAGCGGTAGAGCTCGCCGGGAAGGGGCTGACCCCGAGCGAATGCGGGAATCCGCAGCTTCAGATCGAATGTTGCCGCTTCTGACAGGGTCACATCAAGCTGGATGTCGCCTGACCAGGGATAGTCGGTTGTTAGTTCCAGCCGCGCTTTGGCGCCAGCGAGTGAAAGTTCGGCGCTTCCCGCGATATAGAGATTGACGAAAACTGCGTTGTCGCGCAGAGCGTAAATATAGCCGGAAAGGGAAGGCAGCAGGCGCACGATGTTGGTCGGGCAGCAAGAGGTCTGATACCAGGGTTGACGACTCATCGCTATTTCGCGATTGAAGCGATACTCCCCGTCACATGCCAGGGGATTGACGTAATAGAACGATTGCCCATCCATTCCGACGCCCGACAAGAATCCGTTGTACAACGCGCGTTCGAGGATATCGATATGCTTCGCCTCGCCGGTCAGCAGAAACAGGCGATGATTCCAGAGGATGTTGGCTTGGGCGGCGCAGGTTTCGTTGTAGGCGGTCAGGTTGGGCAATTCGTAGTCGGCGCCGAAGGCTTCCCCATCATGGCGCGCGCCGATTCCGCCGGTGAGCGCCAGCTTCTTGCCGACCACGTTTTCCCACAGTCCGACGGCGGCTGCGGCGTATGCGGCGTCGCCATAAAGGGCGGCGATGTCGGTCATTGCGGCGTACATATAGCCGGCGCGGACGGCGTGACCAACCGCCTCGCGCTGCTCGATGACCGGCAGATGATCCTGGCAGTTGGGTCCATACAATTCACGGACCTTCGTCTGACCGCGCTCATCGAGGAAGAACCGCGCCAAGCGCAGATAACGCGCATCGCCAGTCGCGCGGTAGAGCGCCACCAAGCCGATCTCGATCTCCTGATGCCCCGGCACATCGCGCAGTTTGTCGGGACCAAATACGGAGTCGATCAGATCGGCATTCGCTAGCGCGACATCGAGGAACGCTCGCCTGCCTGTCGCTTGAAAATAGGCGACCGCCGCTTCATACATGTGGCCCACGTTGTAGAGCTCGTGGTTGACGGCTAGATTTGACCAGCGCTCTGGTCCGCAATGTTCGGGCGCGTTTTCGGGGTCGATCGTGCGCGCGGTGTAGAGATAGCCGTCAGCTTCCTGCGCGGCGGCAACTTTGGCGATGAGGTCGTCAAGGTAGGCTTCCAGAGCGGGATCGGGCGCGATTTGAAGGGCATAAGCGGCGCCTTGCATCACCTTGAAGACATCGGAATCATTGTAGTAGATGCCTTGATGCGGACCATCCATGAGCCCGCCTGCCTTGGCGAAGTTATCAATGCGGCCCGTCTCTTCACACTTCTCAAAGTCGTACGGAATCGTAACGCCAATGGCGGTGTCAATGCGACGTTTCCAGAAATCGTCAGCGATCGTCACGTTGGTAAAGGGCACGGGTTGGATTGGATAGTCGCCATATTCAGCGCTCATGCCATTTCCTTTTCTGCGCTCGCGATGGGAAAAGCGGCGATTCTCAATTGCGTCGAGCCGAAGGGAATCAGCGTGATCTCTTCAACTGATTCCTCGGTGGAATGCGGACCGGCGTCGATATCGGCGGCGGAATTGTCTTGCAGCGTCCACTGCGGCAGCCGCCGTCCCGCGACCGTTAGGGTCACCGGCGGATCGTCCGTGGCAAAGGGAATCTCGCCCGGTGTCGCCTCTTCAACGCGTAAAGCGGCGAGGTCGGATTCATCTTCGAGAATCAAACCATAATTCCAGGGCGACCGGGGGTAGATCTCCCAGTCCGCATGTGGAAGCTCGCCGGCGATCTGTTTCCACTCCTCTTTGATTCGCAAGCCAAATAGGAGCGGACCGCGATAAACCGAGCGCAAGCCCTTGTGACCTTCGCTGAGCCGCGCGTCCATCGGTAGATCCAGCGTAAGGCGGTCGCCCGTTTGCCACCTTCGTCGGATCGTGTGGAAACTCGCCGGGGCGCGGACCTCGCTGGTCACCCCGTTTATCGTCAGACGGGCATCATTCGCCCAATCCGGGATTCTCAGGTGAAAGTCGAACGCGCAGGGCGTATCCAACTCGAAGTCGAATGTTATCTCACCTTTGAATGGATAATCGGTCGTTTCAGTCACCGTGATCGGAACATCGTCAGCCACCGAGGTCGTGACCTGGCAAGGGGCATAAGCGACTGCAGCCAATCCGCTGTCCGGCGTCGCCATGAACAGGCTCTTGCTGAATTTAGGCCAGCCCTGGTGCATATTGGCGGTGCAGCAGCCATAATGCGGCTCCAGGCCGAAGATATTCGATGGGTCAGTATTGTCCGTCCAATTGCGCTTCGCCACCGTCGCCAGCGCCTGATTCACCTGCTGGTCATATTGATGCGCCCACATGTCGGGCGTGAAGGTGGCGGGGAAGGCATTAAAGGCGACGCGTTCCAATTGATCGCCGAAGAAGGGATCCCCGAGAATGCGCATCAGTTCTTCCAGCGAGAACATATACTCGCTGACGGCGCAGAGCTCGGACCCGCTGACCGGCGATGTGCCGTTGAGATGTTCGTCGCAGCTGAAGATGCCGCTGGGCTGGCCGTGATGCTTCATCAGGTTTTCGACGCCCAGGCGCGATGCCATCCGCTGCCAGGGCTTGCCCGTCTGTACATAGAAAACGCCGCCGGCTTTGACCCCCATCGCATTGTTGGGACCGTGCGTCATCATCCCGTGATTCCACTCTTTCAGCGGCAGAATGTGGCGCAGGCTGTAGTTCGCTTGCAAATCGAGCCAATCCAGCGTTCTGTTCATCAATTCTTGCGCCAGATTGAGCAAGAAAGCGTCGCCGGTGAAGTTGTAGAGCCAATGTACGGCCAATACGTTGTCCATCGCGCGCGCCCAGCCCCATAAGTAGAGCGGCTTCACCGGCAGTACGCGCAGCTGATAGCGGAAGTATGCCGTCATCAGCTGGAGGACACGCTCGTCGCGCGTCGCTTCGTAGTGCATCATCAGCACTTTAAGCATGATCATGCGGGGCCACCAGTCGGGATCGCGCGTGCCGAAGTAACCGCGCTCGTCTTGGCTGTTCAGCGTCCATTCGATCCAGGGCTCTACCTTATTCAGCAGGCGCTCATCTTCGAGCAGATGGGCGAGGGGCAGCAAGCCATCGAGATAATAGGGTCCGCGTTCCCAGGAATCGCCGTCGCCGCCGAGCCAGCCGCTGTTCGGTCCCACATCGGGCCAGAATTCGTCGAGGTGACCCGTCAAGCCATTTGCCTGCACTTGAAGCTGTTTAAGCAGCCAGCCGCGCGGTTTGATGGCGCCAAGCGGCAGCGCTTGAAAGGCGGCTGGATACAGTGGCTCGCGATTTTGCGGCAGTTTGTCCATGCTTTGTCCTAGGGATGCACTCGATCAGTTTTTGACGGCGCCCCCCATGAGCCCGTCCATGTAATAGCGCTGCAGCGCCAGGAAAATAGCCAGGCTAGGGATGATGGAGACGATGACACCGGCTTGCAAGGCGCCCCAGTTCACATCGCCCCAAATGCCATAGCGAATCGTGGTGAGAAAGACGGGAAGCGTGAACTTGTCTTGGTCGGACATAAAGATGAGCGCGGCGAGGAATTCGTTCCAGGAGTTGATGAAGGCGTAGATGGCAACAGTGACGATGCCCGGCAGGACGAGCCGCAGCATCAGGCGATAGAGTATGCTCAATGAGCCACAGCCGTCCAGCAGCGCCGATTCTTCGATTTCATGCGGAACGGCGAGGAAGCTGTTGCGCATCAGAAATATGCCGAAAGGAAGTTGGAAAGTAATGTATACGAGCGCGAGACCAAAGAGCGTGTCGTGCAGGTCGACCTGCACGATCATGACAAAAAGCGGGATCAAGATCGATTGAAAGGGAATCATCAGGGTGGAGAGCACCATGATGAAAAGCACATTCTTGCCGGGAAAGTTGAAGCGCGCAAACCCATAGCCACCGAGCGTACTTAGCACAATGCTGCCCGCGACCGTTATCAGCGCGACAACCGTGCTGTTGTAGACATGCTGCGCGATGCCAATCTTGCCGTAGGTTGTGAGTTCCTCGTAGTTTTGCAGGGAGATTTCAGTCGGCAGATAGGTCGGCGGCACTGCTAGCGCCTCGGCCGGCAATTTGATCGAATTGACAAAGGACCAAGCAATCGGAAACAGGAAAAGCAAAGCCAGGACAATCAGAATCAGGTAGCGCAGCGCCAAGAGCGCGCGGCGTCGCAAGCGGCGGATTTCTTGCTGCGAGCGTTCGGTTTGGGCGAGATTGACAGGCGCGGTCATCTATTCTCTCTCCCGCAGCACGTATAGCTGCAAGCCTGTCAGCGCAACCAGAATCCCAAGGAGGACGATTGACATTGCCGCGCCGTAACCCATCTTGAAATAGGTGAAGGAGTTGTTGAATATCCAGAAGACGATCGATATGGTGCTGTTCCGCGGTCCGCCGCGCGTCATGATGTAGAACTGGTCGAATGAAAGGACCGAGCCGATAACGGACAGAATCAAGGCAAGCGCGATGAACCGGCGCATCAAAGGCAAGGTGATGTAAATCAGCTTCCTGAAATAACCGGCGCCGTCGACCTCAGCTGATTCGTAAAGTTCGTCCGGTATCGCTTGCAAGCCAGCCAATAGCAGGATCATGGTGAAGCCAACCGTCTTCCAGACTACCGAGAGAATAATGACGTTCATGGCGGTATTGGGTCGGCCCAGGAAGAGTTGCGCCTTCGGTACCAAGTTCAAGTCCAGCAAAATCTTGTTGAATACGCCAATCCGATCATCGAGCATCCAGACCCAGAGCAGACTGGATACGCCCAAGCCGATGACCACGGGCAAGAAGAAGATAGTGCGAAAAATGCCGATATAGCGAATATTGTGACGGACCAAGGAGGCCAGAATGAAGCCGAGAATGAATATCGGTGGTGTGACCAACGCTGTATAGCGAAAGGTGAAATCGAGGCTCTTCAAGTATTGCCGATCTTTTGACAATTCCTGGTAATTCTCCAAACCGGCGAAGGCTCGTTCGCCGAAAAGCGGCCAGTCATGGAAGGACATGAAAATTGTCATGAGCAGGGGGATAATGAAAAAGATTGTCACGAAAGCGACAGTCGGCATAACGAAGAGCAGCCCCGTTAGTTTACGGCGCTGCTCCCAACTGAGATTAAACAGCGTCAACTGCATAGGATTGGATGGAACTCACGAATCGCTTTCACTAAAATCTGTAGCGATCGCCATTGCGAATAAGCGCCTGCCAGATCGACATCCGATCCGGCAGGCGCCAAGAAGCTAGAAGGCGCCGGTCAGTGTCTGCGGTCAGTGTCTACGCGACCTAACCTCCCATGATCTGGGTGAAACGTTCTTGTCCGAGCTCAAGAGCGCCGTCGATATCGCCATCAAGGATTGCCACTTGCAGCATTTCGAGCCAGGGACCGTTGGGATCGTTGAATAGGTCGTTGTAGACGGTGGTGTAGGGTGTATGCCCCACAGCCAAGGCGCTGGCGGCAGTCAATTGTCGCTCGTCGCCCTCGAAGTACGGGTTATCGACCAGCTCGAGGCGGACCGGAATCTGACCGTTGGCGGCGTAGATCTCAATCTGCGCTTCGTCGCTCATGGTCCATTCGATGAAGCGCCAGGCTTCTTCGACATGTTCGGAGCCGCTTGCTATCGCGATGACATCGCCGCCGCCGAAGGAGGCCGCGCCGCCCTCTTGACCCGGAATATGGAAAACGCCAAAGTTGAGATCGGGAAAGTCATTCGTATAACCGGCGATGGCGAAGTTGCCCGTGCCGCTCATGCCGATATTGCCAGCGCCGAAAGCGCTGACGAAGTTACTGCCGTTATCAATGCTGGCGCCTTCGGGCACGAGACCCTCTTCCCAGATCGTATTGTAGAAGGCAAGCGCATCGCGCACGATGGGGTCCGACGTGATGGTCGCTTCGGAGTAGTCATTGCTGAGCACATCGCCGCCGCTGGCCCAGATGAAGGGCAGGAAGGTGAAGGCGTTGCAGCCAGCGCAGTTCATCGAGAACCAATAACCGTAGATGTCGTCGCCCAGGGCGTCGATGGCGCGCATGGCTTCCAGCATTTCGTCCCAGGTTGAGGGCGGATTGTCCGGATCTAAGCCCGCTTGCTCAAAGAGGTCGATATTGTAGACGATGAAGGAGCCGTCTACGCCCGTTGGCACAGCGTAGTTGCGGCCCTCATACATGCCCAGCTCCATATGCGCGGGCGTCAAGGTTTCGGCGTAAGGCAGCGCCTTCACATAGTCGGTGATGTCGACCAATTGGCCGGCGGCCGCGAAGGCCGGTGTGTAAATCAAATCAATGCTGGCGATATCAGGCGGTTCGCCCGCGGCGATTGCGGCGCCCATCTTGGTGACAAATTCGCCGCTCGGGATAACAGTCAACTCGATCTGGCTATCGTTGTTGGCGTTCCACTCATCGACCATCGCCTGCGTCTGGAACGGGATCGACCGAACCCACATCGTCATGTTGATTTGATCATCCTGCGCGGCGAGCGGCAGGCTGCCCAAAACGAGAACAAACACGACCGCGAGTAGAAGCGTTTTGCGAGAAATCATGCTACTTGATCCTTTCTGAACTGAACGAAAATCATCGCTCGGCAAGTCAAAAGCGTCGGCCATTCTTCCCCATGATCACTAGCCACAGCGCATGTGAAGAGGCAGGCGCCGACATGCCTAGCACTCGGACTGCGCCAGTTTACTTCACATGCCTACTGATTGCCAAGTTGCGTTATCAGAGCGCTCGCCTGCTGCCCGTCTCGGGGAAAGAGCGCCCGCCAGTGGATAAGAGGCTGGCGCTCAAAGCTTGTGCCGCTAACCTTCCGCCATGATCTGTGTAAAGCGCTTCTGGGCGACTTCCAGCAATGAGCATAGCACTAAACGACGATCGCTCACGTCAAAGCAGATTTGGTGGGACGCCCAATTGTCGAAACGCCGCGCAGGCCGCGTCCAAATGCGCCTTGCCCCCGGTCAGCGAGATTTGCAGGTGCCCGGGAATCAGCGCGTCAAAGTCGACTTTTTCCATCTTGAACATGCTGTCGGCGTAGGCGTCGATGCGGCAGTCGTGGATATTCTGCCAGACGACCTTGCCGCCCCAGAAGACGAGATCGGCGCCGAGCAGATAGACGCGGTCTCCCCCGCGCATGAGGAAGCTGAGGTGTCCGTCGCAATGCCCCGGCGTCTCGAAGGTCTCCAATTCCAGGTTGCCGACTTTGACGAAGTCGCCTTCGACCAATTCCACATCGACGGGGCAGGGCGGGAGACGGAATTCGTCGGGATAGAAACCTGCGGCTTTGGCGACATTGAGCGCGACCGCCTCCTCATCAGCCTCGCGGATGACTGGCGCCGAAAATGCTGAAGCAATCACTTCGACATCAAGCCGCTTCTGCGCTTCGGCTGCGGCGCCGATATGATCGCAATGATAATGCGTCAGGATCAGCTTGCGAATCTTGCCCGGGTCTAAGCCGTCGTCGCGAATATTGTCCAGAATCGTGTCGAAGTCCCGGTCAATGCCCATGCCGGGATCGACCAAAGCCAATTCATCGCCGCTGTTGAGTACAAATACGTGACAGTCGAGATTACCAGACAAGCCGAAGCCGAAATAGCCGCCGCCGACAACATGCAAGTCGCTCGTCAGTTTCATGAGATTGCTCCAGAATTAGGCATCAGACTACAAGTAGAACGAACTCGCGCGCCGTCGTCAAGGAAACTCAATGCGCCGCGTGATATACTTTCGCAATTGTTTCTTGCGAGAGGGGGAGGGGCATGATCCACGGCATTGATCATGTCGTCATCGCGAGCCCTGACTTGGATGAGCTAACGGCTGCATTCAGGTCGCTTGGCTTCAACGTGGTCGGCGGCGGGAGGCGCCCGATCGGCTCATACAACAGGCTGATCGGACTGCAGGATGGCGCCTACATAGAGCTGCTTTCCTTCTACGAGGAAAGCCCGAAGCACTACTGGTGGGACGCGGCGCATAGCAAAGGCGGCGGCTTGATCAACTTCTGCATGGCTACGGACGATATCCACGCCGACTATGCGCTCTTTGAGGAACAGGGCGTGGATATGAGTCCGCTGGTCGGTTTGAGCCGCGAGCGCTTCGATGGTTACCAGCTTGCCTGGCTGAATAACGAAATCTATGGGCGATATCAAGGGCTGATTCCCTTCATCATTGAAGATGAAACGCCGCGCGAGGAGCGCGTGCCCAAGGAGAATGCGCACACAAACGGTGTACTCGGCATCGACACCATAACACTTGCAGCAAGCGATATCGACACGGCGCAGCGGATCATGAACGCCGCATTGGGACAAGCGGGCGAGCCGGCGCGTGATGAGGCGCTCAGTGCGTCTGGTGTTGTCTATCAGGTCGGTCCGCAGCGGCTCGAATATCTGACAGCGGATGACGAGAGCAGTCCCGTGCACGCGCATATCGCGCTGAACAGACCCGTGCCTTTTCGGATTCGCTTTAAGACGAGCGGCGAAAAACGCGTTGTCGGTCCGCATTTGGCGGCAGGCGCGCGCCTGGAATTCGTCTAAGCAGCGAACGCTACCTTTTGGCAGCCCCCGTAAGATTGGATATACTTAGGATGACACGGTGCAGCGAAGGCGCTGCTCGGTTTCCGGATAAGCGGTCGAGATAGAATTCTTGCGGAAAGGATGATTTATGAGCG
Organism: Anaerolineae bacterium; assembly: GCA_022821805.1. Taxonomy (GTDB): domain Bacteria; phylum Chloroflexota; class Anaerolineae; order Aggregatilineales; family Phototrophicaceae; genus UBA6055. The sequence continues at coordinate 109,393 of JAJECX010000043.1, forward strand.
CAGAACGAAAATATCCCGAGTGGATGGGCAAAATGCGGGCATTAAACGCCGAGGAAATCCAGGAGTTCCTTGATGGTCCCATTGTTGCGCGCATCGCTACGGTCGATAGCAAAGGCGACCCGTATATCACGCCCGTTTGGCAGGAATGGGATGGCGAGAATATGTGGATCATCCCGCGGGCGAAGACGATTTTCGCCCAGCATTTGCTGCGGCTGCCGCGCTGTTCGGTATCCTGCGCCATGGACGTCAGTCCCTACACCAGGGTGCTGTTCCGCGGCCCGGCGGTAGTCGTTGCGGGGCCCGCCATTATGGATGGCGAATGGCTGGAAATCGGCCGACGGATGTCGACTCGCTATTTGGGCGAACGCGGTCCGGAGTATCTGGAGCCTTCAAGGGTGCGCCCGCGCTATCTGGTGAAAATTACGCCGGAGAAGACGATTTCCTGGGAAGGCGTCGAGTGGGCGGCGAAATATCTCGATGACGTGGATGCGCCGGCCGCCCCGCATTAACCGCTGGAGTTGTGTTTCCATAGCTGATCCGCCTGGTCGCTTGGGAAGCGAATGAGCCTCGTAAAGCCATACGAAAGCGCAGCCATCGCCAGCAGGTGGCGCATGCGCAAATTCATCGCCGATTACGGTGTTTACCTCGCGCTTTTGGCGCTGCTGATAGCCGCCACGGTCTTGACGCCAAAGCTCTACGATGTCAACACCATTGCGGTGGTGATGCGGCAGGCGTCACAGCTGGGCATTGTCGCGATCGGGCAGACGATGATCCTGCTGGTCGCCGGTCTCGACCTGTCCATCGGCGGCATCTTCCTCATGACCTCGATCGTGGTGGCGGACGTCACCAATGGGCGCGATGAAATGGTGATTCCGGCGATCCTGATCGCGCTGGCGCTGGGCGCGTTAGTGGGCTTGGGCAACGGCGTGCTGGTTACGAAGCGGCGCGTGCCGCCCTTTGTCGCGACTTTGGGCATGCTGGTGTTGGTCAAAGGCGCCACGCAAGCCTACACAAGAGGTGTGCCCGGCGGCTTCGTGCCGGAGGTTTTAGGCCTTGTCAATCAGTCCTGGTTTGTGCTGTCGATTCCGCTGGCGCTGTGGCTGGGGCTGAATGCATTCTTCATATTTGTTTTGCGCCGCACTTCATACGGGCGCAAGGTCTATGCTGTAGGCAGCAATAGCGAGGCGGCGCGCCTGTCGGGCATCTCGGTTGATGCGATTCGCATTTCGGTTTATGTGCTGGGCAGCTGCTTGGCGGTGGTTTCCGGCGTCGTTCTCACCGGATATGTGGGCTACGTGGATCGCTTCATCGGCACGGGCTTGGAATTGGACTCAATCGCGGCGGCGATCGTCGGCGGGACGGCTTTCGTCGGTGGGCGCGGCGGCTTGCTGGGCACCATCGCCGGCGTGTTGATGATTCAGATTCTTAGCACGATGGCGATCTTGATGGGATTGGACATCCAAGTGCAGTTCATCATCAAAGGTTTGGTGATTCTTGGCGCGGTCACGCTGTACAGCCTCGCCAGTATTGAAGAGTAGTGTTTGAGCTAGAAAGGAGGAGAATTGAGTCAAAGGCAAACTTTAGAAAGCCGGTCATGCGGATCAACCGCAAGTGACCTTTTGCAGTCTTAGGAGGAAATCTAATGTTGAGGAAACTGACACTCTCGTTGTTCATTCTGTCATTGCTGCTAGGCACATCGATTGTGTCGATAGGCCAAGACGATGGCATGATTACGTTCGAGATTACACAGGAAATGATTGACGCGTCGCCCTATTTGCAGAGCGTGATTCCGCGCCTGAATGAAGACTATGACACGAGCGCGTTTGCCAAGGATCCGCCGTACCGCATCGCGCTGGCGGCGCAAGGCACGAGCAATGCCTGGTCGGCTTTGTTTGACGCCCACGCCTATTGGTACGTCGAAGAATTGGGCGAGGAGGTCATCTCCGAATTACTGTATGGCGATGCCCAAGCGAGCGCCGATATTCAGGTGCCGCAGGTTGAGGACTTGCTGGCGCAGGAACCGGACGCGCTGATCCTGGTTCCGATGGGCGCGGCCGCTTTGTCGGCACCGGTCGAGCGGGCGATGATGCAGGGTGTACCGGTGGTGCTCTGCGCGAGCGCGGTGGAAACGGATAACTTCGTCACCGAAGTCGGCACCAATCTCTATAGTATTGGCGCCACGTTGGCGCAGTGGCTGATTGACACCGTCGGCGCCGATGGAAACTTCCTGATGATGACAGGCATCCCGGGCACGTCCACCTCCGACATCATGGAAGAAGGCGCCCTGGCTGTCTTTGAAACCCACGGCATTGAATTGCTCGACAAACAGCCGGGATTCTGGTCGCCGGCCGAGGGCAAGAAAATCATGGAGACCTGGCTGGCGCAGCACGGCGATGAGATTGATGGCATTTGGTCGGGCGGCGCGCAGATGGTCCAAGGCATGATTAGCGCCTATGAGGATGCCGAAATGGCGATCCCGCCGATTGCGGGCGGGGAAATGCAGAATGGCTTCTTGCGCTCGGCGATTGAACACGGCTTCGAATTCTACGCCTGGATGTACCCGAACGCGATGATCACGATCTGCATTGACGCCGCCATTCAGATTCTGCAGGGCGAGCCTACTCCGCGCTTCATTGATTTTGTCGACACGATGCCCGAAGCCCGTCCCTTCACCGATGCCGAGGCTGAGGATTATTACCGACCGAGATGGAGCGACGACGTGCACGGTCCGGTCACCATGCCGGATGAGAAACTGGCGGAGTTGGGTTTCCTCGTTGAAGAAGAGTAGAGGAGCGTCTCCGCTGGCGAAATTCGTAGGGGCGACACTGTGTGTCGCCCAAAAGGGGCGAGCCACCGGGTCGCGTAGACACTGACCGCCGCTCGCCCGTACACAAAACTTGATGGCTGGCCCCCTAGATCGAGATACAGCCATGAGCGAATACATCCTGGAGATGCGGAATATCTCCAAGTCATTTGCCGGTGTGCATGCGCTGAAAGACGTCACGATCCGCTGCCGGCCCGGCCAGGTCTATGGACTGGTGGGCGAGAATGGCGCAGGCAAGTCGACCCTAATGAAGATCTTGGCGGGCGCCTACCTGGCGGACGCCGGCGAGATTATCTACAAGGGCGAACGCCGCGAGCAGATGTCGGCCGGCGAGATCATCGACAGCGGCATCAGCATCATCTATCAGGAGCTTGCGCTCGTTCCGCAATTGTCGGTGGCGGAAAATATCTTCCTCGGACGCGAGCCGCAGCGCGCGCTCGGGATATTGGACTTGAAGTCGTTGCACGAGCGCGCCGCCAAATTAACCGAGCGGCTTGGCATTTCAATGGACACGCGCACTCCCGTCAGCGAGTTGACCGTCGCCCAACGCCAACTGGTGGAGATCGCCAAAGCGCTTTCACAAAATGCCGATCTGATCGTCATGGATGAGCCGTCGGCGATCTTGGCTGGCAGCGAGCTTGACCAACTGTTTCGCATCATCGAATCGCTCGTTGAACATGGCGTGACCATCATTTACATTTCTCATCGACTGGACGAGGTCTTTCGCATCGCTGACGAGGTAACGGTGCTTAAGGATGGCGAATTGGTCGATACCCGTCCCATTGAGCAATTGGATCGTCCCATGCTGGTCGAGCTGATGGTCGGGCGCCCGCTGGATGAAATATTTCCGCAGACCGAACACGAGCAGGGCGACCTGGTCTTGATCGCCGAGAATATCTCCACCGACACCATACTGGAAAACGCCAGCCTGGAGCTCTATGCGGGCGAGATATTGGGCATCGCCGGCATGGTCGGCTCGGGCCGGACGGAGTTGGCGCGCGCTTTGTTCGGCGCCGATCCTTTGACGAGCGGGACGATATCGCTGGCTGGCGCGAAAGGCGACAGTTGGAACAATCCGGCGCAGGCGATCGAGTCGGGTTTGGCGCTGGTACCGGAAGATCGCAAGTCGCACGGGCTGTTTACGTCGCTCTCGGTGCGCGTCAATTTGACGCTGCCGATCTTGTCGCGCCTCACGCGCTTCGGCATCCTGCAAAGCCAGGCTGAGGATGAGATCGTCGAGGAAGCGAAAGACCGCCTTTCCATCGTTATGGCATCGGCCGATCAGGAAGCGCAGTACCTCAGCGGCGGCAATCAGCAGAAGGTGGTTTTGGCGAAGTGGCTGGAGACGAATCCAGCGGTGGTCATCCTGGATGAACCGACTCGGGGCGTCGATGTAGGGGCGAAATTCGAAATCTACAAGCTGATGCGCCAACTGAATGATCGTGGGATTGCGATTGTGATGATCTCCTCTGAACTGCCCGAAGTCATCGGCATGAGCGACCGGATATTGGTTATGAACGACGGCCGCATCGTGGGGGAAGTCCCCCAGGTTGAAGCGACCGAAGCCGGCATTATTGAACTCGCCACTATGGCTGACGCCGTGGCGAATGCTTCATGAATATCTCGGCGCGGCTTTTCGACGGGCTGAGCGCTTCCCAGCGGCTGTTTCTGCGGCGCTACGGACCGATTTTTGCCGTTTACGGCTTTATTGTTGTTCTCATCATCATCGGCGCCACACAGTCCGAGCGCTTTTTGACCGTACGCAATCTGACCAATGTCGCGCGGCAAGCCGCTTTTCTGGGCATTGTCGCCTTGGGGCAGATGCTCGTCATATTGACCGCCGGCATTGACCTGTCCGTCGGTTCGCTGGTGAAGCTGTCGATACTCGTATCGGCAATCGTGATGAACGGCGAAACCAGCAACCAGGGCGCGGCTATCGTGGCAACGCTGGGGCTGGGGCTGCTGGTTGGGCTGATCCATGGATTCCTGGTCAATGAGGTGAAGATTGCGCCCTTCATCGTCACACTGGCTTCGCTGGGCATTTTGCGCGGCATCAGCCTCAGCATTTCGACATCGCCAGTTGGCTCGGCGAGCAGACCTTTCATCATGTTCTATGTGCAAAAGGTCGGTCCAGTGCCCGTCATCGCCATTATGTTTGGCGCTTTGCTTGTTCTGACCGCGCTGCTGCTGCGCTATACCGCCTTTGGGAAATATCTATACGCGATCGGCGGGAATATCGAAGTGGCGCATCTCTCTGGGGTGCCGGTCAAGCTTGTGCGCTATGGCGTGTACGTGATCTGCAGCATTAGCGCGTCGATAACTGGCTTGCTTTGGCTGTCGCGCATGGGCGTTGGCGATCCTGCAATTGGCGACGGCATTGAGTTGCAAGCGATCACGGCTGTGATCATTGGCGGCACCAGTCTCTTCGGCGGGCGCGGCACGGTGATCGGCACGCTCGGCGGTGTGCTGCTGCTTGGCATCACCGCCAATCTGCTGGTGATGCTGGGAGTGAATCAATTCGTCCAAGGTCTCATTCAGGGCATCATCATTGTGGCGGCGGTGGCGCTTTACAAGCAAGAAGGAGACTAGTATCGATGGTGTTACATGCGAACCGGCCCAGCGTGCAGGCGCTGCAGCCGAGTTTGATACGTAAGCTGGCCAACACCGCAATCGGACGTTCCGATGTGATTCCGCTCTGGTTTGGCGAGCCAGACAAGCCGACGCCTCAGTTCATTCGACAGGCGGCAAAAGACGCGCTTGATGAGGGGCAGACCTTTTATCAACCCAACCTGGGTATCATCAAATTGCGCCAGGCGCTCGCGACCTACATGAAAGACCTATATGGCACAGAGCTTTCGTCCGAAAACATTTGCGTTACGCCATCGGGCATGACAGCGCTGGCGCTGGCGCTGCAGTGCATTGTTGCCGAGGGCGATGCCGTGGTCATTCCGTCGCCGGTCTGGCCGAACCTGCCGGCGGCCGCCGAGATTTTGGGGGCGGAAATTGCGCGCGTCCCCTTGCGACCGCGCTGCGGCCATTGGCGCCTGGACCTGGATGAACTCTTCGCCGCCTGCAAGCCGAACACGAGCGCCTTGCTAATCAACTCGCCCAACAATCCAACCGGCTGGATGCTCCAGGACGCGGAGCAGCGGTTGATACTCGATTTCTGCCGCGAGCGCGACATCTGGCTGATTGCCGACGAGGTCTACAGCCGCATCGTCTACGATCGCGATTATGCGCCAAGCTTCATCGACAAGGTGACTGAGGACGACAAGTACCTGATCGTCAACAGTTTTTCCAAGTCCTGGGCGATGACCGGCTGGCGGCTGGGCTGGCTGACAGCGCCAAAATCATTGGTCCGCACGCTGGAGATCGTGACCGAGTTCAATTATTCCTGCATATTCGCTCCTGTGCAGATCGCCGGCATCACGGCGCTGCAGGGCGGCGAAGAGTTCATTTGCGCCTCGAGCGCGCGTTATCGCGCGGCATTGACTGCGGTCGAACGCGCTTTCGGTGAATTGCCACGCGTGACCTTTCCAAGCCCGCAGGCGGCATTCTACGCATTCTTCGCCGTCGATGGCGTGACGGACAGTTACGATTTTGCCGAGAACGCGCTGCGCCAATGCGGCGTGGGCTTGGCGCCGGGCGCGGCTTTTGGACCACAAGGCGAGGGCTACCTGCGACTCTGTTTCGCCGCCGATGTGTCATTGATCGAGCGGGCGCTGGCGCAGATGAAGCCGCTCCTTATCTAGGCTGGGCGTTAATATCCAGATTGTCGCAAGGTTTCAAAACCTCAACGAAACCTGCATGGGACATTTTGACCTTGGTTGGTTAGAATGTGCCGAGTTTTACGCGCGACCGGAAATAGGGGAGGCGAAAGATCATGAGACGAAGCAAGGTGCTGGCGAAATGGCGGGCGGGTGAATTCGCGCGCTTTTGCGGGTTGGGGCATTTCATACCCTTCTATATTCAGCATGCCGCGCATAACAAGTTCGACGGCATCTGGCTTGATTTGGAACATCGCAACTTTGACTTGCGCGAAGTGCAGCACCTGCTTTCGCTATGCCACCGATTCGATATCGATTGCATGGTCAGATCGCCAACAATTCAGCGCAGCCGTCTCTACCGCTTTCTCGAAGATGGCGCGGCTGGCTTGATGATCCCCTTTGTCTCGACGGCAGAAAAGGCGCGCGCGATCGTCAAGGCGGCCAAGTTCCCGCCCATCGGCAATCGCGGCTTGGATGGGACCGGGCTGGATGCCGATTTCGGCTTGAATCGAGGCCGCCCGGACGATACGTTTGTCCAGGATGCCAACCGCGAGACCTTTATCGTGGCGCAGATAGAGGAGCCGGAAGCGGTCGCAAACGCCGAGGAGATCGCCGCCGTTGAAGGCATTGACGCCCTTTTTGTTGGACCAGCTGACTTGGGACTGCGCCTGGACACTTACCCGTCTTTTGGCATGTCGCTTGATGAAGCGGTGGCGCAAGTGGCGGCGGCGGCGGCGAAACATGGCAAAGTCTGGGCGCGAACGGCTTCCTCCATTGAGGAAGTAGACAAGTACCGCCGTCAAGGTTCGTTGATGATCCCGCATGGCGGCGACTTTGCGCTGGCGCAGATGCTGAAAACAGCCGGCGACGAACTGGACAGCATATTGGTCTGACGGCTTTAAGTTACGGGTGTTGACGCTTCGCTTGCGATTACGACCAGGCGCCATACAAGAAGCGCAGCCAGTTGCCGTGCATAATGTTTGCGATGTCATCGGCTTGGTAGCCGCGCGCTGCCAGCAATTCCGGCAACAACTGCAAGTCGGCAATGGTATCGAGATCACAGGGGGACTGCTCGCGCCCGAAGCCGCCGTCGAGATCCGTGCCGATAGCGGCATGCAGGCTGTTCCCGGCTAACTGACAAATGTGATCAATATGGTCAATCACCGTTTCGATGAAAACATCCCGGTTGCTGCCGCCGCGGACGAAACCCGGTTGCAGCATCCATATATCGAAGGCGGCGCCGATAACGCCATCGCGCTTGATGATGAGTTTCAGTTGGTCGTCGCTGAATTGCCGCTGGTGGGGCACGAGCGCGCGGCAATTGTTGTGGCTGGCCAACACCGGACCGTCATAGACCTTCACTGCTTGCCAGAAGGCTTGATCGCTCATGTGCGTGAGGTCAAGCAGCATACCGAGACGGTTCATCTCTCGCAGCAAAGGCTCGCCCAGCGCCGTAAGCCCATGCTCGACGCCGGTGCCGCCGGCATATCGACCGGGTCCGTAATGCGTGGGACCTAGCAGCCGCAAGCCAGCCTCCCACCATTCTTCCAACTGCGCCGGATCGCGTATGGGGTCGGCGCCCTCCATGCTGATTACGAAGCCTAACGGGGGCGCATTAAGGGGATTGGGGCCGACAGATTCCCATGCTTCCCATTCGGCGATATGGGCGCGCAAGCTCTCGCTGTCTGCAAGAACGCGCGCATGTCCATCTGTTTCCAAAGCGCGATAATAAGCTAGCTGTCCTTTGGCGATGCCATAAGCCTGCGATTGCGAGCCGTAGTCGAGGTATGCGACTTTGTGCCCGGTAGAACGCGCCAGCATGGTGACGAAGCTTAGGGCGACGCGCCCTTGCCGCATCTCGGGCAGGCAAACGGTGTTCTGCGCGCGTCCCTTTCCCGCGACTTTCGCTTCGTTCGCCCGGATGGTGTAGACGGATTCAAGCAGATTCCGATTCCATTGCAGCGCAGACCAGGCAAGGTCCAGGTGCGCGTCTATAACCAGCATTTTGTGATCCTGTAGGGTCTATGAATGCGATGACAAAAGCGACGTGAGCGCAGTTACCAGACCATGCCGCGCGCCGCCACATCCCAGACTTCTTCAATGTTTTCGCCACGAACGCCATAGAGTTGATTGTGCAGATTTGTCACCACGCAGGTGTGCACGGGAATAATATGCACCATTTCGCCGACCACGGGCGGGCTGGGGCAGGCGCTGCAGTCGACATAGCCGTGCTCCTCATTGACCTTGTGCAGGCGCGCGTCCGGGTACTCAACGATGTAACCGAACTGTCCATTGATCGTTTCGGAGTTTATCGCCTTGCTGCCGCTATCGAGGATGACGCGGTCCGGCTCATTGGCGCTGACGACAGTCGCGATTATCTGCATGGCGCAGTTGTCGAAGCTGGCGCGGTTGACAGCCACACAGGTCCAGTCCCAGAAGATGGAAGTGCCCACCCGCAATTCAGTCAACTCTGGCAGCAAATGAGCGTCGCTGCTGGCGCCACTGCCGCCGCCGCTAATGGTCTCAACCGCGATACCAGCGTCGGCTAGCAAGCCTAGCGTCTCCAGCAGGCGCGGGCGAACCGCTGCGTCAGAAGGATAGATCATCACGCCAGCAAAGCGCAGGTTGTCAGTCGCTGCGATATGCTGCGCTAGCTCAAGAGCGGAAGCCGGCGTCGTGCCGGTTCGTTCGCCCAGCGAAACCAGCTCAACCATCATGCTGATCGTGACGTCAGCTTCTTGCGCCGCTTCGGCGATGCCATCGACGACAGGCTTGCTATCGACGGTGACGGTCACAGCGGCTTGCTGCGCTAGCTTAGCCAGGCGCCGCGTTTTGCGCCGCCCGACGATATTGTACGGGATCTGAATGTCGCCAAAACCGGCAGCCGCGAAGACCTCCGCTTCGCTGACTTTTTGGCAGGCAATGCCGACCGCGCCGGCTTCGATTTGACGGCGGGCGATATCGGGTATCTTGTGCGTCTTGATATGCGGGCGGAAGTTGATGCCCAAGTTGTCGCAGTGTTTCTGCATCGACTCAATGTTATCTTCCATCTTGTCCAAATCAATGAGTACGCTGGGCGTCTCGAGCTCGCTTACAAGAGAAATCGCCACGACAGGTATCCCTTTCGCTGTAAAGGCTTGGCCAATGTTGTAACAGAACGGCTAGCGGTCTACCAGCCGCGTTTGCCAAGGATGACTTCATCGGGCGTCACGTTTATGCCGACCATCGCTTCGCCCAGATTGCGGCTTACATCAGCAAGGATAAGCGCATCGCTGAAGTGTGTCACCGCTTTGACGATCGCGCGGGCGCGCTTTGCCGGCTCGCCGCTCTTGAAGATGCCGCTGCCGACGAACACGCCGTCGACGCCGAGCTGCATCATCAGCGCGGCATCGGCCGGGGTGGCGACCCCGCCCGCGGCGAAGTTCACCACTGGCAGGCGACCGAGCTCAGCCGTCTCTTTGACCAGATGATAGGGCGCGCGGATTTCTTTGGCGTAGGTGTAGATCTCGTCTTCATCCATGCAGCTGATGCGGCGTATATCGCCATTGACGGAACGCGCGTGACGGACCGCCTCCACAACATCGCCAGTGCCCGCCTCGCCCTTGGTGCGCATCATGGCGGCGCCTTCGTTGATGCGCCGCAGCGCTTCACCGAGATTGCGGCAGCCGCATACGAAGGGCACGGAAAACTTCCATTTGTTGATATGGTGCTCTTCGTCGGCCGGCGTTAAGACTTCGCTCTCGTCGATGTAGTCGACGCCCATCGCTTCCAGGATTTGCGCTTCGACGAAATGGCCGATACGCGCCTTCGCCATCACCGGGATGGATACGGCATTGATGATTCCTTCGATCATATCGGGGTCGCTCATGCGGGCGACGCCGCCATGGGCGCGGATATCAGCCGGCACTCGCTCAAGCGCCATGACGGCGACGGCGCCGGCGTCTTCAGCGATACGCGCCTGCTCGAGCGTGACAACATCCATAATCACGCCGCCTTTGAGCATTTGCGCCAAGCCGCGCTTTACTTTTTCCGTTCCCTTTTCATTGCCGTTCTGCTGATGACCGTTGGTGACCATGTTGTGACCTCGTTTCCTCGCGATGGCTGCTGGCAACCATCCTAGAGCATGCCGCGTAATATCTGTATGTCCAATGCAGTCCATTGATACCATGAGATAGCTATGCGCAACAGGGGTGTTGCCAGGCGATTCCAGTGAGCGATACACTAGGGTGCGCAGCCAGGCGCAGGCAGATAACATGATCAGCGAATCGATTCGAATTGAGACGATTAAGCCGGTTCACGCGCGTGCGCTCGAGCAATTGCAGCGCGATTGTTTTCCCACGCTTGACGATAACGAATTGATGCGAGAAGAACACTTTCTCAATCATTGCCGGCTTTTTCCCCAAGGCAATTTTGTCGCGATCTTTGCAGAGCAAGTTATCGGACTGGGCTCGGGCTTCCTGATTGATTTCGACTTCGCCCAGGCCCAGCATAGCTTCCAGGAGATCATCGACGGCGGATTCTACAGCAATCATGATCCGGAAGGCGATTGGTATTACGGCGCAGATATCAGCGTGCATCCAGACTTCCGCAGGCGCGGCGCCGGCTCGCTGCTCTATGAGGCGCGCATGGAACTGGTCAAGAGCATGAATCGGCGCGGCATCGTGGCTGGCGGCTTGATCCCTGGTTACGCTGAGTACAAGAGCGGCATGGCGCCGCGCCAATATGTGGATCGGGTGGCGGCCGGCGCGATCTACGACAGCACCTTGTCGTTTCAATTGAGGCGCGGTTTCGAAGTACGTGGATTGCTGGAAGATTATATTGAAGACGCCGCTTCCGACAATTGGGCGACCTTGATCGTGTGGGAGAATCCTTGCTACCAGGCGCAATAGAGCCTGATTGCGATCTTGTCAGGCTTTCTCGATATAGTATTCGTCGCCGGCGCCGGCGGCGATCCAGCCCAAGAAGTGGTCAAGCTGTATTGGATACCATCTTTCGCCGCTCAGATCGCATTCTGGCCGGCCGGTGATGGTAAAATAATCGCCCGGCGTGGCGACGGTTATGACGGCGGTGTCGACAGCGCCTTTACCGTTGCGCACGCTTAGCGCTCGACTGCCGGCAATGGTCGCGGTCATCGTGGCGGACAGGCGAATTGGCGGACTGTTGACGCAGTCGATGTGGTAGAGCAGCCAATAGTCGCCATCGCCGCCCTCAGCCGTCCAGCCTGCGACGTTGCTGTTGCGCGCGAAATACCAGTTGTAGCCATCGGCGCAGATCGGTCCGGCTTCGATATTGACCACATCACCGGCTTCTATCTGTCCCACGATATCGGCGCTGGTGGATGCGCCGGCGCGTACGCGGCTCGGGAGACCCGGGCTGCCGACTGCTTGCTGTCCCAGGCTCAACAGTGGCGCAAGGTTGCAGCTTGCCGGGGCTGGCGGCAGAGACGGCGCCGCTTGCGCGCCCTCCAGCAAGCCGGTGGTCACCCATTCGGTTGGCGCCCATACCAGCCCAAATGGCTGCGGTATCGGGAATGCCCAACGGCTGGCGCTGTTGGCGACGGGGCGATTGCCCCCTTCCGAACCGAATTGCCAGGTGGCGACGCGGTCCGAGTTTTGCCAAGCCATACGAAAGCCATCTTCCGAAAGACCAGGCCGATTGTTTCGGTTGACGCGGTGACTCTTGTATCCGGTATCAAAGGTGTTCGCGCCGTCTGTGGCGTGCCAGTGGATGAACCAGCCGCCACTGCCGTTGTCAACCGAGAACGGGACTAACTGCATGCCGGCGGAGTGGTTGTGATTTTTCAGGCGCGGAGGATGCCGTAGCCGATAGCGCGAACCGTCAAGTGGATCAATCAGATCCCAATAATCTTTGATCTGCAGCGCCATCAAGCTGCGGCCGAGATGATTCACCCAAATGAAGTCGCGCACGGTATTATCGCGGCTCTCGTTCAAGCCGAGGTCATATTGCTTCGTGGCGCCGCTGACGGGGTCGAAGAATTGAATATGCAGAAACGGATTCTCGGCGCCGTCCTGAAAATCAAAATGCAGCCGCGCGATGCCGCCGCCGCCCCATCGCAGGCTCGGCATGCGGATATCGCTGCCCTGGAAACCTAGATCAACACCAGCGGCCAAAGTTGAGGTGGCGCCGTTGTTGAAGTTGTGGCGCCGCAATTGCGCGGCCTCCACAGCCTGCGTATTCGGATCCAATTGGAGCCAGGCAAGCTGTCGACCATCGGGCGACCAGCTGGGCAGTGACCGAAGGATGCCCGCGCCGCCGGCGCCAGCTTGATCGGCGATAAGGGTGAAGGATTCGGTAGCGACATCCATGACCCAAATATTGGACGGCGCCGTCCCACCCGTTTGAGACGCTGTTCCCGCCTCAAATTGAGTCACGAAGTCGGAGGATGTGGACAGATAAGCGATCTTGCTGCCGTCGGGCGAGAGGATGGGACCGCCGTTGTAAGCCCAGTTGGTCAATTGAGTCGCGGTCTGGCTCGTAAGCTCGTATTTCCAGATATCGCCGTTGCGATAGGAATAAATCGGCGGATCGGCAGTTTGCGCCAGCGCGCCGCCCACAATGTGCGAGAAGCACAGGATTGAAAGCAGGGCATTGACAAGACGCTTCATATCAACCGTTTCTCCCTTTGTGTTGCCACCATCCTAGCACAGGAAGGGAGAACGGGATAATCAGGGCAAGCTGGATTGCATGAACTATATGACTGTCACGGCGGGTATGCGCGATCTGTACACGACTATCGACGCTGGTCGAGGACTCGCGCAGCGATCAGGACGCCGCCGATATTGGCGAGGAAGTCAATCAGGGAAGCATGGCGATCCGGCGTAAAGCTCTGCAATGCCTCGGTGCTGATGCCGAGCGCGATGGCGATTATGGCGGCGGCGAACAAACTCCTCCGCGACGGTAGCGTGCGGCGCAGGGTCCAGAACCAAAGGATGCAAGTCAGCGCGAATGCCAGCAGATGCAGCGCGCTGAATAAGATTTCGCGCCATAGCGACTGGCCGCCCGGCAAGCCAAGGTCAATGAGTGGCTCCGTTTCCGGCTGCAGCAAAAGCAGGGTGAGCAGCAGCGTCCAACCGATCGCCACTATCCAGCGCGCTGGCGCGGATTGCAAAATGCCAAGAATTGGAGTTGTCATGGATTCTCCGCGACGTACGTATCGACCGTCTCGAGCCTAGCAGGTTGGCGCATAGATGGTCAAGCCAATCGGAAGCGGCGTAGCGGAGTCGTCAGTTACGATCGGGCGAAAAGACATCGCGCAGATACTCGACCATGGTCGCGAGGTCCATATCGGCGGCGAATTCGCGAGCGTCATAGATGACGCGCGGACAGATTCTGCCGGCGAGATCGGCGAAGAGATCATCAGCGCGGTACAGCGTGTCGACATCCATATCGCTTTGGCATAAGAGATAGGCAAGAATCTCCGCGGCTGTCTGCGTGTCATCACTGCTGATGCGCCGCTCAGCCAGCGCGGTCAACGCTCTGTACAGTTTCCGCCTGTGTTCGACCGTGGGCGCGCCGGGGAATTCGCCATACAGCGTCAGTGAGCTGACCGCCTGCATTTTGGATTGAGGCGCCATAGGCGAATTAGCCATCAGCGGCACGCCGCCACCACCAGCCGGCAGTTTTTCGCTCGCCATACTTCAGCTTTACATCCAGCCAGAGCGCCAGCCGCCGCCAACGGTTGCTCAGCATCCAGCGCAGGAGACGATTGAAGCGCTTGGAAAAGTCTTTGTTGTAAGGGCAAACGCGGATGCAGATGGAGCAATCAGTGCCTTGATTTGCCCAAAAGGTGAAGCATTGCCTGGCGTTGATCGTCCATTTCTTCACACCTTTGAGGTGGGAAATTCCGTCGTGCGTTTCAAACTTGGGCGCGTCATCGGGGATGGCTTTGACCGGGCAGCCATCGCTGCAGCGGCGGCAGTGATTGCAGGTTTCGGTGACGCCGAAGTCGATCGGCTGGTCAGGGATCAGGGGCAGATCGGTGAAGATCTTGGCGATGCGAACGCGCGGTCCAAATTCTGGTGTGATCAGCAAGCCATGCCGTCCATATTGCCCCAAGCCCGCTTGAATCGCCAGTGGTATTGACAGCGCCGTATCATTGAGGCTGGCGACGGCGCGGTAACCCAGGTTGCGGATGTATTGGGTGAGCGAGAGCACCGAGATGATATCGCGGCTGTAGCCTTGCCCGGTGGCGGCGCCGCTCAACGCCGAGGGCACCGTTTGAATCGTCTGATGATGCATCTCGTTGACAATGACCACCACATGAGTCAGATCTTCGGGCAAATCCATTGCCTTGTCGGTCAGCTTTTGGCGGCTGTAGTTATGGGTGTAGACCCAGCGTTCATCGTATTCGCAGATGCCGATGGCATCGGCGCCCAGGAATTTGCCAGCCCGCTTGACGTCAGCAGAATTCTCTTCGGCAGTCGCTTCCGTTTTGCGGGAAGCGCCTTCGCGGAACATGGTGTAGGTATCGAGGAAGCCTTCTTTGCGATCCTGCGTCGTCTCAAGCAGATCCGAGGTGAAATCGGCGATATACCAGGCGGCGTTGCGCAGGGCGTAGTCGCGATGCTGAAAGCCCTCAACTTTGCGAAACTGCGCCAGATCGGTGAAATAGGACTCGAAGAATTTGCGCGAGCGGTCGGAGCGGACATCCTCGTCCCAGACGGCGCGGTTGAACATATCGTATTTCTGATTGAAGCGCTCGAAGTCTTCGGTGACCTCGAATCCGGTTTGGGCGTCTAGCGGTTTGCTGGCGGCGCGCCAGTCTGTGGCGCAAGCCTTATCGAGTTCAGGGACAACCATTGGCTGTGCCGATCCAAGTCGGAAAGGACTTAAATTCTAACATGAGTCGGCGCGAAACGCGATGTTACGAAGCTTCAAGGGGCATGCGCAGCTCGGGCGGGTCAACGATCCAGAACAGTGGCGCTTGATGCGCTCCAGTGGACCTTAACGCTTTGACCGATTGCGAATGCGGCGCTTTCGCGGTCATCAATGTTCTGCACGCGGACAACCAGCTCGAACTGATCGCCGATCCGAACGGTAAAGCGTGTGTCGGTGCCAATGTACTGGCTATCCACCAGGAGCGCATCCAGGGCGGTCACGTTTGTATCATCTGGCATGATAGAATCGCCGCCTGCAACGATGCCGATGCGCTCAGGGCGAATCGCCACCGATACCGAGCCGCCAGCACTTTCCAGCGATCGTGAAAGCTGCGCTTTGACAATTGTGCCGCCGGCAAGCCGCGCGATTCCGTATCCATCGGACCTGCGTTCAAGCAGCGTTCCGGCGATGAAGTTGGTCTCGCCGATGAAGTCGGCGACGAAGTGCGTGCCCGGATGCTCGTAAATGTCGCGCGGCGTACCCACTTGCAGCATTACGCCTTCGTTCATGACGGCGATGCGGTCGGCCATGGTGATCGCTTCTTCCTGATCGTGGGTCACGTAGATGAAAGTGATGCCGACATCTCGCTGCAAAGCCTTCAGTTCATATTGCATATTCACCCGCAGTTTGAGATCGAGCGCGCCCAGCGGTTCATCGAGCAGGAGCACAGCCGGCTGCTTGACGAGCGCGCGCGCCAGGGCGACCCGCTGCTGCTGCCCGCCGGAGAGCTGATGGGGCTTGCGCTCGCCGACGCCGGGCAGGCGCACCAACTCCAGCGCTTCGCGGGCGCGTTTTCGCGCTGCTTTCTTGTTCACGCCTTCCATCTGCAAGCCGAACATGATGTTCTGCTCGACGGTCAGATGGGGGAAGAGAGCGTAATCCTGGAAGACGGTGTTCACGGGCCGGTGATAGGCGGGGATGCCTTCCATCGCGATGCCGCGGATGAGGACCTTGCCCGCTGTCGGCTGCTCGAAACCGGCGATCAGACGCAGCGTCGTCGTTTTGCCGCAGCCGCTGGGACCCAATAGCGCGAAGAATTCGCCATCGGCGATTTGCAGGCTGACCTTGTCGACGGCGCGAACGCGATTGCCGCCGGATTCAAAGTCTTTGACGATGTCAATCAACTCGACATCGTGAGTTTGCATGGGTTTGACCCCCCATCTCGACCGCCAGTGTCGAAGGGCTGTGTCTACGCGTCCTGCGCGGCGCAGCCCCTTCCCCCATAAAGAGCTGAGGAGCGGACACCTTTTCATTTCGCAGGATTTCGTTACAAAATCTGATCATTCCGCGGCAATTTTCGGGCGACCCAAGGGTCGCCCCTACGATTTTCGCCATAAATGAACCGTGTAGGGGTCAGCCTTGGCTGACCCGTCGCAATCGCAGCGCCTTACTTCAAACGTGTCCGCTCCTCAGCTCTTTATGGGGGAAGGGGCCGGGGGATGGGGGTTTCCCTACTCCGTCTCAAAGTACGCGTTCCAATACAGGAAGCTCGTATCCGGATGGATGCTCCAACCCATCAGCTCCGCGCGCACGCCCGTCAGCGCCGGCGGCACCGCCAAATAGACCCAGGGCGACGCCTCGATGATGTACTTGCTCACCGCCGTCACCGCTTCAAAACGCAGGTCCGGATCCAACTGCGAATCAGCCGCCACCAGCAAATCGCTTAATTCATCGGTCGAGAACCAAGCGCGGTTGCTGCCGCCCTTGCGCTCCGGATCAAAGAAATAGGTCAAGATGCTCGGATCCTGATAACCGTAAAGCAGCAGGAATAGATCATGCTCGCCCGTGGTCGTCAGATCGATCAGCGCCGAAAACTCCAACACATCAATTTGCAGCGGGATGCCAACGGCGCGCCACTGCGCCTCCAGCACTTCCGCCTGCCGCAGCCACTCATCCGGCGACGCCGTCGCCAGCGGTACCGTCCAGCTCTCCCCATCGGGGTCCTCGCGCAATCCATCGCCATCCACATCAACATAACCCAACTCATCCAGCATCGCGCCCGCTTTCTCAGGATCGAAGCTCGGCGCAATCGCGTTCAGTTCCGGGTTGTGCCCCCAGATGGTCGGCGGCAGCGGCTGATACAGCGGTTCCGCCAAGCCCTCCCAAGCCAGCGTCACAAACTCCTGCCGGTCAGTGGCGTAAGCGAATGCCTTGCGCAAATCCGGATTCGTCCAAGGATCCTTGGATGTATTGAATCCGACATAACGGATCTGGCTCAACTGCGCCACGTTCACATCGATATCCGGGTTCGCTTCCGCGTCAGCCAAGTTCTGCGTCGGTATGCCAGCCAACGATATCTCGCCCGTCTCCAATGCAGCCAGGACCGTCTGCTCCTCGCCGATAAACTTAATCTCAAGTTCATCAAGGAAGACCGGACCCGGGTGATCATACAATTCAGGCGGCGCCCAGGTGAAATCAGGATTGCGCTCAAACAGCGCATAGTTGTCTGTGACCAACTCCTTCAGAATGAAGGGTCCGCCACCGACCGGATTGGTGCCGAAGTCGTCCGGTCCGATTGCCTCATAAGCAGTCGGCGACACAATCTCCAAGCCCGCAAGCACGAAGAACAGCGGCGCGTGCGGCGAATTCATATGCATCGTGAAGCTGTAGTCGCCCTCGATTTCAATGTTATCCAGCAACGTGATCAAGGCGCGGCCCGTCGATGCAGTCGATTCCGGATCGGCATACTTCTCCAGATTCCATCTCAGCGCCTCCGCGTCAATCGGACTGCCATCGGTGAAGGTGGCGCCTTCAATTAGGTGAATCGTCAACGACTTGGAATCTTCCGATACTTCCCAGGTATCCGCCAGGTAGCCGACATAACTCATGTCCAAAGCGCGCGAAAACAGCGTCGGATACAGGGCATAATGCGGCCAGCTATGCCATGACGATACAAAAGGATCGAATGACGTATTCGAATTGGCATCGGCCACCACCAGGCGTCCGCCCTTGCCCGCCATAATGTCGTCTTGCGCCAGCGCCGCCCCGCTTATCGTTACCAGCGCGATCATGAGCAATAGCAATACTGCGTTTCTTGACTTGTACACGTCTCAATTCCTCCAGTCGGTATAAACAATGCGAAGAGAACCCATCCCGCAAATTGTCGTTACGCCCTCCCCCCGCCACCTAACCCGTGCCAGCGAATTCATCAAAAACGGCGCGGCCAATTTCGCCCATCGCCGTCTCAACTTCAAACACGCGCTGATGATGCGCCGCCGGCTTGTTCCAATACGGCGCTTCATCCCATTCTGTAAACAGCGACAAAATCACATGATTCTCATCGCTGACGCTGATGATACCGCAGTCGTTGCGGATGCCGCCAATCGTGCCGGTCTTGCTCGCGACTTTAACGCCTAAAGGCAGAAAGCGCGCAATGCGGTGGGTAAACTGCTGCTTGCGCAGAATGTCGAAGGCGACCGCCCGCACATCCCGCGGGAACAGGTCGCCGTACATCTTATGCAGCAGCTCAGTCATCGCCTTCGCTGTGCTGACGTTATTCTCCGCCCCCTTGCTGAAGACCAATCCATCGCGCCTTATATCGTTCTGCGTCGTCCACTTAACCAACTCTTCAAGCGGCAAATCCGCTACTTCAGGCGGGAAGGCAAAGCGCAGCAACTCCTTGCAATTCCACTTGAAGTAGATGTCGCTCAATCCAAGCTCATGCATGTAGCCTTCTATGACGCCCGCCCCGCCCAGATAATTCACCATGATATCGGTCGCCGTATTGTCGCTGATGATGATCATCAGGGTCAGCAAGTCGCGCAGGGTTGGCGCCAAGCCGCTTTCAAAATAAGGCAAGATGCCGCTGCCCATGCTCTTGTCTTCATCGGCCAAGGGCACGCGCGAATCAAGGCTAATAGCGCCATCCGTCAACTGCCTGCAGGCTGTTGCCAATATGGGAATCTTGAATGTGCTCGCCATCGGGAACGGAACATCGCCACCGACATCCAGCCGCCTGCCTGATTCAATATGCCAGACAGCAAGGCCCGCTTCGATATCCGCCGCCGTGATGATCGCTTGTAATCGCTCTCGGAGGCTCATCGCGCCACCGCCTTCCCATAAGGGTACTTTTCGATCCAGCGCCGCTTCGCCTCTTCCAATCGGTCGCGTCGCACCTCGACGCCGATGCCTTCACCTTCCGGCACAGCCAACGCGCTGTCAGCGCCCAGCACAAAAGGCGGCTCGCTGATATCAGCGGCGAAATAACGATCAGTCGCCGAGATATCCGATGGCAAATTGACCGCTGGCAGCGAAGCCAACGCCAAATTCGCCGCCCGCCCCACACCCGTCTCCAGCATGCCGCCGATCCACAGCGGCAGTTCGTTTTCGACGCAGATGCGGTATATCTCCAGGCACTCGCTGAAGCCGCCGACGCGCGCCGGCTTCAAATTGAGGATGCCAATCGCCCCCACCTGCAGCGCAATGCGCAGGTCGCTCGCCGACTTGACGCTCTCATCCAGGCAGAGCCGCGTCTTCAGGCGCTTCTGCAGCAGCCCGTGCTCATAGATGTCGTCATGCGAAAGTGGCTGCTCAATCATCAGCAGATCAAAGGCATCCAACTGAGCCAGATGATCAGCCTCCTCCAGCCGATAATCGCTGTTGGCGTCAAGCATCAGCAAGACATCGGGAAACTCGGCGCGCACCGCCCGCGCCACTTCCACATCCCAGCCGCGCTTGATCTTCAGCTTGATGCGCCCGTAACCTTGATCCAAACGGCTGCGTACGACATCCACGGTCGCTTCCAGCGAGGGCTGAATCCCAATGCTGACGCCCACCGTCGCTTTTCCCTCGGACTCATGATCCTCCGGCGCGCAAAGCGCAAACAAGTCTGTCAAGCGCATGTCGTTTGCCTTGGCGAATGCATCCCAAACCGCCGCCTCCAAACCGGCCCGCGCATGATGATTGCCGCGGAATCGCCGGATCAAAGCCGGAAACTCCCGCGGGTCGCAGATGGTCGCGCCAACTGCCGCCGGCGCCATGAACTCCCTTAGCATATGCTCAGCCGTCTCCGCCGTCTCATGACCGTATCCCGGCCATAACTCTATTGAGCACTCGCCCCAACCGACGGCGCCGGACTCGGTCATCAACTCAACCAGCACCGCCACCTTGTCCGTCTCGGCGCCAAAGCTGGTCTCAAATGGCGCCAAATACGGCAACAGTACGGTATGCAGATCAATGGATTGTATCGTTATCGCATTCACGTTCGCTTCCTTCGTCTGCTATAACGCCCTCTCCTCACGCGGCCGCCGCTTGGGCGAGAGCAACGCTGATTATAACAACTGGACTTGCCTCTGTCACAGTTGCCGCAAAAATTCTTGCGCTCCGCGCCTGAAAAGTCTATATTCTGTCCTAGAGTCCTAGGTAGACAGGCTTGGCTTAACTGCCAACCACGTAAAAGACTTCGCGCCTCGCAGTTAGCCTTGCATCAGGATGAATCAAGTGTTCCCAAGGTCTGGCTCCCCTTCCGAAGATCAGTGTCGGCGGTCAGTGTCTACGCGACTTACGCGACGCTAGCTCGCTGGGACAAGGGGCCGGGGGATGGGGTTTGCCGCCGTCAGAATATGGAGAAGCGACAATGAAAGTCTTCGCCGGTGGCATCGAAACCGAAACCAATACCTTCTCGCCAATGCCTACCGGCATGGCCGACTTTGAAGTTATCCGCGCCGCCGATTTGGACGACCAGGCCGATCTCGGCGGCTTCGGCGGACCCTTCAATATCTTCCGCCGCCGCTGCCAACAACGCGGTTGGGAATATATCTTCAGCCTCTACGCCTTCGCCCAACCCGCCGGTACCACCGTCCGCGCCGTTTACGAAAGCCTGCGCGATGAACTGCTCGACGCCCTCAAAGCCGCCATGCCGGTCGATATCGTCCTGCTGCCCCTGCACGGCGCCATGGTGGCGGAAGGCTACGACGACTGCGAAACCGATATTGTCACGCGCGTCCGTGAAATCGTCGGACCCGATGCCAAAATCGGCGTCGAGCTCGACCTGCACTGTGACCTTACAGAAGAAACCGTCGACGCCGTTGACGCCATCGTCATCTTCAAGGAATACCCGCATATTGATATCAACGACCGCGCTGAAGAACTCTTCACCATCATCGCTGACGCCGCCGACGGAGTGACCAACCCAACCATGGCGCTTTACGACTGCCGTATGATCGGCCTCTACCTGACACCCTTCGAACCGATGCGCGGCTTCGTCGATGCCATGATCGCCCGCGAAAACGAACCCGGCCTGCTCTCGCTCTCGCTCGCCCACAGTTTCCCCTGGGCTGACGTTCCGACCTGCGGCGCTTATATGCTGGCGATCACCGATGACGACCCCGCTTTGGCCGCCCAACTCGCGCGCGAATTCGGCGAGCGATTCTTCGCCATCCGCCACGCCACCGATCCGCCATCGCTGCCCCTCGACGAAGCGCTGAACAAAGCTTTGGCTGTCGAATCCGGCCTGGTCGTCATCGCCGATCAAGCGGACAATGCGGGCGGCGGCGCGCCCAGCGATTCCACCTTTGTGCTCCGCGCCCTGCTTGATCGCGGCCTGAGGAACGCGGCTCTCGGCATGATCTGGGACCCGATCGCCGTCAGCATCGCCATGTCCGCCGGCGAAGGCGCAACGCTGGACCTGCGGCTGGGCGGCAAATTGGGACCCATGTCCGGCGACCCGCTTGACCTTCGCGTCACCGTAACCGGCATCATCCCCGATATGCAGCAGCAATGGACGCAGAGCGAAGGTTCCGTCGCTGTCGACTGCGGCGACGCCGTGGCTCTGCATTGCCAAGGCATAGAGATCATCGTCAACAGCCGGCGCGGTCAAGTTTTCAGCCCCGCCGTCTTTTCCAACTTCGGCATCAATCCCAAATCGAAGCGCTTGCTCGTCGTCAAATCAACGCAGCATTTCTACGCCGGCTTCGCGCCAATCGCCGACGAGATCATCTACATGGCCGGTCCCGGCGCTATTCCGCCAATCTTCACCGAAATCCCCTACCAGCGCGCCGACCTGCGCAAGTATCCCTTCATCGACAACCCCTTCGCCGAATGAGTCAGTAAGTCTGGATCTGGTTTCCTACATGAATCCAAGCCCAAAGCCAACCGCCAGCTCTATTACGCAGGCGAAGTCTCCCCCCATTGCAATGGGGGGAGATTTAGAGGGGGGTAGACTCAAAATCGCCGCCGCCGGCATCGCCATCGAATGCGCCACCTTCTCGCCCCTGCCATCAGACCTGTCCGACTTCAATTTGCTGCGCGGCGCTGACCTGCTCTCGCGCTATCCCTTCGCCGCTCGATATGCCGATATCGAATTAACGCCCGTCATGCAAGCGAATGCCTTACCCGGCGGAGTCTTGCGCCGCGCGGTGTACAATGACCTCAAAGTCGAGATCATCAGCGGCTTGCGCGATAGCGGTCCCTGGGATGGCGTCTATCTCGATATGCACGGCGCCATGGCGGTCGAGGACATCGACGACGCCGAAGCCGACTTCATCAGCGCCGTCCGCGACCTGGTGGGACCAGACCCCCTCATCAGCGCCAGCTACGACCTCCATGGCAATCTTTCCGCCGCGATCATGGAGCAACTGGATCTCCTCACCGCCTATCGCACCGCGCCCCACGAAGACGCGCTAGAAACCCGCGCCCGCGCCTTCGACCTGCTCGTCAACTGCCTGCGCGCGGGAACTCGCCCGGTCAAAGCCTTCATCCCCATCCCGCTGCTGCTTTCTGGCGAACGCACCATGACCATCGTTGAACCGGGAGCGAGCGTCTACGCTGAAATCACTGAGGTCATTGATAACGAAAAGGTGCTGGATGCATCGCTCTTGGTTGGCTTCACCTGGGCCGATCAAGCGCGCAGCCAGGCCTCAGCCGTCGCCCTCGGCTTGGACGAAGAGGCAACTTGGTCCGCTGCCCGGGTACTGGCAGCCGCCTATTGGGGCGCCCGACACGAATTCGACTTTGGCGTCCCCACTGGCAGTACCGACAAGTGCATCAAAATGGCGCTGGAATCAAAAGCGCCAACCGTCTTCCTCAGCGACTCCGGCGACAACGTGACAGCCGGCGCTGCTGGCGATATGCCCTATGTCCTGGGAAAACTGCTGTCGCATCGTGTTCCGAAAACGCTCTTCGCCAGCCTCGTCGATGCCGCCGCCGTCGACGCCTGCTTCGCCGCCGGTCTCGGCGCAAGCCGGGAACTGTCTCTCGGCGGAAAACTCGATCCGATTCATGGCAAACCCTTGCCCGTCACCGGCGTCGTAAGAAAACTGCGCGAGAGCGCGGCAAGCGGCCGTCAGGTCATCCTCGCCATCGACGATATCGACCTCGTCCTCACCGAGCGAAGACTGGCATTTACCACATTGGCGCAATTTACCGAGCTGGAAATCGACCCGCTCAACTATCGCATCGTCTGCCTGAAACTTGGCTACCTCTTCCCCGATTTTCAGCGCATTGCGCCCTGCGCGATCATGGCGCTCAGCCCGGGCCCTGTCAGCGCCCTGCCAGAGAACCTGCCCTTCCATACGATCCAACGCCCCATGTTCCCCTTCGACCGCGACTTCGACTGGGCGCGCTGAACAAATTCATTACTTCTGCGTCCACTCGACACAAAATTGTTGACGCCCGCGCGGAGAAACCGCCGCCCATGCAAAAGACATTAAGTCCCGCTGCGTTTGGCGCCCCTTCCGAAGGTCAGTGTCGGCGGTCAGTGTCTACTCGACCTACGCTCGGCTGTGAGTCGCCCGCTCATATGCAATCGTCTCGTTTGAAGCCCCCTCCCTGAAGCCTCGGGGAGAGGGTTGGGGGCGGGTCATTTACAACAAGTCCACCGCCTCCAAGCCCAACTCACGCACCCGCGCATTGAAATCCGAAACCGTCTCGCCCAAATCCGTGCGCGCATAATTGAGTTGCCCATCTAGCTCGTCGCTAAGCTGCGCAAAAACCTCGCGCGCCTGCTGTGGCGGCGCATAATCGGCGCTGTCCACCGACTCAAATAGCGCGTTGAACTTTTCATGCAATCCGCTGGCATACAACTGTGATTCGGTATAACCCACATTGATCAGCTCCGGCAGCCGCGCCTCAACCTCGGACGCAATCGCCTCCGCCGCCGCTAGCAATCCCTCATCATCGCTGCGCGCCGCCCAAGCCGTCACTTGCCGCTTCAAACGAACCAACTTGTTGACCAACTCATTGTTCTGCGAAAGCCGATCGCGGATCGCCAGCAGCATCTCAAACTGCCGTTCAAAATCTCCCGCCGTCGCCTCCACCCGCGGATCCGCTCGCACTTCAAACCGCTGACTCCAACTTTCCCCCGCGACAACCAACTCCGCTACATACTCGCCGGGCACAACCAGCGGTCCGTCAGGCCGCTCCCACCAGCCATCCACGCCATCGACCTCGACCGCGCCCGGATAGCGCATATTCCACTCAAAGCGGTTGATGCCTGCTTCCGCCGACAGCTCTCCATCGGCTGCGCTGCTATAGCTTCTTATCAATTCGCCATCGGCAGAGCGGAAATTCAGCGTTATCGCGGGTTCAGTCTCCCCCGCCAGGTAATACCAAAACACGATGCCCTCACGCGGGTTGGCGCCAGCGTTCAGCAATTGCGGCCGATCCGAATCGGCGCGGTTCACGAATGCGACCACGCTCGTGTCGATGCGACCAAAATCGACTGTGTCCGGCGGATAGCTTGACTCCCAGCCGCCGAAGGTGTAATACACGCGCATCCGCGCCTTTGGCGCCGGCGCAAACAAAAGCGCATTCCCCTCATCAAGCTCGCCTTGCGCCTGATGCAATGGCGACAGATCATCCAGAATCCAGAATGAACGTCCGTGGGTAGCGACCACCAGATCGTGATCCTTGATGACCAAATCGTGAATCGGACAGACCGGCAAATTGCCGGAGGGTCTGTGTCTACGCGACCCGCCGAGCCGGGTCCAATGCGCGCCATCATCAAACGAAATATAGATGCCTGTCTCCGTCCCGGCATAGAGCAGCCCGCGCCGATTCGGATCCTCGCGGATCACCCGCGTGAATTCATGCTCCGGTATGCCATTTGTGATCGCCGTCCAGCTTTCGCCATAATCGGTCGTCTTGTACAAATAAGGCTTGCAGTCATCCAGCTTGTATCGCGTCGCCGCGACATAAGCCGCGCCCGCCTGATGCGCCGACACATCAATAATGCTGATCAGCGCCCACTCCGGCAGATCGGGCGGTGTGATTTCCCGCCAGGTCTCGCCTGCATCGCGCGATACGTGCACCAAGCCGTCATCAGTGCCCGCCCAAAGCGCGCCCGCGTCATGCGGGCATTCCGCCAGCGCGAAGATATTACAGTACACTTCCGCGCCCGTGTTGTCCCGCGTTATCGGACCGCCGGAAGCCCTCAGCTTGTCCGGGTCATTCCGCGTCAAATCCGGGCTGACTGCCTCGAAACTGGCGCCCAGATTGGTCGAACGATGCAAATGCTGGCTGCAGACATATAGCGCATCCGGGTCATGCTGCGAAAACATGATCGGAAATGTCCATTGAAAACGGTACTTCAAGCGCTCGGCGCCAACGCCCCAGCCATACAATTCAGGCCAGGCGGTGATGATCCAGCGCTGCCCAGTCCGATGGTTGTAGAGCGTCATGTGGTCGTTGTAGGCGCGCTGCCCGGTCGGCCCCGAAGCGACAACAATATCCGGATCATCCGGCTTGATGGCGATATAACCACTTTCGCCGCCGCCCGGCGAATGCCAGTCCCGCTCATGGATCGCCCCATCCACCGACGCGCTCGGCACCGTAATCGCCGTATTGTCCTGCTGTGAACCGTACACGCGGTAAGGAAAGCGATCATCCGTGCAGACATGATAGAGCTGCGCCGTCGGCTGATTGTAAATCGTCGACCAACTCTTTCCCCCATTAAACGATACGCAAGCGCCACCGTCATTCCCGCGAACCATGCGCTGATTATCGGCCGGGTCGATCCAGAGCGCGTGCTCATCTCCATGCGGCGTCGGCATCGTCTCAAAAGTCGCGCCCGCATCGACCGACTTCCATAAGTTGTAATTCTGAATATAAACCGTGTCCGCATCCTGCGTATCCGCCGTGACATGCATGTAATACCAGGGACGTGTTCGCAGCAGCGACTGCTCGCTCAAGCGTATCCACGTCTCCCCATAGTCGTCGGAGCGAAATACCGCGCCGTCTTCTGCTTCTACGCAAGCCCAAATGCGCCCGGCCTGCGCCGGCGAAACCGCCACGCCGATCTTGCCCAGCATTCCCGTCGGCAGCCCCGCATTGCGCGTTATATCTTGCCAGTTGTCGCCGCCGTCAAAGCTGCGCCACAAACCGCAATCGGGCCCGCCATTCTCCAGCTTGTGCGGATAACGCTGCGCCTGCCAGATCGCCGCGAACAAAATCCGCGGATTGTTCACGTCCATCGCCACATCGTGCGAGCCCGCTCTATCGCTCTTGTAAAGCGCCTTCTCCCAACTGCCGCCCCCATCCAGCGAGCGGAAAACGCCCCGCTCCTCGTTCGGACCAAAGGCGTGACCAAAAGCCGCCACATAAACATGATCCGGATTCCGCGGATGTATCACAATCTTGCCGATATGCCGCGAATCGCTCAGCCCTACATGCTGCCAACTCAATCCAGCATCCTCCGACTTGTAGACGCCATCCCCATGCGATACATTGCCGCGGATCGTGCTCTCGCCCGTGCCCGCGTAGATCACATTCGGGTCAGACTCTGAAACCGCCAGCGCCCCAATCGCCGCCGTGTTGAAATAGCCATCGCTGACGCAGTGCCAATATTGCCCGCCATCGGTCGTCTTCCACACCCCGCCAGCGCAGGCGCCCATGTAAAACGTCATCTTCTGCGACACATCGCCGGCCACCGCCACCACCCGACCGCCACGATGCGGTCCAATACAGCGCCATTCCAAGTTGTCCAAAAGCTGCCTTCTAACTTCGTCCCTCATGTTGTCGCCCATACGCCCAATTCCTCAATTAAAGTCGTCACCGAAGTTTACCCATTGCAATTCGTCTTCGCCAAAAGCCCTCCACCCTCCGCATTCTGACAAAATGTAGGGGCGAGCCTTGGCTCGCCCGCCACGATGTAAATTCCGTAGGGGCGTCCCTTGGGTCGCCCGACACAATGTAAATTCCGTAGGGGCGACCTATCAGGTCGCCCGCCTCAGCGCGCCAACGATTTTGTCCTCTCCGCCAAAAGTGCTATCATTTGTCCAACGCTTACATTTGATAACCCAGGCTTAAGGAGGTTCGGAACGATCAGTCGCGTAACCGCTTTTCTTAAACCTTTAGTCCCAAAAGCACCGACAGGAGTAACGCACAAATGTTAAGGAAAATCACCCTTCTCACCGTTCTGCTCGTCGCCATCAGCGCGCTGGGCTTCGTCTCAAGCCAGAGCATGTACAACGAAGCGCCCGCGCTGGCGGAGATGGTCGCCGCCGGCGAACTCCCGCCCGTCGATGAACGCTTGCCCGCTGAGCCGCTGGTCATCGAACCAGTCGAAGAAATCGGCCAATACGGCGGTACCTGGCGCGCGGTCGATAATGGCGAAGGCAACGGCTGGACACAGATGACGACATCGGTGGAACCCTTCCTGAAGTGGAATCGCGATGTCAATGGCTTCCGCCCCAATATCGTGACCGACTGGGAATGGAACGAGGACGCGACCGAACTGACCGTCCAGTTCCGCCAAGGTATCAAATGGTCCGATGGCGATCCCATGACCGTCGACGACTATCTCTTCTGGTGGAACGATATGGTGCTGGACGAAAATGTGCCCGTTAACGCGCCCTTTGGCACCACCGTCCAAGGTGAGTTGATGTCAGTGGAAAAGATCGACGACTACACGCTGCATTTCAGCTTCCCCCACTCCAACCCGCTCTTCCTCGAATACAAGTCGCGCGGCGCCTATCATTCGTCGCTGCACATAGTGCCAGAACATTACATGCGGCAATTCCACCCCAAATATAGCGACGCCGAGGACGCCGCCGACCTTGTCAATCACTACGGCTGGAGCAGCCGTTTGCATCATCCCGGCATGCCGACGCTCTACGCCTGGATGGTGACGGATTACGTCGAAGGGCAGCGCTTGGTCTTGGAGCGCAATCCCTACTATTGGAAAGTCGATACCGCAGGCAACCAGCTGCCCTATATCGACCGGCTCGACATTACTATCCCGGAGGGCAACGTCAACGAGCTGGTGGTGCTCAAAGGCATTGCCGGCGAAATCGATTTTCAGTCGCGCGGCATCAATTTGCTCGACATCCCACTGGTCATTGAGAATCAGGAAGCCGGCGACTACCGCGTCGTCATCTGGAATAACGGCGACTACGCCTGGCCCTGGATCATGCCGATGTATGACTATCCGGACGAAGACATCGTCGACTTGATGTACATGAAAGAATTCCGTCAAGCCTTGTCCCACGCTATCAATCGCGACCGCATCAACGAGATCACCTCTCTGGGCATGGCGACCGCCCGCCAATTCTCCCTGAGCGCCGAAAGTCCCGAATTCCAGACCGAGGAGGGCGCAGCCTTCTATCAGGAATGGGCGGCGTCCTACGCCAGTTACGATCCCGAGCTTGCCGGCCAATTGCTCGACAGCATCGGCGTGGTGGATGCCGACGGCGATGGCTGGCGCGACCGCCCCGATGGCACGCCCCTGGAGGTGGTCGTCGATGTCCCGGCTGAAGACACGCCGACGGTCGACCGCATGGACTTGATCAAGGAAGACTGGGACGCGGTCGGCTTGAACACCGTACTCAACATCATCACCTGGTCGGTGGTCAGCGATCGTCACTTTTCTGGCGATATCATGATCCGCGCCTGGGGCAGCGCCGCCGCCTGGGGTTTGGTCTCGGCAGCGACCGTCTGGACGCCGATAGAAGGCGTGACCTATTCTGTAGGTGGCGCGCGCATCGGCGACTACTACAACTCCGGCGGTGAGCGTGGCGTCCCGCCGCGCCCCGGCTCCATGCTCGAGCAGCTTCAGGATGCCTATACCGAATTGATCAGCATCCTTGATCCCGACGAGCGCAACGCCAAACTGCTGGAAGCCTATCAAATCCATATCGACGAAGGTCCCATCACCATCGGCACCGTCGGTGAGCATCCCAACGCCCTGATCGTCAAAAGCAACTTCCGCAACGTGCCCGATTTCGGCTTGACCGCCGGCTGGGACCTGGCATTCCCCGGCACGGCCGATCCGGAACAGTTCTTCTTCGATCAAGACGGCTAACCCATCCTTCGCCACTTCGTGCATACTCCCCTTCCCTCCTTGTGGGGGAAGGGACCGGCGGATGGGGGAACAGATTAAAACTCCAACCCGCCAATAGCTTTCTGTAGGAATAGACACGATGACTATTGTGCCGCTGAAGGGTCAAGCCTCACTACCTGTGGTTGAAGCCCTTCTCCCTTTATGGGCTGAGGAGCGGACACGTTTGAAGTAAGGCGCTGCGATTGCGACGGGTCAGCCAAGGCTGACCCCTACAAGGTTCATTTATGGCGAAAATCGTAGGGGCGACCCTTGGGTCGCCCGAAAATTGCCGCGGAATGATCAGATTT
>JAJECX010000036.1 GCA_022821805.1 Anaerolineae bacterium
CTTTGCCAAGGTAAACATTCGACTCATTTGCCAGAAAATCCCGTATCTTCGTCCATTGTTCGTCAGATAGTCTCATGTTTGTCATGAGACTATTTTACGCATTTATGCAGATGCCAATGCCAAAATGTCAACAGAACCTAGTCAATCAGTATTATTCAAGCTGAGATTGACTGCGCCAACCACTGACTACGTTTTCTTTTCGGAGGTGAGGCATGAGGAATATACGTAAAAGCTCGGGTATGCAATATGACCAACAGAAAGGCGAGTATCGATACAAGGAGTTGACGGAAGACCCTGCCATCCCACATATTGGCGATGGCTACGTCCATACAATGCTTTACATCAAGGCTGGGCAGGCGTTTAAGAGCGGGCTATTCTTTGGCTTAGGGCTAATGCTGGCGGGCATCTTGCCGCCGCTTGCTTTAGTAACCATGCTCGTCTTGTTCCTATTGGGAATAACGGGCGCAACTTGAGTGCAAAAAAGTACACTTAGACTTTGAGTTTTCGACAAGCAGCGAGCCGCTCACTGCGCGCAGGAGCTGAACCATGACCACGCCACTAAAGCAAGAATACGACGAAAAAGGCTACGTCATCGTCCGTAAGGCCGTCGACGCCGATCTGGCGCGCGAAACGGCCGAGCACGTGCATTGGCTGGCCGAGCGCCATCCGGATATCCGCCCTGAGAGATTCGGCCACAAAATGCTGGTGAGCGACCCCTTTATGCAAAGGCTGGTTGGTGATGACCGGCTGGTCGATATTGTCGAGCAATTCCTAGGACCCAACATCGCCATGTGGGCGGCGCATTATATCGCCAAACCGCCGCGTCACGGGCAGAAGGTCCTCTGGCATCAAGACGGCAGTTACTGGCCGCTGGAGCCGATGGAAGTGACCACCATCTGGTTGGCCGCCACTGCCTCCACACGGGAGAACGGCTGCATGCGCCTGCTGCCCGGCACGCAGAACAACCGCCTGCTTTCCCGGCGCGAAATGATCGAAGTCCCCGACGGCAAGAACGTGCTCGCATCGGGCATCCATCCGTCGCAGATTGACGATTCTCACGTGGTCGACCTGGAGTTGAATCCCGGCGATGTCTCCGTTCATAATCCGCGCATCATCCACGGCTCCGAATCCAATACATCGGACACGTGGCGCATCGGCTTAACCCTGCGCTATATCCCGACGTCGACGCGCGTCATGCGCGAAGGCGACCGCCCTATACTCGTCCGCGGCGCGCCGGGCGCGGGCAACAGCAACATATACGCCGAGCGCCCCGTGTTTGATCGCGCAATCCACATG
This sequence comes from Anaerolineae bacterium, assembly GCA_022821805.1. Lineage (GTDB taxonomy): Bacteria > Chloroflexota > Anaerolineae > Aggregatilineales > Phototrophicaceae > UBA6055. Next base: position 1,297 of record JAJECX010000036.1, read on the forward strand.
CCCTTCCGCGGCATGGAAGATTGGATGACCGGCTGATTCCCTTTTAATGGCGCCCGTTCAAGTAATGCGCTTAATTTGGAGACAAATATGCCCACTGATTTGCGAAAAGAATATGACGAAAAAGGTTATGTGATCGTGCGCAAAGCCATTGACGCCGATCTCGCGGGCGAAACCGCCGCACATGTGCATTGGCTGGCCGAGCGCAATCCCGGCGTCCGTCCCGAGCGCTTCATGCACGACATGCTGGTGACCGACCCTTTCATGCACCGTCTCGTCAGCGATGCGCGTCTGGTCGATATTGTCGAGCAATTCCTCGGTCCCAATATCGCCATGTGGGCGGCGCATTATATCGCCAAGCCACCCAAGCATGGGCAGAAAGTTCTTTGGCATCAGGACGGCTGCCTCTGGCCGCTGGATCCGGTGGAAGTGACCACCATTTGGCTGGCAGCCACCGAATCCACGCGCGAGAATGGCTGTCTGCGGGTCATGCCGCGAACCCAGGATATTCACCTGTTATCGCGCCATGAACGGGTCGACGCCCAAGACGGCAACAATGTGCTGGGCGTGACCGTGCATCCGTCGCTGATTGACGACTCCGATGTGGTGGATTTGGAATTGGCGCCGGGCGATGTCTCCGTGCATAACCCGCGCATCATCCACGGCTCCGACGCCAACAGCTCCGACAAATGGCGCATCGGCCTCACCCTGCGTTATATCCCGACATCGACCCGCGTCACCAGCGACCCGAATATGGCCATCCTCGTTCGCGGGGCGCCGGACGTCGGAAACAGCAACAACTACGTGGAAGCGCCGGTCTATGACCTGGCAATCCATATGCCCTTCCGTGGCAAGGAAGCCTGGAAGAGCGCGTAGGCAAGACTCTTAGGGGAAACTGAAATACAGCCTCTGAGTCCTCTTTGGTCTCGGTGTACTCGGTGGTAAAGAATCGCAGCTACGGAGCTCTGCCGTGCCCAAACCCAACATCCTCTACATCCACTCGCACGATACGGGCCGCTGCCTGCAGCCTTACGGCCACGCCATCCCCACACCCAATTTGCAGCGGCTCGCCGAGCGGGGCGTCCTTTTCCGCCGCGCCTACTGCGCCGCGCCCACCTGCTCGCCCAGCCGCGCCGCCTTACTCACCGGGCAAGCAGCCCACAGCGCCGGCATGCTCGGGCTGGCAACCCGTCACTTCCGCCTGCGCGACTTCAGCGAGCATATCATCCACACGCTGAAGCGCGTCGGCTATACCTCGGCGCTGGCTGGCTTCCAGCATCTTTCCGGACGACGCTACCACGGCGGCGCCGCCGATATCGGGTATGACCAGGTGCTGACCGAAGACCTGCCGCGCGCGCATATCGCCGCCGCCGACTACATCCGCTCCAAGCCGGAGGATCCATTTTGGCTGACCGTCGGTTTCTTCGAGACGCATCGCCGATTCCCGACCGAGCACGATGTCAACCCGGATTACGCGCTGCCGCCCGCGCCCTTTCCCGATACGCCGAACATGCGGCAGGATATGGCGAATTACATCGCGATGGCGCAAATCCTCGATGACAAGATCGGGCATGTCTTAAGTGCGCTGGATGAAACGGGCCAACGCGAGAACACGCTGGTCATCTACACCACTGATCATGGGCTCGCCTTCCCCGAGATGAAATGCAACCTGACCGATCACGGCATCGGCGTCGCCCTCATCATGGATGGTCCGGCGCCATTCAAGGGCAGGCGCGTCATTGACGGCATGGTCAGCCATATCGATATTTTCCCAACCCTCTGCGACCTGCTTGCTATCGATCGCCCCGATTGGCTGCAAGGGCATTCGATGCTGCCCCTGCTGAACGGCGAGCGAGAATCAATCCGCGACGAGATCTTCGCCGAGGTCAATTATCATGTGGCTTACGAACCCAAGCGCGCCGTCCGCACTGAGCGTTACAAATACATCCGCCGTTACGATGGCCGCCGATCGCCCGTGCTGCCGAATATTGATGACAGTATCACCAAGAGCGAATGGTTGGAGGCTGGGTACGCCGAGCGCGAAATTGAGCCGGAGCGCCTGTACGACACCTGGCTGGACCCGGTCGAGCGCGTCAATCTCATTGACAGCGTCGAACACGCTGATGCGCTCGCCGATTTGCGCGCGCGGCTCGAACGCTGGATGCGCGATACCGACGACCCGCTGCTGCGAGGGCATGTCCCGGCGCCGCCAGAAGCCGAGCTGAACGACCCCGATGGCGTGTCGCCGCGCCCGCCAATGACGGCGCCATGATGCGCTGGCAGGCTTATTCTCAAAGTTGGCGCATAGGGCGAGCCGCCGTCTCGCCCCTACACAGCTGTGGTTTTGGCGGGCGACCCAATGGCTCGCCCCTACAAATTTTCGATTGTGTACTCGGCGTTGAAACAACCTAAAGGAGTCGGACATGCCAAAACCAAACATTCTCTACATTCACTCGCATGATACAGGCCGCTACATCGGTCCCTACGGCCACGCCATCCCCACACCGAACCTGCAGCGGCTTGCCGAGCGGGGCGTGCTATTCCGCCGCGCTTACTGCGCCGCGCCCACCTGCTCGCCCAGCCGCGCCGCCTTGCTCACCGGGCAATCGCCTCATAGCGCCGGTATGCTCGGTCTGGCGAATCGCGGCTTCGTCCTGCGCGATTTCAGCCAGCACATCATCCACACGCTGAAAGAGGCTGGTTACATTTCAGCGCTCGCCGGCATCCAGCACCTGACCAGCGCGCAATACCACCGCGGCGCTGAGGCGGTCGGCTACGACCGGATTCTCACGGAAGACCGACCGCAGGCGCATATCGCCGCCGCCGATTTCATCCGCTCGCAGCCGGAAGCGCCATTTTGGCTGACTGTCGGCTTCTTCGAAACGCACCGGGAATACCCAACCGACCACGATATCAACCCGGATTATGTGCTGCCGCCCGCGCCCTTTCCTGATACGCCGGGCACGCGGCAAGACATGGCGAATTACATCGCGATGGCGCAAATCCTCGATGACAAGATCGGGCATGTCTTAAAAGCGCTCGATGAAAGCGGACAGCGTGAGAACACGCTGGTCATCTACACCACCGATCACGGGCTTGCCTTCCCCGATATGAAATGCAACCTGACCGATCACGGCATCGGCGTCGCTCTCATCATGGATGGTCCGGCGCCATTCCGCGGCGGGCGCGTCGTTGACGGCATGGTCAGCCATATCGATATCTTCCCCACGCTTTGCGACCTGCTCGATATCGATGAGCCCGCCTGGCTGCAAGGGCATTCGATGCTGCCCCTGCTGAATGGCGAGCGCGATGCGATCCGCGATGAACTCTTCGCCGAAGTCAGCTATCACGCCGCTTACGAGCCCAAGCGCGCCGTTCGCACTGAGCGTTACAAATACATCCGCCGTTACGATGGCCGCCGATCGCCCGTGCTGTCGAATATCGATGATGGTTTCGCCAAAAGCGAGTGGCTGGAGGCCGGTTACGCCGATAGCCCCATCACGCCCGAGCGTCTCTACGACACCTTCTTGGATCCGGTCGAGCGCGTCAATCTCATCGATAGCGCCGAACACGCTGATGTGCTGAACGATATGCGCGCCCGCCTCGACCGTTGGATGCGCGATACTGATGATCCGCTGCTGGCCGGCCAGGTTCCAGCGCCGCCAGAGGCTGAGTTGAATGATCCCGACGGCTTGTCGCCCCGCGATCCCTATATGCAATCGTAGGCGTCGCCCGCTTCCTGTAGGGACGAGCGGAGAGCAGTGTCGGCGGTCAGTGTCTACGCGCCCCTTGGCTCGCCCGCCCGCTCGCCCATCGCCCCGCTTTGATGAAATTTCTCGGTGTTCTCTCTTTTGTCACGGCGCCCTCGGTGGTAAAACAGCGGTTCGCGGAATCTTCCAATTCTCAATCGTAAAACCTTAGCGTTGGCAATGATGACCGAACTCCTGCAAGACCAAATCGAATACTATCGCGCCCGCGCGCCCGAATATGACGAATGGTTCTACCGCCACGGGCGCTACGATCAAGGCGAAGAACATACCCGCCAATGGCAGTGGGAAGTCCAGCAGGTCCGCGATCAGCTGCGCAGCGCCTCAGGCTTCGGGCGCATCCTGGAAATGGCGCCCGGAACCGGCATTTGGACGGCTGTATTAATCCAAATCGGCGCGCGCGTCACCGCCCTCGATGCCTCGCCTGAGATGATCAAGATCAACCGCGCCAAGCTGCTTTCCGACAAAGTCGATTATCAATTGACGGACTTGTTTAGCTATGCGCCCCAACGCCAGTACGACATGGTCTTCTTCGGCTTCTGGCTATCGCATGTGCCCGCCGAGCGATTGTCGCCTTTCCTGGATATGGTCCAGCGGTCGCTGAAGCCGGGCGGCCGCCTGTTCTTCGTCGACTCGGGCAAGGTCGATCGGTCCCGAAGCCATACGGGCACGGCGAATCTCGGTGGAGAGATGCAGCGGCGCGTCCTCAAAGATGGGCGCCAGTTCGATGTCGTTAAAATATATTATGATCCCGCCGAATTGACCGCGGCGCTGCGCAGGCACGGCTTCGATATCGAGGTGAAAGCGACTGAGAATTTTTTCATCTATGCCGATGGACTAAAGTCGTCATAAATGGCTCAATTAACGGATGCATATCTTCGGTCTGTAACGGAGCCTGAGACTTCAACAACAATACGGATATATAAACGCAAGTAATTACTTGACAAAATTCGCAACGATTTAGTATACTCCCCCCCAGCGATAACTGAGGGGAGCAACTGCCTACTGCCGTCTGGCATGGATGAAATGCCAGATGACTGCGAGCAACAAACGCCCGTAGACACGAACAGTTAGCCTAACGCAAACATAATCGTTCACAGCCTCCTCCTTTCAGAATAAACAAGCGCCGGGCCTGGCGCTTGTTTGCTTTCTGGCGAAGGATTACGCCGCTGTCAGATTATCACACTGCGGGATAATCGGCTATGCGAATTTGCGCGCTCTGGCGAGCGACAGAATGGCTCGCCACTACGAAGAGCTATGTTGAAGGGAAAGAGTTGTGAATTAGCGGCTACTGACCGCGATCTCTCCAGTAGCGGACAAGCCTTACAGCTTTCACGCAATAAGTCCTATCCCAGCGCCGCCTGATACAAGCTGATCACTTGATCGGCCACCGACGCCCAAGTCTGCGCTTGCGCCCGCCGCTGACCGGCCGCGCCCATTTGCGCCGCCCGCGCCGGATTCTCCAGCAGTTCCAAGAGCGCGCGCGGCAATTCCTCGGTCACATTCGCTTGGGACACAACCAAGCCGGTCACGCCATCTTCAATGGCATCAGCGACGCCGCAGCCATCGGCGCCGACCACCGCCGCGCCCGCCGCGCCGGCCTCCACCAGCACCAGCCCGAAGCCCTCGAACCATAAGCCGTCATTCATCGCCGGCAAAGCGAAAACATCGGCTTCCGCCATCCAGGCGCGCATCAACTCGTCTTCTACAAAGCCCATAATCCGCACGCAGTCGCCCAAGCCCAGCGCGTCAATCCGCCGCTCCACCTGCCTGGTGTAGGCGCTGCCTCGCTGCGGATTGCCCATGATCAGGCATTGGGCATTGGGGATGCGCGCGCGCGCCACCGCCATCGCCTCGACCAATTGCAGCGTCCCCTTCCTTGGCTTGATGCCGCCGGCGGTGACGACAGTCGGTCCGCGCTTGTCCACGCTCAATGGTGAGGGTTTCAAAAAGCGCGCGACATCAACGCCGTTGTTGATCACCTTGACTTCCGCGCCGGGCATCTGCTCGCGCGCAACCTGGGCGGTATAGCGACTGACGCATATCAGCCGCGCCCGCTTAAATGCGTGCCGATACAAGTTTCCAACCGGAAAGCGGCGCATCCGCGGCAGATTGACATAACTGCCATGCGCCGTGAGAAATAGTGGACGACGGCCCGCCACCGCCGCCGCCAAAATCGCGTAGGGTTCGGCCGTGCAATGCACGATGTCGCATTCGCGCAGCAAGCGCCGCGCCTGCGCGATCGGCGCCAGCGACTTTATGAAAGTATGCCGTTCCGGGGGCGTAACTGTGGGGAGTAGGCGATGTATCGGAAATTCGACTGTCGGGCTGTTCCGCGCGCAGACGACTGTTGCCTCGATGCCCCGCGCGCCCAGCTGCCGAATGAGGTTCAGGCTATAAGTCGCCCAACCATTTTCCGTGCTCAGGTCGGAGGTAATCAGTCCGATCCGCATAGGGTTGCGAAGCGCGCGAATTCGATGCGGTCACAATCAGGCTTCGCTCGTTTCAGCCGCGCCCGTCTCGCTACTGCCAGCGCGCGCCGCCAAGCGCGCCCGCCAAGCCAGTACTGCGCCCGAATCCTCAGCTGCCACTTCGCGATGATGTTCCTCCATCGTGCCGATCCGCATCACCGCCAGCAGCAGCGCGAAGTTCAAAAGAATAATCACCGCCATGACTGCGATCGCCATCGCTGCCCTCCAAAATCCTGGCGACTCAACCTCGCCCTATTATGAATCAATCTCATTTGTCGGTCTAGCCTGAGTCGTCCCATATCGCCCGCCCGCCAATACGAAAATGTAGGGGCGACTCTGTGAGTCGCCCTCCCTTCAACACACATCTGCAGGGACGACCCATTGCGTCACCCCAAATCTACACCTATCATTGCGCGCGTCCCCACCATAGCGAAAGGCATCCGCCACGCGCAATCCAGCAGATCAACCAGCAGGAGATGATGCTGCGCTTTGCTTATTGTGCGCTGGGTTTGGCGAAGCTTATGGACATTGCGCAACAGTTTAAGCGGATTCGTTGAATTATGTACAGTAAGTTGGCAACGTTTGAGAACATTTGGGGTTGTATGCTATGTAATGCTGATACGAAAAAAGCGACGGGAATGAGAAATGGAACTGGCTAAAAGATTGGCGACTAGTCAGGGTGAAGACGGCGGTTGGCTCTTGGTGTTGATCAAGGCTGTAATGTCTATGCCCGGCGCGCAAGTAGACCGTGATAGTTTCCTCCGCAGTCAACTCCGCAGCTATTTTCCAGACACGCAGGTACAGAAAGCCATCGCGACGAGACCAGCCGATGCAAACATTCCGCTAGACATGATCGACGGAATCGCAGACAGTGTGATAAAGTCACACGTTCTTTTGGCGGCTTCGGCTTCTTTTGGGACCGGCGTACTGGGATTTGCTGCAATCCCATTGGTAATTTCAGCAGACATCACCCAGTTTGTGTGGCACGCAGTGGTATTATCGCAGAAGCTCGCGTATCTGTATGGCTGGCCCAGTCTAATGAAGGAAAACATCAGTGACGATGAAACCGTGACACAAGTCGCACTGTTCTTGGGCGCCATGATGGGGGCTGGCGGCGCTCACGAAGCGTTAACTGTGGTCGCCAAACAGTTCGCTGGCGAGATCGCCCGCCAACTGCCCAAACAAGCCCTCACCAAAACACCTTACTACCCGGTCATAAAGGAAGTCCTAAAGTGGGTCGGCATCAAACTCACGAAAAAGTCGTTTGCCGACGGGGTTTCTAAAGTCATACCTATTCTCGGCGGCGGTGTGTCGGCAGGAGTGACTGCGGTGACCCTTCGCAAAATGGCGCGCCGGCTCAGGAATCACCTGAGCGGACTAGATTTCGCCAAGCAGTCTCAAGATAAACCGACCACTATTGTTATAGATTCATGACCAACTCCCCCGCCCAGCCACTCGCCGCCATCCAAGGCGTCCAGACCGTGCCGCTCCAACCCTTCGGCGATGACCGCGGCCGCTTCATGGAAACCTTCCGCAAAGAATGGTTCCCCCAAGCCAATTGGGATCGCCTCCAATCCAACCGCAGCGACAGCGCCGCCGGCGTCCTGCGCGGCTTGCATTATCACTTCAGGCAGGTCGATTACTGGCTTGCTGTGCGCGGGCGCATCCGCGTCGGCTTGGTCGACTTGCGCCGCTCGTCACCCACCTATCTGGCCGCCGCTTCCCTCGATATGGGCGAGGAGGCGCTGCTGGGTTTGTTCATTCCCGAAGGCGTCGCTCATGGCTTCGCCGCCCTGACCGACTGCACGCTGATGTATATCGTCAACAACTATTATGACGGCGGCGCCGATGAATACGGCATCGCCTGGAACGACCCCCAAGCCAACATCGACTGGGGCATCGCCAAGCCCGCGCTCTCCCAACGGGACCAAAATAACCCCCGCATCGCCGATATCCCACCCGCCGCCCAGCCCTAGGGGCGCCCGCCGGTCAGTGTCGGCGGTCTGTGTCTACGCGACCTACGCGACCCATTTCGTCGCCCGCCCGCGACACCAAGCTGTAGTGGCGAGCTATCAGCTCGCCCGCGAATCAGACCTCAAGCAAAATCAAAGCCCGCCCCGCAATGCTCCACACCGTGCCAAGCCAGCGCAGTCGCGATCACCGTGTCGTCATGGCTGCCAGGCAGCGCGCCATAGCGATACCCGCCACCGGGCAGGCGCTCCAGCGAATAACCGGCCAACTCGCCCAGCAGCACTGGATCATCCAGCAAGCCCAGATAACCGCGCTCAATCGCCAGCGCCAGCGATTCGATCAGCGGCGACTTGCTCTTCGAGGTGGTGAGGAAGCTGCGCATCGGCAAGCCCTCGTCCTGCAGCGCCTCGATATTGGGCGCGCCGATGCTGTTGGCTTCCGCCCAGATCAACTGCGGACGCCAATGCGCCGCCAGCGCCTTCAGCCGCCCTCGCTGCAAACGCCAGCCGATATTGTTGAAGCGATCCAGCGCCACCATCCGCCGCGCCGTGGCATCAATTACGGCGATGACGGTGTAATCGTGGTGACGCCCCCAATCGACCCCGGCTACGTAGATGTGGCTCGCTTCCGGCGCATCAGGCGCAAAGGGGATCACAGCGGCGCGAATGCCGCGGAAGACCTGCCCGCTCTCATCGCTGAACTCAGCCAGGTATTCGGTCCGCCAGACATGCTCGCTCGTCTGGCGGCGGATGCCTTCCAGCTCTTTCCAGGCAATGAAGGGGCTGTTTGCCGTGGAGAAGTGAAAGGACATCCATTCTTTCTCTTCGCCGTCCATGCCAGTCTTGAATTGTTCCCAGAACCAGTTGCGTCCAAAGGGTGTGCTCAGGAACAGGGCGCCGCCGCCTGTGGTCGTCAGCATCGGGCGCACGATTTCGGGCCAGACGCGCGGCTCCATAAACGCGGCTTCATCCAGCACCGCCAGGTCCAGCCCCTCGCCGCGCAGATTGTCCGGATGGTGAGTGCTGCGCACCGCGATCATGCCGCCGCCGGCGATGTCAATTCGCCGCTCGCTCTCGCTGACGCTGATGCCCGACAGCGTCCGTACGCTCGCCTTCAAATCGCGCCAGACCTGGCTCGCCATGATCATTGTTGGCGCCAGCCACCAGCCTCGTTTCTTGTCCCGTACTGAATTCTGCAGAAGCGCCGTTTTGCCCAGCTCGGTCTTGCCCCAGCGCCGTCCGCAAGCGACCACCTTGAAGCGCGCCGGGTGATCCAGCGCTAGCTCCTGCCCAGGGTGGGGCATCCTGAACCTGACCGTCATAGTAGTATTCGAAGCGGATGACTTGTTCTTCGCCCTCATCGATTTCTTCAACTGCCTCCTCCAGTTTCAATGCGTGATTGACCAGGCTGCCGAGCGCCGTGGCCAGTTGATTCAAAGGCGCTTTCGACAGCGCCTCGGCATCCATCCGCGCCAGAATCGATTTGCCCCGTTCCAGCATCTCGAATTGCAAGTCGAGCGTCAGGCGGTCGCGCTGGCGCTTCTGTTTCTGGCGATATCGGCGCCGCAGGTCGTCCTCGACGCCCAGCCATCCTTGAAGCGTGCGCGTCGGAATCTCCAGAAACTCGCTTACGCGCGCAATATCGCCATCGTGTTCGTCTACTTCGTTCAGCGCATTGATCTTGGTGCTGAGGGAATATCGTCGAGTCATTCTGCAAGCGCGCTCCATCTCTCTTTCTGCTGAAAAAGACCGAAGAGACTCCCACATCTCGCCATCCGGCTCTTAGCGGGAACGGCTGGCAATCCGTCCGCGCATGGGAATCTCTTTCAGTCCGCGAGCAGACTAGCACGAATGTTCTAATGACGGGTGACGCTTTGTTCGCGTATTGTTTTATCGCCGCGGAGATATAGAGGAGCGCGCATTCTGCCTATAAAGGGCCTTAGACCGAAAAGACGAAAGCGCAGGGGCGGCTTACAAAGTCGCCCGTCGAACATGTTGGCGGGAGGGCGGGGGTTTGAGGCAATGGCGCGCCCGACAGCGCCACTGCCATCAGCGCGATTTTGCAGTATACTCTTTGTAGTTGACGATAGCGCCATTGAGCGGCTGCATGTCAGAAGCGCAAGAAACCGCCACCAACCTTATAGCGGAACTTCGGCAGCTGGAAGACCAGTTGGATGAGGTGAACAAGACGCTGGAAGCGCAGCGGGAGTTGCTGCGCCGCCGCCGCTTGGCCATGCCGGCCGCCATCATCAACAACGTCGAAATGCTCAAGCAAGACTTCAAGCGGCTGGAGAGCGACGTGCTCGAAGATCAGACCGAGTTGCGGCAGCTGCGGGTGCTCTCCGAGATGTCGACGCGCATAACCAACTCGCTCGATATCGATACTGTCTTGCAGGAGACGATGGAATTGGTCATCGTGCTGACGAATGCCGAGCGCGGTTACATCGTGCTAACCAACGACGACACCGGCGAGCTGGAGTTCCGCATAAGCAGCGAAGGCGGTCTCATGGGACCGGCAATGGCGTCGAGCGATCGACCGCAGATTAGCATGACGGTCGTCAACGAAGTGATCGATACCGGCGAACCCTTGCTCGCCGATAACGCTTTCAAAGACGAAAGGCTGTCGGAGAATCAGAGCATCATCAACTTCACGCTGCGCTCCGTGCTATGCGTGCCCCTGCGATACAAGGAGCGGATCACCGGCGTCGTCTATGTGGACAATCGCCTGGTCGCGGGCATCTTCACCGAGCGCGAATTGAATCTGATGATGGCTTTCGCCAACACCGCCGCGGTCGCCATCGCCAACGCTGGCATGTATATGCGCGCCGAACAGAACCTGGCGGCGATCACCCATGTCAAAGAACTGATGGACAATATCTTTTCTTCGGTCGGCAGCGGCATTATCGCGATTGACTCGAATGATCTGGTCCACACTTTTAACCGCGCCGCATCCGAGTTTCTGGATCTTCAGCCGGAGGTGGCGGTCGGCTACGATGTCGCCCAGGTGATGCGGAACGCGGCGCTGGAATTGCAAGATCACTTGGAGCATGTGAAGCAGCATGACATGGATCACTCGCTTGAGCTCAGCGCTGAGCTGCCGGGCCGCGGTCAAGTTGCGCTGGCGCTCTCGCTTTCGCCGCTCAAAGACAGCAACGACACCACTCATGGCGTCACTTTGGTGATGGATGATGTAACGCATTTGTACGAGCACGAAACCACAATCAACGCCATGAAGCGGATCTTGCCCGAAGGCATGGTCGACAAGATCAACGAGATCGCCAATATCGAGATGGGCGGCCTGCGGCGCGAAGTCACTTGCTTATTCGCCGATGTGCGTCCCTGGATCACCCTGCCCGATGTCGCCGCCAGCGAGAAGCTCCGGATTCTCAACCAATATCAGGCGATTGCCACGGTCTGCATTCATGAATCCGGCGGGATTGTCGACAAATACATGGGAAATGAGGTGATGGCGCTCTTCAATACCCAACTCAATCCCATACACAATCACGCCCAGATGGCGCTTGAATGCGGCCTGCTGATGCGCGATCGCTTTGTCGAACTCTACCAGGAATCGGGCATTGAGCCGGATCCGCATTATTACATCATCGGAATGTTCACCGGCGACGCCACCTTGGGCAATGTCGGCAGCTTCCAGCGGCGCGAGTTCACGGCTTTGGGCAACAGCATCAATACCGCCAGGCGCATTCAGGAGAATGCCGCGCCGGGCGCCATCACCATCGTGCAGCAGACGCTGGATCACTTCCTGGCTAATAACGACGGCCGCCGCCATTATGACTTTCAGCCGCGCGATCCCATCTATGGCAAAGGGCTTTCGGTTGGCATGCAAGCCTATGAGGTTTATCGAAGCGCATGAGTGAGGCAGTCAGGGCTACGGGCTTCGGCGCGATTCAGACTCAACTCACTGGGCTGAAGACGCGCGCCGATGATGTGAAAACCTTGCTCGAGCAGCAGCAGGAGTTGCTGCGCCGCCGCGGCATTAGTCTGCCCCCCAAAGCCATTGATCGTCTGTGGACGGTCTGCTCCAGCATCGACAGGCTGTCAGTCGCCCTGGTGGATACGCATATGCAGCTGCAGCAGCTTCGGCGTCTGGCTGACACCACCGCGCTGGTCAATTCGGCGCAGGAAACCGATGAAGTTCTGAACGAAGTGATGGAAACGGTCATCCAACTGACGCAGGCGGAACGCGGTTACATTGTATTGAAGAACCGCGATAGCGGCGAAATGGAATTCGCCGTCGCCCGTGGCTTAAGCGCCGAAGAGACGGCCGCCGGCGGTCGCATCGTCAGTTGGTCGGTTATCAATATGGTGGCGGAAAGCGGCGAGCCGCTGCTGACCGTTGACGCCGGCGCCGACGAGCAATTCAGCCACAGCGAGAGCATAGCCGGCTTCAGCCTCCTCAGCATCCTGGCGGTGCCGCTGATCGCGCGCGACGAAGTCATCGGCGTCGCCTATTGCGACAATCGGGTCATGGCCGGTTTGTTCAAAGAAAACGAATTGGGCTTGCTGACGAGCTTCGGGCAGCAGGCGGCGGTCGCCATCGAAAACGCGCGCCTCTTCGAAGACATCCGCGCGCAGCTGTCGCTGATCGAAGAGATGCAAGCGCGCCTGTCCAATATCTTCGCTTCAATCGGCGCCGGCGTCATCACCGTCAACGGCGAGAATTGTGTGCTCGTCTGCAATGAGGCGGCGGAAAAAATAACCGGCGCCACTAACGCCAAAGCCTGCGGGATGCGCTTGCGCGCTGTGTTGCCCCAGGTCACCGAAAACTTTCATGACTCGGTCGAGCACGTCCGCCGCGAGCAAATGAAATATATGTGGGCAGAGCGCTTTGAGCAGCACGGACGGCAGCGTTACTGGCAGGTGGTTGCCAGCCCCCTGCGCAGCGACGATCAGGTCAATCACGGCGTCGCCCTGGTCATTGATGACTTGACCGAGCGCAAGGAGCAGGAAGAGCAGCGCCGCCTGCTGGGCACCTTCGTGCCCGAGGCGCTCGTTGAGAATATCGGCTCCATCAGCGAATTGGACACCAGCCCGGCCGAGCGCACGATTTCGGCGATGTTCGCTGATGTGGATGGCTTCACCGCCTTCAGCGAATACCTGCAGCCGGAAGATTTAATGCGGATCATCAACAAGTATCTTGGTGGGGCAAGCGATGCCATCAATGAGCACGATGGCATTGTCGATCAATACCTTGGCGATGCGATCAAGGCGCTCTGGAATTCGCAGTTGAATCAGCAGGACGACCATGCCCTGCGGGCGGTGCGGGCGGCGCTGGCGATCGTGGATAAAGTGCAGGCGGTGCATGAAGCGGAGAAGGACGATCATGCGCTTCGCTTCTGCATCGGCATCCACACCGGGGATGCTGTGTTGGGCATGGTCGGCGGCGCAAACCGCATTGAATTCGCCGCGCTGGGCGAGGCGCCCGATGTCGGCAAGTTTCTGCAAGAGAACGCCGAACCGGGCGAAATAATCATCAGCCCCGAGACCTACGAGCTGGTCAAAGGTCATGTTCAGGCCGACCCGATACCGGCGCGAAAGATGAATGCTGGCTTTGAGCGCTTCAATACCATTTACCGCGTACGCACTGCGAGCGGTTCCAACAATGGGGCGGATGGCGCGCTTGCTTAGGCGCCCCGTTCTGCCGCCTGTCGACCTGCCGGTCGGCGCCATGCTGAGTAGGGCGGGCAATGATCAGCCATAACGCGCGCCACGGCGAGACGCCAGAGCGCGTCAAGTTCATCGGATTGGCATCGATCGCCGCCCTTTTGCTCATTGCGATCGGGCATCAGGCCAACAGTTCCGGGCGCGAGTATATGCTCGTGCTCAGCGTCTTCGCCACGCGCTTTCTCGGCATCTTCGTCGAGGCGGTTCCATTTTTGCTGCTGGGGTCGATCACATCCGGCTTGATCGAGACTTTCATCAAATCCGACGACATCATGCGCCTTCTGCCGCGCAATCGACTGGGCGCGGCTATCAGCGGCGCTTTCCTGGGCCTAGTCTTTCCCGTCTGTGAATGCGGCGTGGTGCCGGTTGCGCGCCGGCTCTTCACCAAAGGCACGCCGGTGTCGCTTGGCGTAGCCTTCCTGCTGGCGGCGCCTTTCATGAATCCCATCGTATTCGCCAGCACCTATATCGCCTTCGGCTTTGGTCCCGTCTTCATCGGACGGGTCGTCGTCACCATACTCGTCGCCGTGATCGTCGGCACGGTCATTGGCGCCTTCGCCAAGCCAGAGGCGGTGCTGAAGCCGATCGCGCTCGGCGGCGGGCGTGAGGACCATGCGCATTGCGATCACGACGAGCCATCGACGCGCGTCAAGCTGATGGGCGCGCTGCAGATCGCCGGCGACGAATTCTTCGAAATGGGGCGCTTCCTGGTCTTTGGCTCAATGCTGGCGGCGCTCATGCAGACGCTCGTGCCTCAGGAGAGCCTGCTGGCGCTCGGCGCCGGTCCGATCTTTTCCGTCGTCTTCATGCAGGTCCTCGCCTATGTGCTCAGCGTTTGCTCAACCGTGGACAGCTTCCTGGCGCTGGCTTTTGTGAACACTTTCACCACCGGCGCCATCGTCAGTTTTCTCAGCTTTGGTCCAATGGTGGATATCAAGAGTACGCTGATGTTCACCGGCGTTTTCCGCCGCCGGATCGTTTTGTACCTGATCTTGCTGCCATTTGTGATGAACCTGCTGGCCGGCACCGTGATCAATGCCCTATTGGGTTATGTCTGATGCGCATTTGGATTTCCATCACTATTCAGTCGCATAGATGTAGGGGCGGCTTATTGAGTCGCCCAAAATCAAGACCTGAAAAGCAGGCGACCGGGTTGGTCGCCCTACAAGATTCGATTTAGATTGGTTGCGTTATTGGGTGTCAACCATGTTTGACTAGCGAGCGACTGTGATGACAAATCGTATGGCGAGAACCGAGCAATGACAGTGGCGCAGCGGAAGCATCATGATGCGGCGAACGGAATCGCCCGGGCCAAGACGCTCATCCTCTTCGGCATGGGCATCTATCTGACGCTGCTGATAATGACTGGCAGCCTGGACAATTACATCAATCAGCGCTTCGCCTGGCTGGTTGTCGTCGGCGCGCTGCTATTCTTTCTTTTGGCGCTTGTGAATTTCTATAGCAGCCGCAATACGGCGCAGCGCGATCATGAGCATCATCACCATCACCATCACCATCACTACCATGTCACCTGGGATATCGTGCTGGTGGTGGCGTTTCCGCTGCTGCTGGCGATCTTGATTCCTTCGCGCGCGCTGGGGATTGAAGCAGTGAATGGCGGCGTCAGCTTGAATCCGGTCGGCGTCGCGGGGGTGAGCCGCAGTCCACTCGATCGCAATATCCTGGATTGGCTGCGCGAATTCGACCGGGCGGCGACGCCGGCGCAATTCAACGGGACGCCCGTCGATGTGGTCGGCTTCGTTTATCGCGAGCCCTCTCATCCCGAAGACGGCTTCATGCTCGCTCGATTTACGTTGAGCTGCTGCGTCGCCGATGCCTTCCCCATCGGCATGCCGGTGATAGCGGACGGGGCCGGCGATCTCACCGAAGGTGAATGGCTGCGCGTGGGCGGTCAACTGAAAGCATCGGCTTTCGCTGGCGACTTCCTGCCAGTTGTCGTCGCCGAGATGGTTGAGCGCGTTGACGAACCGGCGCAGCCCTATTTGTATCCGTGAGCGATGGCTAGGGATATGAAAGCGGACAAGCTGGATTCTGTCGTTCTCGTCATCGTATTCATCTGTTTGCTTGGCGTTGGCGCCGCCGCCTTGGTGATGGACCCGTCGCGCCAGCCCACGCGCGTCGCCTATTTGAAGCCCGCTACTGGCGGCACGCAAAATGTCTGGATGGCGGACATCGACGACCCCGCGGCGGAGCGGCAGTTGACTTTCAGCGAATATGGCGTCTTCGATTTCGACTTCAGCGCCGATGGACGCTGGCTCGCTTTCGCCGAGCGGAGTAACGCGGGCGCCGTGACCCTGCGCTTGCTTGACCTCGCCAGCGGAGGTCTGACGGATATGGTCGATTGCGTTGCGCTGAAAGCCAACTGCACGACGCCGGTATTCAGTCCCGATGGCAATCTGCTGGCATACCAGCGCGCCGAGTCGATCGGCGGACGCTACGGTCTGCCACGGATATGGCTCGTCGACATGCTTAGCGTTGAATACGACACGGCTGCGCTAATTGCTGACAACAAAGTGGTCGGTCACAGTCCTGTTTGGTCCGCCGACAGTAATACAGTTGCCTTTTACAGCGCCGATGTAACCCAGCCCGGCATACTGGTCTACGATTTCATTCCCCGCGGCGACGACGAAATACAACTGCGATTCATCCCCTCATCGCACGGCACGATGGGTACCTTGGCGCCGAATGGTCAGCAGTTGATCTTTCCGGAACTTGCCCGCCGCGGCGAACAATTCTTCTCTCACCTCCGCATCGCGGATCTGGCGGCAAAGACATTCGCTGCCTTCACCGATCCGCAAGGTCCTGTGGACGATGTCGCCGCCCAGTGGAGCCCGGATGGCGAAACGATTGCATTCGCGCGACGCTACACCGATGACCGCTGGACGCCCGGCCATCAACTTTACCTGAAGAATGCCTTCGCCGATGAGGGACCGCTTAAGCCCATCGCCTATGAGCCGCGCTACACGACTTCATATTTTCGCTGGAACCTGGCTGGCGACGCGCTGGTGATGCAGCGTTTCCCGCTGTTGCGCGAAGGCGAAAGCGTTGATGGTCCGGCGCTGCCCGAAATCTGGGTTCACGACCTTGAAAGCGGCGAGGGGCGCAAGATCGCCGATGACGCCTTTTTGCCGCAGTGGGCGGGCGCCTAGGGTAGCCGCCTTCCACGGCGAGCCGCCTGTCGCAGATGCGCTGACGGCATTACAATAGCGCCATAGCTCGCCGATTCATCCAACGCCACATGAAGATAGATCACCTTTCGCTGACGAACTTTCGCAATTATGCGAGGCTGGAATTCAGTCCGCCGGCGGACCGACCGGTCGTGCTCGTCGGCGACAATGCCCAGGGCAAGACCAGCGCGCTGGAGGCAATCTTCTACCTGGCGACTTCTACATCGCCCTATACGACCAGCGACCGCCAACTGATCCACTGGCGCACGGAGAACGATCCGATTCCCTTCGCCCGGCTTTCCGCCGAAATCGGCGGCGCAAACGGCGCCTATCACAAGCTGGACATCACGCTCATGCTGGATATGACCGCAGGGACGGCGCGCTTCAAAAAGGCAATCAAACTCAACAATGTCGACAAGCGCGTGATGGACGTAGTCGGCATGCTGAATGTCGTGCTTTTCCTGCCGCGCGACTTGTCGCTGGTGGAAGGCTCGCCCAGCGACCGCCGCCGTTTCATGGACGGTACCCTGCGGCAAGTGGATATCGATTACATGCTGGCGCTGAGCGAGTACGACAAGATCTTGCCACAGCGCAACGCCTTGCTGAAGCGCATCGCCGAAAAGCGAGCTAACGCGGTCGAATTGGAGTTTTGGGACGAGCAATTGGCGGCTAATGGCGCTGTTATCATTGCCGGTCGGCAGCGCTTTTTGCGCGAGTTGGAAGTCAAGGCGCGCGCCAACCACATAGCCTTGACCGGCGGGCGCGAAACGCTGGGCTTGAAGTATCTCCCCAGCATCCTGACCGCGGCCAAGGGGGAAGGGGGCCAGCAGTCTTTTGATGTCATCGGGCTTGATCTCGACCGGCAGTTGAGCGCGGAGGCAATCAAGCCGCAATTCCTGGAGCGACTGCTGGCGCAGCGGCGCGAAGCGATTGGACGGGGCATCACCATCGCCGGACCGCATCGCGACGAACTCCGCATCCACATAAACGAGCGAGATTGCGGGCTCTACGGCAGCCGCGGGCAAGCGCGCACCGCCGTCATGGCGCTGAAATTCGCCGAATTGGAGTGGATGCGCGATCAACTCGGGGAGTATCCGCTTTTTCTGCTTGATGAAGTGGTCGCCGAACTGGACAGCCGCCGCCGCAGTTTTCTGCTGGATCGTTTGGATGGGCGGGCGCAAACGCTAGTGACCACCACCGAAATCGAAATCTTCAGCCCGGCTTTTCTGCAGCGGGCGACCATTTATCAGGTGGAGGACGGTCAAATCAGGGGGGCATAAGCGATTGGCGAGCAGCAATTCGAGAGGAGCGTCATGCCTTCGAAAACCATGTTCACTACACCATCAGAAAATGAGATCCAGTTTGTAAGACGCTTTGCGGCGGACCGCAAGACGCTATGGGCGATTTGGACACGGGCTGAACATTTGCGGCATTGGTGGGGTCCGGATGGCTTTATCCTGCCTGTCTGTGAAGTGGACTTTCGCCCGGGCGGCGCTTGGTTCTACTGCATGCAGGATCCGGGGGGCCAGCGCTATTGCGGCAAGATGACTTACACTGAGATTGAAGTGCCCCATCGCTTTACCGCAAGGGATATCTTCACTGATGAAGACGGCAAGCCTTCCGCGGAATTGCCTGAAGCTCATTCCACTTTCGAGTTTGCGGAATCAAATGGCGAAACTGTCTTGACCTGTGGCAGCCGTTATGAAACTCAGAAAGAGCGCGACATTATCATCGAAATGGGCGTTGAAGCGGGTTTGAGTCAGTGCTTCGATCGGCTTGACCAATACCTGGCCGCGCTCGTTTTCCAGCGTCAAGGCGACATCCGCCGCTTCTGCTAACTGCGCCCCTGCCAGACCGATATCGATCGCCATGCCTTCAGCGCGCCGGGCTGGGGGGAAGAACCGATAGGGGCGGACGCATTTCCTTCGATCCGACCTTGCTCCAGTCCAAAAACATGCTCGCCTGCCACTTCACCATCGGCGCGGCTGAAACCAACCGTAAGCATGATGTCGCGGAGTGGTTTCCGCCCGGCATTTCGAACAATTCCCAGGCAAGCCAGCATGGGCGATGCCGTGCGATAGCAGCGCGGAGAAGAAATGCTGAGCGCGGCGCCGTTGGCGCTTGGGGGCGATATCGTGGCGGCAATCGAAACCTGGCCGCCGACGCGGGCGATCACCCGCGCATCATAGGGCGTCAGCGTCAAGGCAGGGAAGAGCGTTGGCGACAAAGCGGGTGGCCTTAGTCTGCGTGGCGCGCCGCAAGCGATCATCACGATGATCATCACCATCAATGAGAAAAAGAGCAGAAGTTCTATCCGCATCACGCCAGTGATTCGCTGCTTTTACGCGTACGGGGCTCACCCTACCCCTATTATAGATTTCCTGATGTTTACGCGCCAAATGCAATGGCGAAACGCGCAAATGTTGTTCAATCGGGCTGAGAAGGCGTTTGTTCCATTTGCGTGGCGCGAACGGCGTATCGCTGCCGGATTTGGCGCGCGACCATTTAGTCGCCTTGAATAGAAAAAATGTTCTATTATTCTCGTTAAAGTTTGACTATTGGGGGAGGAACTGCCGTGGCATGGACGACGCCGAAAACCTGGTCGAGCGAACCGCTGACATCAATCGACCTGAACAGGTATGTGCGAGACAATCAGAACCACTTGAAAGACAGACTGGATAACGCCGCCAGCCACAGCGTCAATGGCGCCGTGATCCTTGCCTCCACAGCGAGTGAATTCGTCGATGTAGATCCGACGAACCTGTCGCTGACACTCATAACTCACGGTGGAGATGTGCTCCTTGGTTTCACTGGCACTTTGAAGCATAAGGGCAGCAACGCGACGACCTTCTTTAACGTGTCTGTTGACGGCGTCGATTACATCGCAGATGACGGCATCATAGCCTATGCGGGCGCCAGCGATACGGGCCGGTTTAAGCCGCTTTCGTTTGTTTTGTTGATCGCCGGGTTGGGCGCTGGCAGTCATACATTTACGCTGCGCTGGAAGACGACGCGCAACAACACGGCTAGCATCGATATCGTAGACTTGCATCCGCAGTTCTGGGCGAAGGAGATTTAAGATATGGATATCGTCAGCCACAAAGCGCATGACCCGCGCTTGCTTGATGCTGTCGCCCGCGCGGCGCTGGGCAACGCAACCTGCGGTGTATCGACCGGTCTGGATGCGCGCATTCATCTCGTTTCGGAGAATATGCCGGAGCAGCAGCGCGCCAGTGATGTGCTGCACAATTTTGGCATGCTGCAAATTACCGCGTCGGCGACCTCGCTGCGGGAAGACGCCGACGATCCGGTGATAACTTGTGCGGACGAACAGATCGCCGCCGATTCGCAGATCGGCTATCTCGTCCTGCGCGATGGAGAAGAGTGGAAGCGAGGCCAGCTTATAGTCGTCGCTGGCGCGTGCTCGCTCGCCTTGACACCCAAGTCTTCCGCCAGCTATACCGTTTTGCTCTACCGGTTGCGCGGCAACTTCGCCAGCGCCTCCGTAGAAATCAGCATTGAGCGGGACCAGCCGGGACACGAACAGTAATCGCAAAAGCAGAGGAGATTCCATGGATTTCGAGCAGATGTTTCAGTTGATCGTGCTGGCAGTCGTTGTGTTGGTCTACTGGTGGTCGTATCGGAGCTTTCCGCCAGGCGAGACTGCCAAGCTAATCGAGCGCCTGGGCGAGGTCAGCCAGCGCACAGAAAGCCGCTTGGACGACCTGCTGGTGGAAATCGCGCGCCTGCTAAACGAACTGCGCGCGCCGGAAGAAGAGCAGCGGTCCGACGCCTGAAGTCGACGCCAAAGGCGGTGAAATTGCAGGGGCGACCGATGGTCAGTGTCTCCGCGACCGATGGTCAGTGTCTACGCGACCGATTCGGTCGCCCTCTCAGAACCTTGATAGCGCCCGATCGAGCCTGGCTTCAGCCTTCATTCCGCTCATAAGGATCTTCGCCCAGTGAGGTATCTTTGCGAATAGCCTGCTGCCAGGGCTTTTTGGCGCTGCCCTGGTAGCCCATCTCGCGCAGGCGCGCCAATTCCAGGCTTTCCAATTCATCAGCCACTGCGTTGAAATCCGCTTTCGGAATCGCAAAATCGCGCCCGGCCGCGTCACGGTAGACGTAACCGACGCCGGCGCACCAATCGCAGTCTTCCGCTTCGCCGCGGAACTCATCCTCGTTCCAGCCGAAGCCATCACAAGACGCGCAGCGTACGATATTCTGTGCTGGATCACTCATCGCCGCTCGGATACCCCGCCACTCTCAGCGTCGTTCGACTCGCCCAGCGCTAATTCAAACAGCTTTCGATAACCGTCAACGTATATCTCCGGCGAGAAGAAATCTTCGGCGAAGGCGCGCGCCCTCTCGCCCATCGCCGCGACATCATCGTCGTATACCCGCCGAAGCGCCGCTGTCAATTCGGCTTCGTTTCCCGCTTCGACCAGGTAGCCATTTTCGCCGTCGACAATCAGATCGGGGATGCCGCCGACGCAGCTGCCGATGACGGGCGTGCCCAGCAGCATCGCCTCGACCACTACGCGACCGAGCCCTTCCGACAGCGATGGCAGAACCATGACACGAGCGGCGCCGAAATAGCGCGCCAATTCAGCTTGAGAGACCGCGCCGGCGAAATTCACGCGGTCGCCGATGCCGAGTTCGGCCGCCTGTTGCCGCAGCTGATTTGCGTAATCGGCATTCTCGGCGCCGCCAACCAGATGAAGCTGCGCCCGCGGATGATCGAGCTGGGCGAAGGCGCTCAGCAAATGATGCGCGCCCTTTCGCGGAATCAGCACGCCCGCGTATACGATGTCCTCAGCCTGATTGAGCGGGAGGCGCCGATCCGTCCCGCGAAAGACATCGGTATCGCTGAAGGTCATGAAACGCGCTTGCGGAGTGTTCGGCGCGTAATGCCTGGCGCGCTCGGCGGTCGATGAAGAAATCACGCGCAGGGCATCGGCTCGCCCAAAAGCGAAACGCGCAAGCGCGAGCATCACGGCGCGATACAGCCCCTTCAGCGGAATCGAACGCTGCAGGAATACGTCTTCTTCAAAATTGTTATGATTCTCGATGATCAGCTTTGGACGCCGGCCCAGCAAGCGTACAAAGATCTTTGCGGCGGCGCCGATCGCGCCTTCGAACGGGCTCTGCGCCACGATGATTGCGCAATCATATCGCAGCGCGAGCAAGATCAGAAGAAGATGACCCAAGCTGAAAATTGTGAGGTAGCGCAGCAGCGAGCTCGGCAGCAGCGGCAGCAGGTAAAAGCGGACATGCTGCTGAAAAGAACGTGGACGCGGCGAGGTGGCAAAGCCAACGACACGAATCTCATAGTCGCTTAAGCCCGTCATCAACTGCCACTTTCGCGACGAAGCGGCATCCAAGGGCTGGCTGTAGCGCGCGCTGCTGATCCAGCAGGCGGTCTTCCGGCTTTTGAGCACGGGGCATCCTGGAATCGTCACGGACCGGTGAATACGAATATACCAGTCATCCGTAACTCCGACTGGTCAAGCGCTGCTGTCTGCGAGACGCGGTCTCGCCTTATTCCTTGCCCGAATCTCGGTAGACGATGACTCCCGCTTGGGCGCGCTCTGAGGAGTCATCAAGCTTCAGTACCCCTTCCAGCACGATCGATACAGCCGCCATGACCATGCCGCCGAGGATCGCGGTGAAGATGCCGCCTTCGATTATCAGTCGATCGCCGGCCAGTGAATCGGTGAACATGAGCATTAAGCCGTTGATGACAAAGATGAAAAGCCCCAGCGAGAGCAGCACTGCCGGGCAGGTCAACAATATGAGCAGCGGCTTCAGCAGCGAATTCACCACGCCGAAGATCAATCCGACAATCAGCAGCGTACTGACATCGTTGTTGGCAATGTGTATGTTCGGGATCAACAAGGCAGTGACGGCGATCGCCACCGCGTTGATCAGTATTCGGATCAGAAACTCTCTCATTGGTACGCCCCCGAGCCGCCGATTTTCTTTGATTCTATAGGAGATATACGTCTCTGGCGACCAAAGGGTTGCGGCTCATCGGCGGCGGCGCGAGATCAGGAAGAGGATAAAGAGCAAGACCAAACCGCCGACCACAGCCGCGATCGCCAAGGCGGTATCGCGCGTCTCCGGCTCATCGGCGCTGGGCGCGTCAATCTCGGTGATCGTCACCGGTGTCAGGCTCGGCTGCGCAGTGGGCTCAACCACAGTGGTCGCCGTCGGCGCATCGGTCGCGGTCGCGGGCAAGGCTGTCGGCTCCTCGGTCGCTGTATCGGTCGCAGTCGCTTCAGCGGTCGCGGTTTCAGTCTCGGCTTCAGCGCTAGCTTCAGCATCCAGCGCGCTTTGAACGGTCGCGGTCAGCGCCGATTCGACCTCCACGGTTGCAGTTCTATCCGGCGTCGGCGTATTTGTCGGCGTGTCGGTAGCGGTGGCTGTCGGCTCATCCGTATCGGTAGCCGTTGCCGTTGGCGTGTCAGTTGGCGTGTCTGTCGGTACCGGCGTATCCGTTGGCGCCGGTGTATCGGTTGGCGTGTCAGTCGGGACTGGCGTATCGGTCGGCGTGTCAGTCGGGACTGGCGTATCGGTCGGCGTGTCAGTCGGGACTGGCGTATCGGTCGGCGTGTCAGTCGGGACTGGCGTATCGGTTGGCGTGTCAGTCGGGATCGGCGTATCGGTTGGCGTGTCGGTCGGAACTGGTGTATCGGTTGGCGTGTCCGTCGGGATCGGTGTATCAGTCGGCGTGTCCGTCGGGATCGGCGTGTCGGTTGGCGTGTCAGTCGGGACTGGCGTATCAGTTGGCGTGTCCGTCGGGACTGGCGTATCAGTTGGCGTGTCCGTCGGGATCGGCGTATCGGTTGGCGTGTCAGTCGGGACTGGCGTATCGGTTGGCGTGTCTGTCGGGATCGGCGTGTCGGTTGGCGTGTCCGTCGGGACCGGTGTATCAGTCGGCGTGTCAGTCGGGACTGGTGTATCGGTTGGCGTGTCCGTCGGGACCGGCGTGTCGGTCGGCGTGTCCGTCGGGACTGGCGTATCAGTTGGCGTGTCCGTCGGGACTGGCGTCTCGGTTGGCGTGTCCGTCGGGATCGGCGTGTCAGTCGGGATCGGCGTGTCGGTCGGCGTATCCGTCGGGATCGGTGTATCGGTAGGCAGCGGCGTATTGGTATCAGTCGGTAGCGGCGTCTCGGTAGGCAGCGGCGTATTGGTGTCAGTCGGAATTGGTGTCTCGGTAGGCAGCGGCGTATTGGTATCAGTCGGTAGCGGCGTCTCGGTTGGCAGCGGCGTATTGGTGTCAGTCGGTATTGGCGTGTCGGTTGGCAATGGCGTATTGGTGTCAGTCGGTATTGGTGTATCGGTTGGAAGCGGTGTATCGGTATCAGTCGGAATTGGCGTGTCGGTTGGCAGCGGCGTATTGGTATCAGTCGGTATTGGCGTGTCAGTAGGCAGCGGCGTATTGGTGTCGGTCGGTATCGACGTCTCGGTTGGCAGCGGCGTACTGGTATCAGTTGGCACTGGCGTGACCGTTGGCAGCGGCGTACTGGTGTCCGTCGGCACTGGCGTGACCGTTGGCAGCGGCGTACTGGTATCCGTGGGAACCGAAGTCACCGTTGGCAGCGGCGTACTGGTGTCGGTCGGTAGCGGCGTGTCGGTTGGCAGGGGCGTTTGGGTCTCCGTCGGTAGCGGCGTGTCGGTTGGCAGGGGAGTACTGGTGTCCGTAGGGAAGGGCGTATCGGTTGGCGCCTCCGTGTCGGTCGCGGTGGGACGCCCTGTCGCGGTTAAGGTAGCGATTGCCTCGCCTGTCGCCGTGGCCTCCTCCGCTGAAGGCGTGTCAGTGAAAACGGGCCTGTCCGTATTGGTTGCCGTCGGCGCCGCAGTATCGGTTGCTGTCGGCGTCTCGGTAGCAGTAGCAGTAGCAGTAGCTGTATCGGTCGGAAGTGGCGTGAATGTCGGCGTCGGCGGCAATTGGATGGTAAAGGGTAAGCTGACGGTTGATGTCTGACCGCCTTCGTTGGTGACCGAAATCAGCGCCTCGTGCTCGCCGTCCCCCAGTTGTTCAGCCGGAATCGTGAAGACCTCGTCTTCGACGACCTCAGCCGGTCCCCCGTCATACGACACCTCGACTCGTGTGATCTCGGTCTGACCGCCGACAGCTACATTCACGTCCTGCGGTCCACTGATTACGGCATCAATGGCGACGCCGCTGAGTGACACCGTCGGCGCCAAGGCGGCGACCTCGAATTCGAAAGTTTGCACCGTCTCGGCGCCGGCTTCATCAACCGCGCGCACGGCAATTGAATTCGTCCCCGGCGGCAGATCGGCGGCGTTCAGGGTGAATTCAAGGCGGTCGCCCTCGACCAGCGCGCCTAGATCCGGCTCGACGCTCAAACTTACGATCGGCGATTGGCTCTCAACCGTGATGCTGCCGGTAAGCGTGTCGCTGACCACCGTCTCCGGCGTCAAGCCTTCCGCTTCAAGGCGCGGCGGCAATTTCTCCACTTCAAAAATCTTTTCGACCGTGGTGGTTTGGCCGCCCGCGTTGGTCGCGCGGATGCTGAGCGTGTGCTCTTCGGGCAGCAATTCGAAAGGATCGAGGTCGAATTCGTAGGGCGCCTCGCTATCGGTATGGATCACTTCGCCATCGACGATGAAGTCGACCTGGGTGATCTCGGTCTGCCCGCCGGCATCCACCGAAATGACCTCCGCCTCGCCGACATCTTCCTGTGGCGCCGTCTCAAAATCATCCGAAACCGTCGGCGGCAAGGCGGCAATCTCGAATTCCCGGCTCAGCCGACCGACATCTCCCTCGACATCGGCGACGGTGATATCCAACTGATGTTCGCCCGGCTCTTCCTTGACCGGCTCGATGGTGAAGGTTTCCTCTCTGGAAACCACTTCGCCATCAAGGGCGACTTCGATACTTTCTATGTCTTGATCAGCGCGGATCTCGACCGTGATCTGCGTGTCTTCGATCAGCGCCTCGTCGAAAACGTCATCCGGCAAATACACCAGTGGAATGGGAATCGGCGCCCGCAATGTGGCGCTTCCGGACGAACTCTGTCCATCCGCCGTCGTGACGTTAAGCGAGAAATCATAACGCGCGCCATCGGCCGGCACTTCGGCGTTGATCGTAACGATGTACTGGCTGCGGAACAAAAAGGCGAGGCTGCTGTAAATGTCGCCAAGTTCTTCCGGCAGTGGCGCATTATAGAATTCGGCATTGGATTCCGAGGCGATCGCCTCCAGAAAGCGTTGGTCGATGTCCCAGCCCAAGCCGATTGAATACACCGGAACCCCGTGAATGGTCGCGGCGCGGATGCTCTCCTCGCGCGTATGCGCGCTGACACTGCCGTATTCGCCGCCGTCGCTGAGGATGACCACCGCTTTGCGATCGAGCGGCGCTTCATTCGCAAGCTCAATCGCGCGGAAGGTGGCGTCGTAGAGCGCCGTCTGTCCGCCGTAAGCCAGGTTTTCGAATTGAGCGAAAATGACCTCGCGGTCCGTCGTGTAATTGACCACCAGGCGCACACGGTCATCAAAAGTTACCAAGGCGACCGGGTCATCGGGTCCCAAGGCCTTCAGGTAATCCCTCGCAGCCGCCAGCGCTTTCGAAAGAGGCTGGTCCGCCATGCTGCTGCTGGTGTCAATCACCAGTACGCTGGCGAATGCCAGGTCGTCATCGGTGATGTTTTCCACCCTTGTGACATTCGCCAAGCCCGCCAAATCCCCGCCAATCGAGAAATTTTCCACTTCCAAGCCCGATACCAGCCGCTCGCTGGAATCCAGGATGCTGGTGTGGATGGCGATCTGTGAGAGGTCGGTGGAATCAATGCCGATGATATCGAGGCTTATGCCCGCTTCATCCTGCATGAAGGCGACGCTTAGAGGCAATAGCAACAGTAGGGCGATGAGAGATCGCAGCGCGCGTCGCTTCAATTCAGCTTCTCCAGCGGCAAAGGCGGTGGCAAATCAAGCGCTGAATGTAGCCCATTCTCGCCGCTTTGTCACCAAATTCTAAAATTCGTCGAGATTATAGAGAATGAACCGCAAAAATTATAGTTGAAAGATGCTAGCCGCTGCCGACGATCAGCGTTGAAAGTGACCGGCGCTATTGAGCGCTGCTAGATGCCGCCGAAGCGTTCCTGTACGCGCGCCAACCAGTGGAGAATCGGCGCCAGCTTGGAGAAATGAGCGTAGCAGACGTCCATTAGTTGTGGCGTGGCGATTACTTCCGGCGGAATATCGTGCGTGCCAACGTGCAGATTATTGTAGCGCAGCCACTCGACGCGCGGATGGTTCTTGTCGAAACCGCGCGGCGCCGTCTTATAGTGCGATCCGCTCAGATTGTAGCCGGCTGCTTGCGCCGATTTCGCAATCGTAATCAATTCCTCGCACAGCTCGTCATCCAGCACTGCCTTTCGAAATGCCGCCAGCATCGGCTTGGAGAAGTGAAACATGCCGACCATCAAGCCGGCGTCATCGGGCGTGATCTGCATGCCGAAGGCTGGATGCTGCATCTTCTTGCCGCTGCCGCGCCACCACATCATGGCGACATTAACTTTGTAGGGCGATTTGTCTTTGCTGAAGCGGGTGTCGCGCGCCGCCCGCATCAGCGAGCCGCTGCCGTTCGCGCGCGTATCGACCACGATCTCGCTGTCGAGCGCCTTCAGCCGCTCGCCCATCGCCGCCACCCAATGCAGCGCCGGCGCCTTGACGAATTCTTCATAGCGCGGCTTATTGGCGGCGAACCATTCGCGCGTATTGTTTGCGCGCAGTTCTTGCAGAAATTGCTGCGTTTCGGCGGGGAAACCGGGGAAGTCGCTCATATAGTTGCCCATCACGCAAGTTGTTTCGATTCGCGATTTTATCAGACGTGTTCCGGCTGTCAACTGAGCGGCAAAGCGCCGACTGTCCACCGATAGTGGATCTTGCCTATGCAGGCGCGCTGGACTCGTGCACAATTCGGCGACCGGGCAGCGTCTTATCGCCAAATGTCGAAGGAAGAAATCATGATTGTAAAACGTCTTGTATTTGCGCTCTGCATCTGCGTCGGGGCAGTCATTTCAACGTCAGCCGAGGTTCCGCGAACATCGCAAGAACACTGCGACGCCGCCGAGCCTGCGCCGCTGACGATGATGCAATTCGAGAAGGCGGAACAAGCGCTGGAACCTGGTCTGGATTACCGCGCCATCCTCTGCACATCGGCCGGCGCCATCTATGTTGATCTCTACGAAAACTTGACGCCGATCACGGTCAACAACTTCGTTTTCCTAGCGCAGCAAGGCTATTACGACAGCACCACTTTCCATCGCGTGATTCCGGATTTCATGGCGCAAGGGGGCGACCCAACCGGCACGGGGCGCGGCGGTCCTGGCTATCAGTTCAAAGACGAACCAGTCGGCTTCCTGACATTTGATCGACCCGGCTTGCTGGCGATGGCGAATGCGGGACCTGCCACCAATGGCAGCCAATTCTTCATCACCACCGCCCCGACGCCGCATCTGAATTACAAACACACGATCTTCGGCGATGTGCTGGATGGGCAAGATGTCGTCGAGTCCATTCGCGAGCGCGATCCGAGCGCCGCCTCCGAAGCGGGCGAGACGCTGGAAACCGTACTGATCATCACCGATGCCTCGATGGCGGAAAACCGGTATATGAAGGCGCCAGAGCGGGCGACGCAAATGCAAGTGACCGCCGCCTTTGAATCTTTTGCCGCGGGATTGCCGCCCGCGCTGCCGCTTGACGACCAGTTCTCCGGCTATTTCTCGACTGAGGCGCTGGCGGCTTCGGCTGTGGCGGAAGACTTGCAGGACGGCTTCGCGAGTTTTGCCGCGGAGTATGGGCACCAATATCGCCAGCGATTGCACGTTGCCAACGACGCCTGCGATCCGTCGATTTTCTTTTCGACGCTGGACTTCTGGGTCGATGTTTACCGCGACGCAGAGTCCGCTGTCGAAGCGGCGCAAAGCGAATTCATGCAGCTTTGGCTGGACAGCTATGACTACGAGCGCGATGATGCCAGCCCGGATGTTTATCTTCTCGATGCGACAACCTGCGACGGCGAAGCGGGCGCCTACCTCCTGTCATTGATTGCGCGGGGGCGATTCCTGCTGACCATCAATGTCCTGGTCGCCGAATCAATTCTGGAGCGCGCGCCGGCAGATGCGGTCTTAAGTAACTTGTCTTTGCAAATCGACGCGGCGCTGGCCGACATATTCGTGGGCGAAATCCGCTAGCGACAACTGGTCAGCTAGCGGCTCCGCGTCCGCCGTCGCAACTGCCGGAGCGCCTCATCCCGCTCCGGCAAGTGACAGATCTCCACCGCCTCAATGAAGAGCGGCAAGTCGTCTTTCCGCGCAGTTTTTGCCAGGCGCAGCAAGCGCTCGCCTAAATCGTCATCGCGCGCCGCCGCCATCATCACCAAGCCATAGCGCCGCAAGTCCGCGTCTCGCGTCGACAAGATGACACTCTCCAGCCGTTTGTAGAGCGCCTCCGCGCGTCCTTCGATGATCCAATTGATGATGCCCATCGACGCCGTCGGCTGGTCAATCGCTTGGTACAGCCCAATCAAGTCTTCGTACAGATGCGGGGGAAAGTCATCGCCAAGCGATTCCAGCGCCACCCCGCTTAACTCGCCGCGCGCCGTTTGCGCCATCTCAACGCCGCCGCGCAGCAGGAACTGATAGATCGGCAGCCGCTGATTAGAGGCGACCAGCACCTTAATCGCGGTCATCGCCGGCTCGCAGTTGAATACGGACGTGTGTGGCTCGCCCAGGAAGCGCGCCGCGTACAAGCAGGCGAGCGGCGGATCAATCGGCGCCAAACCCGCCAGCGCGACCGACCGCAGATTCTGCGCCACGTCAGTGACCGGTTGAAAGTGGTAGGTCTCGACGCCGAGCTTGTAGATGTCGGCGTCTTCAGGATGCTCAATATGGACGAGCAGCCGCGTCAAGCTCTCGCGCAGCAGGCCCGCTTTGTCGCGCTTGTTCTCTTTGAAGAAGCGCAGGCATTTTTCCCGCAGAACAGGCCGATGGCTCTCATGCAGCGTATCGCGAACGCGCTGGACGCGCAGCGCCTGCAGGCACTCATCCAGATAGAGTCGGCTGTTCGTCTGCTTGAGCAGCTGCAAGGCGAGGTCGCGGCGAGCTTCAGCCGCCGTCGCCCGCTTCAGCGCTTCATATATCTCGGCTTGAGTAGGCATTGACCGATTACATCAGCGGTTCAGCTAAAATGACGCAGGACGCAGGGGCAACCTGCCAGGTCGCCCGTCTTCGTTATCTTTGTCGAGCGAATTCTAACGTGGCGATGTAAGTCCCAATTCCTGAGCGCAGGTCGTGATCTCGCGCCAGGTCGCATCCGGCAAATGGATGCCATTCGCTCGTTCCCGCCGTGTTCGCGCCTCGATTTCACCGGGATAAAGCACCTCGCCGTCCAGCGGGTCGGTCTTCACAAAGTCGATGATCGTATCGACTTGCCGCCGAAAAACTTCCAGCGGACCAAAGCGCGAGATATCGATCATCAGAATCACGGTGCCCCAGCGGTCTTCCGAGGGCGGCTCATTATCCGAGCGCAGCGATGCCATCATCGTGAAGAGCCCGACCATCATCGCCAGCGCATACCCTTTATGCCCCACGTATGGCAAGCCCATCGGCCGCAGGGCGCCGCCTTTCGCCAACTGCGTCGGATCGGAGGTCGGCTGCCAGTCGGCGTCGACGATCCACTCGCCCGGCAGTTGCTCGCCTTTATCCACCGCCACCATCACCTTGCCCGCCGCCGATATCGATGTGGCGAAATCGAGAAAAACGACGCCGTAGGTTTCGCTCGGGAAGCCCATCGCAATCGGATTGGCGCCGATTTTGCGCCCGGTGCCATTCAGGGGCACGACGATCGAGCGCGGTCCGCCGAGGCAGCCGTCCCAAATCATTGATGCCATGCCGGCTTCGGCGCCCATCTCGGCGTAGGTACCGAGGCGACCGGTATGCCCTTCGTGATACATCGACACCAAGCCCACGCCTTGATCGCTCGCCTTGGCAATCGCCAGTTCGGTCGCCTGCTTGGCGATCACCTGGCCGAAGGTCCAGTTGCCGCAGATCTGCGCCATGGACGCGGTCTCCTGGACGATCTCGGGTTCGGCGCTCGGATGCAGCTCGCCTTTTTCGATTGAGCGGACGTAATAGGGTGTGCGGATCACGCCGTGCGAGTCGTGCCCGGCCAGGTTGGCATCGACCAGATGCGCCGCGACGACTTCGGCGTAGTCCTGCTTGGCGCCTGCTGCTTTGAGGATCTGCGCGGTGAATGCATTCAGTTTGCTCGGATTTATGTTTGGCATTCGTTTTCCTTCCCATTTGCTTGAGTTATTTGGTCAATAGCTGAAGATACGTTTGGCGCTTCCGCTTGATACTAAAATGCGAACCGAAGGCTTACAAAACACAGCGACTATTCAATATATCGCGTCCCTCCTTCCAGTCCATAAAAGAGCTGCTCCCTCGGCTCGATGGGAGCGACCAGATATGTTGGAGGTCTTTGATCTATTTTGCCGCCAACAATGCGTTTCAAGTTCATGGTTAATACTGCAGGATCCCCCTCGTCGCGCAGTCTGATGATCTCCTGATGCTGAGCCTCCCAAATTTCCACGTACTCATTCATGTACGGAATCCGTTTGCCCTGCCCAATCACCATACCAACGGCGATAACTAAGGCAACAATAAGGCAAGTAAGCCTAAGCCACTTCAGCCAGACGGCTCTGGCGCCCGTCAACCGAAATCCGTGGCGAATCAAAGCGCCGAGCGTGACGCCGTTTATCAGCCCCGCAAGCATAATCGCGTACGGAATCGGCGCGAGTGAGCGTCTAACGATATAGCGAACCATGAATGTCTCAACGGAAACCAATACCGCCAGGGCCACTATTGCGCTGGCGGTAATGAATGCGCTAAGCAGCAGAAGTCGACGCACGTGCGTCTCGTCTGCTATCACTGCCAATTGGGTACCAAGCATTATGAGCAGGGTCAACGCCGAGAAAAACAGATAAGATGATGCCCGAAAGTCTATGTTTCGATATTGAGTCATCGCGAAGAAAAGGCAAACAACCAGTAGCACTACGGTGCAATATTTCATCAATCCGTCGCCGCTAAATTGCATTTCAGTGAACATTCGATCCCGCCAAACGAGCGCTAGCAAGACCATAATCGCGAATAGATTGATACTGACCGCCGTCAGATACGCGTAACTGAACCGACCAAATACCTGGGGATCGTTACTTTGCTGAGACCATAGAATCGGAACGAAGAGGAGTTGCATAATCAATGCGAAGGCATGGGGAGCTTTAGTGGCGCGCAATCTACGCGATGCTGATTCAACCGAGAAGTGATTGCCCGCACTTAATGTCAAGAATAGCGCGGCGAACGCGACCAGCATAAATCCGGCGAAACTTTTCTGCTGTCCCGCGTAGAGCAATGTCTCGTCCAATGCGCGGCCGATGAGAATGAAAATGTCCCGAAGCGGCAGCGAAAAGATACTGGTGTCAACCGACGCTGAACTGCGAGTCACAAAACCGGGCGCGCTTACTTGCAACGCTAGACTGGCGAATGACGCAAGCAATGCTGCCAAAGTGAGCGCGAGATACGATCTGCGATTCGGACCTGCTGGGAAAAACATAAGGAATATCGCGATGAGAGCCACGGCTGAAAGTTGAAAAACGAGATACATTTCTGAAAAGCCCGCATTTACAAAAGCGTAGACGGCGCTGGCAATCGCCGCCATTAGCAGCTGAAAATTGCCGCGAAGCCGGCGCACCGCCTCCACCGCCAGCGAAATGCCGAGCAGAAACATCCCCGCGGGCCACATGTACACCACTGCCGATGTGAACCAATGGAAGGTGTGCGGTGTGTAAATCCCATTGATAGTCGCCGCCATCATGAGCGAGGCCAAGGCGACGACCATCGCTCGCCGATACTCCTGTATGCTCAGGTGAGCCAAGACCGTATTGGCGACCCAGCTGAAAGCGACAAAGCCAGTCGCGATAAGTGTGAAGGAAAAAAATGGCGGCGCCGCAACGCCTAACGGCGCAAGCACGCCATACAGTAGAAAGTTACTGTAACCGCCGTTCCAGAGTCCTCGCCAATAGAGCATCGCCTCCCAGGCGCCGATTCTCAGCGGCAACGCGAGATTGACGTAGTCGTCCGCATGCAGCCGCGTGCTTAGGCCGAAAAAGGTGAAAAGCAAGAGCGGGACCAGCGCGAGCGCGACGCCAAATGCCACCGCCACTCGTTTGTCAATTCCGGTCAAGCTAAATTCTCCCGTAAAGCAGGCGCCTTGCTGCGCGAACATCTAGTCGAGCAAGTCTCGTCAGCCCTTTCGCCGCAAACTTTGACGCTCGCGGCTTTTGTCCGCGCGACGAAGCCGATCAGCGTTTCAATTCGCTCTATCGGTTGGTACAAATGCAGGATGCTTACAATAACGCCCTTGGCTTCGAGCATGCCAATCCCTTAGCCGCGTCCGGTCTTGTTTATTACCAGACAGATCACATTGATACCCGGCTCTTCTCTCACATTCGCTTCTGGGGATCGGCAGTCTTCAGTTAACTTCCTCATATCTAGTCCGTAGAATAGCATGGATCGCCAGTCTAGGGATGTGCTCTTATACTTGGGAGGCGCGCTGCCCAGGTGATCTGTAACGAGGCGCGGAAAACTCTTCGTGTATACGGCCGGATCACCCGCGTCACGCAGCCTGATGATCTCCTGATGCGTTGATTCCCAGATATCGACATCGCCGCTAGTATAGGCAATCCGTGGCGCTTGTCCTATCGCAATGCCGGCTGCAATCGCAGATGCCACAATTAGGCTGAACAGCCTTATCAATCGACTCCAGATCGGCTTGGCATCGGTCAAACAGCATCCGCGCTGAATCAAGGCGCCAAGCGCAAGGCCATTCATAACCCCGGCAATCATAAACGCGAATGTCGTCGAAGCGAGCGTTCGTTTGACGACGTAACCTGCCCCAAACATCTTGACAGCCAACAGCGCGGCTAGGATTACAAGCGCGCAACCAGTAATGTATACGGTAGCCATTAAAAGCCTGTTGAAGCGTGGCTGGGCGACGGTCACTGTCAACTGGCTTGCAAGCATAATGAGCATAGACACAGCTGTGATGAACAGGTAGGACGACGCTTTGTAGTGAATGGCGCGAAGCTGCGTCAATGCGAATAGCGCACAAACCACGAGCAACACTGAACTGCAATATACCATCAAGCCACTTCGTCTGTTGAGCGCTCTATCGAGCAAATCGCGTCGCCACAGGATAGACGGCAAGACCGCGATCAACAGCAAATTGATACCGACGACTGTCATAAAGCCATAGCTGAATCGGCCCAATAGCTGAATGTTGTCGCTGCTGTGTGACCACGGAACCGGAAAGAAAAGAAGCTGAACAGTCAAAGCAAAAACATGGGAGCAGCGGCGCCCCGCAATCGCTGCATTATCGAATCAGCCGGGACGCGCCTGCCCGCCGACAAAGTCAGGAACATACCGGCAAACATGACCAACATGAATCCGGCGATGGCTTCCTGATGCCCGGCATAGAGCAATGTCAAATTCAGCGTGCGGTCGACTAGTTGAAGCGGCTCGCGTATCGGCGTCACAATGTATGTGTCATTGATCGACATCGAACTGCGGATCGCGAAACCAGGCGAACTCAATTGCATAGCCAAGCCTGCGAATGTGCCAAGGCAAGCTGCGAGAGCGAGGATGAGCAAACTATTTCGATTCGGACTGGCCAGAAACAGCAGGACGTAAATTGTGATCAGCGCCACAGTTGTGAGCTGGAAAATGAGAAACATTTCGGAATAGCCAGCATTGACGAAGGCATAAAGCGCGGCCGCAATCGCCGCCAATACATGCCCACGCTTGCCCCGCAGCCGGCGCGCCGTCTCCGCTGCCAGTGCGATGCCGAGCAGCAACATCGCAACCGGCCAAGTGTACACCACCGCCGCCGTAAGCCAATAAAATGCTTGCGCTATATGGAACCCGTTAATCGTTGCTGTGACCGCGAGCGCGGCCAATGCGACTACGATCGGTCCGCGCCCTTTGCCAATTCTGAGACAAGCCAAAGCCGTGTTAATCAGCCAGCCGTATGCGACAAATGCGGACGTGATGGTGATCAGCGAAAATAGCGCCGGCGCCGCGGTGCCCAGAGGCGTCAGCAGGCCATAAAGAAGGAAATTGCTGTAACCGCCGTTCCAGGTTTCGCGCCAGGCTAGCATCGACTCCCAAGTACCTATGCTCTGCACCAATCCGAGATATGCGTAGTCGTCGGCCAGGAGCCGTGTGCTTAGCCCGAAATACGTAAACAGCAATAACGGAATCAGCGCCAGCGCGACCCCTATCGTGACCGCCGCTCGTTTGCCAGTTTCAGTCACTCCGACTCCTCCGATATGATCGCCTGCGCGCTGTGCTCAAGCGATCGAATTAACAATTTTGCCTGGCCCCGCGTCGCGATCCAACCTCGCGCTTCTGTTCTAATCGACGGGAATACTGTATTCGCTGCGCTCCCACATTCGCGCTACCCGTCCAGCGGCGTCCAGTTCAAAGCGCAGCGTCTCGTTTGATTGTCCCTCTTCGCAAAGCGCGAAAACGCCCTCTACCTCGGTTGGCTCCAGCGTCGTCGCCGGCGCGTCGATGAAGTCAAGGCTGATCAGCTGCAATTTGCCACCGCGAACAATCACTTTCGTGCGCGCCCAATCGCTTTCGTATTCGCCCAGATATTTCTCCCATTCCGCCTTGGCCTCCGGCGCCTCTTCCGCCGTCGCTTTGATGATCTCGGGCAGGATGAGCTGATACGCTTGATTCACATAAGCTTGCGGATCGCTTCCCAGCGAGTTGGTCAGGACGATCACGCCGGTCTTATGCTCGCGGCAGACGCTGAACGCGGTCAGGTAACCGGGGTAGCCGCCGCCATGCCCGCTGATGACCCAGTCCTTGACCCGGTAAAGCCCCATGCCCAAGCCATAGCCGCCATCCCAGCCTGCGTCCAGCCAGTGAATTCGGTGCATGTCAAGCAGCGAATATGGAGAGAGCGCCTTGTCGCCCGTCAAGCCAAGATGGAAGCCGGCATACTTCACCAGGTCGTTGACCGATGAGGCGAAATTCGCCGACGCCTCGAAGCCATTCATCAGCCAGAAGGGCAGGGCATCGCGCTTATAGCCGTCTTTCTCGCGCGTGTAACCGGTCGCCAAGCGCGGATCATCGACGCTGGGAACGGGCCGCGTCTCGCCCATGCCCAGCGGATCCAGCACCTGCTCCCGCAAGTAGGTCGCCCAGGGCTGCCCCGCAACCGCTTCAATAATGCCGCCAAGCAGCGAGTAGCCGAGATTGCTGTAGGCGAATTTCTCGTAAGGCGGGCGGGTTGCTGCCCGCGCTTTCGTATCCTTGATGAATTCGTCCCAAGCCGGCGCCTCGCATTCCGTCCACATGGGGTTCGCTGAATCACGTGGCAAGCCGGAAGTATGCGTCAGCAAATTGCGAATGGTGATCGCCGGCGCGTCCTGGTAGCGCAAGTCGAACCAATCCAGATGCTGGGAGACCGCGTCATCCAGGCTCAGCAGCCCGGCATCGCGCAGCTGCAGGATGCCAGTTGCGGTGAAGGTCTTGGTGATGCTGGCAATGCGGAAGCGCGTGTCCAGCGTAACCGGCGCGCCCGTCTCGAGATCGGCGCAGCCGTAGCCGGCGCCCCAGAGCAATTCGCCCCGGTAAACGACGCCGATCGCCAGACCCGGTTGATGCCACTGCTTCACGCGGTGCGCGACCCAGCTGTCAAGGATGTCCACCGCGGTCGCCAGGTCGGCGTTTTCTTTCAGAAGGGAAACTGTCATCGCTATCAATACTCATATCATGCGGAATCACGCGTCGCAACATCGTAGCGCACTGTCTGCCTATTTTACAGCGGTTGCGATTTTGAACAGCGAATGTAGGGGCGACTGCCGGTCGGTGTCGAAGGGCGATGGCGGCGGTCGGCGCCCGCGCGGCCCGTTGAGTCGCCCGCAATTCTTATCGTGTATCACTTGAACGAAGCAGTCGGTCTGCCCGGTCAAGCCTCTCGGAAGCAGCGCAATCTCAAATCCCGGTCACATCAATGAACCAGCGCTCCAAGTCCGCCTCCAGCGCCGCCACCCTTTGTGGATGCTGCTCCGCCAGGTCCTGCCGCTCAAAGGGATCTTCGGCGATATTGAAGAGCAGCGGGGACGGCGGATCGGGAATCGTCCGATCTGGCGCTGGCGCGCGAACGATGTCATCATAGCGCTCGGGGAAGTATTTGACCGCATGGTCGTGGGCAGTATCGACCGGGCTGACTTCCATCGCTTCCGCGATGCGCGGACGCAGCAGCTTCCAGTCGCCATCGCGAATGGCGGCGTTGCAGCTGCCCAGCGGCACATAGCGATTCCACTGCCAGCAGCGCTGCGGATAATCATCGCCGCCGTCGCCGCGCAAGACCGGCGTGATATCGACGCCGTCCAGCGCGAGCTCAGCCGGCGCATCGACCTGCGCCATGCTCAGCAGCGTGGGAAACCAATCGGTGAAATGCGCCATGTCGCTTATGCGCTTCCCGCCATCGACTCCATCGTTCCAGCGAATGATCAGCGGAACGCGGATGCCGCC
The DNA here is from genome assembly GCA_022821805.1 of Anaerolineae bacterium. Taxonomy (GTDB): domain Bacteria; phylum Chloroflexota; class Anaerolineae; order Aggregatilineales; family Phototrophicaceae; genus UBA6055. The sequence goes on from JAJECX010000036.1 coordinate 39,014, forward strand.
TTCGTAGGTATTGCCTTTAGAGCCGTTGAAGCCATAGTTGTAGCGCGTCTGCGAAAAACCGTTCCACGTACCGAAAGCCGGTCCATTGTCGCTGGTGAAAATCAGAATGGTATTGTCCCCGATGCCTAGGTCACTCAGTTTCTCGTCGATCCGCCCGATGCCTGCGTCCATCACTTCGATCATCGCGTAGATCAAACTGACGCCCAGGCTGAAGCCCATCTCGACATATTTCTGCGCCAGCGCATCGGGCGCCTCCAGCGGGAAGTGCGGTGCGTTATAAGCCAGCTGCAAGAAGAAAGGCTCGCGGTGATGCCGCTCAATGAAGTCAAGGGCGGCATCGCTGAAGACATCGGTCAGGTAGGTTTGCCCGTCGCCGTATTCGATGCTGCCATTGCGATCCAGCCGATAGCGATAAAAAGGATTCCAGCCGCCTTGAAAGCCGACAAATTCCTGGAAGCCGCGCGAGCGCGGATGATAACGCCGGTCGAGCGCGCCATTATGCCATTTTCCGATCAGCCCGGTGGCGTAACCGGCGCTGCCCAGGACATCGGCCATGGTCGTCTCATTCAATCGCAGGCGATCCAGTCCGCGCGCTTCCAGCGTATCAATGCTGCCGGTGCGATGGGAGTAGCGCCCGGTCATCAGCGCCGCCCGCGCTGGCGTGCAGACGGGCGCCGCCGAGTAATGCTGCGTCAGGCAGACGCCTTCGTCCACCAAGGCATCAAGCGTTGGCGTACAGGATATCTGGTCGTTGAACACGCCAAAATCGCCGTAACCCATGTCGTCGGCGATAATGAGGATGATATTCGGTTTGCTCATGAGATTCCGTTGATTTCCTTTTGTCCATTGGAAGGCTGTAAGGGGAAGCCGGTGTGGAACACGGTCAAGGTGCCGCCGAACATAATGCGATCGCCATCGCGCAGCTGCTGCGCCTTGCCGCCGGTTATCGGCTGGCTGTTGACCGATGTGCCATTGATGCTGCCCAGATCAAAGAGTTTCCACTGCTGATCCTCTTTCACCAGAAAGGCGTGCGGGCGCGAAACCGTCGGGTCTTGCAGGGCGATCTCCCAATTTGAACTCGGCGTCGAGCGGCCGATGTACAACTCGTCTTTCAGCAGCGCAAACATCTGGCCCCGTTGCGGACCTCTAGTGATGCGCAGGCTGGCGCGGTCGCCGGCAACTGCGGACACGCGCTCGACCGCCTCCGGTCCCGCCTCGTCGCTTGGCGAAAGCAGCTTGAGCACGGAGACGAAAAGGTGCAGCTCATCGCCGATCGAAAGTGGATTCATGCCGTAGACTTGCACGCCATTGACAAAGGTGCCGTTGGCGCTGCCGACATCGTCTACCGAAAAGGCGCCGTCTTCGCAGGCGACTATCGCGTGCTCCCGCGAAACATGTCCCTCGCTGATTTGAATGTCGTTGCTTGCCGAACGCCCGATTTTGATGCGGTCACCTTCGCGCAGGGGGTGTTCGTTTGCGCTGCCGCTGAAGGGATCCAGCCAAACCAGCTTTGCCAGCGGTTCCCTCGTTTCCTCGTTCATTGCTCCGGTCCTGAACCACGTCTATCTCTGCCTATATTGTAGCATAGGCAAGCGTCGGCGCGCGTTCGCTGGCGGGATATGCGTATGGCTTTGGCGGAAGATTCGGGGCGAAGCTAGTCGGCGGCCAGCAATTGAGCAATGTAATCCGGGCAGAGTTCGTGGATTGTTAGGCCGTGTTCCGTCAGCGAATCTTTGTCCATTGCCCAATCGCTGTCCGTCGCATTGTATATCGGGGCATAGGGCTCACATTGAGTGGCAACGGCGACAAACTTTCTATCCTTGCCATGAGTTAGATCAAATGTTGGCGGTAAGATGGCGAAATCGTCCAAGTCAAGCTGAATTGCCTTAAGCACGAGTCGGTGAAAAAGCCGGCCAGTGAGTTCGTTAAGCAGGTTCTCTGCCACACCACCGGGTCGGACATTGTTGCGGTACTCTGTCAAAATCGCGTGTGTATCGTAGCTGTCTACAACCAAGCTATCTTCGCCAGCGATGAATTGTTCGAGCCACTGCTGGCATGAGATAATGCATTGCTTTTCTTCGTCAGTTTCAGTTTCCGCTACGACTTCATCAACCTTCACCCAAACGTTGGTATCAACCACCACTTCCGACAATTTCCAGCTCCTGACTTCGACGTTCGAGTGCTGCTTTCAGCATAGTATGCAAATCCCCGCTGATGTCGCCCATGAATTTCTCGGGCCAATTCGAGATTTGACCAAAGCGGTCTACATCAACCTCGTCAATCGTCGCGCCGCCCTCGCCCGGCTGGCAGTAGTACATCTTGATGTTTTCCGGATTGGCAAATTCTGAGTCCGCCTCGGCGATGCGCCGCTGCAAGCGCCGGACGATATGCTCGCTGTGGCTCTCGACGATGAGTTGTAGATTGCGCTTTTCGGCGACTTCCAGCAACAGGTCGGCAAGTGCCGCCTGCGCGTTGGGGTGGAGGTGGAGTTCGGGTTGTTCCAGCAGGATGATTGAGCCTTCAGGCGCGGAAAGGAGCATGGTGACGACCGGCAGCGCTTGAGAGACGCCGAAGCCGACATCCATAAGCGAGCTTTCCACGCCGGCTAACGTAGCGGTGGCTTCATATCGTCGTTCAATGTTGTCAACAGGTTTAACGTCGAACGACTCTACGAGGTCTAGATATTCCAGTCGATTTTCAACCTCTCGCAGAAGAGCGCCGTCATCTCGGGATGAGGCAATCAAATGCTCAATTGTTTGCTCGCCATTGGGTTCAATCACGGAGGGCTTGCTGCCGGTCCAGAGGTATTGTCGCTTTGGGTAACCTCGAAGGTGACCAAGATAAATCAGGCAGGTCATCAATTGCTGAAACTCCAAGGAGTAAACTGGAAAGCTCCAGTCCTTTCGAGAGGGCAAAATGAAACAGCTTTGCGGCGGAGGGAAACCCCCAACTTCGTAGTCTGAGTCCCAGCCAGTCATCCACAACGCGTAGCTTCCGTCTTCCTTGTATTTTAGCCAATACGATTCTATGGGTTGTCCATCTTCTATCGTAGAGTAGGCTAACTTGTTGATGAAGATGCCGTTCCTCATTCGCCATTCGACGTCATATCGAATGGTCTTGCCGATATTAAAGTGATCTTCCGGATCTTCCACCCAAATCGCGCCGTCTCGTCTAGACAATATGACGCCAGTCTTCTCCCAAGTAAGACTCACCGAAATGTCCCGGTCTGTCTGGTGTGAATACGCTAAATCCTGATAACTGCCGAAATAAAAATAATCCCTCGGTCTTCCTCCAAAGTTGATATGCTGCCCCGGATCAAATCCCCGCGCCGTCTGCTTTAACATCAACAGCGACTGCAATATCGCCGTCTTGCCCGAGCTATTCGTCCCAAACAGCAGCGTGATCGGCGCAAGCTCAATATCCAACTCTTTCCAGCACTTGAAATTCGACAGCCCAATTCTGCGGAGCATGATGCACTCTCTCTCGCCAGTATGCGCTCATTATAGCAAAGTGGAAATAAAGCCAGAATGTAGGAGCGTCGCGACGTCGCCTACCCGCCGATTATCTCAACAGCGTCCCTACCCAGCGCGACCAATACGCCTTCAGCGATCAGCCCATCGCCGCTGCGCGCGATCCGATCTTCCGGCAAACCCATCAGCGCCGCCAGGTATTTCGCCGTCCCATGGTAGCGCCCGTACTCGCGAATCTCCGTCAACGCCCGCCCGTTGGTCACATCATTGCCGATGTCATCGACGCGGACGCCCTTTGCCAACAGCCAGTCGCGCGTATCGCCCGCTAGTCCGACCACATTCGTCCCGTTGAAGACGTAGACCAGCGGATTCTCCTCGTCGGCGCGCGCCTTCATCTCCGCGAGCGTCAGCTGCGTCTGCGCGTAGAAGGTGTCGAGAATCAGGTCGCGGATGCCGGCAAAATCAGGATACAGCACTTGTTCCCCCTGCGGGCTCAAGCCGGGAAAGGCGTATAAGTTGTCGATCACGCGATAGCGGATGTTTTCCCGTTTGATCTCGCCCATCAAATCGCCCAGCGCGACTATGTCGTTGAGTTCCAGGTTGGTTCGGTAATTCCCCTGCAGGGCATCCCAGAGCGTGAAAGCTTGCGCTACGAAGTTGATGATGCCGCCGGCGCTCAAGACTTCGGCACGCACTGCGTCCAGCACTTGTTGCTGCCGCCGCGCGCGGTCGAAATCGCCGCCTTCGGTGGCTCTTGTACGAGCGTATTGCAGCAAAGTTTCGGCATCCATCCGCTGTTCGCCCGGCTCGAATTGCACATGAATTGTCCCGTATCGATCATCGGGATAATCCGGGTCATCAATCCACTCGGAAACGGTTACTGGCAAGCCATTTGGCGCCAACGTATCGACGATCGTGGTGAAGACGTCAAAGTTGACGAGCAGGTACTTGTCTACGCGCACGCCGAAATTGGCCGCCACCGTCTCCATCGCCAGCGCAGGTCCGCCGCCGCCCGGGTAGGCGTTGCCATCGCCGATGAAGTTCGCCTGATTGATGCGCGCCCCGCCATAATCGGGAATTTCCATCCACAGGTCGCGCGGCAGCGACAAAACGCCGACCGACTTCTGCGCTGGATTGATATTGATCAGCATCATCGTGTCGGTGCGGAATGGACCCGGGTCATCCGTCGCGCTTCGCTGGTCGATGCCCAGCAGCAGAATCTGAATCTGGCGCGGGTCGGTGATGCGCGGCAAAGCGGCAACCGGCGCCGTCGTGGGTATCGCCGTCGGCGCCATGACGGTCGCTGCTGGCGCTTCGGCGATCAAGACAGAATTGACTGCGCTTGTCTCGGGCGGCGAAGTTGGCATCGCTGTGGTTAGCGGCGTCAATTCCAGCAGCGGCGCGTTCAAGGGCGGGGCGCCTCCGTGCGCGCTCGCGCTCTCACAGCGTCCCGTAATCGCGCAGCGCAAGGTCACGAGTGGATCATCCACCGCCATGCCAGCCGCGTTCAGGTCAACCACGGTTTGCTGCGCCAGGCTGAAGCTCGTCGCCGAGCAAAAGCCGGTCATCGCAATGAATGCCAAACATAGCGCAAATATCGCCAGGCAGCCGGAAATGCGCATGACTTCTCCGATTCGCCTCTAAGTCAATTTGCTAAACAGGCGCGCATTATAGCATAAGGCGGCGCCTCGGCTGCCCCACGCCTGCTCTACGCCCTGTTCAACGCAGGCTGCGGATATAGCGCGCCGCATCCGGAATATGAACCGGCAGGTGACGGTACATCGGGCGCGGAGGCAAGACCAGGATGCCTTCGATCATGCCGCCCAGATCGCCCTCGTCGGCGTTGGCAAATGACGGCGCGCGCCGCCAATCGGCATCGGACATCTCACTGATTTCTAACTCCAGCGCTTGGCTCACCGTCCGGTATTCGTCCAGTTGCTCTCCCAAGCTGAGATGGTCGCGGTCAGCGATGCCTCCGTAATGGATCTCGCGCCCCCGCCGCGGATCCTGCACCGCTTCAATTGCCCAGTGCTTGCGAACATTTCGCCATTCGCCGATCGCCTCAACTGTATAATCTTCGTAACAGATCAAATGCGCCAGCAAGTCTTTGAACGAAGTTTCCTGGTCGTAATACATGCCGTGCTGAATCGTGTCGCGGCGCGTCATTTCTTCGGCCGTGAGTTCCGCTATCAGCGCCGCTGCCGCTTGATGTTCGATCTGTAACAATCGCAGCGCTTCCTCTCGGTCGACCGTCGCTCGCATCGTCTCTCTCCCAATCGCGTTTACCTTGTTTCAGTGTACCCGAATCCGCCGCCCCATAAAATGCCCTGTGTAATTGCGAGCGACCTGCTGTGTCTACCGCAGTGGCGGCTTGCCCGCCCGATCCCCAACCCTAGCCTCCGCGCTGAACAAAACTTGCGCCGTCTCCAACCTGTAAAGCGAGGATTATCTGGGCTACACTCCAATAACATTGATTCAAGCGCTGGAGACATGATGGCAAAAGCGATTCTTTCCGCCGATGACGTCCGCGCGATCGCCGATCTGGCGCGCCTGGAAATCAGCGAAGACGATGTCGCCCGCTACCAGAGGCAGCTTTCAGACATTCTCGATTACTTCCAGAAATTGGAAGAGCTTGACACCTCGCATATCGACCCGACATCTTCCGTCCTGCCCTTGACCAATGTGATGCGCGCTGATGAAGCGGGCGCGGCTTTGACGGTCGCTGAAGCCATCGCCAACGCGCCCGATAGCGATGGCGAGCAGTTTCGCGTTCGCGCCGTGCTCGACAGCTAGGGCGAGAAACTCCGCAATTGTCTGACAGCGTCCGCGTCGCTCTCATCCAGGCACGCCCGGTTTACTACGACCTGCAGCAGACCGTCGGCTTAGCCTGCTCGTTGATCGGCGAGGCGGCGGGGCAGGGCGCCCAGCTCGCCAGTTTCGGCGAGACCTTCTTCCCCGGTTATCCCGCCTGGCTCGATTACGCCCTCGATTATGCCCGCTGGGATCATCCGCCGACCAAACAGCTGTACGCCCGCCTCGTCGCCAACAGCATGACCATCGACGGTCTTGAGATGCGGCAACTGCAAGAAGCCGCTCGTGATCACGAAATCGTCCTCATTTTAGGCATCAACGAACGCGTACTGAGCGGGCGCGGCAACCGCAGCCTTTACAACAGCATCGTCACCATCGACGCCGATGGCGCAATCGCCAACCATCACCGCAAGCTGCGCCCCACCTACACCGAGCAGCTCGTCTGGGCGCCGGGCGATGGCGCCGGCTTGAGCGCCGTCGATACTTCCGTTGGGCGCGTCGGCGGCTTGATCTGCTGGGAACACTGGATGCCCCACGCGCGCCAAGCCCTGCATATCAGCAACGAATCGATCCACATCGCCCTCTGGCCCGCGGTCAAAGAAAGCCACCAGATCGCTAGCCGCCATTACGCCTTTGAGGGGCGTGCGTTCGTGCTTGCTATTGGCAGCATCATGCCCGCTTCTGACTTCCCCGCCGAGCTCGACCTGCCGCAGCATTTGCGTGACCAGCCAACATCGCTGCTCTTGAACGGCGGCAGCGCCGTCATCGCCCCCGATGGCGACTACCTTATCATGCCAGTCTACGGCGAAGAGACGATTCTTTACGCCGATCTCGATCTAAACCGCATCGCCGAAGAACAGATGACGCTCGATGTCACCGGTGGCTACGCTCGCGACGACGTCTTCACTTTCGAGGTCAATCGGCGCCGCCTGGATTAGACTTGTTTATGCGAACAGACGTGGGAAAAACAGACGAAAGTTACAGCCGCGTTCTTGGATAATCTTTTGACGAAGTATATTTGCTAGCTTAAACTCGGCCCAATATCTTAACAGTATGTAGGATTGACGATCTGACTAATGCACTGGACAGGGCAATCGCTTCAAAATCATAATGCGCCGTTCGCCACGAAAATTGCGAAAATCCAGAGGCTTTTCGTGAGGCGCTCGTTGAAAATGGTCTGTAAATTTCGAGCGATTCACCGAATCGCCCCTACAGATCACCAAAGTTACGGGGAAAATAGTCAATGCCAACGCAATTTCAATTTGATGCGATTGCCCTGTGCACTGGACAAAAAACCTTGACATAATCCCTTGACATAAGTATACTCCCCCTCAGACATAACTGAGGGGAGTACATGGCTAAAGCCGTCTGGCATGTATGAAATGCCAGATGACCACGAGCAACAAATGCCCGTGGACACGAACAGTTAGCCATAAGGTGATGTAACCGTTCACAAGCCTCCTCCTTTCAGAATGAGCAAGCGCCATGCCGGGCGCTTGCTTGCTTTCTGGCGAAGGATTTCGCCAACGAAAAATCTATCACAAGTCGCGAAGATTAGCTATGACGCGAGCGTGCGCGCTCGCCTAACGCTGGGCCGATGCGTTTCGTCATGCCTTCCTCCGCCATTTTCATCAGGCTCGGATGCTCGCAAATCCAGCTCTTCCGCTAGGGCGAACGGGGGAGGGATTGGATTTGCAATGCGACGCAATCGCCCGATCTTTCGTAGAAGGATTGAACATTCTTTATCATCATGCTTTGACCTGGCGCAGCGCGCGTGATAACATCAGTTAGGTCTTTGATACGTGATAGTGGCGAATTGACGGAAATCCAAAAGCATGAAAGTTGCCGACGCAGTTGCCAAAGTTCTGAAAGCGGAAGGCGTAGAATACCTCTTCGCCTATCCGGTCAACCCGTTGATTGAAGCGGCGGCGAAACTGGATATCCGTCCGATTATCGTGCGTCAAGAGCGCATCGGCCTTCACATGGCTGACGCCTTGAGCCGCGTAACCTCGGGCGAAAAGATCGGCGTATTCTGCATGCAGAGCGGACCGGGTTCCGAGAACGCTTTCGGCGGCGTCGCCCAAGCCTTTGGCGACTCCTCGCCGATCGTTGTATTGCCAGGCGGCTATACGCGGCAGCTCGGTCAAATTCAGCCGAACTTCAGTTCCGCCTTGAACTATCGGCACGTAACAAAATCCTGCGAACAGGTCACCGTGCCCGAAGCCGTTCCCGAAGCGATGCGGCGCGCCTTCACCCAAGTTCGCAACGGACGACCGCGCCCGGTACTGGTGGAATTCCCCTCCGATATATATTCCGAGGATATCGCTGACGACTTTGATCCGGCGCCAGCGCCGACCCTGCGCTACGGTCCTGACAGCGCGTCGATTGAAGCGGCCGCCGAAGCGTTGCTCGCTGCCGAGTGTCCGGTCATTTATGCCGGGCAGGGCGTGCATTACGCCAAGGCTTGGGACTCTCTGAAAGAATTGGCGGAGTTGCTGGCCGCGCCGGTGACAACGAGTTTGGCTGGCAAAAGCGCCTTCCCGGAAGATCATCGCCTGGCATTGGGCTCCGGCGGGCGGTCTATCCCCAAAGCGGTGCATCACTTCCTGGGTAATGCCGATCTGATTTTCGGCGTCGGCTGCAGCTTCACCCGTACCGCCTTTGGTGTCAAAATCCCCGCTGGCAAACGTATTATTCATGCGACTTTAGATCCGGCGGACATCAACAAAGATGTTCCCGTTGATACCGCTCTTGTAGGCGATGCCGGCTTAATCCTGGATAGCTTGGTAGAAGCCGTCCGCGCTCGTACCAATGGCGCCTCCCAAGAGCGCATGGCGGTCGTCGCCGGAGAAATCAGCGCGGTTAAAGAAGAATGGCTCGACCAATGGAAGGCGAAGCTCACCTGTGATGAGGCGCCGATATCGCCCTATCGCGTCATCTGGGATTTGCTACATACGGTCGATGTCGAGAACACGATCATCACCCACGATGCCGGCAGCCCGCGTGATCAATTGTCGCCCTTCTGGCAGTCGGTCGCGCCGCTGACCTACCTCGGCTGGGGCAAGACGACCCAGCTCGGTTACGGTCTCGGGCTGGCGATGGGCGCGAAACTGGCCAAGCCCGATGCGCTCTGCATCAACGTCTGGGGCGATGCCGCTATCGGTTTCACTGGCATGGATTTCGAGACCGCGGTGCGAGAAAGAATCCCGATACTGTCAGTGCTCTTCAACAATTTCTCGATGGCGATCGAGATTCCGGTTATGCCCGTCTCTACCGAGAAATATCGCAGCACCGACATTTCCGGCCACTACGCCGATATGGCGAAGGCATTCGGCGGCTACGGCGAGCGCATCGAATCGCCTGATCAGATTATCCCAGCGATCCAGCGCGGCATTCAAAAGACAGAGGAAGGCGTTCCCGCCCTGCTCGAGTTTATTACAGCGAAAGAAACGCAGATTTCGTCCTTCTAGTTGCATTGCATAGACGAAGGGAAATATCATGATTTCACGTAAAACGGCGACCACTCTCAACCTAACGATTATGCTGATCCTGGGCGGCTTGTTCCTAGCGGCAGCCAGCGAATCTTCGCCGCGCCAGCTCCCGCACGCTGAATTTGTGCTCAGCGGCGCGAACAACGGCACGCCGGACAGCACGCGCGTCGTGCCAGTCAACCGCGCCGCGCCAACCGGCAATTGGGTGATTCACTACGACCCCAATACGCCCCTCGACGAGAAATGGGAATATGTCCAGCGCATCGGCGGCACGATCGTCGAGCGCATTGAAGAGCTCGAAATCTGGGTCGTTGATGTGCCGGACGCATTCGGCAGCGATGACTTCACCTTCGACAGCGATGTCGAGCTGGTCGAGCAGGACTTCGTCGTCAGCGTCGCCTTTGACAACCCGCCCAATGACCCCGATTATGATCGGCAATGGGCGCTGCCCCATATTCAAGCCGAGACGGCATGGGATCAAATGGGCGAGCTTTCCGCTATCACCGTCGCCGTCATCGACACCGGTGTTTGCATGAGCCACGAGGACATGGTCGAACGCGTCCTCGATAATGGTTATGACTTCGTCGATAACGATGATGACCCGGAAGATGAAATGGGGCATGGCTGCTCAGTCGCCGGCATTATCGCCGCCAATATCGATAATGGCATCGGCATCGCCGGTTTCGCGCCCAACAGCTCGATTCTGCCCGTGCGCGTACTGGGAAAGAACGGCAGCGGCTCAATGGCTGATGTCGCCGCCGGCATCGTCTACGCCGCCGATAATGGGGCGGATATCATCAACCTGTCTCTCGGCAGCATGGTCGGCGCCCAGGTGACCGAAGACGCCGTCAATCACGCTGTCGGCAAAGGCGTGACCGTCATCGCCTCGGCCGGCAACAGCGGCGGCGCCTTGCCCGGCTTCCCCGCGCGTTATGAAAATGTGGTCGCCGTCGGCGCGATTGATCCGAACGGATCGCGCAGCAGCTTCAGCAACAAGGGCGGCGATATCTGGGCGCCGGGCCGCGATGTGCATACGATTTTCCTCGACAACGGCTACAAGGCGCTCAACGGCACCAGCTTCTCCGCGCCCTATGTTTCGGCGATGGCGGCCGTCCTTGAAGGAATGGGTCAGCAATTGCATCTCGACGGCGGCGACATGACCTGGACCTGCATGCGCCAAGGCGCCTGCGAGATCGTCCCCGGCAGCTAAAATCACAGGACCGCAACTCGGGTAATGTAGGGGCGACCCATTGGGTCGCCCTTTTTTGTTGATCTGCAACGCTAGGTTCTGGGTGGGGGAATCCGCCGCCGATTAATGTAAACCGGCTGCAATTGCTTAGGCGGCTGCGGTTCTCCATAGATGGTGCGGTCGAGCTTGTCGCTGAAGCCAGCCAAGAAACCCCGCAAATGCTGGCGCGCATATTGCAAACGTTTTTTCACTGTCGCCAGCGGGATATCCAGCCGCTCGGATATCTCTCGCTGCGATTCGCCCCGCAAGTAGTAATCGCGCGTAACATCCCGCGCGCTTTCCGGCAGCGCATCCACTGCGAGCCGCACCCGCTGGCGCAATTCATTTGTTTCCAGCTGCGCTTCCGGCGTCGGTTCCGTCGCAGCGAGAAGTTCCTGCTCATCAACCAATTCGTTTTCGGCGCCCTGCCGACGCATCAGCCGATCGCTATGTGTTAGAACGATCCGCTTCAGCCAGCCCGGGAACGCGCTGACATCCTTCAACTGCGCGATGCGCTTGTAGGCGGTGAGGAAGGCTTCCTGCGCCGCGTCTTCAGCCAACTGCGAATCGCTGAGTCGGCGGTAGGCGACACCATAGACCATTCCCTCGAAATCCCGCACCAAGTGGTCAAATGCGTCGTTTCGCTCCGCCCGATCGCCGCTCTGCGCCCTCCGCACCCAATCAATATATCCGGACATTCGCTTCCGCGCCTTCGCGTCAAGGCTTTCAGATACTATACAGCGTTCATTATCATGCGCCCCACGAATTCTGTCAATTTGGCCGGCCAGCGGCGGGTTTTCGCCCCACGGACGTTGACGATCAATTCTTAATATCGTGACCAGGTTTCCGCAAGGTCAAGCTTTTGGCCCCCCGCTTTTGCCCGCAGAACTCATATTGCTGCGAGTTCTGTTTGAATTCATTCAAATATGTGTATATAATCCAAATCAAGCAAGTAAAATACATCAATTCCATATGAGTTATTTGTCTCAATATGTATTATATCTTTGCTTGCCAACTTAGTTTCATCAAAGGATAGGTAACGTGGCTGAGGCAAAAAAGCTGGATCGGCGCATCGCGCGCACGAGACGAGCGCTCGGGACCGCTCTCATTGAATTAATTTTGGAATTGGGCTACGACAAGATCTCGATAAGAGATCTTACAGAGCGAGCCGACATTGGATACGCTACCTTTTACCGGCACTACAAAAGCAAGGATGAACTCCTGACCCGCTATTTGGGCGCCATTCTGCTTGAAGTCAATACCGAGATTAAATCGGAGAACGGTCACTACGAACAGTGTCTCGCGATGTTCAGGATTCTTAGCAAATATAAGGATGCGATTCTAATCGGCTTGAGCCTCCCGCGCGATCATCAGGCGATGAAGCCGCTTTGGCAGAAAATCTTTGACATGATGACCGACCTCTATGTCGCGCGCGACGAATCGGTCATCCCGCTGAAAGTCTCGGTCAATCACATCATACGATCGGTTTCGGAGATGGTTCGTTGGTGGCTAACTGAGGGTCAAGACTACAGTCCGGAACAGATGGCCAGGATGCAGAGCGAACTGATTATAAGAGTCACCGAGTATGTTGCAGTCGTGCCGCGCGACCCGAAAGACAAAGAGCATGTGGCATCTCAACGCGAACGTGAGATGAATGCCGCTGACGCCACCCCAAGAATTCCCAACTGAACCATTATCGCCAAGCTCAACAGAATAAGCTCTGTCGCTCCTGCAATTGCGTCGCGCTCTTCATGCGCGCGCTGGGCTTGGGGCGTCGCTGGCGCCGGCGAGACGACGCGGATTCGCATAAAGGCAGTGGAGGTTGCTACCTCGGCCGGCGTAGAAGTTGCCGCAGCGGGCGCAGTTGTCGGCGCAACCGTCGGCGCTGCCGTTGCGGCTGTCGTCGGCTCCATGGCGGCCGGCGCCGGCGTATAGGTGCCATCCCGCGGCGGCACCAGAATGACATCGCCAGGCTGCATATTCAGGCGATCAGCCTCGCTCATACCGTTGATTTCCAGCAAGTACGGGTATTCGTCCCAAGTATAGCCGTAGATTAGCAGAATGTGACCAATCGTCTGCCCAGGCTGTACCTCGTGCTTGATATTGCCAAATTCGTCGAGGCCCAGCACGTAAGACGGCGAGCCGACAGTGGCGGAAGCGCCCGCGCTGCTTTCTGTTCGCGCGCCCCCTCCTAAAAGCCGGCCCGTCGAATTGCCAAACACCAGCACATAGGCATTGCCATGGGCGCCGCTGGCGCTGCCAATGCCGATCTTGTCATAATTCGGGCTGACGATGCCGGCGTAATGAATCGGCGAATTGAGCCACCACTCCCATGCCGTCAGCGCGCTGGCGCCGCGATAGATGTTTTCGCTGATCCAATCGCTGGGGAAGCCGGCATTTACTGCGCGCGTCCGCGGTCCGCTGCCGTCGTGCTGGTAGTGGGCGATCTCGCCCGTGTCCGCCATCCAGCGCGCGTGATTGTTGGCGGCTGCCGTCAACGAAGCGTGCAGCGCGTAACCTGGCAAGCCCTTGGATGCGCGCAGGCTGTTGATGCGCGGCAATAGCGCGCTCGCGGCATCCTGTCCGGCAGCGGGCAAAGCCAGGCCAAGAACGAAGCCAATCAGCGCCAGGAATCTTTTCATCGTATCCATCATTCTAACGAAAAGACTCGCCTTTTCATCTGACGATTGCCCGTTGGCAGTCCGTTTCCCGCGCTCCCCGGCATTACTGACCGCCTGCCACTTACTCCCCGCCGTCTCCCGCCAATACCGCATGCATCGCTTCACGTCATCGTTCCCGCCCACCAATACGAATTGCGCGACGTCCGTCGCCCGCCCGCGCCAAACCTTGCTACAATGTACGGACTAGCCAACGAAGTCTCCGACGGCGGAAGCATGAGCGTCTTTTACGTAAATGGCGAATACATGGATGAAGCGGACGCCAGCATCCCGGCGACTGATCTGGCGATCCTCCGCGGCTACGGCGTCTTCGATGCCCTGCGCACCTACAGCGGCATACCATTTCAGTTGCGCGCGCATCTTATGCGCTTGCAGCGTTCTGCAGCCATGATTGAATTGAACTTGCCTTGGGATATCGAGGAACTTGCCGACATCGTGTTGGCAACAGTGGAGCGCAACGGCTTTCCAGAATCCAGTATCCGCATCGTTGTAACCGGCGGCGAGGGCGAGCGCAGCTTCTTGCCCCGCGGCGATTCGCGCCTATTGGTGATGGTATATCCATGCGAAGCGCCGCCCGCCAACTGGTACACTGAGGGCGTCCACGTGGTAACGGTCGAGCAGCATCGAGTGCAGCCGGAAGCCAAAACGATCAACTACATCCCCGGCATCACCGCCCAACTCGAAGCCAACAGGCGTAATCCCCAAGCGATCGAGGCTATCTATCTCGCCGATGGGCTGGTCAGCGAAGGCACGCGCAGCAACACCTTTATCATCAAAGAAGACCGCTGGATCACACCAGCTGACGGCATGCTGCTCGGCGTCACCCGCGCCGAGGTCATCAAGCTGCTGACCGCCGACGGCTTGCTGGAACTTCGTGATATCTCGCTGGACGAATACTACAGCGCTGACGAGATCATCCTGACCTCAAGCACAAAGGAAGTCGCGCCGGTCGTAATGGTCGACGATGTGATAATCGGCGGCGGCGCGCCCGGCGCAATGACAAAGCGCCTCATGCGCCAGTGGCGGTCAATGACCGATGCCTATGGGTCCGCCGGCGTCGTTCGATAATCTCTGAATCCTGGACTATGCGCGGAAACTCGCTTGCGTCCGCGCGCGTACCTCATCCAAGCTGACATCTGGCATCAACTCCACCAGGCGCAGTCCCTCGCTCTCAAAGGCGAAAACCGCCAATTCGGTGATTAACAGGTCGACCGCGGCAACCGCTGTCAGCGGCAGGGTGCAGCGGGGCACGAGTTTGGCGCTGCCATCACGATTGCAATGCGTCATCGTGATGATCAGGCGGCGTGCGCCACTCGCCAGATCCATCGCGCCCCCGACCCCCAGCAGCGGCTTTCCGGGAATCGCCCAATTCGCCAGATTGCCGCCCTCATCCACTTGCAGCCCGCCCATGATCGCCACATCCACATGCCCGCCGCGGATCATGGCGAAGGAATCGGCGCTGTCAAAATAGCTGCTGCCGGGCAGGGCGGTCACGGGCGCTTTGCCCGCGTTGACCGGGTAATCCAGCGCGCCGCCCGCTTCTGGCGCCGGACCCACCCCCAGCATGCCATTCTCCGTATGCAGTATGATGCCCTGTTCCGGCCTGATCAAATCCGCGACCAGCGTCGGGATGCCGATGCCGAGATTGACCACATCGCCTGGGTTCAGTTCCGCCAGCGCGCGGCGGGCGATGCGCATGCGCCTCTCATCAATCTTGCCGCGCAGTGTCCGCACATCGCCCGAGGCGCCGAGCTCCTCAAGGGTTGTCTTTGCTTCCACCAAATAATCAACATAATTGCCTGTGGTATGGATATGATCCGGATCGAGTTCGCCAACCGGCACGATTTCCTCCGCCTCCGCGATGACCAGATCGGCCGCCGTCGCCATCGCCTTGTTGAAGTTCTGCTCGGTCATGCGATAAACCAGATTGCCGGCCGCGTCTGCGCGGCGCGCCCGGATTAAGGCGACATCAGCGCGCAAACCGGCCACAAAGACGTGAAGCGCTCTGTTGATCAACTTGGTCTCGGCGCCTTCCGCGAGGGCCGTGCCGGCCGCCGTCGGCGTATAAAAGCCGCCAATGCCGGCGCCGCCCGCCCGTATCGCCTCCGCCATAGAACCTTGCGGCAGCAATTGATAGTCGATCGCGCCGCTCAAAGCCGCCTCAACTACTTCCCGATTGCTGGTGAAGTAGGAGCCGATCGCTTTCTTGATCTGGCCATTGCGCAGCAGCCGTCCGCCGCCCAGCCCCGGCTCGCCGATATTGTTGGCGATATAAGTCAAGTCGCGCGCCTCAGTTTCCGCCAGCGCATGCAGCAGATGAACCGGCGAACCGGTCATACCGAAGCCGCCGACCATCATCACAGCGCCGGATGGCACCAACTGCGCCGCCTCTTCCGCTGACAATTGGGGTATCTGTTTCATAGCGCGCATTCGAGCGGGCGACTCACCGCCGAGCGTAGACACTTCGGTTCAGTCGCCCCTACGCTGTTCGTACATTCAATCAGCGTCGCCTCGCCTTGACCGACGCCGAC
Source organism: Anaerolineae bacterium (assembly GCA_022821805.1). Classification (GTDB taxonomy): domain Bacteria; phylum Chloroflexota; class Anaerolineae; order Aggregatilineales; family Phototrophicaceae; genus UBA6055. The sequence goes on from JAJECX010000036.1 coordinate 55,223, forward strand.
GCAGAGTGTCGCCAGCCCATAACGCATGCGCTCGCCTGCTTCGCGCCGCCGCAGCATCTCGTGGAGCAGGGTAGTCAGGATGCGCGCGCCCGAACAGCCCAGCGGATGCCCCAGCGCGATGGCGCCGCCGTTGACATTGGTGATGCTCTCGCTTAAACCCAACTCGCGCATTACCGCTATCGCTTGCACCGCGAAGGCTTCGTTCAGTTCGGCGAGGCCGATATCGGCGATGCTCAAGTCATGCCGCGCCAGCAATTTGCCGACCGCCGCGACCGGTCCCAATCCCATCACGCGCGGATCGACGCCGGCCGCCGCGCTGCCGATCCAACGCGCCAAGGGCTTCAGCTTTAGCTGTCGCGCCTTTTCCGCCGACATCAGTACCAGAGCGCAAGCCCCGTCGTTCATGCCGCTGGAATTGCCCGCGGTCACCGTGCCGCCAGCGCGAAAGGCCGGGAGCAGACTTGCCAGCTTCTCGCCGCTTGTCGCTACTTCGAATCGCCCATTCGCCCGGCGATAGAATGGATGCTCGTCGGTATCGACGACGATGTCCTCTCCCCGGCGCTGCGGGATGCTGACCGTGATAATCTCGCGCTGGAAGTAACCTGCGTTGATCGCGTTTATCGCCCGTTCCTGGCTCTGCATGGCGAAGCGATCCTGCTCCTCGCGCGTGATTTCGCCGCCGCGAATTTCGCCGGCGCAGCTCGCCTCGAAGATGTTCTCCGCCGTTTCGCCCATCGCCTCCAGCGGATACAGCGCCGCCAGCTTGGGATTGGGGTAACGCCAGCCCAAAGTCGTATCCCAGCCGGTTACGTTGCCCGAAGGTCCAAAGCCGATCGGGTTCTTCGGCAGCGAATAGGGCGCTCGGCTCATGCTCTCGACGCCGCCAGCGACGAAGACATCGCCTTCGCCCGCCTTTATCGCGCGCGCCGCCTGATTGACCGCGTTTAATCCGCTGGCGCAGAGTCGATTCACCGTGACCCCCGCAACCGTATCGGGCAAACCAGCCAGCAGCAGCGCCATCCGCGCTACGTTGCGATTGTCCTCGCCCGCTTGATTGGCGCAGCCGAAATACACCTCTTCAATCTCAGCCGGCGCGACGCGGGCGCGCTCCACTGCTTCCTTGATCACCAGCGCCGCCAGATCATCGGGCCGCATGGCCGACAGCGCGCCGCGGATCTTGCCGATTGGCGTCCGTAAAGCGCTTGCGATGACCACTTCAGTCAATTTTGCCGCCTCTTATTCTGTCGACTCAGGCGCCGTCCGCGTCTCATCGCTGCAATCGCCGCAGACGCCATAAAACTCCAGCAAGTGACCGCTGATGCGCATATCGAGCGTCTCCTCCAGGTTCCGCGTCAGCGCTTCCATGCCGCAGTCGTCAAATTCAATGAATCGTTTGCAGTCAGTGCAGATGACGTGATGATGGTGCCCATCGCGCATCATCACGTAGGTCGGCGTTATGCTGGTCTCGATATAAGTTGGGCGGATGATGCCCAGTTGCGTGAATAGATCGAGGGTGCGGAAGACGCTGGCGCGCCCGATCGCCGGATTGACGCGCTCGACCCTTTCCAGCACATCGGCCGAAGTGGTATGCCCATGCTCCGCTTCCAGCACCGCCAGCACAGTCAGTCGCGCCTGGGTCAGGCGATAGCCTGCTTGTTTGAGTCGCTGGATGTGTGGGCTGTCTGTGGTCATGCCGGGTCATCTATCAACATCACGACGCGTATTATACTCGATATTGCGTTATGATTCCTCCGGTGGCTGTCATGAGGATGGAGTGACAAGATTGCGTTTTCAGCTTCAATATCACATCTCTGTGTTCTCGGTGTTTCCGCTGCGTCCTCGGTGGTGAAATCACGCTTGCTATGCGCGATGTAGTGGTGATCGGCGGCGGACTCAGCGGGCTCGCCGCTGGCTATGAATTGGAAAAGCGCGGGATTGCCTACACCATCATCGAAGTAAAACGGCGCTTTGGCGGCGGCATCCGCAGTACTACAGCGCGCGGCTTCGTCATGGATGCTGGCGCATTCGCCTTCCGCCTGCCAGCTGCGAAGGTCTTGCCGCCGGAGTTCGAATTGGACCAGCGGATCCTTCTCATAAGCGGCGATGCCTGCGTATTTCGCCATAGCACGGAAACTCTCGTTGGCGCCTTCGCTGACCGCCTGCAGGGCGGTCGACTCATGCGTATGGCGGTCAGTTCCATCGGGCGCTTGGGCAATCGCTTCACCATCTGCCTTGAAAATGGCATTATGCTTGATGCTGGCGCCTTGATCCTGGCTGTTCCCGCGCGCTACGCCGCCCGTATGCTCTGGAATTTGGCGCCGGAAGCGGCTGAGCGCCTGGCTGCTTTCCGCTACGATTCCATTCGGCGCGTCTCGCTCGGCTATCGCAAACGCGATTTGCCCGCTAGATTGGACAGCGATCGCGATTCGACAATTCGCTTCATCATCACGACTGACGAACCCGGACGCGTGCCCGATCGCGATCATTTGCTGATGCAAGTTGGGCTGCGCGCATCCTCCAATGCGACCGCGAAGGAAACCATTGACGCCGTGACGCAACGTTTCGGCTGGCGCGCTGCGCCCCTGGTCGCGCGCGTCGATTTCTGGCCAGAGGCCGACCTTTTGCCTAACCATGACGGCAGCCACCGTAAAGACCTGAGTGCCATCCGTGATCTGCTGCCAGCTGGAGTTAGCCTCATAGGCAGCGATTACTGCAATGAAGCGCCCACTGACCGCGGCGTCGCCCGCCTTGATGAGCGGATCCTGTCTGGAAAACAAGCGGCGCGCGACGCCCTCGAATACTTGAAGGCGGCAAAGAAATGATGATCCGTTTTGCCCGCGCCTTCATCCAAGCGTTGCGTCTGACCCTGCGCGGAGAATCGCTGACGCCGCCGCATTATCGCAGTCTCGAAGACTGGATCGCGACCAGCATGACTTTGCTGGCCGACGTGGAGCGCGCGGCCGTTGCCGCAAACGTCGATCCGGCGGCGTTGCGCCTCAAGCTCGACGGGCGGCAAACCAGTCTCGAAACCAGCTTGGCAATGCTCCGCCACAACCTGGCGGAAGAATATCCGCGCCTGATCCGCCTGGACGACCCCCACTCGATGACGGTCGTGCAATCAAGCAATTTGAACGACCAGTACCGCATCGGTCAATTCGCCGCTGCCGATTTGATTTCGTCGCCGGCGCTGCGACGGGCGCTGGATGAGCTCAACGAGCACCTGCTCAACCTGCCGGCGGTAGAGAGGCCGCGATCCGGCGACTAGCGTCAATTGGTTCCTCTGTTTTCCCGGTGGGCTTGCGCGCAATCAACTCTGTCAAACTTCTGCGTTACAATCGAAAAGTATTCAGATCCCCGGTCGAGGAGCCGCCAATGCCCAAGCTCTCCATACGCAACCTAGCGCTCAAACGCAGCGGCGCGACCGTCCTGCATGACGTTTCGCTTGATGTGGCGCAAGGCGAATTGCTCGTCGTCATCGGTCCCAGCGGGGGCGGCAAAAGCTCGCTGCTGCGCTGCCTCAATCGCCTCAACGAGATTGATTCGGGCGCTATCGAGCTGGACGGGCGCTCCATCTACGACATGCCGGTCACCGAGCTGCGCCGCCAGGTCGGCATGATGTTTCAGAAGACAGCCGCCTTTGAAGGCACGGTCGCCGACAATATCGCCTTCGGCGCGATGCTGCAGGGCGAGACGCTTTCGCGCGCGGCCATCCTTGATCTAATGGCGCAGGTATCGCTGGAGTCAGAACTGGCGGACAAGCCGGCGGAAGAGCTATCCGGCGGGCAGGAACAGCGCCTTGCAATCGCCCGCGCCCTTTCGCTCAATCCTTCGTTGCTGCTGCTTGATGAGCCGACTTCGGCGCTCGATCCCATCGCGACCAACCACGTCGAAGAAACGCTAATGCGCCTGCGCGAGCATTCGAGCCTGACCATGATCTGGGTCTCCCACGCGATTGAGCAGGCGCGCCGCGTCGGCAGCCGCGTGATGCTGCTTGATGGCGGGCGCGTCATCCGCGAGGATACCGTCGCCGCCATGCTCGACCCGGAAACGGGCGACAAACGCGCCCTCGCCTTCGCCGAAGGCGACCAAGCCGGCTTGCAGGATTAGTCGCCTGGCGCGTCCTCCAGTTGCGCCAGATAAGCGCGGTCATCATCGCTGAGCGTCGCTTTCTCCAGCAGATCGGGCCGCCGTTCCCAGGTACGTTTCAACGCTTGCTGGCGCCGCCAACGGTCAACCTCGGCGTGATGCCCGCTGGTCAAAACATCGGGCACGCCCAAACCGCAAAACTCCGCTGGTCGGGTATAATGCGGTCCCTCCAGGGTGCCATCGGCGTGGCTGTCGCGATGCTGCGCGCCTACCGCGCCCAGCACGCCGGGGATCAACCGCACGACCGCGTCAATCAATACCAGCGCCGCCAGTTCGCCGCCGGTCAGCACATAATCGCCGATGCTGATTTCATCGCTGATCGCCAGCTCGATGGCGCGTTCATCGACGCCTTCGTAATGTCCGCAAACGAGGATCAAGCGCGGCTGCTTAGCCAGTTCAGATGCTACTTCGTGCGTGAGCGGGCGGCCCTGGGGCGAGAGCAATATCACCGGCGCGCTGTCCTCCGCCTTGACCGCGTCAATTGCGCGCACGAGCGCATCCGGCTTGAGGATCATGCCGCCGCCGCCGCCGTAGGGCGCGTCATCAACCTTGTGGTGTTTGTTGCCCGCATAGTTGCGGATGTCATGCGTCTGAAAATCGAGCAGCCCTAGATCGCGCGCCTTCCACATCATGCTCTCGGACATGACTGCGCTGAACATAGCGGGGAATAGCGTCAGGACGTCGATCTTAATTGTCTTCAACCGGATCCCCCGTCCCCTTTCCCGGTAGCCATTTACCGCCGATGTACGTCCAAACCGAAGACCTTCGCCAACAAACTGAAGTCGGCCGCCGCCGCGCCTTGGGTCAGAATAAAATGCTGAGAGGTAATTTGCTCAAGCAATGCTGGTCCATTGCCGACTTGGATGACCGCCGCCACTTTGGATAAACCCGATTGCGGCGCCTGAAAATATTCTTCCAAATCACCTTCAATCACAGTCCAGCCAGCGCAATCCGGATGCAATTTGACCAGGGTAACATCGCCGAGGGGCAGCCGCCCGTCAATAGCGCCGCCGCGCCCCTCGAATACATCTATCACGCTGGGGCGCAGCGTCCAGCCGTCGGCCGCCTGCGATTGCGGCAGCACGCCCAGGTAACCGCAATGACCGGCGAGCAGATAATTCTCCGCATCGGCTACCTCGGGAAATGCGCTGATGTCCATGTGGTCGAGCGCCGGCTGCCCAACAAGAAATGGATAGATATTGGTCATCACGGCCGGCGTTTCCAAACAGCGATCAACCAAATATTGCGTCATCATGGACAAAGTATCGGCTTCGCAGCCCCAAATCAGCTTATGGTCCTGATACAGCATGTTCCAGACGAGGCAAGGCGTCGCAAGCATCGAAGGAAACTCGTTGATACAGTTGATGCCCATGCCTTTGATTTGCGGTTCTTCGGCGAGGATTCGCTTCAGCGCGGCATAAAGGCGCAGCGTGTCGTCCCGCGCCTTTTCCGGCACATTGACAATCGGCAGTCGAGGCTGCCAAGCCTCCCATATCGACCGCACTTGATCATCACTGACGCTGCGGAGGGATTCGGTCAGTTGCAGCAGGCTTCGCTCTTCTACCGTGATGCCAAAACGCTCGAACATGCGCTGGCTGTTTTCCCGCTGCCACCAATAAAAGCGCTGGAACATATCGGCGTACAAACCAGCGCTGACGTCATCCTGAAACACCAAAAAACGGGACTGAGCCAATTCTCGCTTGACGGCGACGGCGCGGCAGAGGATTTCAGTTTGGCGGCGCTCGTATGGGGTGAAGACCTCAATGCCGGCGCTGCGCAGCCATCCGGTAATCTCCCAATCCCAGATCGCCGTCGAGCAGACTTCCGATGTCAATACCACCATCGGCAGCGGCTGCGAGCGGAAAACTTCCAGCATCTGATAGGCTGCGCCCGAGAGTTGTGGCAGCACGATCAAATCCGCGCTCGTTCCGCTCAGTTCGGCTCCGAATGGCAGCGGATTCAGCAAATTCGCAACTGCCTTCAGCTGATCACGCAAGCGCTCAATCTGGGTACGGAAACTTTCGCTGGCCTCCGCACCAAAATATAGCGGCTGCAGATTCGCTCGCGGTGTTGACATTCGGCTGTCCTGGATTCCGGTCAATCGCTGAGAGGCATTATAACCCGCGCCGGCAACTGCCGCGCAACATTTGACAAGGCGCAAGCAGAAGCATATACTACAGAGCGATTGATTATCGATTATCGATAAAGAAGCCGGTAGACTAGATAATTGTGATTGCATTATGTTTGGGTCGGTTGAGGAAATATGCAAACCGGCGCCTCACCTAAGATGACGCTCCCGCATGTCGGTGTGCTCAATCCGCTGCGCGGCTCGCAGCGCGTGAAGTATTGGCTGGCGCTGCCGGCATTTGTTTTCATCATTATCGGCATCATCTACCCAACGGGCTATCTGCTATACAATTCGATGACCAACTGGAGCCTGACCCGCCTCGACTTGGGGCAGACTTTTATCGGTCTGGACAATTACGTCAAGCTGCTGGCGGATGAGCGCTTTTATTCATCGCTTGGCATAACAGCTACTTTTACCATCGCCACGACATCAATCCAGACAGTCTTGGGCGTAAGCCTGGCGCTGCTGCTCAATCGCAACATCCGCGGCGAAGGCTTGGTGCGCACGCTCCTGCTGATTCCCTGGCTGGTTGCGCCCTTCATCAGCGGCTTCAATTTCCGTTTCATGATGGCGCCGAACATCGGCGTGATCGCCCAAATGCTGGATGCGCTCGGCCTCGATGTGATCACGAAAACATCAATTCTGGGCAGCCCAAAGACGGCGCTGGGCGCTTTGATTCTTGTGCACGTCTGGAACGGCGTGCCGGGTACCATGCTGGTGGTCACCGGCGGCTTGAAGACGATACCGGAGGAAATCTATCTGGCCGCTCGCGTTGACGGCGCCGACCGTTTGCAGCTGCTGCGTTACATCACCTTGCCTTTGGTGCGCTACGCAATCCTGATTTCGGCATTCTTGACCACCCTCTTCATTTTCAAAGCCTTCGAAATGATCTTCATCATGACCGGCGGCGGTCCGGGCGATTCAACGGAAGTGTTGGCGGTTTACCAATACTGGGTGGGAATCCGCACCCTGAACATCGGATATGGCTCGAGCATCGCAGTGGTGCAGCTGCTCGTCGCCTTTATCGTCAGTATCGTCTACGCCCGCTTGATGTTCAACGAGGCGGAATGAGATGGACCGCAACACCAGTAGAGCCAACTATCTTCTTACATATGCTATTTGGCTGTTCTTGCTGGTCGTCTTTCTCTTTCCCATTTACTGGTTGATCGTCAGTTCATTCAAAACAGAGGGGCAGCAATTCGCGATTCCGCCGATTTGGTTTCCCGCGCCGGCGACGCTGGAAAACTACATCAACCTTTTCAGCGATGCCAAGGTCATCAATTCCTTGAAGAATTCGCTGCTGATCGCCGGTATTACGCTGGTCGCGGTGGCGGCGCTGGGCATACCGGCGGCATACAGCATGGCGCGCTTTCGCGTCGGCGGTTCGTTTATGATGCTGGTGATATTCACAGCGCGGCTATTGCCTCCGGTCGCCTACATCATCCCGCTCTTCGCCATCGCGCGCGGCTTTAATTTGTATGACAAGGGTGGAACGCTGGTCGCGCTTTATACGTTTTTCTCTCTGCCGTTGGCGATATGGATGCTGGTGGGTTTCATCTCGACGATTCCGGATGAGATTGAAGACGCGGCGATGATCGATGGCGCCTCCCGCCTGGGCGTAATTTGGCATGTGGTTTTGCCCTTGATTCGCCCGGGCTTGGCCTCGGTCACCATCTTCATGTTGCTTTCATCATGGAACGAATTCGCGCTGGCGGTTACGTTGACGGCGCGCCACGCGCGGACCTTGCCGGTGACGATGTACACCTTTGTCACCAATCAGAACATCGCCTGGGGGGAATTGTCGGCGGCCGGCGTCCTTTCGGCGACGCCGATTGTCATTGCCGGCTTGCTGGTGCAGAAGCACCTGGTCATGGGGCTCGTGGCTGGCTCCGGCAAGTAAATCCGAGCTAAAGAGGGGAGGGTAAACATAAGCCAATTCTAAGCCAAATCTCTGTCCAATCTTATCAATTGCTAAAGGAGACAAGAAAAATGAAACGGACAATAATTCTGCTGCTGCTTATTCTACTGCTTGCGCTGCCCGCGCAAGCGCAAGATGTCACCATCTCGATCGGCTCCGAAACCGGAGTGCATGCTGATGCCTTGATCGCCAACGCCGAACGCTGCGCGATGGAAGTCGGCGTCGCATACGAGGCGCATCAATTACCGCCCGGCGAGTGGATCAATTCGATCCTGCCCACCGAAGCAGCCGTTCGCAGCGGCCTCTACGATATCGCCTATATCCCCATCAGCAAGATCCCGCAATTTGTCGCTGCTGAATACCTCTTGCCCTTGGAAGACTTCGATATAGAGGCGCTCGACCCCGACGACCTTGCCTTCTTCAACTTGACCGAGTACGAAGGCAAGCACTGGCTGGTGCCTTGGCTGAATGAATATCAAGGCATCCTCTATCGCACCGATTTGCTCAATGACGCCGATGAGCAAGCGGCATTCATGGAAGAGTACGGCTATGCGCTGGCCGCGCCCAGGAGCCGGCAGCAATACTTCGATCAAGTGGCGCACTTCCACCGTCCGGACGAAGGCTTTTACGGCAACATCGCCTATGGCTTGCGCGCCGGTTGGATCAATATCTTGCATGAAGCCTTGCACTTTATGCACGGCGTCGACATCGCCGATAACGACACGCTTGAGGTGAACGTCAACACGGAGGCGGGCCGCGCCGTGCTGGCTGACATGGAGATGCTCTACGGAATGGCCGATCCCGCTTCCTTCACCGCTGGCTGGGTCGAAGGCAATGCCAACTTCACCGCCGGGCGCGACTACAGTCTGGTCACCTGGAACAGCGTCTTGCTCTACGGCAACGATCCGGAGACCTCGGCCGTCGCCGGCAATATCGGCTTCCAACTTCTGCCCCTGCCGGATGATGAGATCGAGGAACCAAAAGGCTTCCTGAGCCAGTGGGGTCCCGCGCTCTCCAGCACGAGCGAGAATCCGGACAAAGCCTTTGAAATGCTGGTCTGCCTTACTAATACGGAGAGCGGCGTCCTCGGCGTCACCGAAACGACTTTGGGCAATTCGCCCGCGCGGATTTCGGTCTTGCAGGACGAACGCGCGCAGGCGCGCTTCCCCTGGCTGGGCGACATTGCCGCCGGCATCCAGGGATTGAACATTATCTCCACCCCGAGCATCCCGGAATGGGGCAGCATGGTGCGGGGCGATGTGCTGCCGCGCAACCTCTCGATTTTCATCTCAGGCGAATCGACAGTCGAAGAAACCGCCGCGACCATCGAGGCTGAAATCCTGCAAATCCTGCGCGATGGCGGGTATATCGAAGAATAAGTCGCCGCAGCTTCAGTACAATTGACGGATAGGCCGATGGCAAATGCTCATCGGCCTTTTCTGATGTCCGCTGCTAGCCCGCCAGTGAGGCTCGTTCAAGTGCAATCGCGCGAATCGGGGACCGGGCGCCGCTCACATCTCATCGCGCGTTTGCAGGAAGAATGCTCGCTTTTGTCTGGGCAGCGTGAAATCGAAGCCGCAGGACTTGAAGAATTCTTCCGCCGCGCTGATCGCCATGATCTCGTAGACGCCCGCGCGCGCCGCCAATTCGACGCAGGCGGCCACCAAGCTCTTGCCGATGCCCAGCCCCTGCGCGCTCGGATCCACCGCCAGGCTGCGAATCTCGCATAGCTTTTTGCTGTAAATTTCCAGCGCGGCGCAACCAACAAGCCGTCCGTTAAGGCGGGCGATGAAAAAGGTCTCCAGCAGGTATTCCAACTCGTCATAGGTGCGCGGCAAGATATCGCCGCTGTCGACGAATGGCTTGATGAAGTCGGAGAGATCAACCAGATCAGCCGCCTCAGCTTTGGTTATGGTAATTGCTTTCGATCTATCGCCTAACATCCAGCTCCCTCGCAACCGCCTACAATACCAGTGTACCAGCCTCCGCCATTCTGACAACAGCCCTTGAGCGCCCCGCAGCTTCTGCTAGATTTCAAACCGACAAGCCTCGTAGGGGCGACACTTGTGTCACCCTAAAGTCGAAACTAGAACATTCTCCCTCTTCTCATTATCTTGGCGCTATCTAAGAGTCATCAATGCCCCAAATTACAGTCGCGTCGCTCAATCCGGTCAAGCTTAACGCCACCCTCGCCGCTTTCCAGCAAATGTTCCCCGCGCATAGCTTTATCGTGGATGGCGTTTCCGTGTCTTCCGGCGTACCCGACCAGCCCACGTCACTGAGCCAGACGATGGAAGGCGCGCGAAACCGAGCCGAGAAGGCCCGCGCCGCCCGGCGCGAGTCCGACTTTTGGGTTGGCATCGAAGGCGGGATTGAGGACAGTCCCCTCGGCATGACCTGCTTCGCCCGCGTTCACCTGCTTGGGCGCGATGGCATCGCCGGTTTGGGGCAGACAGCCGTCTTCTACCTGCCGCGGGAAGTCGCCGAGCTGGTACGTGGCGGGCTGGAACTGGGAGAAGCCGACGACCGCGTCTTCGGGCGCGACAACTCCAAGCAAACAAACGGCGCCATCGGCTTATTGACCGATGATGTGGTCGACCGCGAAGCTTATTACACCCACGCCGTAATCATGGCGCTTGTCCCCTTCAAGAATCGCGCATTGACCTGGTAGCGGCGCTCAGGACTTTTACCACCGAGGACACCGAGAGGTTCTCTCGCAAGACTCGTAGAAACGCCAGGTCGTCTACTATCCTGCTCAGATGGCCACGTGACGGCATCCCTCCAAACATAGGCTAGAATATAGTCCGCAAGTAACGCATCCCGGATATGAGGAGGCAGCGCCATGCCCGATATCTTCTCCGAACTGGCCGGCATCGACCGCGTGCTGATGTCTATCGCCTTTGTATTCATCGCCGCCGCCATCTCCCGCTGGCAGCATTCCGACCTGGAAACAGACCTCGCCATCGCCGCAGTGCGCAGTTTCATCCAATTGATCGCCATCGGTTATGTGCTCGAGCTCGTCTTCGAAATGGATGTCCCGCTATTTACCATCGCCATCCTGCTGGTCATGATCACCATCGGCGGACGCACCAGCGGCGCGCGCGCAAAGAAGACGCCGAACGCCGTGATGGTCGCTTTCCTGGCTATTGGCATCGGCTCGGGGCTGACCATCGCGCTGTTGGTGGCGCTGGGCGTCTTTCAGTTTGTGCCCAAGGACATTATCCCCATCGGCGGCATGATCGTCGGCACCTCGATGACCACCGCCACCTTGGTCATCACCCGTTTGAGCAGCGATTTCTACGACCAGCGCGACCTGATCGAGAGCAAACTGGCGCTGGGCGCCACCAGCCGCCAAGCCTCGCTGACCCAGTTTCAGCGCACGATCGTCAGCGCGATGACGCCGATCATCGATACGACCAAGACCGTCGGCTTGATCAAGCTTCCCGGCGCGATGACGGGCATGATCCTGGCTGGCGCCAGCCCGTTAGAGGCGGTGCAGCTGCAAATCATCGTGATGTATATGCTGGTCGGCGCCGCCGTTTTCACCGGGCTCATCGCTGCCTGGCTGACCTACCGGCAGTTCTTCACGCCCGCGCATCAGCTGGTGTTGGAGTGAGTGTCTGAAGAGAATATTTCGGTCGAACTACTCGTCTGCAACCCGCTCCAAAAGGGAAATACCGCCACTTTCGAAGTGCTCCCTGCGAAGACTCCTGGCCTTTTGAATTTGGTCCTCAATATCTGCGTCAACCTCTTCAATGTGCAAATGATAGTAAGCTAAAGCCGCATATACTCCGGCGAGCGAAACCTGGAAGCCCTTGGCAATCTGGTCGGCGTACGCCCATGATAGCGCATCGCGACGACAATGTCGGTCACTCGCAAGCCAGTGCCGATGATGCAAGGTCGGCCGCCGCGGACACCGGGCTTGCGGGTGATTAGGTTGATGCTTTCTATTGTTTCTTCCATGAGGGCTTGCCTTTAGCGCGAATTGTATTCAGATTCTAGCGCTTCATTCGTTCTTGACGCAGGCTGCGCGGCTTGGTTGAGGTATCGGCAGTTCTTCACGCCCGCGCATCAGTTGGTGTTGGAGTCGTGAGGGCTTATCAGCCGTATTTCTGACGCTCTTCTCGACAAAGAGTCTCAAGTTTGACCCCTGACGCTTGAAGGTGGGGTTCAAACGCCAGCCAGCAACGGTCAGCCGCGTTCACGATTGGCGCGTCAATTCCTGTTTCCGCCTTGAAGCGAAGCGCAAGCGCGACCCATTTCTTGTCGTCCGGGTCGAATCGTTCGCAGTGAGGGATTTCAGTTGACCATTCGTCTTTGTCGTCGGGATAATCAATGAAATGGCCATGATCATTTGTCTTTAAGCTCATTCTTTTGATCCGAGACGGGCGATGCTTGTTCAAAAATAGGTACATCAGAAATTGACCAGCGCGAGTGCCGTTTGGATCGGGATGCATATTGTTTCTGTACTCAGTAATGATTGAGTCGCCATCATCAAGGACGACTTTGATTTCGCCTTTCAAAACGAGGTTGACGACTTCTTCACATTCCAATTCGCAGCGTGGTGACGCCTCGGCGTTCTTACCAACTGCTGTCAGCGGAACATTCGTATCTAAGATCTTATGAGCCATTGGCTTGCAGTTGCTTGCGTTCCAGCCCGGCGTCAAAAGCGGCGACCACTTCACCAAGCAAGTCGCCAAAGAAATCATCGGGCCAGTTATGAATGTCACCAAACATATCGACGTCAAGTGAAGTCAGTTTCGATTCCCCAGTGTGCAATTCACAGAAATACAGTGCGGCATCTTCTGGAGCGAAAACCTTTTCAGCAATCCGCCGCTGAAGACGCCTGACCATATGTTCGCTATGACTCTCCAGAATTATCTGCAAGTCTCGATTCTCTATGCAGTCGATAAACACGTCAGCCAAGCCTGCCTGTACCGAGGGATGCAAATGCAATTCCGGCTGTTCAAGAATTATTGCCGAGCCTGGCGGTACGTAATAGCAGAGTACGAGCACGGGCAACACTTGAGAAACACCGATTCCCATGTCGGTAATACGTACTTCGGGGCTTTCTTTATGCCTTTTTAGCCATACCGCATATTCGCTGCTACCTCTGTAAAGCGGTCGAGCCTCGAACGAATACGCGAGTTCAAGGTCTACAAGCCACTGTGCTACACGGATCTCTAGCTTGCTAAAGCGCTTTCTGCCGTCAGGATACACTTTCTTGTTTTTTCCACCAAGCAGCGCCGGTACAGCAAGTTCGCCCTTAAGCCCGACGTCCACCGGGTTCTCTCCCGCCCATGTATATGTTCGTTGTGGATACTCCCGCAACGGTCCAAGATAATACAGTTGCTGAAACCGTCGCTCAAAATGCAACGCCAGGTCGCTCAAGTAACTTGTATCCTGATAGTAGCGCATGGCTTCGTCCGAAAAGCTATAGCACTTCTCAGGCTTCATATAGACGCGTGGCCTCCCTTGCGCCCTAACTGGCGGCTTCCCGTCAACCTCAATGCGAATGGTGTAATGATTGTTTGGCTGCCGCGACAAGTCCGCAGAAAAATTTTCGCCACTCGTATATCGGAGTTTGTCCACATATATTCTTTGCTGAGCCGCATGAATGACTGTTTCAAATGCCAACTGTTCGACTTTTATGTTTCCGCTATCTTGCGGAACGGGAACGCTTAACGTTGATTTGTCAGCCAAATCCCATACCACGTTTAGCGTCATGTCAGTAGAATCGCGAAAAGTTATCTCATGGGCTGTGCCCAGATTCACGTAACCTTCCTGAATGCTGCCCGTCTTGAGTACCAGATTCCGATCATTCGACTCCGCAGTCTGCTTGAGCAACAGTAGCATCTGCAGCAGACTGCTCTTGCCCGAGCTATTGGCGCCGAAAAAACCTGTCAGCGGCGCCATCCGCACCGGTCCCGTCTCCCGCCAGGACTTGAAATTCGTCATGCTGATTTGCTTGAACATGGTGATGCTCGCTTTCAGCCGCTGATTACTGGCGACATATCTGCATCGTATCATATGAAGCACCGTCTCAACAGCCATTGACCGCCTTTGCGGTCGCTGATACGCGACCATTTAGTCCCCACTACCAATCCCGCCAATGCTATCGTCGAATAGTGTCTACGCGGCCCTTTGCTCCGTGCGCGCTGTAACAGCCCGTCAATTGCTAACGGATTCCAATATCCAATTGGACAAAAAATGTTTCGCCGTCCAACAAGACCCAATGCCGTCCAATAGACGATGATTATCAACTTTGTGACACAAAAAATAGTTCCGCCTCTTATGAGAATTATTGATAATCTTGCCCTATCTCTACGGTCTCTGCGTCCTCTGTAGTTTGCAAATCAATCCCATGCTACACTCCCCGCCATGACCCAACCCATCCCCGTCACCCGCGATACCGTCAAGCGGCTCAGCGTCTACAAGCAGGGACTCCACCAGCGCCCCGCCGCTAGCGACCAAGCCGCCCTCAAGCGCATCATCGAACGCATCGGCTTGCTGCAGATGGACTCCATCAGCGTAGTCGCCCGTAGCCATTACCTCGTCATGCTCGCCCGCGCCGGACTCTACGACCCGGCCGCGCTGGACGCCCTGCTCGACAGCGGCTTCCTCTTTGAATCTTGGGCGCATGCCATGTGCCAGCTGCCCACCGCCGACTATCCCTGGTATCACGCCTACATCCGGCAAAAGCGGGTCAACGAGAGCCAGTGGCAGGTCGATCGGCTGGACATCGACATGGGTCCTATCATAGAGAATGTCTTGGAGACGATCCGCCAGCGCGGACCGCTGTCGTCCAAGGACTTCGAAAGCGAGCGCCGCGGCGACGGCGGCTGGTGGAACTGGAAGCCGACCAAAGTCGCGCTGGAATACCTGCTCGACTACGGCGAATTGATGGTCAGCCATCGAATCAACTTCCAGCGCTATTACGACCTGCCCGAGCGCGTTCTTGACTTCAGCCAATTTACCCTCGACAAGTCAATTGAGGATTTCCGCCGCTGGACGATCGAGCGCGGCTTGCGCCATATTGGCATCGGCACGAGCAATCATGTCGCCGATTATTACCGCCAATACAAGCGCGAAGCGGCCGCTATCTTGGCTGACATGCGCAAAGCGGGAAGGGCGCTGCCGGTTGAGGTCGAGGGCTGGAAAGACCCGGCATACATGCACCGCGACGACCTGGCGCTGCTCGAGGCGATCCAGTCGGGCGAGCGCGAGCCGCAAATGACGCTCTTCCTCTCGCCCTTCGACAATCTCTTCTGGGATCGCGACCGCGATGAAATGCTCTGGGACTTCTTCTATCGCATCGAGGTCTACACGCCCAAAGCCAAGCGCGTTTACGGCTATTACGTTATGCCCATCCTGCACGGCTGTGAGCTGATCGGGCGGATTGACCCCAAGGTCGACCGCAAGAAAAAGCGCTTGATCTTCAACAATCTGCACCTCGAACGCGGCGTCAAGTTGAATGGCGCTCTCAACCGCGGCTTGATCGGCGCCATCAAGGAGTTCATGGCTTTCCATGGCTGCGACAGCTTCGAGTTGACCAAATGCAACCGCGCGCCCCTCGCCCGCAGGCTGCGCAAACACTTTGCTTGAGCGAATTACGCCGCGTAATCACTGTTATAATGGAAGGGCAGGCAACAAGCGCAGGCGGGGAAATGCAAGCCAGCATTGCCGAAATTCTGGATCACCCGGATGGCTATGCCGATCAGATCGTCAATGTCGATGGCATCCTGCTCATCACCAATTACGATCGCAGCGTATCTCGCTTCCAGCAGGTCTGGCTGGTGAAGCAAGGCGAGCCGGAAAACCGCGCCATTCGCGCCGAATCCATCAGCAGCGCCTCCACATTGTGGCACGGGCTATCGCGCCTGAATCCGCGGCACATCCCCGGCTTCCAGACCTACCGCGTGCACGATGCCGTGCGCGCTTGCGTCCGTGTGCTGCCCCGCCCGCTCTCGGCTTCCGAACCCGCCGTCGAGATCTTGACCGCCGCCGTTTATCGCAAGGACTTCACCTTGTATGTTGGCGAGAGCGGCGTGCGCTTGGATCAGGCAATGCCCGATCGTACTACGATCCGCGCCCTGCCCGAGATTCAAGCCCAAATTGCGCGTTTTCTCGGCCGCCGCTGCCATGTCTATGGCACCTTGGTCATCCGGTCGTCGCCGCCGGCGCAATTCCTGCTGCCCGGCAATATTCCCTATTCCGCTGACTTCCGCCGCACGGTGGAACTCCTGGGAAGCGGCGATGTCGAAGCGGAATGGCTCGCCGATATTGAATATCCGCAGAGCGAAAGCGAGCCGATCGCATTCGACAGCCTGCCCGAGTCCATCCGTATCGATCCGGAATACGCGATTCGCGATCAACTTTCGGTCTTGCCCGGCATTACACAGACGATTGTAAAGCCGGCCATCGTCGTCGGCGCGCTGGCCGCTCGCGATCATGACGAGCACTTCGCCACGCTGACCGACATCGCTTATGTCTATCTGCAGAATATCTGCTATACCGATGCGGGGAAACAGCTGGAATCTGTGATCAAGCTCAAGAACTTTGTAGCCCTCGCCATGGAAATCTGAAACGTCGGGGCGCCGGGTTGAGCACGGTCGGCACTTGAAGCCGCCGGTGATAGACATACCACTCGATTGCTAGCAAAAGCAGCGCCGCCAGCGCCAGCCACATCCAGAATTCCTGCGTGCCCAGCTGCTCATCGGCTTCAGCCGCCATCAGCCCGCCGCCCAGTTGCAGGTCGGCTTCAGCAACGGGACCGATGTCGCTCTCGCCGGTACCGAAGAGGTTGACCGCGAAGCTCTGCACGCTGGTCACCTCGCCCGCTTGCAAAATTTCCAGGCGATAGAGCCCCAGCTTTCCAGTGTCGGCAAACGCGACCTTTTCGCCTTGCACAGGCAAGTCGTGGATCTTGCCCTCGGGCGTCGTGACGCGGATGCTTTCGGCGAGCAGCGGCGGAGAGATCACCAGCACGTCTCCGACTGTTAAGCCATCCGGCAGCGAGACGATGTCGGAGGGCGAGAACCAGTCTAACAGGTTTGCCATCAGCACGGGCCAGGCGATCAGCAGTGGCAGATTTGAGTCGCGCAGGTCAAAGGGCAGGATCGCGATCTGCTGCGCGTTTACTTCGCCAGCCGCCAAAATCGCTTCCCCTCCGGCGCGGAATAGCGTCTGCGCCCAAGCTGCTTCAATGGCGCGAAACTGCAGCAGGCTCATCTCGTCCAAATCGACGAAGGATGTGATCGGCGATTCTTCGCTGGAAATTTCGATCTCATCGGTTGCCGGAAGCAATCCGCCGACCGTGAATAGAGGCGTTGAATTGGGCGGATTGACGATGAGCATGTCGCCGCCGGGCAAATCGTTTGGCAGCCAGCCGTCAAATACATACAGATCAAATGGCTCGGCGGGCAGCCCTCTGTTTTCAGCGTTGCCGCGAAAGGTCTGAACGCCGGGCAGGCTGCGCAAGGCTTGCTCGAGGAAGAGGTTCTCGCCTTGAGAGACGTAAAATACGCGGCGCGTTTTGGTTTCGTTCTGGACGGCCCAGGCGCGATTGTCCAGCGCGAGATAGTCTTCGGCATCATTATCGAAAGTGAGCGTTGCCGAGAGCGTCTCGAAGGGCTCGGCAATCGGCTCATCAAAAGGAATGGGGAGCTGACTGCGCGGTGGAATCGTCCCGCTGCGTGAGAGACGCAATACCTCATCAAGGCGAATTACGAGCGAGATATCGGCTGGCTCAGCGCCATAGTTGGTAACCTGGGCGAAGAGCTGCGGCGGCTGACCAGCCAGCGCGCGCGTAGCAAGAGCAGTGATGCCGACATTGCTTGAAGATTCGCCCACGGGCAAATAGATCGGCTGCGGAATATTGACTGGCAGCCCGGCTGTGTCGCCAAGGCCGCCATCGGATATCATAACAATGCTGAAATCCTCCGCGCCGGCGGCGCCGGCGGCCGCCAGGGTCAGCGCCGTGTCCCAGTCGGCTCGCCCTTCACTAACAGTCATGGCTGCCAGGGCGCGGCGCAATTTGTTCTTGTCAGACGTGTACGATGTCAGCGGCTCGGGCACATCGCCTACGCGGATCAACGAAATGATGTCTTGCGGATTCATGCTGTTGACGATCTGGCGCGCTTGGTCTACCGCCGCGGCGAAACGCGTATCGCCCGCAATATCGGTCGCGGTCATGCTGCCGGACGCGTCCACCAGCAAGGCGACCTTGCCAGCGCTGATCGTCGGTACGATGATGAAGGGACGGGCGAGCGCCAGCGCCAGCAGAAGCAATATCAGCAACTGCAGAAAGAGCAGCAGGTTGCGCCGCAAACGCTGCCAGGGGGTATTGGCTTCGGTATCCTGCACCACCTGACGCCAGAGGAAGGTGCTTGATATCAACACTTCCCGCCGGCGCAAACGCAGCATGTACAACAGCAGAATCGGAATCGCGATCGCCAGCGCGGCAAATGCGGCCGGCGCCAAGAATGACATGGCAGTCCTTCAACATCAGAAACGGAGTCAAGCCAAGTATATCATGCTGCGGTCGGGCAAAGTATGGCGCGCCCGTTTCAGCGCTATAATCGTGGCGACCCTGTGCCATTACCAGGCCGCGCATGGTAAAATAACGCATAAATTAAAAGCCTCTGGAAAGAGAGAATCTCATGCAGATGACGATGTCTTGCGCTGAGGAATCGCGCGCCTTTGGCGAATCGCTAGCCGGCAGCTTCAAACCCGCCGATACTTTCTACTTGATCGAGAGCAACTTGCCCGATTACGGCGGCTGGGGCGGGGGCGCTGTGAAAGCCGCCAGCCGCTCCGGGGAATTCGCGCCAATCCTGCGACATCTGCAATTGACGCCGCGCGCGAAAATCCTCTTCATACGCCGTCCGCAAGGCGACGCGAAGAACTTCTACATCGCCCTGACCAACCAGGCCGAGCCGAGAATCTACCATGTTGCGCTAGCTGAATACGCCGATTTGCTCGACCTTGATATCGCCAGCCTCAGGGGGCAGGGCGCGCCCCGCATCGGCGACCGCGAAATGACAGAAATCGACGAGCTCTACACCGTCTGCACCAACGGCCGGCACGATCCATGCTGCGCCGTTTATGGCGCGCCGGTTTTTCAAGCGCTGGCTGATTATGCGGGCGCTGATCGCGTCTGGCAGACGACGCACATCGGCGGTCATCGTATGGCGGCCACCCTGATCGCTTTTCCGGCAGGCATCGTTTACGGTCATCTTGATCCCCATGATGTCGAAAGCCTGGTTATGAATCATCGCGCTGGCTTCATGCTCACGCATAAGTATCGCGGGCGCGGCTGCTACGCGGGCCAGGAATTGGACGAAGCCGCTCATTTGGCGGCGGGCGCGGCCGAAGCTGTCATTCGCGAAAAGACCGGCAAATACGGTTTGAAAGATTTGTTGCTGAGCGCTGTCAGTGATTTCGGCGATGGTCAGCGGCGCGTTGTTTTCAGCGATGGCAATGGCAGTTGCTATGACGCAAAGGTTGGAACAAGCCTGTCAGCCCCGCGGCAGACCTCTTGCGGCGACGAGCCGAAGCCGATGCCGCAGCATGACGTGCGGCTGATGACGACATCCTGAATCGGCATCGGCAATCGCGTTTGAGCGACTCGATGAAGGATAATCCCTATCCCTCGCCCAAGGCGCCCTGGCTGGCGCGTCTGCTTAGGCTGGCGGTTCTTGCCTTTGTCGGCGTGTCGCTGTTAACGCTCTTGCTTGCGGCTGGCGCGCTCGCCTATCAGATCGCGATTCAAGATCGTATCGTGCCCGGCGTTAAGATCGCTGACCTCGATATCGGCGGTCTGACGCGGGCGGAAGCGGCAGCGGCGCTGGCGCAAGGCTTTCAGCATGTTGAAGATGTCGTCTATACATTTCGCGATGGCGAACGCGCTTGGACGGCGACTGCTGGCGAGCTCGGGCTCCGCTTCCCGGCGGACGAACTGGTCGAGCGCGCCTTCAGCATTGGGCATGGCGAAGATAGCCGGAGCAGTTTGCGCCAGCAAGCCGATGCCTGGTTCAATGGCGCCAACCTGCAGGTTACGCTGAAATTCGACCCCTCTGTCGCGCGCGCCTTCCTCCAAAGCTTGGCTGCTGAGATCAACGTGGAACGGCGTGACGCCTCTCTGCGCGTAGATGCCATCACGGTCGAAATTGACCACGGCCTTACCGGACGCACGCTGGATGTCGCGGCGACGCTTTCCACACTCTCAGACGCGATGCTGTCGCAAGACGCCGAGCGTGAGATCGCGCTCGTCGTGCGCGAGGATCCGCCGCGTCAATGGAATGTCGCCGAAGCGGCCGCAAAGATTGCGACCGCCCTTTCGACGCCGCTGCACCTCGTCGGGACCGACCGCAACGGCGCTCTGCTGAGGCCCTGGATCATCCGCCAAGAGCAGATTCTCTCGGCTTTGGATGTAAGCCTGCGCGCAGATTCCCAGGTCCGGCGCTACGAGGTGAGCTTGGACCTGAACGCGCTCGAACGTTATCTCGCCACTCTTTCGCCAGCGCTGTCCAAAGCGGCTGTCGACGGCCGATTCGACTTTGATCCCCTTAGCGGTAGCCTGACCGCGCTTTCTACATCCTCAACGGGGCGAAAGCTGAATGTAGAGGCGACGATGGAGCGCTTGGAAGCGGCCGTCTTCGACCCGCTGAACCGGCGGGTGGCGATGGTCTTCGAGCCCTTGGCGCCGCGCTATCACGAAGGCATATCGGCGGAAGAGCTCGGCATCACGGAGCTGGTGGCGGAAGCGACCACCTATTACTGGGGCTCATGGCCGAACCGGCGCAGCAATATCGCTATCGGCGCCGGGGCGCTCAACGGCATCATCATCGCGCCGGGCGAGGAATTCTCCTTCAACGATCATCTCGGCGATATCACGCCGGAAGCGGGCTACCTTGAAGGCAGCGTGATCCTGGGCGGCGCTACCGTCACCGGCATTGGCGGCGGCATCTGTCAAGTTAGCACAACGATGTTCCGCGCGGCTTTCAGCGGCGGCTACGCCATCACCGAGCGCAACAGCCACGGCTATCGCGTCGGCTACTACGAATACGCCGGCGCCGGTCCTGGACTCGATGCCGCCATCTGGCAGCCGGAGATTGATCTTCGCTTCCAGAACAACACGCCGCATCATCTGCTGATTGAGAGCAGCTTTCTGGGCGCGAAAGACGCGCTGCAATTTCGCATTTACAGTACGCGCCACTGGCGCACCGTGATTGAGAGTCCCATCATCCGCGATGTTGTGCCGGCGCCCGAAGCCAAATATGTCGAGGCGACCGATCTGTACAGCGGGCAGATCCGCCAAATCGACTACGCCGCTGATGGCGCCGATGTCTGGGTTTATCGCAATATCTACGATAACGCGGGCAACTTGGTCAAGCGCGATCAAGCCTACACGCGCTACCAACCCTGGCAGGCGGTTTTCGAGGTGGCGCCCGGCGATCCGCGGCTGGAGGTTGAGGAAGAAGAGGGTGAGGAGGAGGTGGCAGCAGTCGGCTCGAATTGAGCCAAGGTCGCGAGCAGCCATCTTTTTTCTGAGACGCGGGAACTTTTCCCTGGCGCCGGGTCAGCCGCCGCCTGTCCCCTACACCTGCCTCATAGATGGGAAAATGTAGGGGCAACCCATTGGGTCGCCCGAAAATGTACGTAGAGAATGACGGAAGGTATTTGCCCCGCGATATCGGCTCAAATGCGATTTCAAGCCGCCGGTTGCACCCGCGCTGGCTCCACAAAACCCTTTAGGATCTTCTCCAGCGCCATCGTATGGCTGCAGACGCCTCGTTGGGCGAAGAACGATGCCGTGCTCGTCCAATGACCGTTATCGTAAGTGATTTGGTGTGTCTGGTTATAGCCCTCAAAGCTGCATTCAAAACTGACAATGCGGATGCGATCAACCTCCTGCGAATAACGTTTCGCCTTTTCTACATCGCTGACGATATTCTGCCCCGGCGCATAGGGCAGCGGACGGCGCTTCAGCATTGGCTTGAACAAAATCTCAAGCGACATGATATGGGGGCAAATCGCATATTTCTCGAAACCGGAGCAAGTGCAGGACCAGCCTTCGTCCCCGAGGCTGACGATGTGGTTGCTATTCGCGCCGTGGAATTGCACAATCAAACTGGCAAAGGTAACGCGTTCCGGCTGGCTGGCATACTCGCCCGCTTTTTGAATCTTGTTAATCATGCTTGCGTCCATCTTTTTCCTTTCTTAGTCAATTGACGCCGGCCGATTACAAAAAACGCGGCGCGACTTTTCCGGTCACTCCGCGTCTTTTAGGGTGAATCTATGTGAAGAACTGCAATCACGCATCGTCTGCAATTCCTAATTCGCATAATCTCAGTTTAAGGCAGGGTTAAGCCCATGTCAAAGGGAGGCGAGGGCATTTCCGGAATATCTGTCGAAACTGCACAAGGCGCTTATACGACAAATGGGGCGCTTGTCCTCGCTTGATACTTGCCTGCCCAAAGCCTAGGATATCGCGCCAGCGGCAGCGTCTACCGGAATCATGCCCAGCGTCAATGACTCGATATAGATACAGTGGCGCCACGGTATCGATACGACATCGGCGGAAAGCGGCGCATCGGTCAATTCGATATCGGCGCCGCGCACAACCGCGAAGGGCGTCGCTTCGTCGCGCTCCCCCATGACCACCTGCGCGCAAACCGCCAGTGAATCGGCCACTCCAACTTGCGTAACCGCCATTGGATTGCCGAAAAGATCTCGCTTGCCACGTTCATCCTTAATCGGCTGGAAGCCAGCCATGGCGATAGCGACGCCCGTCGTGCCATAGCGTCCCGGCATCAGCCAGCTGTCGGTCAGAATCACGCCGATGCGGCAGTCGTAACGCTTTTGCAGCGCCTGCCGAATCGTTTCGGCCAGCGCATAAGGCGCTTCAGGCAAGAGAACGGCTTTGCCGCTGGGGATATTGGAGCGATCCAGCCCGGCGTTTGGCGAGAGCACGCCGCCCTTCGTTGTCAGCAGAAAGCCCAGCTCAATGCCGCCGAATATATGATCAGCTTCGTCGATTACGAGCTGCGCCATGGCGGCATCCGTCTTGTACCGCTCAGCCAGTTCTTGCGCTTCCCGCGTCGGCTGGACATCGGCCAGGTCAATGATGCGGTTCCCCGCGATGGAGGCGTACTTGCTGGAAATCGCGACTACATCGCCATCTGCCAGGCTGATCAACGCTTCCAGACTGCGCTCCAGAGTCGCAATCAGATCAAAGGGCTGATCTTGAACCGGCGCGCTGACAGGGATAACGGTCAATGGCTGCGGCATCGGAGCGCTTTCTGAATCTGTGGATAAATTCGCTGTTCATGCTAGCATATTTGCTGGTCACTGTCAGCCAATCGCTAGCGCTCAGTTAGGCCCAGGATGAGCGCGCGGTCGGCCGTGGGATCGGCCATGGCGAGCGCCCGGCCGTCCGGGCTGAAGGCAATGGCGGAGGGCGCGACGTCGAATGCCACAGTTGGAGAATAGTGGTTGAGCGTGTTGGCAATGCGCAGCCGATAATTGCCATTCCGCGCGACCGTCGCAAGGGCGAGCAGCGCTTCCGCATCCGGGATCACCTGCCGGCGGAAGGCAAAATGCGGCAGCGCTTCACCCGCTCGGTGAAAAATCCGGCTGCCCTCGCCACTTTCAGCATGTATCTGGTAGAGGCTGTCGCCGCTGTTGTAAACGAAATCACCGAGAGCCTTGTCGGGGGACGCAACCACGCGCGCCCCGCCTCGCGCGGGAACCAGCGCTTTCGAATAAAGAAACTCGCTGTTGCTAGCATCGTAAATCCAGAGCGCCGCTTTTTCGTCCGCGACGGATTCACCAGTGACCGCCAGAAATCGATCATCTGCGCTGAAGGCGACCGCGGTCAAAGGGTAGGGGAAGCGATAATGCAGCAGCGTCTTGCTGCTGGCGATCGACGGTTCCGCCAATCCCCAAAGCTTGAGCGACCCGGCGCGCCGCGCCAGCTTGAGGCTCTCGTCGCCGCTGATGGCGGCCAGCTTGTCTCCCGCGCGCGACCAAGCGATACCGCGAACGGGACCGGCTACCTCACCCAGCGCGATCGCCTCGGTGTCGGGCTCTTGGCTCTGCAGGTCGATGGTTGTCACTGAGCCGTCGGCGCCGCCGAGCGCCAGCGCGCTTCCGGCGGACCTGTAGGCAATGGCGGTCGCTAGGCGCCACTCGTTTGCTGGATCAAGGCTCGGTTTTGGCTTAAGGTCGGGGTAGCTGTAGCGTTGGAGTAATCCCCCATCAGTGAGGATCGCTAGTTCGATACCTTCGGGCGACCACGCGATCGCGCGCGGCGCTTCAATGGCAAGAAGACCGATTGTGTCGAGGGCGACTGCATTGGCGCTGTGGATAATGCGATTCGACCTGGGTTGCTCCGCTAAAGAAAGCGTTCCGACTAAGGGATTCTTGCTTGCGCTGGCTGCCGCGTCATCACCTGTGGTCGGCTCCAGATAGTAGTAATTGAAGTTTAGGTCGCTTTCGACCGTCCAGCCGACGACGCCGGCTGATTCCACTTGCCACCAGACATGTGTGTCCTTGCAGGCTGGTCCGTCCAGGACGGCATCCAGAATCGCGCGCGGCGGGATCTCGCCGATTTGCTCGGCAGCGATATCAGGCGCGGCGCGCAGCCGGTTGGCGATGGAATGGGAGGCGATTCGCGCATTGCGCTCGCCAAGATCGATGCGGGGCGGCAGCAATCCCGGATAATCGGGCGCGCAGAAGTGAATGACGCCGGCAGCGACTTTTGCCGGATCGAGAACAGGCAGCTCATCGCAGTTGCCGGAAAGCGCCAGCACGGCGCGATTCACCCAGCCAGCGCGATAATACAGCCAGTCATCGTTGATATTGCGGCCCAGCGCGGGGAAGCTCCAATCGGCGTATAGTCGGGCAACTTGCTTTCCGCCGGGCGCTTGGCGGACGTTGGCGTAATCCGCGCGCGGGCGCAGATAGCAGCCAGTGGCGCCGCCGGGCACCGGATTCACCAGCGGGATATTATAGCAAGCGCCGGACAGCCTCAGTTCGCCGCTCTGGACCCAACCGTTCGCCAGTTGATACCAGTCCAGCGCCGCCGTCCGCCCGATGATTGACCGGTCTGGCGCATCGCTCAATTTGCCGACCGTCTCGGCGTCTTCGCTGCGGTCCAGGTAAATCGGCGCATCGCCACTGGCGCGGCAGACATCGTCGGCGCCGCGCTGGCGCCGAGAGCTCCCGCTGCCATCAGTTGGGCAGCCGAGCGCGAAATCTTGCCGCATCAAACCCGCGTCCGCCGGGCAGATATCGACATGGTCGGGTATGCCATCGCCATCCTCGTCGCGCATGAGGGCGCAGCCATTCGCCGCGCCCGCGCCCGCCTGCTCCGGGCAGCGATCGCGCGCGTCGGGGCTGCCATCGCCATCGCGATCGCCGTCGCGGCGATTTGGGCAGCCCGCTCGCTCCGCAGCCGGGATGCCGGCGATCTGCGGGCAGGCATCGACGCTGTCGCTGATGCCATCGCCGTCGCTGTCCATGCGGGCGCGGACCACGGGGATCACGCCAGCGCCCAAATTGGGGTAGCGCTGATCGCAGGGCTGGACTATGCTGCCATCGGCTGAGACATGCGCGGCGAAGGGCTGGGCATCAAGCATGAACTCAACTCGAAACGCCTCAATCGGAGTCGGCAGCGCTATACCATCGATCAGCCGGCAGCCGAGCGCCGTCGTGTTTACAGCCGATGGCGCAGCAACAGATGGTTTGCTGCCGTCCAACTGCGGAAAAGCGGCAAGCGCGCTGCGCCGGGCGCCTTCAACGATGTCGGGCGGCTGGCTTTGCGCCTGCCCAAAGGAGAGCAGGCAGAGCAGGCAAAGTATGGCGTATCGCAAGGCGAGACCTTGACCGATCATTCTTGGACAGCCTTCATTTTAGCAGACGCGATCACGCCCCGGATTGACCACATCGGCGGACAAGCGTCGGCTAAAGCTACCCTGTATAATGTTCAACGGTAATGGTACATTATCAGTTTATGCCGTTACGCTTCGGCAAGCGGCGCTTGACTAGCTGGACAGGCTATGCCGCGACTCTCGGAACTGTATCAACTGAAGAATTATATTGATACTTTCGCCCTCGGTCACTACGCGCGCGTGCTGGACGCGGTTGACTTGCGTAATGGCGGCAGCGTCGCCTTCAAAGTGATGCGGCCCGAACACCTGGACGAAAACGGCGATATGCAATGGGAGTATCGCGCCTTCGGCAACGAAGCCGATATTCTGGCTCGACTCTGGCACAGCCCTAATATCGTCAAGCTCTATGACTGCGGCTTCATCTCCGACCGCGAGGAAGCGCCGCGCGCCGGCGACATCACCTCTTTCCAGGGCGATGTCCGCGGATTCATCGACAATTTGGGGCGTTTCGCCGCCGCCGGCTGGCGACCCTACCTGGCGCTGGAGAACCTGCCGCGCTATCACAGCCTCTTCTATCTGATGAAGCCAAATAAGCCTGATAAACGCTGGCGCTTGCCCAGCGAAGAGGGCATCGCCCTGGCGCTGCAATTCAGCGAATTGCTGGTGCTGGCTCATTCCAACAGGATCGTCTATCTCGACCACAAACTGGAGCACGTCTATTGGGACGGCATCCACCTCAAAGTCATTGACTTCAATAGCTCGCGCATCCTCGAAGACGACCGTATGCAGTCGCCGCAGCAGTACATGAAAGATGTGCACAATATGTGCGTCGGCGTGCTGTACACCATCTTCACCGGCATGTCGCCGCAAAAGGGTTCGCTGCGCCCCCAGCCCAGCAGCCGCGACGCGGTCGAAGCGCGCTACACCGATATCGATTCGCTCGACTTCAGCATGGAGCCCAGCCTCAGCGAGGGCATCACCGAATTGCTCAATCGCGGGGCGGGCGAGCAGGTCGAATCGGCGCGCGAATTCGTCAATGGCTTGCAGCGCGCCGCCGCCGAACTGGGCTGGCAATTCCCCGATTATTACACCAGCTCCGCCAGCAGCGACGCCCGCGTGCAAATGCGCAAGGGTTTGGGGAAGCTGCGCGAGGGCCATGAGAACATCCGCGACGCCCGCGACTTATTCCGCGAAGCGCTGATCCAGGATGGCATCAGCCGCGAAATGGAAGAAGAGCTGCGGCGGCTGGTCGTCGTGCTCAACGAGATGCTGAATCATCGGGTTGTGCCGTAGGTTTATTGCCACAGAGGACGTAGTGGGTTAGTGCGAACTATGGGAGGCGGGGACATTATGCGCCGGCAGTCGCCAGCAGGCTGATGATCAGTACAATCAGGGTTGCGATGCTGATGAGCAACGGCACAGCGGTCTTGATGATATCCGCCGCGCCGGTAATACGATGTTGCTTCTCGTTAAGCGCACGCAACTCAGTAAAGATCTGGTCAAACTTTGGGTTCAATTCCGCCTTTAATTCGCGCGTCTGCTCCTGGACAACCTCGCGCACGTATTCTTTTGTCGCCAGCGAATCCAGCTTGCCGCGCAACTCGCCGATTTCTCTTTCGTGTCTCGTGATCTGATTTGGATCTGTCACTGCTTGTCACTCCCATCGTTCACCAATACTGTACCAGAATGTTAATTCACTTACAAACATCTGCATGACCCCGCAAGAGTTCGTCAACAAATGGACAAATCCGCCGCTTCGCGAGCGACAGATCGCACAAGCGCATTTTCTTGACGTCTGCCGCTTGGTAGGCGTTGAAATGCCGGGCGGCGTTGGCAAAACCCAAAGGGGCGAAACCTTCGTTTTTGAGCAGTCGCTCTCTCAGGCCGGCGGCAGCGGTTTCGCTGATGTCTTTTACGAAAATCATTTCGGCGTCGAATATAAGTCGCCCGACAAATACAAAGACCTCAATGCTGCTTACGAGCAGTTGCAACGATATCGCGAAAACTTGAAAAATCCGCCGCTACTGGTGGTCACCGACATCAATCATTGGGAGATACATACCAACTTCGCCAATACTGAAAAGCGGGTCTACCGCTTCAGCCATAACGATATCGCCTCCAATCCCGATGCATTGGATTGGCTGCGCCACATGTTCCATACGCCGGAACGCCTGCACCCGGGTCGCAACACGGAGCAAGTGACAAGAGAGGCGGCCGATGCTTTTCAGTTGATCGCCGACAACATGAGGGAGTGGAATGCCGAGCCGACGCGCATTGCTTATTTCCTGACCAAATTGGTATTCTGCCTCTTCGCCGAAGATGTCGGTTTGCTTCCCACTATGTCTGGCGAGCCCAAGGGCATCTTCAGCTACATTATTGAGCACTCGCGCGGCAAGCCCAGCGTCTTTCGGCAATACGTCCAGAATCTCTTTGTCGCCATGAACGAAGGCGGAAACATGTTCATGCGCGACATTCCCTACTTCAACGGCACGCTCTTCAACGTCGTCGCCGTCGAAACGCTGCAGGTAAACGCGATAGAAGAACTGGCGAAAGCGGCCAAGCTCAATTGGGAATCCATCGAACCGTCCATCTTCGGCACCCTTTTTGAGCGCAGCCTTGACCCGAACAAGCGGAGTCAGCGTGGCGCGCACTACACCTCGCGCGACGATATTCTGCTCATCGTCGAACCGGTCCTGATGCAGCCCCTGCGCTATGAATGGGATACGGCGCAACTGGAAGCCACGCCCATCCGCGAACGTTACGAAAACGCGGGGACGGGCCGCGCCAAGACCCATGCCCGCAAACAACTGCTGGAACTGCGCGATGGCATCTTGAAGCGCATTCGCGAAACCACCGTGCTCGACCCCGCCTGCGGCAGCGGCAACTTCCTCTACGTCTCCCTGCAACTGTTGATGGACCTGGAGAAAGAAGTTATCCATCATCCGCTATGGGCCGGCCTGCAAATGGCGACGCGGGAAGTGCATCCGCGCCAGATGTATGGCATCGAAATCGACCCCATCGCCCACGCTCTCGCCAGCATCGTCGTCTGGATTGGATATATTCAGTGGCGAATCAACAACGGCTACGGTCAAGAATTTGCCGAGCCGATTCTGGAAGAGCTTGAAGATAATATCGTCTGCAAGGATGCGATACTGGCTATTGATGAAGACGGAAGGGCGTCTGAATCCGGATGGCCCACAGTCGACGTCATCGTCGGCAATCCACCATTTCTGGGCGGGAAGAGACAGAGACGCGAACTGGGGGACAAATATACTGAGCAATTGCGGGCGCGTTTTCCCCAGATACATGGCGAGGCGGATCTGTCAACTTACTGGTTTGATATGGCCACCAAACAAATTCTGAATGGACATGCGAAACGTGCCGGGCTCTTGAGTACAAACAGTATCAGGGGCGTTCGAAGTCGTCCGGTTCTAAATCGAATCAAAGAGACTGGCGACATTTTTATGGCGTGGTCAGACCGCGAGTGGATACTGGAAGGCGCAGCCGTCCGCGTCTCGATGATCGGATTTGACGACGGAAGCGAGTCTGCAAAATCTTTGGATGGCCAAGCAGTCAATGAGATTCATCCAGACCTCACAGGAACAGACTATATTTCGGCCGCGCTTCGCTTGAAAGACAACAGAAATATCTCGTTTATGGGTTTGTCGCCAACGGGTAACTTTTCCATTGGCGATGACCTCGCGCAAGAGATGTTGGCAATTGACCAGGATAACGCGAAAGTGCTGAATCGGTTCATTAGCGGAACAGACATTACGACACGAGATCGCGCAAAGTGGATAATTGACTTTACAGATTTCGATTTGCGCCAAGCTAGGCAGTACGAAATGCCGATGCGCCACCTGCTGGACCACGTAAAACCTTACCGGGACATTCACCGCAACAAGAAACTACAAGAATACTGGTGGCAATTCGAGGCAACCCGTTCTGGCATGCTCAGGGCGCTCGGCTCGGTAACTCGTCAGTTGATGACCTCTCTTACGGCGAAGCACCGATTCTTCGTCTGGTATTCGAGCGAGGCTCGCGCCGCAAATACTGTAGTCGCAATCGCCAGGGACGACGACTATATGTTCGGAATGCTGCATTCAAGGATTCACCTGGCTTGGGCGTTTCGCAAGGCCGCATGGCTCGGCAAAGGCAACGACTCGCGCTACACAAATACTACCACTTTCGAAACCTTCCCCTTCCCCTGGCCGCCCGGGGACGAAGACACATCCCACCCTGCCCACATCCGAATCAGCCGCGCCGCCGCCCAACTGCATGAGGAGCGCCATGCTTGGCTCAATCCCGCAGATCTAAGCGCGAAAGAACTGAAAGACCGCACCCTGACCAACCTCTACAACGCCCTAAACGTCTTCCGCGGGCTGGACAGCATGAAAACCAAACCAGCCGCCGCCAACTTCGCCCCCCGCCTCGACCAACTCCACCGCGAACTCGACCAAGCCGCCTGCGACGCCTACGGCTGGGAGTATGATGTGCTGGATGATGAAGAAGAGATTCTGCGGCGGCTGTTGGCGCTGAATTTGGAGCGGGCGGCTCAGCCCGACTGATCGTCAGGAAGTGGCGTCTCCAAGGTGAGGTCCAGGTGATCGGCGATGCTGAGAACAATAGCGTGGATTTCGCGTATCATGGCGCGGTTCTCGAGTATCATGGCGCGGTTCTCTAGCACGACATCCTCTACCAATTTCAGCCGGTCTTCGACTCGCTCAAGCCGCGTCCGATTCTCAAGGGCAATGTTTCGCGTTTCTACCAGCGTCCGGTATATTCTGTCGTCGTGGTCCAACAGTGCGCTCTGCGTGGTCCGCAGCGTTTCAATGTCTTGTTCCGCCCGTTTGATGCGAACTTCGGTTAAGTTTTCCAAAATTCTCACCTCTACGCTCAATTTGTCCAAATATATTGTCAGTTGCGTGCTTTGTCAAGAGAATCGGCTTTGGGCTGGCGGCTGCCTCCGCTTCTTCGCCAGCAGCCGCGCCTCCTGTTCAATAAACTCCACCGTTCCGGCGATGCTCGGATTCGGCGGCGTATCCGGCGGCATTGTGTGCATACGCGCGCGAATCAGGGCCGGCGCGCCCCGCAAATCGACTAAGGCCTCGCCCACATGCCCGGCGCCGACGGCGCCCAGGAAGATGGCGTTTTCTTCAATGGTAGTGCGCTCCGCCGGCGAAAGCGCGATTTGCAGTCCTGCCGCGTCATCGCGCGCGCGCAGCCTGAAGCTGATGCCCTCGTCGCGTACCGACGGCGGACGATACAGCCAACCGCGTCCATCATCGACCAGCGCCATCGTCAGCTGTTCCGCCAGCTTCTCCCGATTCCTGTGATCGAGCGTCCCGGCGACATTGGCGGCGTGATAGCCCATGGCATCAAGAGCCATAAGGGTCGAGCGTCCACCGGTCTCGCGGCAGTGCCACACATCATCGGCGCAAGATCCGCCCAGGTCAAACAGCAGAGCCGGCTGCTGCGAGTCCGCTCGCAATTGCTGTATGAAAGTGAAGAGGCGGGGCAGCAGCGCCAGATCGCCGGCCAGCTTTCCCGTGTAGAGCAAGGTCAAACTCAGCGGTTTTTCCATTCCGCCCGCCGCTTTTCGATGAAGGCGCGCATGCCTTCGACTTTGTCCTCCGAGCCGAAAGCGACCAGGAAGTTGCGCCGTTCGTAAGCC
This sequence comes from Anaerolineae bacterium, assembly GCA_022821805.1. Lineage (GTDB taxonomy): Bacteria > Chloroflexota > Anaerolineae > Aggregatilineales > Phototrophicaceae > UBA6055. The sequence continues at coordinate 86,986 of JAJECX010000036.1, forward strand.
AGCCCCTCTTCCAGTGTCATCTCGTACGCCTTATTCACCGCTTCTTTGGTTAGGCGAATGGCGACTTGCGACCGCTGCGCCACTTTTTGAGCGATGCCAACGGCGACATTCATGTATTCGTCCAGCGGCGCCACGCGGTTGATCAGCCCATGATGCAGCGCGTCCTGGGCGCCCAGTTTGCGGTCGGTCAGCATGATTTCCATCGCCAGCGCCTTGCCCAGCGCGCGCGTCAGGCGCTGTGTGCCGCCGGCGCCAGGGATGATGCCCAAGTTGATCTCTGGCTGCCCGAAGACGGCGCTCTCGGAAGCGACGATCATGTCGCAGGCCATCGCGATCTCGCAGCCGCCGCCCAGCGTATATCCCGAAACAGCTGCGATGACCGGCTTGCTCAACTTCTTGAAATCAAAGCGATCCACCAGCGATACCGTCATCAGCATATCAATCTGCGTCTTCCCATCCATCTCCTTAATGTCGGCGCCGGCGGCGAAAGCTTTGTCGTTTCCCGTCAGGATCATCGCGCCGATCGTCGCGTCGCCGTTGAAGGCGAGCATGGCTTCGTTCACCTCGTCCATCAGCGCTGAATTCAAGGCATTCAGCGCCTCGGGCCGATTCAGCCGCACCCGTCCAACGCCATCGGCCGGTCGGTCAACGATGATATGTTCGTAGCTCATAAGTATACTCCTTTCGCGCGATCCGGTTTGCAAATGGCGCTATCCTAGCACAAAGCGGGGAAACAGGTGACACCGTCAACAATTCCAAGATCTGTAGGCGCGTCTCCGTCAACATATCAGCGAGCGAGGTAGTCAAGAATCCGCTCCGCCGCCTCCGCGGCCGAGATGCCGTCCCGCGCCCAATCCCAATCGGCGCGTTCGGCTTGCCTTGCGCCGCCAGCCCGCAGCTCGACCGGCTTCCACAGCGCCAGATGATCGGGCGTAAAGGGCGCGTACCGCCGCGGATCCGTCGGACCCATCAGCATGACCGCGCGCGCGCCACTGGCGGCCGCCAGATGCGTCAAGCCGGTGTCGTTTCCGATGTAGACTTGCGCTTCCGCCGCCAGCGCGCCGATCTCCTGAAAGTCGAGCGCGCCAACCCAGCGACTTGCGGGCGCGGTCAAACGGCTCGCGACCTCGCTGACAAGCTCGCCGTCGCCAGGTCCACCGAGCAGGATCACTGCCGCGTCGTTGGCGTCCGTCACCCGATTGAGAATCTCGGCGAATTGCGCCAGCGGATAGCGTTTGCTGGCCAGTTGCGCCCCGGGGTTCTCGCCGCCGCCCGGATGCGCCACGATGAATGGTGACTCAATGTCTGCCGCTGCGAGGCGCGCTCGAACGGCCGTCCGCGCCGCGTCCGCCAGCGGCAAATTGGCGTAGGCGCGAACCTCGCGTCCAGCGATCGTGCTGACGACCTTTAGGTAGATTTCGCTCTCGTGCTCTCGTACCGCGGGGTCAATAGGAACGCGCATATTGTAACCAAAGCCACGTCCGCCGCTGTCGAGGCCGGCGCGAACGGGAATGCCCGACAAGTAGATCGCCAGGCTCATCAGCGGCGAACGCGCCAGCGAGACCGCCATATCAAACTGCCCGGCGCGCAGGCGGCTCGCGAATCGCAGCATCGACCCCGGCGACCGCAGGGGCATGTCCGCGCCCGCGTCCAGTATGGAGTCAATCGCCGGATGATGGGCGATCGCCCGCGCCGACCAGGGACCAACCGCCCAGGTGATTTGCGAATCAGGAAAGGCGTCACGCAGCGCCGAAAGCGCCGCCGTCGCCATTACGACATCACCGATGCAGCAGGGACGCGCCAGGACGATTCGCCGCGGATTAGACGCAAGCGCTGAAGTTGGAAAAGCTCGCCGCAGTATCGAATAGATCATCGCTCGCTTGTCTTTTCACGCGGGCCATTAGGCAGAATGTAATGCAGACAAATCCTCTCGGCTAGTGGAATTCAGCTTCAATGCATCGCTCAGCCTCAATGCGACGAGCAGAGCATATCGATTCCGGATCCTTGCCGCTTGACAGTTATGTTAAACATGTTAAGGTAGCTTTAAGTAAATGTGAAAACTCATTGGAAGTGTATTATGGAATTACTGCGCGCATTCACTTATATGTTCAAAGATCAGCACTGGCTGATCAAATTGGCGGAGACCGCTCTGCTGGTTGTGCTTTGTCCGGTTCCGGTGATCGGTTTGCTTTGCCTTTGCGCCTTGCTGGGTTATTTGGCCGAGATCATCCACAACGTCAGCAGCGATTATCCGCGGCCGCTGCCCGAATGGGATCACATCGGCGAAGATATCGGCAAAGGCGCTCATGTCCTTATGGCGCTGGCTGTTTACCATCTGCCGCCTCTGATTGTCGTTGCGCTTTTGTACATCTTGCGAGAATCTCTGGCGGTCAGTCTATTTGGCAGCATTACCTTTACTGGCGTGCTGGCTGCAATCATGCCGTTCTTGCTGATTTATCTGATTCTCGCCTGGGCGCTGCTGGCGATAGGCTTGGCTAATTATGCGGATACTTGGGATTCCAGCGCCTTTTATCAATTTAACAGCTTGCTGCGCAGCTTGGGCAACCACGGCGCGCTGACATTGCAATGGCTCGTTTACTCGCTGGCGGCGAGCATGATACTGCTAGCTTTGCTGCCGATCGCGCTTTTCTTGTTCTTCCCGGTGCAGGGTTACTTGACCGGCAATTTTGGGCGCCGCCTTCGCGCCGCTCGCATGGCTTTGCGCGACTCCCATACCAATGCTGAGCATGTCGCCGCCGTCAACGGTTTTGGCTTCGTCGCGCCCGAGGGTCCTGCGCCGCTGCAGGGCAACGAAACGGCTTGACGCAATTGATCTGGAAACAGGCGCCAAATACGATAGCGCAAGACTGTTCGCTTTGTCCCAGCCGAAGTTCCGGTTGCGCTGCGATTGACGCCTGAACCCTTTGTACGCGCTACATTCCGCATATATAATGAATTCTGAGCAATTAGTCGTGCGCTGCCAAAGTCGTAAAACAGGCGAATGGCAGCTTGGGCGGCAACCATGTAAACCCATAAAGTATAGATTAAGTTGTTTATCCTCATCTGCAGCCGCGGACTCCGCACGCCAGCAGCCGATACATACGGGATACAGATTGGGCTAAGCACAGGAGAAAAGGAGGCCATGAGCTCTTTTGTGATTTGCCGGTTTTTCGGTATGGTGGTTTTTTCCATCATTGGCATTCGTTTCGGCGAAGCGCTCGCCCCATATACATCACTCACATCTGAACAGACCTCGCTAATCTTTTTCGGTCTTGGCGCCTTGTCTGGTCTTATCGCTACGCCCTGGATCACGATTATTCCCTTGCGTCACTGGCGCCGCGCGGCAAGTGAAATCACGGTACCGCAATTGATGGTGGGGCTTGCTGGCGGTCTGGTCGGCTTATTGGTAGGTCTGATGCTGGCTTTCCCGCTGTCGCTGCTGGGCGATCCGCTGGGCAAAGTATTGCCGGCAATCGTCTCAGTCATATTTGGCTATCTCGGTTTGAATATCTTCAGCCTGCGCTCGCGCGAAATGCTTGATGTGATAAACGAAAGGATCTTCGGGCGGGGACGCCGTCTACAGCCATACGTTTCACGACAGCTCCTGCTGGATACAAGTGTGCTGATCGACGGTCGGATCGTTGAAATCGCCGAGACCGGCTTCATTGGCGGGACCCTGATCATCCCGCGCTTTGTCCTTAGCGAGCTGCACCGCGTCGCGGATTCGTCCGATTCGCTGCGTCGCAATCGCGGTCGGCGCGGGCTGGCCAAGCTCAACGAACTGCAGCGCAACAATGACCTGCCAGTGAAGATAGTCGATGACGACCCCGAGGATTTCGGCGAAGTCGACGCCAAACTGGTGGCTCTCTCGATCCAGATGAGCGCCTCGCTGGTGACCAATGATTTCAACCTCAACCAGGTGGCGGATGCGCAAGGCGTTGATGTCCTCAATATCAACGCGCTCTCCAACGCCGTCCGCTCCGTTTATATCCCGGGCGAAACCTTCGACATTCGCATCATTCAAGCTGGGCGCGATCCCAACCAGGGCGTCGGCTACCTTGATGACGGCACCATGGTCGTTGTGGAATCGGGCCAGAAGTATATGAATCGCGATGTCGGCGTTGAGGTGACCAAGCTAATCAACCGTCCAACGGGACGCATGATCTTCGCGGTGCCGCAAGCGGCGGGGCGGTAGGGCTGTAGAATTGTCTTAGCTGATTGTTCGTGGGCGCGGCCGCTGCGCTGCGATTCGGGTTACAGTCACTGTGAGGCCTGTTGCCAAATTGACCTAATCTCTTCGGAGTCCAATTCACCGTCTTGAAATGCAACTATTATCATGTTGCCTATCGCGTCGAGTTTGCCGTCTAGCTTCACCAAACGGGTTTCAAAGTTCGTCATACGTCCCTGGATATCGGCGATCTCGGATTCCAACCTGTTGATGTTATGATTTACGTCTTCAAATCTGGGGTTTACGAAGAGGACGACAGTGCCAACAATTGCAAATACCGAAACAAGTAGACCAATTATAGTTGAAAACTGAAGACCCTTGTTTGCTACTACGGACGCGTTACTTCCCGGTTCAACATTAGCAGGCACGAGGAGCCAATTTTGCCCGTGCAGGTTTGCAACTGTGATCGATGCCTCTTCGCCGGGTTTGGTCGTTCCCACATTGCTTTCACCGCTTCTGAGGTCAGTCTTTGCCATAAGAACAAGACGAGCCTTCCCAAATGTAATCAGTCTGCCTTGACAATCAGTTTATGGTGCTCCAGCACTTTGACTATCGCACCGATGTCGTCATCACTAGCCAATTCCTTCAAGTCTGCTTTGGTAGCTAAATCCCGTAGTTTCTCTTCCAAAACCTCATGAACAATCAGCTTGATCTGATCTCTCTGTTCTTGAGTCAGGACCTTTGGCTCCTGCATGCTCAATCGTGCCTTCCCGTCCCTTTGCAATCATTCATCTGACAACTCCGCAACGTAACTCTAGTATATAAATCATAACACGAATGATTAGGTTGCGATATAGAAAGTCTCACCGCCGAACCAACCAATCCTGTCGGTCTGGAATTGAATGGTAAAGTGCTAGTACTCCCCGGTCAATTGATGGTATGGTCTCAACGCTAATGTACGAGGAGTAGAAAAGGCGGCGCCGTATTCAAAGCGTTCTGGGAATTGTCGCGAGTTGCCGTTGTCGAATGGCCACAGTATCCGCGGCAAGTAGGATCTGCTTAGTGTACCCAGTGTTAAATCTCTCTGTTACTATTGCTTAGCTGGATTCATTTACCATGGTAAGAGAGGTCGCGATGAGCGAAGCCTTGCAAGAACGCCTCACCGGCGCCGAAGATGTGGTCTGGGATTTGTCTGTTTTCTACAAGAGCTTTGACGATCCTCAGCTGCAAGCAGATATCGAAAAACTCACCGAGATGGTCGACGCGTTTCAGGCGCGCTGGCGCGGTAAAGTCGCGGAGATGAACGCGGCCGATTTTGCCAGCGCCTACGAAACCATGGAAGCGATATATGACTTGCGCGGACGGCTGGGTTCCTTCGCCTTTCTCAACTTTTCGACCGATACTGGCAACACGGATTACCAGGCGGCGGTCGCGCGCGTTGAAGAACTGGAATCGGCATTGAGCCAGAAAATGGTCTTCTTCGATTTGGAGTGGAACGCGCTGGATGACAAACCGGCAAACGCCATTCTCGAGGACCCGGCTGTGGCGCAGTATCGCTACTATCTGGAGGCGGAGCGGCGCTACCGTCCCTACAATCTCAGCGAGGCGGAAGAGCAGATCATCATTGAGAAGGGTGTCACCGGCAGCGGCGCCTGGGCGCGTTTCTTCACGCAGTTGACCAGCGCCTTTCGTTTCGATTGGCTGGACGACGAGGTCAATATGACCTTCGTGCTCAACAAAATGCGCGATGCCGACCGCGATGTGCGCGAGATGGCTTGGCGCAAGCTTACTGACAAGCTCCAGGAAAAGTCGATGGAGTTGACCTTCATCTTCAATACCTTGGCGCTTGACAAAGCCAATAGCGATCAGCGGCGCGGATACGCCAGTTGGATCTCATCGCGAAACCTCAGCAACAAGTCCAGCGATGAAGTGGTCGAAGCGCTGATTGAAACCGTGACTGGCAATTACGATTTGGTTGCGCGTCATTACCGGCTGAAGCGCGCGCTGCTGGAGTATGACGAGCTTTACGATTACGACCGCTACGCGCCGTTGAATCTGAAAGAGAGCGATGCCTTCTATGTCTGGGAGCAGGCGCGCGATATCGTGCTGGCTGCCTTCGAGAATTTCACCCCGCAGATGAAGACGGTGGCGAAGCGCTTCTTCGATGAGAATTGGATTCACGCGCCGGTGTTGCCAAACAAGCGCGGCGGCGCCTTCGCCGCCTCGACGGTTGCTTCAGCCAATCCTTACATCTTCCTGAATTACCTGGGCGATACGCGCGATGTCACCACGCTGGCGCATGAATTGGGGCATGGCATCCACATGTACCTGTCGGGCGCAGAGAATGGCTTATTCGCGCTCTACACGCCGCTGACCACCGCCGAAATGGCCTCGACCTTCGCCGAGATGCTAGTCTTCCAAGACTTGATGGCGGCCGAAGATGATGACGAGGTCAAACTGTCGATGTTGACCGAGAAGATTGAAGATACCTTCGCCACGGTTTTCCGGCAGATCTCGATGAATCGCTTTGAAGACAAAATGCACAACGCGCGGCGGCAAGAAGGCGAGTTGACCGCCGAGCGCTTCAATGAGCTTTGGTTGGAAACACAGCGCGACATGTTCAGCGACAGCGTCGCCATCACCGAGGAATACGGCTGCTGGTGGAGTTATGTGCCGCATTTCCTGCATACGCCGGGTTACGTCTACGCCTATTCTTTCGGCGAATTGCTGGTGCTGGCGCTTTACCGGCTATATCAAGAAGAGGGCGAAAGCTTCGTGCCAAAGTATATCGACCTGCTGGCGGCTGGCGATTCGGATTATCCCGACCGCCTGCTGGCGCGGGTCGGCGTCGACATCAACGAACTCGACTTCTGGCAGAAAGGCATTGATGTCATCGCGGAATGGGTGACGCAGGCGGAGACGCTTTCGCGCCAACTCTATCCCAAGAAGTTCGCCCGAGCGAGCAAATGACGGCAGGATATTCCGGCAGGCCTCTGGTCAAGAAGCTCGGCATCACAAGCGGGAATCGCGTCGCCCTGCTTCATGCGCCCGTTCACTATAGCGAGCTTCTGGGCGATTTGCCGGCCGATGTCGCTATCGACTGCGAGTTAGCAGGCGGCGACTATGATTTCGTGCAGGCTTTTTTCCAGTGGCGCGCCGATTACGCGGCTGAATTCGCCAGCATCAAGTCTGCGATCCACAAAAATGGCATGATCTGGATTTCCTGGTATAAAAAAGCGGCCAAGGTGCCGACTGACATCAGCGAAGATGTCGTGCGCGACGTTGCATTGACGGGCGGGCTGGTTGATGTGAAGGTCGCCGCGATTGATGCGCAATGGTCGGGCTTGAAGCTGGTGTATCGGCGGGAAGATCGCTGAGCGTAGCCTGATGGGCGATATCGTCACACTCGAAGAAGCGCAGACGCTGCGCGAGACGCTGCGGCGAGACGGCAGAACCCTGGTCTTCACCAACGGGCATTTTGACCTGCTGCACGCTGGGCACCTCGACTATCTGGAGAAGGCGCGCGGACTGGGCGATACGCTCTTCGTCGCGGTGAATGGCGATGCTTCGACCCGACGGCTCAAAGGCGAGGGCAGACCGCTGGCGCCGGAGGGTCAGCGGGCGCGGCTGCTGGCGGCATTGGAACCGGTGAGCGCGGTGATCGTCTTCGAGGCTGATACTGCCGATGAGTTGCTGATGGCGCTGAAGCCAGAGATCTACGTCAAAGGCGGGGACTACGCAGACAAGCCGCTGCCCGAGCGCGCCACGGTCGAAGAATATGGCGGACGGGTGGAGTTGATTGATTTTCTGGCGGGCTACAGCACAACGCAGTTGATCAACCGGATTCGCGACCTGCCGTAACCAAGCGTGGCGTGACCCTTTGTCGCGACGCTCGGCAGGAGAGCGACAAATGAAAAGGGCGACGTGCAAAGTCGCCCTTGCTGAATCTCGTTGAGGTAGTTACGGACTAGGTCAAGCGGTTATAGAACTCGACCACCATCTGGATTTGGACCGGCGTCTGCACTTCGCCTTCTTCCGGCGCGCGGTCGAGCGTGACGCGCAAGTTGTCTTTGTCCACCGTCAAGTAGGGCGGGAAGTAAGCGGATTGCTGCACCCATTCCTGAATGTGCACATTCTTCTTCATCTTGTCGGTGACTTCGATCTCGTCGCCGGCGCGAACCTGATACGAGGGCAGGTTGACGCGGCTGCCATTGACCAGGATGTGACCATGCCCGACGATCTGACGCGCCGCCCAGATGGTTGCGCCTAAGCCCGAGCGATAAACGACATTGTCCAGCCGGCGCTCCAGCAAGCTCAGCATATTGACGCCGGTCGGTCCAGGCATCAGCGCCGCCTTTTTGTAGTAGTTGCGCATCTGCCGCTCGCGTATGTTGTAGATGAAAGACAGCTTCTGCTTTTCATCCAACTGAAGCGCGTAATTGCTGCGCCGCCCGGAGCGGAAGGATTTCTCCCGCCCATGCTCGCCCGGTGGATAAGCGCGGTCTTCCAGGATTCTGGAATATTTCGGGCGCGGCACCAGCAGTTCGCCGAAGCGGCGCTGCGGTTTGGCTTTTGGTCCGTGATACGATGCCATATAAACTAAAGTCCTCATTAGACGCGCTGCAATCTGCCGCGCTGACTCGCTGAAATCGGCGATACAGTGTAGCGGATTGCTTTGGCATTGCTAGGGTGAGTTTGGTGGCGGTAGCCCCCACCCTAAATCCCTCCCCGACCGCCAGTGTCTACGCGGCGCATAAAGAGGGAGGGACTTCCAAGTCCCACAAATAGGTATTTTGCTCCCCTTCCCTCGTTCTGGGGGCTGGGGCTGGGGGCTGGGGCTGGGGGATGGGGGATCCTAAGCCGGCATATTCTCCAGGCGACCCAGCCAGTAATGCACATCGAAATCATCATCGCCGGTCAGAAAGCGCCAGAGTTTGATCCGATTGACGATCTCCAGCCGACCCGACGCCCATTCAAACCAGGGCTCGCGCCGCGCCAAAATGCCCGGCACGTCATCGCCCTTGGGAAAGGCGCTATGAATCGCTTGTGGCAGGTAATAGCCATCGGTCAGGTCGTCGGTGTTCCATAGGAGCAGCTGTCGCACAACCGGATTCAGGCGCAGCTTGAACATGTAACGGCGGCGATTCGTCTTGTTCTGGCGGCCGCAATGCCAGATGCCATGATGGAGCGCCAGCACCGACCCGGCTTTGCAAACCATGGGAATCTGCCCGCGCATGTTCTGATACGCGGCAACATCGCTTTCGTTGACGCGGCGGAAGTGGCTGCCGGGCAGCAGCAGCGTCCCGCCCATCTCCAGCGGCACATCGTGCGGGAAATACATCAACTGAATGTCGAAATGGGCGCGGCAATCAATGATCGAATCGGCGTGCAAACCTTGGGCGCTGCCCTCGTTGGCCTCGCGCACGTGGATGGCGTCATGGTCAAAGAGCGGGTCTTCGCCGACCAAACTCTGGATTAAGCCCTGGATTCGCGGCAGGTCCAGCAGCTTGCGGATGGGCGTGCCTTGATAGCACTGCGACAAGGGCGTGCCAGACCGGTGACCTTTGATCACCTGCGTGTCGATAGCCTTCATCACTTCCTGATTGATATCGTCCGGCGCCAGCTCATCAAAACGGAGGAATCCGCGCGCGACGAATTCCGCCATTTGTTTCGAGGAAAGCAAATATTGCTTGTCGACCATATCTATATGTCCTCCAGCTTTTCAAAGAGAAATCCGTACTTCATGAACGAGGTCGTGTATTCTTCGCCCGGGTAAGGCGGGATGAGCACCGGCTGCTGAATCAGCCGCCAGCCGTCTTTTAGCGCGTCCAAACCGGTTTCGTAGGGCGGCTCGATGCTGTCGCCGGTGGTGTGTGAATCTTTGCCGGTGCCGTCATACATCGACCAGCCCACAACGCCGCTGTCGAGGGCTGAGTTGGACAGGTATAAGGTCAGCACCTTTTGTCGCAGCGTGGAACCCATGGCGAGCCCTTTGCAAGTACGTGTGGCACACCGATAAGCCTACCGCATAAGAGGCGAAGGGACAAATGTTTTGCGCGGATTGCGCATCACAGCTGTTGCTACGATTGAGACATCTACGTTGCTCGTTCTATTCGTCCAGGTTGATGGTAATCGCAGGATTATCCTTCGGTGGATCTTGTTTACTTCTCGGCAACTCTGAACGAACGCGAAAATAGTTGATCACCGAGTATCCTACCTGTATGGTCCAGCAGTGAGATGGTTCGGCTCAGCATGAAAGTTTTCCGGGTTTTCCCGCCAGCGATCGCAGATAAACTCGTAGGGACTTCGCCCCTGCAATGTCTTGAGCCGTTTGGCAAAGTTGTAGGCTTGGAT
>JAJECX010000037.1 GCA_022821805.1 Anaerolineae bacterium
GGTATATTGCCAAAGCATTCACGGATACAAGGTATCGGGTTGTCAGTCATCAGATTGCTCTCCAAGATGTTTTGATCGATTATCTGATGACTGAGACTTTCTCACTTCTCTTTTAGACTAATTTTGATGCGATTGCCCTGAAGAAACATTAGAAAAAGTTGCCATTCGCCGCTGGTCTTGATATATTGCCGTGTTATCAATGTATGCCCAGACCCTGTTATCCACCATTGAGCATCAGGAGTCTTCCCCGATGAAACGCTCTCGTAACGGCGAACCCGGTCACGGAATCGTAGAATATGCGTTGATTCTGGTACTGGCGCTCGTCATCGTTATTATCGTCTTGGTTCTTGCCGGTCCCTCGCTTGAGGAGTTCTTCAATAGCTTGTTGGGCGAGTTGGCGCCGAGTTGATCGCTTCAAGGGCTGGGCTGCGCCCGTAGGGAAGACATAGGTTTGGTCGAACGCGTCTGAACCTTCGCGCCCCGAAACGCCTGGTCGCTTTGAAAACAGCCGCATTTGCGCCGACTGGCGGCCGCCTAATCGCGCAGTCTAGCGGTTTGCGCCCGCCCGCCCTGATTGCCTTGCGTAAGAAGCTATGCTATATTGACTCTAAGAAACAATAAACTAATCATTCAGGCTCTAACGCTTATCGCAGGAGTTCCATCATGTCTAACAATCCACGCAACCCGAAAGGGCAAGGTTTGGTCGAATACGCATTGATTCTCGTATTAGTCGCAGTGGTAGTCATCGTTATCCTTGCGCTGCTGGGACCGGCAATCGGAAATATCTTCTCCAATATCATCAACAGCCTTAACCCAACCGCGACGCCAACGCCCGGCAACTGAGCCGAAGCGACCTCTCGGTTGTTGAGTGGGCGACCGGAAAATCGCCCGCTTTCTGTCTTTCTTCAATTTGGACAGCGGAATCCGAGTTTCCGCTCGCCAGATGCGGACTACGCGCCGCCGGGCTATCATCTTACCGCCCAAGTTAAAATCGGCTATACTCTCCTAGTCGCCTTGGCGCGGATTGCCTCGCGCCGGGGCATCGCATCAGCGCGGGCGACTAAACAAGGGAACCCCTAATGATCCTGGAAGAACTGTCGAATGCTATCGGCGTCAGCGGCGAAGAAGACGAGGTGCGCCGGCTCATAATCGATGCCATTCGCAATCATGTGACCGACCTGGAAGTGGATGCGCTGGGCAACGTGACCGCGGCGCAGCGCGGGATGGAGCATCCCGAATTCAGCGTGATGATCGCCGCCCACATGGACGAAATCGGCATGATGGCGACTGCGGTCGAGGCGAAGGGCTTGATTCAATTCACCAATGTCGGCGGCATTGATGCCCGGATCCTTCCTGGACTGCGCGTCAAGGTCGGTCCCAAACGGACGCCCGGCGTGATCCTCTGGAAGCCGATTCACTTATGGCGCGATATGAAGACGGTCCCGATGAATGCGCTGCGCATTGATGTCGGCGCGAGCGACAAGAGCGCCGCCGAGCCCGGCGATCGCATCGCCTTTGATGGCGAATACGCCCAGCTCAGCGAAACGGTCGTGCGCGGCAAGTCCTTTGACGACCGCGTCGGCTGCTCGGTACTGGTGGATATCCTGCGGGCTGGTCCCTATCCGGTTACGGTTACGGCGGCCTTCACTTCGCAAGAAGAGATTGGCTTGCGCGGCGCTACGGTGGCCGCCCAGCGTCTGGCGCCCGATGCCGCCATCGTGCTCGAGGGCACCTATGCCTATGATGTGCCCGACCCCAAGCGCGAAGCTGACGCCGGCGATCTGCCGGCCAATCCTGGCACGCGATTTGGCGGCGGCGCCGTTATCACCCTGGCCGACCGGCAGATGATCACCGACCCGCGCGCCCTTGCTTTCCTGCGCGAAACGGCGGAAGCGAACGATATCGCTTATCAGGTGAAGACGATGGGCGGCGGCGGCACCGATGGCGGCGCGATTCACCTGGCGCAGGCTGGCATCCCCACCATGCCGATCTCGGCGCCCTGCCGATATATCCATACGCCCACGGCGCTGCTGAATCTCAATGATTATGAATGCGCGCTGCGTCTATCCCAAGCGGTGCTGAACAATATTACACCGGCGACATTCCGGCGCGACTGAGGCGGCGCTAGCGCTCAGGCAGCTTCAATTCTTGCCCGACGCTCAAGCGGTTGCGGTCGGCTAATTCATTGAGCGAGACCAGTTCGTTGACATCGACGCGGTATTTCAGCGAGATGCTCTCGATCGTCTCGCCGGCCGATACCACATGTACTTCTGGCAGAGCCGTCGCCGTTGGCTCAACTTCTGCGCTTGGCTCGGCAGGCGCTTCTTCTTCCGCCGCAATTTCGATTGCGCCCACAGTAGCTGGCGCCTGTGTCGCGCTCACGTCTGGCGCGCTCACTTCCGGCTCTTCGGGCTCGCAGTCGGGGATGAGCAGAAGCTGCCCGATCGCAAGGTCTTCGCTGTCCAACTGATTGACATCCATAATCGTCTGGTAAGTCGTGCCCCAAGCCAGCGCCAGGCGAAATAGCACATTGCCCGCCTGCACCTCATAGACGCATTCATCGTCCGGATCAAGCTCTTCTTCAAAAGTCAAGGTTTGAGTGGGGCGCGTGAAGGGTTCCAGCGTTGTCGCCGGCGCCGTCGCTTCCGCCGCCTCGATCGTTGGCAGCGCGACTGTCGGCTGCTCGACCTGACCCGGCACTGTTTCCGGCGTGATATACTCGCGGCTGCCCGAGGTCGCCTCTTCGCTGGTCTCGCCGGGGTCCGAGTCGCCGCTGACCTCGGCATCGGCTACGACCACAGCCACGGTCGCCTCCACGATCACCTCGGCGCTGTCCACTTGCTGGAAGGGCTCTTCCGTCTGTCGATAACAGCCAGCCAGCAGCATCGCGCTAACCAGCAACGATAAGAATAATCTAGGCTTCATACGGTCAAGCTCTCTCGAAATCGGACCAAGCTCAACATCATTATAGTGGAGTCGCCCCGGACGCGCTTGCGCGCCAAGGCGACATTCTATTGCTTTAAGTTTAGGTTTCAAAACGCGCGTTTTGTGGTATCAATTGAGCGAAATGATAGCGTAATTCCGCGCAATCTAACGGTCGGCGCAGCGCAGGCGCGAAAGCATGGCGGAATCAAACATCGAAAAGCCAAGCGCTTCATTGATAGTCCAAGTGCTGATGACCCTTTTGGTTGCGCTTGGTCTATATGTTTCCATCACAAACGCTTTATCCGGCCAATTCGGTCGCATACACGATGACATCACCGGCATTCAATCTGAAATTGCTAGCATTAAAGCCGATATCGTAGGATTGGACAACAAGATCAATGCTATCGGGGACATGACAGTCGTTGCATTCGCGGATGGCGAGATAACCGGTGAAGAGTTGGTTTTGATTTGGGATCGCGCTACCAGCCAGTCGAACTAACCCGTCCAATTCCGACTGCTATAACTGTCTATAACTATAGGTCAGGGCGAGCCAAGGCTCGCCCCTACATAGCCCGCACGATAGACATCCATTTGCGCGTTGTCGCAAGCAGCCTAGCCCACCTGCGGCAGCGCCTCCATCGCCCGCTCGATCTCCGCTTGCGGATACTCGTAGTTCGACAGCTGTCCGCCCAGATAGGCGTCGTAGGCGCTCATATCGAAGTGGCCATGCCCGCAAAGGTTGAAGAGGATGACGCGATTTTCGCCCGTTTCTTTCGCCGCTTGCGCTTCACGGATGGCGCCGGCGATGCCATGAGCCGCTTCCGGCGCGGCGATGATGCCCTCGGCTTTGGCGAAAGTCAGGGCGGCGCCGAAGGTCTCCATCTGCGGGATGGCGCGCATGTCTAACAGGTCCTGATCCCAAAGTTCGCAGATGATCGACGCCATGCCGTGATAGCGCAGGCCACCGGCGTGCAGCGGCGGCGGCACAAATCCATGCCCCAGCGTATACATCTTCACCAGCGGCGTCATGCCGACCGTATCGCCGAAGTCGTAAGCGTATTTTCCGCGCGTCAAGCTTGGGCAGGCGGCCGGCTCGACGCCGAGCAGCCTGGTAGTCTTTCCCGCCGTCAGGTTCTGATGCAAGAAGGGCAGGGCGATGCCGGCGAAATTGCTGCCGCCGCCGGTTGGTCCCACGACGACATCGGGATATTCGCCGGCGATTTCCATCTGCGCCAGCGCTTCTTGCCCGATAACCGTCTGGTGCATCAATACATGATTCAGCACGCTGCCCAGCGAATACTTATACTTGCCGCCGCTGGTCGCCGCCACTTCGACCGCTTCGCTGATGGCGATGCCGAGCGAGCCGGTGCTGTCCGGGTCGCCCTCCAGGATGGTTCGCCCGGCATTGGTGGAATCGCTGGGGCTGGCGGTAACGCTAGCGCCGAAGCTCTGCATGATCGCGCGCCGGTAGGGCTTCTGCTCGTAGCTGATGCGCACCATATAGACGATGCACTCCATATCGAAGAAGCTGCAGGCTTGCGCCAGCGCCGTGCCCCATTGCCCGGCGCCGGTTTCGGTGGTCAGCCCGTTGATGCCCTCCTGCTTGTTGTACCAGGCTTGCGCCGTCGCCGTGTTCAGCTTGTGGCTGCCCGATGGCGATACGCCTTCGTACTTGTAATAGATATGCGCCGGGGTATCCAGCGCCTTCTCCAGCCGCCGGGCGCGCAGCAGGGGCGTGGGCCGCCACAGCTTGTAAATCTCGCGCACCTCGTCGGGGATCTCGATCCAGCGATCCTGACTCACTTCCTGCATGATCAACTGCATCGGAAAAAGCGGCGCCAGATCGTCCGGTCCCACCGGCCGATGTGTGCCCGGATGCAGCACCGGCGGCAAGGGCCGCGGCAGATCGGCTTGCACGTTGTACCACTGACGCGGAATGGCGCTTTGGGGAAGATCAAAGCGAATGTCGTCCGACATAAGTCATCTCTCCGTCACTTGAATACGGCTGGTATTATGTCGAAGGCGCTGGGATTGCGCAACCGCTCCCCGCTTCGTCGAACTCTTGTAGGGGCGAGCCTTGGCTCGCCCTCCCGCCAATCCCAAGCCCCTATATTGACTAGCCGACATGCGACCACTATACTTTGGGTGTGCTTGCTCGTGAGGATGAGTCGGGCCCCTTGCGGCAGAAAATTCCGAACCGTGTCAGGGCTTAACGGCAGCAGCACTAAGGAAAACCTCTGGGTGTCTTGCGGTTTCCTGGCTCATCTTCCCGGGCAAGCACCTTCGTTTCCATAGGGATGAACGCAGGCTCGCCTTCCAGCGCTCACTAGCAACTAGCGCAATGTCGCGACTGTAATTGACACGTCGAATTGTCGACAAAAAACCACCGCCGAGTTGTAGCCGCTCAGGTCCCGGTTCGCCGGCAGAAAATAACTCTGATCGCCGATATTGCCCTTGAGCCGGCCCAAATCGAGAAAGTCATCTCCCAGCTGCAGCGCGCTCCTCGGCTGCGGATCTCGCGCCAAGTACACCCGAACATCGCCGCCGCGCGCGGAAGTGAAGTCGGTAAAGCGCAGAATCTGCGTTGAGTCGGCCAATTCGTATATCGTCGCCCTTCCCGCGCCATAATGCAGCGCGTCCAACACCTGGAATTCGCCGCTCGCCAAGATCCGCGCGCCTCGGATAGCGTCGCCCGCTCCCTCGTCAATCGGCGCCGCTTGCGGACCGGCAATGAAGACGCGCGCCATTTCTAGCGCCATCTCCGCATTGCTCGCGTGCAAGTCCAGCAATGCCTTGCGCTCGACCGCCGGCAGCGACAGAAAATCATCCTGCAGCTCCAGCGCCAAGCCGGGCAAGGCGTCGTTCTCGGTCCGCTCGCGAAAATATCCGCGCCAGGCGGGAAAAGTCCAGACGGCGACGGCGACCAATGCCACCAACAGGAGCAGTATTAGGCGGAAGCGCAGTTCCATCCCGCGCGATTCCCTTCTCTCCGGGATACGAAAACAGCGAGTTTACAGGCATTGTGGCATAGCGCGCATATCGCGGCAAGACCTTCACTCCGGACAAGCCTTGTAGGGGCGACCAGTGGTTCGCCCGCGCCCATCCCAATCTACAGATTTTCCTCGGTGACGTTGAGCTGTGTCTACGCGCCCCTTTGTGTCGCCTCAGTTCCTCTATGGCGAAGCCCTACAAGGCTTATTGGCTCACCCGCCGCTATAATCATTGCGTCATATTATGTGAGGGAATCCGCCGATGCCCGTCCGCTTCGAATGGCACGACGACTCGAAACGCGCGATGCGCTATATCGCTGAGGGGCAATGGAACTGGAAAGATTACCACCGGGCGGTCCGTGCGGCAGCCTTCAGCTTGACCGCGGTTGAGCATCCCGTCGACAGCGTAATCGACCTTCGTGGGAGCGCGCGTCCGGCGTTGTCCGCCGGCGCCAGCGCTCACGTTCGCAGCTTCGGCCGCGCGACCAGCGCCTGTTTAACCGGGCGCGCCGCCGTCATTGGGCTTCCAGCCGCGGAGGCGGACCGTTTGGGTCTCTCGCCCGAGCGCAGGCTGGGGACCAGCGACGGTTACGTGCAGTTTGTCGAGTCCGATATGGAGCTCGCGCAGTTGCTCGCGGAATGGGCGGCGAATCCGTCTGTGCCCTAGAGGTCTTCGTGCGTCGCCGCCGGCGTTGAAGGCAAGGTCACGATGACTGGCAGGCAGAGCAGCGAAATCAGGGCGGCGGCGATGAAGGCATTCTGCAAACCCAGGGCATCGCCCAGCAAGCCGACCATTATCACATTGAGCGCGCGCACGCCGAAGGCATAGAGCATGAACATCCCGTTGGCGGTCGCGCGGCTTTCCGGCAGCTGATCCTGCACCAGCGCCAGAAATACCGGCGAGACCGAGAGCGCGGTAAAGCCCAATCCAATGAGAAGCGGGATCATCAGCGCGCCTTCGACCTGCGTGAAAGCCAGCATCAGCAGCGCCGTGCAGAGCGCCGCGCCCGCCACCATGCGCCGGCGCCCAAAGCGATCGCTGAGCGTGCCGCCCATCAACGCGCCGCCGACGCCGGAAAACTCATAAAGCGCCAGCGCCGCCGTCGCCAAGGTCAGCTCGAAGCCGCGGATATCGACCAGGTAGACAACCATAAAGATGCCGAGGCTGCTCATCGCCATATTGCGCAGCAGCATGACGCCAAGCAGCGGCACGAATACGCGGGCGAAGCGGCGCAGCATGGGCTTGGCTTTGCTTTTGCGGCGTTCCCGCTTGGCGGATACATCGCGCAGCCGCCAAAACAGTACCGCGCTCGACACCCAGCCAAAAAACATCAGCCGCCACAAACCCTCCATGCCCCATTCCGCCACGCCGAAACCCACCAACAGCGGACCCACCGAGCGCGCCAACTCGCCCGAAGCCATAAAGAAGCTCATGCCGCGCCCGACTTTGTCGCCGGCCACATGCGCGATCATCGCTGGCGCCGGCGCGTGGAAAGCCATGATGTTCACGCCGACGCAGAAGAGCAGCAGCGCCGCCGTGCCATAAGTGGGCATGAAGCCGATGAGCGTCGCCAGCGTCGCCGTGATCGCGGGCGCGAAAATCACCAAATAACGCACCGAGAAGCGGTCGGCAAAATAGCCGATGAGCGGGCCGAGCAGCGACGGCGCCTGCATAAAGACCGGCAGCGACCCAGCCATCACCAGCGTCAAGCCCAGCTTGTCGATCAGCAGCGGCAGCAGCGGCGCGATAAAGGCGGAATAGATATCGTGCACAAAATGTCCGCTGCAGATCAGCAGGATGCGGCTGGTTTCGAAGACTGAATCTCGCTTGGTCGTGCCGTCGACTCTTGCGCTGGCTGATGTCATATGACTCCGCTCGCCCGGCATCGAAATGATTCTGCGATTATATCTTTAGCAAAGTGACGGGGCAACGACTGAAGACCGCGGAAGACAACCGGTGACAGACATAAATCGTCTTCGCTGCCCCCATCGTCGAGCCGCCCGTCGTTTCGCGAAAGGTTTGCGAAAGAGGTGATGTAAAGCTATATTATTGAAATGATGATGCTTCAGGTATTGCAATGAGCCATCAAGACAGAGATGACAATTCTAGTACCCTCGATATGATCATCGACCACGAGATTACGCAGCGGTCACTTGGTCTCAAGGTCGAGGCAGATGCTGAAAACAGAACCGACAATTTGGCGCTGCGTAATCCCGCATTTGAAGCCCTACGCGCCAACGACGCCATCTTGCAATGTCAAGACAACCTTGAATTCTTGAGCGAGCAGCCGGATGAGAAGTTCAAACTAATCGTCACCTCGCCGCCCTACAACATCGGCAAGAGTTACGAAGCGCAGTCCACGCTCGAAGAATATCTGGCGAACCAGCGCGAAGTGATTCGCGAATGCGTTCGTGTCTTGCATCCGCAGGGTTCAATCTGCTGGCAGGTCGGCAATTATATTGACGACGGCGAGATCCTGCCTTTGGATAGCTTGTTATTCCCAGTCTTTCGTGGACTTGGCTTGAAGCTCCGCAACCGAATTATCTGGCATTTTGGCCATGGTCTGCATTGCCGCAATCGACTCTCAGGTCGCTACGAAACCATCAATTGGTGGACCAAGCGAGACGATTATACCTGGCATTTAGATCCAATCCGCGTCCCCTCCAAGTATCCTGGGAAGCGTCACTTCAAAGGACCGCGCAAAGGTGAATTGTCTGGCAACCCAAAGGGCAAAAACCCCAGCGATGTCTGGGAATTCCCGAACGTCAAAAGCAATCACCCGGAGAAAACGATTCACCCTTGTCAATTCCCCATCGAGTTGGTTGAGCGTCTCGTCCTATCCATGACCGACGAAAACGACGATGTGTTTGATCCTTATGTTGGCGTAGGCTCCTCCGTTATCGCCGCCATAAAGAACAAGCGCAATGGCTACGGCTGCGATGTCGTGGAAGAGTACATTGACATTGCGCAAGAACGGGTGGATGCCTTCTACGCCGGCGCCTTAAAGACACGCCCTATGGGCAAGCCCGTCTATGACCCAAGCCTGCCAAACGGCGGGCATTGATGCGGATCGCCGCGCAATACTCTCACCTCAATGGCGTGGAATATATGCTCGTCCATCACAAGGAATTGTGGCGCGAGATTCAAGAAGTTATCACAAGTGTGGACGCGGAAGCCTGCAAGACCAAAGTGTCCAAAGAAAAAACCACGCGCGGCCGACTGCTTTTTTCTCCGGTTGATATGAATAACAAATTCACAGAGTGCTTCAGGAACAAAGGCTGGACCGAACGCAGGAATACCTTCTGGGTTACAGACGATGAAAAACTCATGCGTGGCTTATACAACCAACCGGCCGAAGTACAGAAGAAGGCAATACGAAACGCCGGTCGCGAAGCAATCATGTCATACAACCAGACGGATTTCGTGAAAGATCGCATCGCGGTTGAAGTGCAATTTGGAAAATACGCCTTTGTAGCGCATGATTTGTTTGTTAAGCACTTGAGCTTTTATGTATCCGATATCATTGATGTTGGCATCGAAATCTTGCCGATGAAGGAATTGGAACGAGAAATGTCCTCCGGCGTACCCTATTACGAGCGCGATCTGGTAAACGTTCTGAGGCAGGGACGGGGCGTTCCTGCTGTGCCTCTGGTACTGGTTGGCATCGCTCCCTGATCCATACTTTCGCCGTCTGAATGACATTTACAAAATGATCCAGATTGCGTACGGGCGAGCCGGTGGCTTGTCTATACGGGTTTTCCGGTACGACCGGTTCCCCAGAAAGGCTTGGAAGGTGGAATCTCCAAGTCTCTTTGCTAAACTGAAATGATGAAAAACACCGCCCAATCCCTTTCCGGAAAACTTCCTGCAAAACAACTCTGCGGGAACGACATTGGCACAGAGAACTTTTCCCCGCGCTACTAATCTCTGTGATCTCTGTGTTCTCTGCGGTGAATTAAAAACGATTGACGAACTCATTATTTCAAGCGCGGGCGGAGGATATCTTGCAAGCAGCGTTAACCGGCTTGCGCTGTTGCAGCGCTGCCCGCTCGCGCGCGAGGACGCGGCACATCAATACCGGACTCAAGCATATATCTTATGACATCAACGAGGATTTCCCGCAGTTCGGCTTGCGCTTGTTCAGGCGACGCGCCTTGGGCTACGCATTCGGGGATTTCGGCTATATGCGCAACATAAATGGCGGGACCCGTGTGATCGTCTTCCCTGTCTACCCGGACTTGAAAGTCCATAGCCGCAATTTCGTCCGCTTGTTTGATGATATCCTGCCTCATGCTTGCCCTCCGGTCAATCTCTCCAACTCGTTGATGTTCTTGAGCAATTGCTTCACGACATAAATGGCTGCTGTGCCGTCATTTGGAAGAGTAGCGAACAAGTGTTTGTATTCTGTGTGCCTCACCAGTCTGTGGCTGCCTTTGCCTCTGCCACGCTCCTCAATAAAACCATACTCTTTATAGACAGTCCATACATCACGCGCCGGGTGATTTGATTTCTTGCGTCGCATCTTGCGAAGGATCTTGTCCGCATTAGTAGCCATCTATTTCAAGCGCGGTTCACGTCGCTGGTTACGCTTGCAATTATGCAGACATCCCCTTGCCCCGTCAACAGGCTTGGCGGAGCATGAGGAAGATGCGACTCACAGCTTCAGTCTTGTACCGAAGATATCGCGCAAGCCATTCCACGATCCCAGGCTGCGGAACGGCGGGTGTCACTATATCGCGTAGCTTCGCAATTATCTGAAACAGTGCCAATGCCCCTGGGTCGCTTTGCGCTCTTTGTGGTGAAGTTAAGTTTGGAGCTCACAGGCTATCAGAGCCGCTACAGTGGAAAATCCGGCGTCCTCTGCTATCATGCACGGTATGAACAAGCGATCCCAACCCTTCACCAACCGGCGCTACCTGGACGCCATCGACGACTACATCGTCATCTTTGATGGCGCTATGGGCACCAGCATCCAAAACTACAAGCTCACGAAGTACGACTTCGGCGGCGAAGCGTATCAAGACTGCATCGACTATCTGGTCATCACCCGCCCCGACATCATCCGCGAGATTCATGAGTCCTTCCTGAACGTCGGCGCCGAAGCCATCGAGACCAACACCTTCCGCAGCAACCGCCGCACCCTCGCTGAGCATGGCTTGGGCGGTCGCACGCTGGAGATCAACCGCGCCGCCGCCCGCATCGCCCGCGCCGCCTGCGACCGCTGCGAAGCCGAAACCGGCATCGCCCGCTTCGCCGCCGGCAGCATGGGTCCCAGCGGCATGCTGCCCTCGGGCGATGATCCGGATCTCAGCGACATCACCTTTGATGAGCTGGCCGACCTCTTCGGCGAACAGGCGCGCGGCCTGGTCGAAGGCGGCGTTGACTTGCTGCTGCTGGAGACGGGGCAGGACATCCTCGAAGTCAAAGCGGCGGTGCATGGCATCAATCGTTATTTCGCCGAAAGCGGGCAGCGCATCCCGCTGCAAGCGCAGATCACGCTCGATGTGGGCGGGCGCATGCTCTTCGGCACTGATATCATGGGCGCGCTCGCCACCTTGGAGCCGCTGCCAATTGATGTGCTGGGCATGAATTGCTCCACCGGTCCTGAGTACATGCGCCTGCCTATTCAATATTTGATTGAGCGCTCGCCCTTTCCCATCAGCGTATTGCCCAACGCCGGCTTGCCCATCAATGTCGATGGCGAGGCGGTCTATCCCATGCTGCCCGATCCCTTCAGCGAGATGGTTGGCGAGTTCGCTCGCTGGGGCGTCAACGCAGTTGGCGGCTGCTGCGGCGCCACGCCCGAGCATATCGCCAAGCTCTATCAGCAGGTGCATGGCCGCAGCTACGAAGAATCGCTGGCGCGGAAGCCCGATCGCCGCCCGCCGCAACGGCGCGAAATCATCCACCAGCCGCGCGCCTCCAGCGGCATGACCGCCGCGCGCATGATGCAAGATCCCGGTCCTACGCTCATCGGCGAGCGCGTTAACAGCCAGGGCAGCCGGGTGGTCAAACGGCTGCTGTTGGAAGACGCTTACGACAGCATCGTCGAGATCGCCGTCGGTCAGGTGGAGCGCGGCGCCCACATGCTTGATGTCTGCGTCGCCCTCACCGAGCGCGATGACGAAAAAGAGCAAATGAAGAAGTTGATCAAGAAACTGTCGATGGCGGTTGAGGCGCCGCTGATCATCGATACCACCGAAGCCGATGTCGCCGAAGCCGCCCTCGCGCTGTATCCTGGGCGCGGCATCATCAATGGCAACAACCTGGAAAACGGCCGCGAGCGCATCGACCAGATCCTGCCGATCGCGGTCAAACACGGCGCTGCCGTCCTCTCCATGACCATCGACGAAGAAGGCATGGCGCATACCCGCGAAAAGAAACTGGCGATCGCCCAGCGCATCAGCGAGATCGCGCGGGGCGATTACGGCATGTCCAGCGAGGATCTCATATTTGACACGCTGACCTTCCCACTGACGACCGGACAGGAAGAGCTGCGAAACGATGCCGTCGAAACGATCGAAGCCATCCGCCTGATCAAGCGGCGGATCCCCGGCGCCATGACCGCGCTCGGCATCAGCAATGTCAGCTTCGGCGTTGGGCGCGCCGCCCGCGGCGTGCTCAACAGCGTCTTCCTTTACCACGCGGTGAAAGCGGGCTTGGATATGGCGATCGTCAATCCCGCTCATATCACGCCTTATTTTGAGATTCCCGATGAGCAGCGAAAGATCGCCGAAGACCTGATCTTCAACAGCGACGCCGATGCCTTGCCGCGCTTTATCCAGTATTTTGAAGAGAACGAAGTGCAAGTGGCCGGCGCTGACGAAATCGACCCCACCGCGGATATGACGAGCGAAGAAGCGCTGCATTGGCAGATTGTGCATCGCAAGAAAGAGGGCGTCGAAGCGCTGATTGACGACATTCTCACGCGCAAAGACGCGGTCGGCACGCTTAATACGGTGCTGCTGCCGGCGATGAAAGAAGTGGGTGATAAATTCGGCGCCGGCGAGCTGATCTTGCCCTTCGTGCTGCAATCGGCTGAGGCGATGAAGAAGTCTGTCGCTTACCTCGAGCAGTTCATGGAGGTAATCGAAGGCGCGAGCAAAGGCATCGTTGTGCTCGCTACCGTTTACGGCGATGTGCACGATATTGGCAAGAACCTGGTCAAGACCATCCTCAGCAATAACGGCTATACCGTGCATGATCTGGGCAAGCAGGTGCCGGCCAATACCATCATCGAGGCGGCGCTGGAATACCAAGCCGATGCCATCGGTTTGTCGGCGCTGCTGGTTAGCACTTCCAAGCAGATGCCGCTGATCGTCAACGAGCTGGCGCGCCGCGGGCTGGACATCCCGGTGCTCGTTGGCGGCGCCGCCATCAACCGCCGCTTCGGCCGCCGCATCCTCTTCCTCGATGAATCGCAGGAACCCTACGATGCCGGCGTCTTCTATTGCAAGGACGCTTTCGAGGGGCTGGCTGTCGTCGACCAACTGCTGGATGCCGAACGGGGCGAGCGCTTCCTCGACGAAGTCTTCCGCGAAGCTTACGCCGAAGTCGAGCGCGCTCCGCGCCGCCGCCGCGTCCGCCGCAGTGGCTTAAAAAAGACCGTCCGCGACGCGCCCGATATTCCAAAGCCGCCATTCTGGGGAAGCCGCGTCGTGCAATCCATGCCGCTGGAGATCGTCCTTCAACATCTGCACAAGCCGGAGCTTTTCCGTCTCTCCTGGGGGGCCAAGAATACGCGCGGCGCGGAATGGGACCGGCTTGAAGCCGAATTCGAGGCGCGCTTGCTGCGCATGGCGAAAGCGGCGGCGCGCGCCCGCACGCTAGCGCCACAAGCGGTCTACGCGTACCTGCCCGCCAACAGCGATGGAGATGATCTGATCGTCTGGGACGCCGACGCTTACAACGCGACCGGCGACAAACACGAAGCGGCCCGCTTCGCCTTCCCGCGCCAGCCGGACGGCGAGCGGCTCTGCATCAGCGACTATTTCGCCACATGCGAGAGCGGATTAACCGATGTGATGGTCTTGCAGACGGTCACCGTCGGCAGCGCCGCCAGCGAAGAATTCGCCCGGCTGGAAGCGGCAAATGAATACAGCGAAGCCTACTTCTTTCATGGCTTGGCGGTGCAAGCGGCCGAAGCGACCGCCAACTACCTCACGCATATCGTGCAGGGGCAGCTGGGCATCGCAGCCGGACGCGGCAAACGCTACAGCTGGGGTTATCCCGCTTGCCCCGAATTGGCCGACCACGAAATCGTCCTGCGCCTGCTGCCGCAGTTGGAGAGCGCGTTGGGCATGTCGCTGACCGATTCTTGGCAGTGGGTGCCCGAGCAGAGCACGGCGGCGCTCTTCGCCCATCATCCCGATGCCAAATACTACAGCGTCGGCGACCTCGATAGGGCGGGGCAGATTTTGGGGAAAGCCAATAAATCTGAACCGGCACAGTAACCGATTGCGACGACTGTACGGGATCTTGCCATAAGCCTCATGTAAATGCTACAATGAAAAGCGAAATCCCGATCTCTAGGGTTAAGAATTATGGCTGGATATCCATACGCTCAGACCAAAAAATCGCTAAAGGGCACAATCGACAAGATGCCGATGATAGGTGTGCCGGTCAAAGTCGACGAAAAGTTCTTGTCGTCCATTGGTTTCAGTAGTCCGAATGACTTGGCTGTTGTCAAGGTCTTGCGTTTCCTAGATTTCGTCGATAAAGTTGATCAACCTACGCAGGTTTGGCGATCCTATCGCAATCCAGAAGTAGCCAAGTCGGTAATGGCGAATGCGATAAGAACCGCATATGCGGATCTGTTTGCGCAGCATCCGAACGCGAATGTCACGAACAACAGCGAGTTATCGACTTATTTTGCCGCGAATACCAATTCCGGACCTGACGTAGTACGCAAAACCGTGTCTACGTTTATTACGCTCTGTGAGTACGCCGACTTTGGATCGGTGTCCGCCAGCGGAGTGTCAGAGTCAAATCCAAACGGCGCGGAAACAAGATTAGAAGCGCAGAACAACGACAACGGCATAAAGCCGCCAGCATTGCCTGACCAACAGCCGGCATTGCACATTGATATTCAAATCCATATCTCTCCCTCGGCGGATGCGGATCAAATCGACAATATTTTCAGGAGCATGGCCAAGCATCTGTACAGCATTGACGCGTCTTAAGCGTTATGATCGAGCGGCTTCAAAGCGCTCTTCGCAATGCGCAAAAGGCCAGGGCCGCAATTGCGGGAGAATCCAGGCCTAGAGACGAGTACACAAGGGCTGAAACCGATTGGCTGATTGAGCTAAGCCTGTTGGAAGGGAATGCCAAAGCCTACATCGTAAACATCGCCAATCAAGTCAATGGAACTTACGAGCACGGTTGGTATGACGCTTGCGCGGTAATGATGAGACGTCTCATTGAATCGCTAATCATAGAGGCGTATATAGCCAACGGAATAGTCAGTTCAATTTTGGTAGATGGGAAATACCTGTCTTTGTCTAAGTTGATTGACAGAGCCGTCCGAGAACCAAAGTTAAATCTTTCGCTTACTACCAAAAGGACCCTGCCGAGGCTCAAGAAGTTGGGTGACTTATCAGCACACAAGACCGAATACAATACGCGAAGAAAGTATATTGATAATCTTCTGGATGATTTCTACTTGGATATGCAGGTAGTCGTTGAAGAGTTCGTCTATAAAGCCAACCGCTGACGCCACATTGCTCTGAGAAAGCGTCTTTCTGATGACCTACACACTCAAACGCATCGGCTTCCTCTCCGCCGTCAAGATCGCCGCGGTCGTCTCGGCAGCCGCCGCTGTCTTGCCCATCATCCTGCTCGCGCTCCTCAACGCCATATTCCAGTTCCTCGATATCGATATCCCGCTCGATGTTCTCGCGCCCATGCTGGCGCAGATCGCCCTCTGGGCTGCCATCGCCGGCGGCGTCTCCACCGCGCTCACTGTCTCGATTTACAATGTCTGCGCCCCCATCTTCGGCGGCATCACCCTCGAGCTCAAAGCGCAGCAGCCCCCGCGCAAATCGAAAGAAGAAGTTGATATCGACTGAGGCGGGCACAGCTTTAATTCGAGGAAGAATTTGACGTAATACCACTACGTTCTATGGCTGCTTTCGGACGACTCAGAGCCGAGCGCGGACACTACGGTTCAGTCGCCCTCGTTTGCATTGCGAGCGGCAAACCCCGTCCCCCGGCCCCTTCCCAGCGAGCTAGGGAAGTGGAGCCAGACGTGGCGGGACGCAAAGTACTTTGCGTAGGCGGCGCATTGTCGCGCGGGTGTGTACAATCTTTGCGCTTCGGCGGGAAGGTTCCCTCCCTGACGCTTCGGCGTGGGGTTGAAAACTTGACATCTTCGCCAGCTAGGTTCATTATCATCCATCGTTAGCTAGGTTCTGTTGACATTTTATCGTAACCAGATAAGAGCGCCGACAAAGTGGAGAAAACCGAGATACGAAGTATCCAGTTTCTCATATCGAGAAAAGACCCGCCGGAAATGCTTGATTTTATTGATAAAACATTCCACCAG
>JAJECX010000016.1 GCA_022821805.1 Anaerolineae bacterium
AATCCAGAGGCTTTTCGTGAGGCGCTCGTTGAAAATGGTCTGTAAATTTCGGGCGATTCACCGAATCGCCCCTACAGATCACCAAAGTTACGGGGAAAATAGTCAATGCCAACGCAATTTCAATTTGAAGCGATTGCCCTATCAATTGACGGTGTGTCCTCGAAGTCCATTATGAGTTGACAATCTCCCCAGATTCGTTGCCAACGCCAATATACGTTAGAATACGCTCCACTACTCGCGAAACCAGGAGGGGCGATGAACGATCGACCCACTGTGATAGCCATTTTTGGCGTGACGGGCGACCTAGCCCGGCGCAAGCTGATTCCCTCGCTTTATAGCAATTACATCAAGGGGCGCTTGCCCGAACAGTTGCGGATCGTCGGCGTGGGCCGGCGCGAATGGACCGATGCGACCCTGATTGACCATGCCCATCAGTCACTGAAGAATTACGCCACAGCAATCTATGAACAACGCGCCTGGGATCGCTTTCGCAAGATGCTGTCTTACAGCAAGGTGAACCTGCCCCAGCCCGAGACCTACAAGAACCTTCGGGACGATCTCGACAGGCTGGACAATGGCTACAGCAATCGTCTCTATTATCTTTCCATTGCGCCCGAATTTTATCAGGATGTCGTCTGCAACCTGGGCGCGCTGGGTATGGCGCGATCAAACGGCGGGGGGCGCGCCGGCGCGCGTAGCCAAAGCCCCGCCGACACTGCCCAGTCCTGGAGCCGGATTGTCATTGAAAAGCCATTTGGCTACAACATGGAAACGGCGCAAGCGCTCAATCGCGTTGTGCATTCCGTCTTTGACGAATCGCAGGTTTATCGCATTGATCATTACCTGGGCAAAGAAACGGCGCAGAACATCTTGTTTATGCGATTCGCCAATACGATTTTTGAGCCGGTCTGGAACCGAAGCCATATCAGCAACGTGCAGGTGACGGTCGCCGAGACGGTTGATGTTGGGACGCGCGCCGGCTACTACGATGGTTCCGGCGTGATGCGCGATATGGTGCAGAATCACCTGCTGCAGCTGCTTTCGCTGATCGCCATGGAGCCGCCCTCAGCCTTTGATGCCGATGCGCTGCGCAACGAAAAGGTGAAGGTCTTGCAAGCCGCCCGCGCCGTCAAGCTTGAGGACACAGTCCGCGGGCAGTACGCGGGCTACCGCAGCGCCGCTGGCGTGGCGCCCGATTCCTGCACGCCGACCTTCGCCGCGCTCAAGCTCTTTATCGACAACTGGCGCTGGAAAGACATCCCCTTTTATCTGCGCTCCGGCAAGGCAATGCGCCAGAAAACCACGCAGGTTAATATTCAGTTCAAGCGGCCGCCGAATAGCATTTTCGAGCTGACCGAGTCGGGTGATTATTCGCGCAATATGCTTTCGATTTGCATTCAGCCCGATGAAGGCATTCATTTGACAATCGAGGCGAAGATCCCTGATCAGCAGATCGCCAAGTCAGTTGATATGGAGTTGCACTACGACAATGCCTTCGAGGCGGAAGATTTGCCCGATGCTTACGAACGGCTGATCCTGGATGCCATCAACGGAGACCCCGCGCTATTCATCCGCGGCGATGAAATAGAGAGCGCCTGGAAGATTGTCGATCCCATCATTGATGGCTGGGCTTTTGATCCGGCCGCGCCGGCGATGCAAAACTATGCCCAAGGCTCATGGGGACCGGCGGCGGCCGATAAATTGCTCGAACGGGAAGAGCATATCTGGCGACTCAGCTGCCTGCATCAAACTTAAACCAACCCCAGCCCTGATGCGCAAGCGAATAGGAAGGGCGACCCAGTGGATCGCCCGCGCTCGCAAATTCCAGCGCTACTCCAGCCAGGGATCCGCATTGAAGAGCTCCATGATATAGAAATGCGCGCCGGCCGGGTCTGTCGCCAGCGCCCAATAGCCGGTATCTGGCGCCTCGTTCGGTCCCATATGCACCTGCCCGCCAAGCTCCTTCACGCGCGCGATGCCAGCCTTGATTTCGCCTATGTTGAAATAGGGCATCCAGCAGGGCGGCGTTTCACCGAAGCTCTCGTCCATCTCGATCATGCCGCCATTGTTGCGCCCACCATTGCTGATGTGAATGTAGTGCTCGTCACCGTGGAACTCCCAGCCAAAGACCTGATTGTAAAAGGCTTTCGCCGTTTCCGCGTCCCGCGTTAGCAGCTCGTTCCAGCACATGGCGCCGACGGTGTTGACGATGCTAGCGCCGATATGGCTGCGCGCCTGCCACAAGCCCAAAGCGGCGCCAGTCGGGTCCATGAGGAACGCCATGCGCCCGCTGTCAAATACATCCATGGGACCAAAGATGATCTGTCCGCCATTGGCGGTGACGACCGGCAGCAGCGCATCGACATCATCGACAGACACGTAGCAAGACCAGTGCGATGGGATATTCTGCTCGAGCGCCTCGGGCGTCGCATCGCTAAGGGCAGCCGCATTGCTGCCCTCGCGCTGGAACATTGTATAGGTCATATCCGGGCTAATCGGGATATCGTGTTTGGTCCAGCCGAAGAGATCCATATAGAACTGCTTGGCTGCCGCCGAGTCGGTTGAGCTGGTATCCGCCCAGGAAAAGGTTCCGTGCGGGTATTTCGTTACTGTGTACATGGAGATTCTCCTGTAAGTGCGGGCGACCCAAGGGGCGCCCCTACAATATTCTCGTTGTTTGCAGACGCTGTCTATTCTTCCCAGGGGTCAGCCTGGATTAGCTGAATGATATAGAAATGCGCGCCGGCTGGGTCCGACATATAGGCGAAGTGCCCGGCGCCGGGCGCCTCCGTCTTGGGAATGATGATCGTCGCGCCCAGTTCACCGGCGCGGCTGACTGATTCGTCAATGTCGGCGACGGTGAAGTAGGGCTGCCACATGGATGGCATTTCGCCGAAGCTCTCGTCCATTTGCATCATGGCGCCGTTATTGCGGCCACCATTCTGGATTATGATGTAGCCGTTCTCGTCAACGATATATTCCCAGCCGAACAGCGCGCTGTAAAAGGCTTTGGCAGCTTCGGCGTCCTTGGTTAGCAATTCGTTCCAGCACATGGCGCCGACGGTGTTGACGATGCCAGCGCCGATGTGGTCCTTCGGCTGCCAAAGGCCGAGTTGCGCGCCAGTCGGATCGATGAATTGCAGCATTCGCCCACTCTCGAAGATGTCCATGGGACCGAAGACGATCGTTCCGCCGCCTGCCTGAATGGGCTCCGCCATCGCATCGACATCATCGACTGAGACATAGTTGGTCCAATGAGAGGGGATGCCTTGCGCCTGCATATCGGGCATCATCGCGGCGAAGCCGGCGGCGTGCTCGCCTTGATTTTGAAACATCGTGTAAAACATATCGGGTCCAATGGGCAGATCAAGCGCGGCCCAGCCGAACAAGTCCATGTAGAAGGTTTTGGCCGCGTCGGCGTTTGTCGATGTGTTATCCGCCCAGGAAAAAGTTCCCTGCGGGTATTTCGTCACTTTGTACATCGCTACTCTCCATCCGAGGATCGTTCAGGGCTGCCAATCCTAATTCACCTCCCAAACGTCGTCAACACAAGCGATGCGTCTGTAAGCGAATGTAATACTCGCATGCGCGGCGGAAGCCTTGTGATCGAATCCCGCGTGTAGGTCATGTTTTCACCGATGGGAATCTCGTTTTTGCTCCAGCCGAAGAGATCCACATAGAAGGCTTTGGCGACCTCCAGATCCGCGGCCGCATTATCCGCCCATGAAAATGCGCCATGCGGGTACTTGGCGACCTTGTACATCGCGCGCCTCCAAAGACACCTAAGTTCAAGTTTGATTATGCTTATGCTGGGCGCCCCGACAGAAGATTTCGCTCATTGATATTACTCGATCGCAAGCAATTGCTCGAGTTCCAGCGCATCCGACGCTGCTACGCCAATCCGCTCTCCGGTCACGGCTGCATACCAGCCCAGGCGAAGGCGATACCGGCCAGTCGGCAGCGCAAAGTGATGCCTAGTAGTCACGTATTCGCTTTCGATCCAACCGGTGGTGTGCCTGGTCCAATCGGCCGGCACGCCATCCCACTGCGCCGCGATTTTGCCGTCCTCGTCCAGGGCGTGCACAAACAGATGCAGGCTCTCGTCCAAGAGACGATTTGTGCCCCAGACCAAATCTACTTCGCCGTTGGTCCGCGCGCTGAATCCATGCAATACAATCCCGTTTTCCCACGCGGCGCCGGATTCAAATTCAAGGCGGGGCGCTTCGAATTCGCGCTGCGGCAGCGTCACAGTCATCACCTGTTCCAACGCGATGATTTCCCCGGTCGGAAGTCCGGCGGCGTCTAATGAGCGGATGCCAAGAGCGTAGTGTCCCGCTGGCAGGCTCGCGGGCACAATCGACCGGTGATGCCCGCGGTTGACTTCGCCGAGACGCCAATCGGCAAAGTCATAGTCCTGCGCCAGCGGCAATGGCGCGCTGAAAGCCACTACATTGCCGCGCTCATCAAGCCAGAGCAGTTGCGCCGATACATCGGCCGCGCTCGCCCGCAGTTTCCGCCATACCCAATTGAAGCGCAGCGCGTCGCCGACGGTCGCGGTCTTTGGCAAGGCGGGCGGCTCAATAAGATTGGCGGGGTCATCGCCAGTGGTCGCTTGCAGGGGTGGCAAGTCATTCGCGGCCGCGCTCGGTTTGAGCAGAAGCGCGGCTACTTCATATTTGACGTCTTGCGGATCGCCGGCCGCATTGATCAGGCTCAGGGCGCGCAGCGACCCGACATCGTAGAGCCCGACATCGAAGGTATATGCTAGCGGAAGCGGCGGCGTGTAAGGCGGCAAATTCAATTCAATCACATCTTTGATGTAGGAGCCGGGCAGCCAGTTGCTGGCCGCCAAGCCACCGGGCGCAAAGGAACTGGCCTCGGCAACAATCAGTCCTTGTGGGTCGCGCATGCGAACAATGCTGGCGTAATCGCGTTCCAGCGTCGTTCCATGCACGCGCCAAAACAAGGTGAATACCACAGTGGGTTCGTCAATATCCCGAGCCGGCGCGTCAACCCCGAGCAGATCAATCTTGTGCTCAAAGTTCGCATGGGCTGGCGCATCTTCAACAGCTCCAAATTGGCGTCGCTTAATCGGCGTTTCCGCCGGGTCCAGCGCCAATGCCTTCAAGAAAAAGACAGCGATGCCAAGAGCGGCGAATAACGGCGGCCAGTTCCGCTCGCGCTCAATGGCGGCTGGCGCATTTGCCCTTTGATATCCTAGGCGACGCCAGAGCAGCGTTATCAGAATGGCTGAAGCCAAGCCGATGCTACTCAGCGCGTCCGCAAGCGCTTGCACAGCGGTCGGCGCCAGCGAAACTCGCAGCTCGAATTGACCGGCCGGGACATCCAGCGCCACCAAGCCAGCCGGCGTCGAAGGAAAGACATCGACGCGTTGGCCGTCAATCGCGGCTATCCAACCAGGTACATAGAGCCAGTCGAATACGAGCGTTTGCGCATCAGCCGATTCCAGCCGCAGCGACGCCGCCGTTCCTCGCCATTCCTGCGCCAGGATGTCCACTGTGGCAGAAGGCAGCAGGCGGGCAATGGCATCGTTCTCAGCGAATCGTTCCGTCAGGCGAGCCGTCTCAAGTTGACTCGCGTCAGCGGTGACCGGCAGATACTCGCCATAGGATGAAAGCGTCAGTTGGCCGCTCTCCCGTTCGAATCGCTGCAGATCGCTGATGCCATTCACCGCAAAATCGTCGCGCAAGAGCGTGTATGTCCAGGGGGTGGCGTAGAGAATTAGCCCTATTGTGGTGGCAAGAATCGCGGCAATTTTGCCCGTGCGATCACCGAAGCCAAGCCATAGGAGGCGCCCGCCGATCGCGGACATCAGCGCAAGCAGCAGGCTCGCCAAACCCAGCGTGCGCCAGGGAAACTGCGTGAAGCCGATCAAAGGAGTATTCTGCCAGATCCAAGCGGAGTGAGGAGTATTCAGGAAGACAAGCGCGCCGAAGGCAGTCCACAAGAATAGCAACAGGGAGCGATAACGGCGCTGTGGCGCGCGCCAGCTGAGCAGAGTTGCAAGCGCCGCCAAAATCACTTGGATCCAGCCGATTGCGATCGGCAGCGCCTGATTCTGCTGCGTCGGATCGGCCGTTTGCGGCAGCGCCAGGACTTCCGTGAGCGGGCGCAGATGGCGCGTAGCATCAATGTGACCCAACTGCTCGGCGATCAGCGGCAGCTTGATGGCGTCTCGCTCCACCAGCGCCGGCAGCCAATAGAAAGCCGTCAGCAAGAGCCCCAGCCCGCCGGCCAGGGCAAGACGCAGTAGAACTGATCGTCGGTCATCGGCGCGCCAACTCAAGAAGAGACAGTAAAGCGCCAGCAGCGCCGTACCGTGCAGTGTTATCAGGGTATGCAGGGGAATGAAGATTGCGAATGCGGCAAGCGCGACCAGAAAGTCGCTTCGCCGTCCGCGGACCGCCAAACGTGTCATGCCGTAGAAAGCGAAGGGAAGCGCCGCCAGCGCCGCCAACTCCGCAGTGGCGCCGCGGGTAACGCTGTCAAACAGCAGATAGGGACTATATACGTAGGCGGCCGCGGCGAGCCAGCCGCCCAAGTCGGAGCGCGTCCACAGCCGCCCTAGCAAATACATGCCCATGCCAGCCAGCACGGTGTAGGCGGACATGCTCAGCAGCCAGCCACTGAGGAAGCTCAGTCCCAAGCTATGCGCCAAGCTTGCCGGATAGTAAGCCAGTGGTGGAAAGAAGCTGAAGAGAGACGCGCCATAGCCATAGGCGAGCCCGGACGAATAGCGCGGCCAGAGCGGATGATCAACGCGCAAGGAATGTTCCAGCGCGGCGACGCGATGCAATTGCAGCAGTCCATCCGCTGAATACGGCATCTTTTGCAAAGTGAATGCCTGGATCGCCACCAGGCAGAGACAGGTCATGCAGAAGACTAAGAGCGCCGCGCGCCAAACGCGCTCAATAAGGATTCGATGGGACGGCGACATAGAGGCTGACTCGATTTGCTTCCGCCGCCGGAGAAACCTAGCGGTCTGGCGGATTTATTGCCGCGCCATCTCCCGGTTTTTCAAGGTTTCCTGAATCTCGAAGATTGAGCCGGCGTTTTCCGGCTTGGGCAAGGGGATGATCACCGGCACCGCTTCCTGGCGCGGCGTCACACCGGGTTCACCGCGGATGACCGTGTCACAGTAGTCCTCGTAGCTGCTGCCATTCATCAGGGGCCAGGAATCAAGCGAGCAGTATTCAAAGAGCAGCAGCCGCCGTGGATTCGCCGAATGATTGGGCGTCGACGCGTGCAGCGTCCGGGCATGATGGATGGTGATGCCGCCGGCTTTTACCAGGCATTTCGCCGTCTCGCCCGCCTGAAAATCGGGATCGCTCACCGCGCCAACGAAGACGCCGTTTTCGTGATGGCTGTAGAGCGCGCCTTTGTGCGAGCCGGGCGCCATCAGCATGCAGCCGTTTTCTTCGGTCATATCATCCAGG
Source organism: Anaerolineae bacterium (assembly GCA_022821805.1). Classification (GTDB taxonomy): domain Bacteria; phylum Chloroflexota; class Anaerolineae; order Aggregatilineales; family Phototrophicaceae; genus UBA6055. The sequence goes on from JAJECX010000016.1 coordinate 7,458, forward strand.
CAGACGCCAACCGCCAGCACATCGTCATTGGTATGCGGATAGAAAGCCCAATCCTGATGCCACTCGACCGCGCTGCCGTGGTCCGGCTCTTTCATGTTCAACTTGGTGTTGTTCCGCCGCAGGCCGGGTCCGATCAACTGCTCGACGATGTCCAGGATGCCATCATGACGGAAGATTTGATCGTATACCTCGTGCTGCGCGATTGGATTCTTAATGCGCCGCAGCCGCGGACGCTCGGCGCTGTGATTCGGTTCCAGGTCAAAAATCTCGTCGCTTTCGCTGATGCCACGCGAGCGCTCGACGAATTCATCGGTCACACGGCGCAGCGCCGCCAATTCGTCATCGCTAAGCACATCTTCGACGACAATATAGCCATTTTCGTGATAAAAGGCGATTTCTTCCGCTGACAACATGGTTCGCTATCCCTCAAGTGATTTGCAGCAGAGTATAGAAGAGATGCCACGTCCTGACAACGTGGAAGCGAAAACGGGAACCCGCTGGCAACTGCGCGAAAATGTGACTTCTTGCTATACTTGTATCGTTCTCAAGCAATGTGGAAGACCTGACTTATGGCTGACCAACTCTCGCTCTTTCCACAAGTTCAGACCAAGTTCCCTACAACCAGGTATCAGGGTAGTAAAGCGAAACTTACAGATTGGATTTGGGAAAAAATCTCAAGTCTGGAATTCGAAACCTGTCTCGACGCCTTCGGTGGCACAGGAACAATCTCACATCGTCTCAAGCGAGAATTCAAGCAAGTAACCTACAACGATTCTCTCAAATTCAACTATTGGTTTGGACAAGCGCTTATAGAGAATTCCGATGTCCTTTTGCATGATCACGATATTGAATGGATTCTCAACTCGTTCGATGCGTCTTATCCAACGCTCATCGCTGACACGTTCGCGGACATATACTTTCTGGAAGACGAAAACAAGTGGCTCGACAAAGTAATCACAAATATCAATAGACTTGAGAACAAGTATCGGAGATCGCTTGCGTTTTTCGCCCTAGCCCAGTCCTGCATCATCAAGAGGCCTTACAATCTCTTTCATAGAAAGAATCTGTATGTCCGTACCGCCGATGTAAAGCGTTCCTTTGGCAACAAAACCAGTTGGGATCGACCGTTTGAATCGTGGTTCCGACACTTTGCGATGGAGGCGAATCAGGCAGTGTTCTCCAGCGGAATAACTTGCCAAGCCACAAATGCGGACGTGTACTGTATTGAAGGCAAATATGACCTAGTTTATTTTGATCCGCCTTACATATCAAGTAAAGGCGTAGGCGTAGATTTTCGAGACTTTTATCACTTCCTGGAAGGTCTAGCAAACTATGACCGATGGCCGGAAATGATCGATTTGAAGTCAAAGCACCGGCGGCTTATCCGAACACCAAACGACTGGATCGACAAACGTCGGATATACAGGGCATTTGAGAACGTATTCGAAAGGCATTCAGACAGCGTTCTAGTGGTATCTTACAGGAGTGACGGAATCCCATCCGAGTCAGAATTGATAAGACTCCTCGCACGATTCAAATCTGATGTACGAGTAGAGAGATTTCGCAACTACCAGTATGCGCTTTCAAAGAACAAGATCTCTAACGAGATCCTCCTGATAGGTCAGTAGCCGATGTCGGATTTTGAACGTCAAATGCGGGATTATATGCCAAAGTTTAGGTCGGCGCTTGCAAACGATATTGGGGATTGGGTCGTCAAAGGATTTATAGATACCTATCACAATATCTACACAATATCGGCTGATACAAAAGTCATCTCCAAACTTATCGAGCTCATGTTGTTTCCTTTAATCGCTGATTTTGCGCGACAGAGCAACTACGAACTACACTTGGCCGAACACCAGAATCACTATCCTGACATGTCATTTGTCGCGCCAAATGGAACCAAGACGGCTTTTGATCTAAAGTCAACCTATCGCACCAGAGCCAAGCGCGTTAACGGTTTTACATTGGGTGCATTCACAGGATATTTTCGAGATCGCGGATCCAAGAAGAATACGACTTTCCCATATGGGGAATATCGCAACCATTATGTCTTGGGCATAATCTACTCGCGCACAACCGAAGTCATAAACGAAAATAGGACCTTTAGATTGAAAGAACTACAGAGCATTGAATCAGTTGCACACGATTTCGTATTTCTCCTGCAAGAAAAGTGGAGGATAGCTTCGGACAAACCGGGTAGCGGGAACACAAAAAACATTGGATCAGTGAAGAATATCAACGATCTCGTAAATGGAAACGGTATCTTTGCTTCCGAAGGTGAGCACATGTTTGATGATTACTGGATGAATTATCTTACTACGGACATGGCACGCGCAATTGACTCACAAGTAAGATTTCGAAATTTGGCCGAATACAAGGCTCTTCGGAATCGTTATTCATAACTTTGGCACTGCAAACGTTTCCAAGGCCAGTTGAAGCCCAGCTCTGGTCACGAGTCCTCTGCGCCGGCTGCCGGAATCAGTCCACACCCATTTCAAATACGCGATTGAGAAAGGCGAAAATATCCACCTGCTCTTCGATCAACTTCGAGGTTGCCTTGCCCTGGGCATGTCCGGCTCTGGTCAGGACGCGCAATAGTATGACATTGTCGCTCTCATTGGCATGTTGCAAGGCGGCGGCCAGCTTTTTGGAATGCATGGGAACCACCCGATCATCATGATCGGCGGTGAGAATCAGTATCGGCGGGTAGGCTTGCCCGGTCTTAATGTTATGCAGCGGACCGTATGCCGTCAGAAATTCGAAAACTTCCTTGCTGGATTCGGCATCGCCATATTCGGTGGTCCAATAGCGCCCCGAGGTGAAGTATTTGAAGCGCAGCATGTCGATAGTCGGCACATGGCATAGAATCGCGCCGTAAAGATCGGGCCGCTGCAGCATACAGACAGCCACCAGCAAGCCACCATTGCTCCTGCCTTCAATCGCCAGCTTCCCTTTCGAGGTATATTTGTTCGCTATCAGCCATTCCGCCGCCCCATGGATGTCATCGTAGGTCTTCTGTCGGCCCGCGAACATGCCGGCGCGATGCCAAGCTTCGCCGTATTCATTTCCGCCGCGGATATTGGCGACGACGAAAATCCCGCCGTTTTTCAGCCAAACCGGCAGCCATTCGCGGTAACTCGGCGTTTGACTAAAGCTGTAACCGCCGTAGGCGTACATGATTGCCGGATTATCGCCAGTCAGGTCCAATCCCCGCTTGCAGGTGATGAAGATCGGCACCTTCGTGCCGTCTTCTGAAGGGCAGAAAGCCTGTCTCGTTTCGTATTTTTCCGGATCAAACGATGGCGTGGTCGCGCCGAAGTAGGATTCCAGGTCGCCTGTCGCAAAGTCATATTGCAGTATCTGCGTCGGCTGCAAGAAGGAAGTCCAGGCGATGAACATCTTATCATCTTTTGCTCCGCCAAAGGCGCCGGCATGCTCGCGCAGCGCCACGGCGCCCATCCCGGGCGGCAGCAGCTCGCGATCAAGCGAGCCGTCCTTGTTGTAGATCTTGATCACGTGTCGCGAGAGGCGCATCGCGGTGACCACAAACTGCTGATTGACGATCGAAACACCTTCTATGGCTTCTTCGCTTTCCGGCACGACATCCAACCAGTTTTCGCTCGCTGGATTATTGATATCCACCGCGACAACGCGCCAATTCAGGGCGCCGTTGGTTGTCAGGATGTAAAAGGTATCGCCATCGTTGCCGACAAATCGGTACTCATCGTCCAGTTTGTCAAAGAGCCGGACGAAATCGCCCTCATCGTCGATCGGTCTGTAATAGAGACGATTGGCAATCCGCGACTCCCAAGTGATGTCGAGTATGAGAAAGCGATCATCAGAGCTAACCGAAGCCGTCAACTGAATCCCTTTGCGCGCTGGATCATCATAGATCAATATGTCGTCGGCTTGCTGCGTGCCAAGTTGGTGGTAGTAGACCTGGTACGACACTTCTGGATTGTCCGGTCCTTCGTCGGGCGCGCCATCGGTGTATCGGCTGTAATAGAAACCGGAGCCATCTTTCCGCCAAGCCACCGACGAAAACTTAAGCTGCGCCAATCGGTCATCGAGATCCTTTCCGCTTTCGACATCGCGAAAGCGAAAGCGGACCCAATCCAAACCGCCATCCGACAGGGCGTACATCACCAGCCGTCCGTCTGCTGTCGGCTGCCAATCAAAGATCGCGACGGTACCGTCATCGCTAAATTGGTTTGGATCAATCAGTACGCGTTCGGGCTCGTCCCCCTCTTTCAGATAGAGGACAGGCTGCTCCAGCAAGCCATCATTGCGCATGTAAAACAGTTTGTCCCCTCGCTTGCGCGGGATTTCAAATTTCGGGTAATCCCATACCTCGCGCAGCCGCCGCTCAAAGGTAGCGCGCCCTTCAAGGCTGTTCAGCGCCTCCAGCGCCAACTCGTGTTGCGCGTCCGTCCATGCCAATACCTCAGGGTTTTCCGCGTCTTCCAGCCAGCGATAGGGGTCGGCCACCGGCGTGCCAAAGAAATCATCAACAACATCAACCCGGCGCGTCTCCGGATAGCTCAGTTTTCCAAACATCACTGCATTCCTTTTCCGATAGACCTTTCTTCAAGCGCAATTCGGCGCCGAGAGGCGCGCATCACCCGCTCATTCGTTGACTTGATAGCCCGCTGGCGGATCGACGCCGAGCAGATGCCGCACAAAATAATCCCAGCGGCGGCGAACGAAATAGGGATGCGCCGTGCATGAATGCGGCTGATTGGGCATGATGAGCAGGTCGAAGTCCTTATTGGCTTTGATGAGAGCGTCGACAACCACCAGCGTTGAAGCCACATGCACGTTTTCGTCCATGTCCCCGTGTATCAGCAGCAGCTTGCCTTGCAGGTTTTGCGCATGGTTTTGATTGGCGGAAAAGACATAATGCTCGCCGACAGACAGCCCCATGTAGCGCTCGACCCAAGTGGCTTTGTCGAGCCGATGATCGTGATTGCCGGCCGACGACACCGCCACCTTGTAGAAATCGGGATAGGCGAACATCGCCCGACAAGAGGCGTAACCGCCGGCCGAATGCCCGAAGATGCCCACACGGGAGATATCGAGGTAGCGGTAGCGATCGGCAAGCTGTCGTATGGCGCCGATGTGATCGGGCAAGCCATTATCCGGCAGGTTGCGATAACTGTGATCGTGGCGCGCCTTTGATCTGCCCGGCATGCCCAAGCCATCGATCATCACCACGACGAAGCCCAGTTCCGCCAGAGACTGCGCCTCCCAGAAATTCTTCTCGCGTTCCCGCGCGGCGTCGGCAAAGGCGGCGGGCGCTTGTATCGCCTGGGGACCGCCATATATATAGTCAACAACCGGGTATTCTCCATCCGGATCCAGATCCGAGGGCTGGAATAGCGCGCCGTAGATGTCGGTGATGCCGTCGCGCGCCTTGGTTTTGAATCGTTCGGGCTTGCGCCAGCCGGTGGCTTCCAAAGCGCTGATATCAGCGCGCTCCAGATCGCAAATGAGCGAGCCGTCAGCCGCCCGCAGCAGAATCACCGGCGGATTTTCCAAGGTCGAATAGTTGTCGATGAAGCAGGCGCCGCCGGGCGCAAAGGCGATTGTATGATCGGCGTCTTCCGGCGTCAGCAATTCCGGCTCGCCGCCATCAAGACTGACGCGATACAGATGACCATAGTAGGGATCACGGTCGGTTTCGCGCCCCATCGCTGTGAAGTACACCAGCCCGTTCGCTTCGTCTACGCGCTCGACATTGCTCACCTCGTAATTTCCCGAAGTTAGCTGTCGAATCAGGGAACCATTTTCCGTATCGTAAAGATACAGGTGTCCCCAGCCGTCGCGCTGCGAATACCAGACGGCTCGCGCGCCATCAGCGAAGATGCGCAGGTTTGAGGCGCCGCGCCAGACCGATGGATCAATGCCGGTGCCGCTCTCCTCAGAAATGGCGCTGCGGGCGTCACCGGTCGCGGGGTCAATGATGAACAAGTCGATGCGGAAATAACCGCGGCTCTGTCGCAGGAAATATATCGTCTCGGAATCGGCGGACCACCACAAGCCATCGCCATAGACGGGTGGTCCGTGATACTGCACCTCTATCGGTTCGATATCAATTTCCGTGAGCGCGCCCGCGCTCAAATCGGCGCAGACCGGGTAAGCCAGCGGCAAAATTTTATCACCCGGCAAGGGATAGGCGAAGGAATGCAGATGCGGCCGGACGCTGCCATCTTTGGGCACGGATTGCACCAGGTGAAACTGCGGCGCCTCGCGCTGATCAACGCGGCAGAACAGCAGCTTGTCGCTATCGGGCGACCACTTGATGAAGGGCGGCGGTGGATCGTCGATGCCTCCGGTGGTTAATGGGGAGAGCAGATGCTCGCCGTAACCGTTTTTTTCCGCTCCATCGGTTGTGATCGCGCGCTCTTCGCCGGAGGAAACAGAACGCAGCCACACATTATGGTCGCGCGTGAAGGCTTCCCATTGATTATCGGGGGAGCGCAGGACATCGCTCGCAACCGCTGGCGACTCGCCGATGAAAGCGCAGCTGTAAGATTCCAGGTCACAAGACCAGCGCTCGCCCTTTCCCTCAAGGTCAATCTCGAATACGATGCCGCGCCCTTCATCAACAAACTCAATTTCGTCGAAGGGCAGCCGCGCGCCAGCGCAAGGCACCCCGGTTGCTTTGCTGAGCGAAGCCGCCAGCCGGCTGTGATCAAAGGCGGGGCTTCTTTCTGCCGTCGCCGGGTCGACCAGCACAAACTCAACGCCCGAGAGCGATTTCCAGCGATACCAAAACCGATCCGATTCGCCGATCCAATTGGGATGGATCGTGAGATCGGAGGTCAGATTCACCGCGTTGGCCCCCAGCAGCCGTTCAGCGCGGACATAACGCTGCCACATGTCCGGCTCGGCCGCGGACTTCTGCTCAGGCGCAAGGTTCGTCTTGATTTCCATTGAAATCCCTCACAATAAGGTATTATTTCAGATAATGAATCCCAGCGCCTGCCCAGCTGCTTGCGCAGCGCTGCCCATCAGTCTGCGCGTTTCGAAGTTCGTTCGCGCCACTTCAACTTTGGATGTAGGGATCAAGGGCATCGCGGAGCGCATCGCCGATCAGATTTATTGAGATTACCGTCATGGAGATCAGGGCGCCGGGGAAAACCATCAGCAGCGGCGCCTTGCGCAGATACTGCCGGCCATTGCTGAGCATATTGCCCCATTCGGCTTGCGGCGGCTGCACGCCCAAACCGAGGAATCCCAAACCCGCCGTCGTAAGGATGGCGCCGGCGACGCCGAGGGTGGCATAAACGATGATGGGCGCCAGCGTATTCGGCAACAGATGCAAGAACATGATTCGCACCCGCCCCGCCCCGAGAGCGCGCGCGGCCAGCACATAATCTTGCTCTACGAGCGAGAGCACATTGCCGCGCACAATGCGCGACAGCGACGGCACCGCCCAAATGGCCAAGACCAAGATCAGATTCTGCAAACTCGGACCGAGCACGGACACAATCAAGATGGCCAGCACGATGCCAGGGAAGGCATACATGATATCGATCACGCGCATGACCAGCGTGTCCACCCAACCGCCAAAGAATCCGGAAATTAATCCAATTATCGTGCCGCAGATGACGCCGGCTGTTGTGCCCACGATTCCGACGAAAAGCGAGACGCGCGCGCCATGAACGAGGCGCGAATATACGTCTCGTCCCAGTTCATCAGTGCCCATAAAATGTTCCGCTGTCGGCGGCTTCATTCGCTTGCGCAGCGACTGCTTGTAGGGATCATGGGTTGAGACGATCGGCGCCAGGATGCCCATCAGCGCGATGAAGATGATGAAGACGGATCCGACCAGCGCAAAACGATTGCGTCGGAATTCGTACCATGCTCGCCGCGCGCCAGAAATATGCAGCAGCTCATCGGCTTCAAGCTGCGCGATCTCTTGTTTATAGACTTGGTCTCGTCCTGCATAAGTCACGCGGCAACTCCTTGAGAACTGGTGACAACCCGCGCCGACGCTTTTGGCAGCCGATGCCTGTCATTCATAGCGAATGCGCGGATCTACATAGACGAGCATCACATCCGTGAGCAGATTCACCAAAACAACCGATGTGCCAATCAGCAATCCGGCGCCCTGTATGACTGGAAAATCGCGCCCGACCACGCCATCGATCAAATACAAACCGACGCCGGGCCAAGCGAACACGGTTTCGACAATGACCGAACCAGCCAGAATGAAAGCCATGTTAATGCCCAGCACGTTCACGACTGGCAAAAGCCCGTTGCGCAAGGCGTGTTTGATCAGCACATTGCGCTCGGAAACGCCCTTGGATCTCGCAGTGCGCACAAAATCTTGGCTGATCACTTCAAGCATGCTCGATCGCACATAGCGGGTGAGGTAGCCAGCGCTGGTATAACCCAGTACGATGGTGGGCAAAATCATGTGTTTGGGACCACCCAGCCCCGATGGCGGCAAAATGGGAATATACAAGCCGAAGAGAAGAATCAGCACATAAGCAAACCAAAAATTGGGCATAGAGACGCCCACCAGCGCGAAGACCATCAAGGCGCTGTCGACCCAGGTGCCGCGTCTGATCGCCGCGAGCACGCCTAAGGAGATGCCCATCGCCGTTGCCAGCAGGAAAGCCGCCACACCGAGGCGAACGGTGTTTGGTATTCGGCGCGCCAGATCCTCCGACACCGGGCGCATCGTGCGCAAGGAGGTGCCAAAATCGAATTGCAGCGTGTTGCGCATATAGCGCAAGTATTGCAGCGGCAGCGGATCGTTAAAGCCATACTTCTCATTGACCTTCGCCAGGTATGCTTCCGCCTCTTCACCCTGGAAATCCGGCGGCACAAACATCAGAGCCGGATCGCCGGGCGCCGCCTGCATGGCGAACCAAAGCAAGGTAATCGCGCCCAATATCGTGGGTATCGCAAGCAACAGACGCCTTACAATGTATTTTTGCATAGCTGGTTGATCTCTACAGCGGCGCCAAAGATGCTATCGAGCAGACGAGGGCGCCGCCGTCCATAGATGAAACAAGCGCGCGTCAGCGTCCGCGAATGGTCGCGCGAAATGGGCGGCAAGCGCCTTTCGACGCCTGCCGTCCCAAAGCGATCTGAAACATTCCGACTGCAACTTTATTCGTTGAGCCAGGCTTTGTGGAAGAGCGGGATGCGTCCGCCCAGCTCCCATACGATGCCCTCAACCGCCGGATTCACGACATTGATCCAGGGCGAGTGCCAGCCCCAAATGGTCAACTGCTGCTCCAGGAAGATAGTCTGCGCTTTGTGTGAAAGGCGCTTGCGCTCTTCCAGATCGGTCGTTGCCGAGAAGGCGTCGAATGTCGCTTGCAGTTCCTCCGCAACGTCAACCAGATAGGGTACGGTCGCGTCGTCAATCTGGTAAATCGACCAGAAGGCGTCGGGCGCCCAGGCCGCTTCTATAGCTGATGTCACCGCGAAGAAGGACCCCTGCGAGTGGTGCCCGAAGGTCCAGTTGCCCTGGTTCTCGCGCCATTCATCCAGCATGGCATTCCATTCGGCGGTCTTGATCGGGGCGTCAATGCCAATCTCGGTCAAGTACTGCTGGTAAATCTCGTTAAACAATCCCCAAAGCGCGAAATCGGCGGAGATGATGTTGACGACCAGCTTCTCGCGCCCGTCGACGCATTCCTTGAATTCGGGCGGGGACTCTTCGTTCATGTCGCATTCGCGGTAACGGAAGCCGTCATCGGCCAGCGCCCAGCCCGCTTCCTCCAGAATCTCGGCCGCCCGTTCCGGATCGTAAGGCGCCACTTCCGGCAGATCATCGGTCCAATAGGGCGAGTTTGGCGATACGCCACCGCGCGAGCGCTGTGGCAAGCCGAAGAGAACCTCTTCGATAATCGCCTCGAAATCGATCGCGTGCGCCAGCGCTTGACGCAGCGACAGCTCGGTCATCGGATAGCGCGATGTATTGACGCTGATCATGGTCACGCCCGGTCCCACTGGCGTGTTCACGACGAATTTGCCGTCATTCTGCAAGCGCACCGCGTCTTCCGGCTCAATGCCATCGACATAATGCACATTTTCCGATTCAACCTCGATCAAGCGCACCGTGGTATCGCCGTGAATGCGAATGGTCAAGCCATCAAGCAAGGGCGCGCCTTGCCAGTAATTCGGGTTGGCGACGTACTGAATCTCGCTCTGCGGCTCATGCGACTTGAACATGAAGGCGCCAGTGCCGACCGGATTCTCGTGGAAGGTCGAGCCATCTTCGCCCCAAGCCGTTGGGCTGATCTGATAAGCGTCGGTGCCTACGGCTACGATATAGATGAAGTCGCCGTTGGGTTTGTCAATCCAAATTTTCACCGTGTGGTCATCAACGGCTTCCATCTGTTGGATTTTGCTCAAGCGAACATGACCGCGGGCATCGGGATCATCAAGCTGGCGTTGGATATTAAAGATCACCGCATCGGCATTCCACGGTGTGCCGTCATGGAACATTACGTCATCCCGCAAATGGAATGTGTATTCCAAGCCGTCGTCGGAAATCTCCCAGTCGGTGGCCAGGAAGGGCATCAGATTGTCGTTGTCATCCACCGTGAGCAAGGTGTCATAGAGGGGCCGGACATTGCGGATGCTGGGCCAAGTGGTTCTGGTCTGATCCCAGGCAATCACATCAGCCGACTGCATCATGATCAAGGTGCCGCCCTCATTCGCCTCCTGCGGCGCGACTGGTATGGCCAGCGCCAGCAGGGCAAGCACAAGTACCGCTATGGTCAGTATCTTCTTCGACATTGTTCTCTCCTTCAATCAATAACTTGGGCTTTCTTTTCGTACGTTAGCGCTCAGCGTTTTTCACTGCACCTCCTTTTACTCGCGGCAAACCTGATGCGATAAATTCAAGCGCATCACCGATTGATCACCATGGCGCGCTCCTCATGCGCCAGCGGTAATCAATCCATGCCACAAGAATAACAAACGTGTCTCCTTTTGCCAAAAAACGCCGCCAGAACCGGGATACTGTTGAGGTCCCGCAGCCTGACCAGTAGTCATGCGCAAAAGAGGAAACCGTATCCATAAGCCGACTCCACATGTCGCTGTTCCCATGTCACCACCAGCCGACCGCGCCCCGTTTCCGCGCCTCCACTTGCGCCCGCAGCCGCTCCATCAAATCGACGCCCATCTGCCGGAATAGGTCAATCATGTCGATGGGCACCCAGTTTTCGATCAGGTAGTCGCCCTCGCGCTTCCACCAATCGAAGTCGCGCAGCGTCATCAGCTTGCCGGTGGCGGGGACGCCGGCGTATGCGCCGTTGTGATGCGAGTAGGCAGTATCCCAGATGCCGCCGGCGCAGTATGCCCCTTCGCCGATGCGCCCCATGCGCCGACCGCTGCCGGCGCGCGAGATATTGCGGTCGCCGAAACCCTCGAGCCAGGGCCGCTGATGGAAATCTTCGTATTCTTCTTTGCTGAAGCAGGCGCCGATACCGCTGGGACCGTACCATTTCATATCCGGATGCCAGTACTTGTCCTGCTCCATGGAGCGCAAGTCGCCGCCATCGCGGCTGCGCAGATAGCGACGCATGCCCTGCCCCATCGCCTGCACCAGTTGTCGGCTCTTGCGCGATTCGAGAGGATCTTGCTCGGTCAGCAGCAAGCCGTCTTTGGCGCGCGGACCGGGTATCTTTCCGCCTTCCGCGCCCGGCGCCGGCGGCAGGACTTGAAAGCCGGCTGCGCGCATCACCGCCAGGATGTCAAGCTGCAAATAGGCTTCGGCGATTTTGCCTTGGCGCATGACGTAGAAGACGCCAAACCAGATATTCGTCTTCTGGCCTGTGGCGGGAATGCCGAGCCATTCTCGCTCGAAGCTGCCGGTCAGATAACCGCAGCCGCTGACCCACTCCTCGCCGCCGACCGTGGCGTACAGGTCGGAGCTTTCGTCGATGCCGCCCATGAAGACGTAGGGGGCGTGTTTGAGATCGGGAAAAGCGTGAAACAAGGGCGTCCAGAAACCGGTGATCGTGTTATCCGCGCCAAGCAATTGATCAATTGGCGCCGAGACATTCCAATCGACGTCATCGTGGACAGCCGCTCGTACCGTTTGCGGGATATTCTCGATGCCGACGTGATTTAGCTTCTGCCAGAAATCCCAGACGGCTTCTTTGTTTTTTTGGTTCAGTTGGCTCATAGCGCTAGTAACGTCACGTTGCGCTCTCGAGAAACTGGCCGACGCCCGCTTTCATGTCATCCAAGTCGCCGATTTGGAACAAGGCAACAATTGCTGGCGACTAAGCCACTGTCTGGTATATGCTCTCGCCGTCTCGAATGTAAGACTCGTAAATGTGTCGATATATGATCCTGCACTTATCATCATATAACTCCTTGCCATAAGTGGAGCTTGGCAGATCGACATCAAGGGTTTTCTCGATGACAAGTTTGACTGAGGCGCGAGTTTCTTGATGTTTACGCCAGTCCAAAACAAGTTTTCCGCGCAATTTCTCAAGCAATTTTTGGGCCGTTCGTTTTACTTTTTTCCGGTCCTTGTCGCTCAGGTCGGTCGTGGATTCTGTCAAAAGGTCAAATACAGCCAGTTCTTCTTCGCTAAGCTGCTCCCGCATGGCGCGCTTTTCTTCGGCTTCCAAGTCATTTAGAAATGACTTCAGGCGTTCAAACATAACTTCCGCATTAACGGCGCCGGCATTGTATTCGGCCAGCATCTTTTCGAAAGCCTCCTGATAATTCATACGGGTAGGATTCTGGCTTACCAGCTTCTCCAACTTGCGCCTGACAACAGCTTCGAGTTGTTTAACGGCGGTGTGTTTATAGCCATCTTCAAGTTTCTTGCGCAAAGCATCAAAGTCGATCTGACTGAGATCAATTCGGCGGAAAGTATCGCTTGGCGCAGCTTCTATGACGTATTCCTCCGCAATAACTGATTCATCAAGCAACTGCTTCACTTCCGCCTCAACATCGGAAAGATCCACATCTGGAATCTCCGCTATGATTGTCTGAGCAAGAATGTTAAGCAGTTTTCGCGTTGTGGAGAATTCACTTGCGGCCACGTCTGGCAAAATAGTCTTAAATAGACGATTGACCTGTCGGGCGAGATTCAAGAATTCTTCGACTTCCTTTCCTTGTAGCAATGCCTCTATCGCAGCGTGCTTAAGACTTTCGCGCTCAAATCCTTCGGCGTCCTGTATTTCGTCAAGGTCTATATTCAACCTGTCACACAAAGCCAGAGCTTTGCTGATTTCTGAACGTAGCTCCTCACTCCGTTCCTGCTTTGGCTTGACAGGCATCTGCCCATCGACGACTGCGCCACCTGGACCTGTTCCGTAGATGGCAAGCGCTTTCTCCAAACTACGGAAAACCCCAATGTAATCGACGATCAAACCATCCTGTTTATCCCGGAAAGTGCGATTGGCTCTGGCGATAGTTTGCATCAGTGTATGATTGCGCATCGGTTTATCAAGATAAATGGTAGAGCAGGCGGGGGCGTCAAAGCCGGTCATCCACATCGCGCAGACAAAGACCAATCGAAGCTTGTTTTCCGGATTCTTGAATTTTTCATCGAGTGATTCTTTGACGATGCGCTCCCTGTGCGGCTCAATGTCTAATCCTTTCTCCTCAAAGAGCGCTTTCTCATTCTGTGACGCTGATATAACCACCGCCATATCGGTTTCACGCATAAATTTGAGCTTTTCATTTAGCGTTTGCCGCTCTAATCCACTTGCCGCGGTCGTGAGACGTTTCTTCAGCGCTTTGATTTCTCCATCCCAGCCACGCTTGACCAGTTGGTGCATCTTGACAGCCGTGAAGCGATCGATGCACACGACCATCGCCTTGCTGTGATAACTGCGCCCGGCAAAACCGCGCTCCATATAATGCGCCACGATATCTTCGGCGATTGCCACAAGGCGTGGCGTGCGCGTGATGACCTGATATTCCTGCTTGAATTCTCGTTCCAGCTTGTCTTCCTGCGATTCATCAAGATTGGCTGAATCCAGCAGATTCGTCATATCATCATTCAGCTCTTCATTGGCAAGCTGCAATCGGGGAACGCGATTTTCATAGTACAGGGGCACCGTCGCGCCATCGTCAACCGATTGCTTGAAATCATAGACGCTGACATATTCGCCGAAGACTTCACGGGTCTTTTCTTCTTCGTCGGTCATCAGCGGCGTGCCGGTAAAACCGATGAAGGCGGCATTAGGCAGCGTCTTTCTCATGTTCATGGCTAATTCCGCGTATTGGCTGCGATGGGCTTCGTCGGTCATGACAATTATGTCGTCTCGTTCCGACAGCAGCGGGTATGGCTCGCCATCGAGAGTATGAAATTTTTGAATCAGGGTAAAGGCATAGCGACTGTCATTGCGCAAGAGTCTTTTAAGTTCTTCGCCAGTCTGCGCCTGGAAATCGCGCTGCCCACTCTTGACATCCGGTACAGCGCCCACACTGGCGAAGTTCTGATAAATCTGCTCGTCAAGTTCTTTGCGGTCGGTGACGATCAAAAATGTCCAGTTGCCACACAGCTTGCGCAAGACTTTCCCCGAGAAGAAAATCATGCTGTAAGATTTGCCTGCTCCCTGTGTATGCCAGAAGACGCCCAAACGCCCTCGTTTGTCTTCCAGCGATTTCACCGCCTTAAGCGCATTATTCACGCCTAGGACCTGATGATTCCGCGCCAGGAGTTTCTGGGCGCCGCCGCCCGCCCCTTTGAAGAGGACAAAATTCTCCACCAGGTCCAGCAAGCGGGCAGGCTCGCAAGTACCGCGCAGCATCGTTGCCAAGCTGATTTGCCCGGCTTCTTTTTCGTTGCCGACGCGCTTCCACTCGCCAAAGTGCTCCCAGGGAGCGGTGAGGCTGCCGATGCGGCTGCGACGCGCGTTGGACAGAATGACAAAGGCGTTGTACCAGAAGAGATGCGGAATCGCCTCTTTGTAGTCTTGGAAATTGCCGTGATAGGCATCTTCCACGCGGCGATGCGACGCTTTCAGTTCGATAAATCCAAGCGGGATTCCGTTCACGAACAAGACAATATCAGCGCGTTTGCTGTACAAGCCGTCGCGACTGAGCAGGCGGAATTGCTGAACCGCCAGCCAGTCATTCTCGCTCGGCGCGTTCCAGTCGATCAAATTGACCGTCTCGATAAGGTCATCGCCCGCATCGTCTTTGAGAGGCACTTTGACGCCATGTTTGAGCAGCTTGTAAACGTCCTGATTGGCATCGGCGAGGCTTTGGCGGCTGCGGTCGGCCAGCAAAATATCCCGCGCTAGATCAAGCGCTCCGGCTGGGGTGTCGGGATTCAAGCGCCGCAAAGCTGGCGCCAAGCGGGAAAGCAGCAGGACTTCATCGCGACTTTCGCGCCCGAAGAAGCTGCCGCCGTCGCTGAATTCGTTATAGGCATTTACAGCCTCGTAACCCAATTCAGCCAGCAAGTTCATCACGGCGGTTTCCAATGCCTCTTCTGAATCGGGGTCTTTAACCATTTTCGGGTTCGGTCTGGTTTACCAAGCCGTTTATAAGTGCAACAAACCTATTAAGTTTATCGCTGGCAATGGCATCTTGATGATATTGAAGCATCAAGTGTTGGGGCTTCTGATACCGATCAGGTGCTTTAGATATTCCCAGAAATCTCTCAATATCCGGCTCCACGGCCTCTACCTTATATGTATACTCATTATGACTTCTGCATATCAGACCTGCCAGATTCAGGTTCTTCTCATTCTTCTTGTCAGTATCATACAGGACCGAATGATTTATTCCGAAGCAGCCCAATAGATTCATGAAGCGGTGAATGTTGTATTTTCCAAAACAGTCAAGGACAAATAATCCCCCCGCAGGGCCATCAACGCATCCGTTTGCTATGAGATAATTGATGAACGCTACTTCCGTTGGGCCTTCAACTAACAAGACAAGATTAGCGAAGAACATTCCGCAACGAAACGGATTCAACCAAAGGAAATATTTTATACCTTCCATATCTAAATTTCGATTCTCATCAGTATCAGAGATATTGAGCAGATCGTTTATTTCTTGGTTATCCTCAAAGATCTGTTTGCGTTCTTCTTCAGATAATTGTCCGACTGCTGTTTTACCTTGTTGCCTGCGAAGACGAATAATAGCGGATAAATTGTCGCTATTGTTTGATACGAAATTTGCAGAGTGTGTGGAAATTAGGACTTGATTACCTTCTTGAGCGCCTATTAGCTGAAGTCCTCTGCACAGTACATCTTGTTGCGGAGGATGCAGGAAGGCTTCCGGTTCTTCAAAAAGTATCAGGGTGAGATTGGGTCTAAACTCCTTTTTTGTCGAAGGTTTCCGCTCAAATTTGTACTCAGATGCTAGTGTCAGCAAAGTATAAATGAGATGACGCTGGAAACCTTGCCCATAACGTGCAGCGGGTAAAGTATCATCTATTTGGGAGTCGTGAAAATCGAAACTAACCAGATTTTTGACGATCTCAGTTTCGGAAAACGGATTTATGTTTAAGCGAAATTCCGTATCCCATTCAGAAATTCTATCATTGATGTCGTTCTGCAGTCCCCTTAACGAGAGGTCTTCGTCAGTTTTTTCTTCTTGAAATTCTGCCATCTTCTGGGAGAAATCTTGTACCATCGCTTGGAAGGTCGCACTTGATTTCACAAGCTTGCCGACAATTTTATTGATGATGTCACGGAGCGCGGAGGGACCACTCGTTTTCATATGTTCATCTAGTTTACTTACAGCGGGAATATAGATGATGTCGCCAAGTTTTCCCTGTTGAACATTCTTTGCCCCGTAGAACTGTTCGGTTGCCCATTGCTTATCACGCTTGAGAGCAAAAATGCCTTTATTTTTGCCCTTGAGATACTTTCGCACTCGGAGACGATTGTCACCAATCTTGTATTCATCCTTGAGAGTTTCGTATTCTTCACTTGTTAGAACATATTCGATCTGTATCCAACACTCATCACCAGTAGCGCCTTCTTTTGGAGCGTCTGTCTTAGCGTCGAATTTGTGGGTATCGTAAAATGTCCTTAGCGCATCAATGGCATTGGTTTTGCCAGCATTGTTTGCACCTACAAGTAGACAATAATCATCCAGGTGGAACGTGACATCGACGAGCGACCGGAAATTATGTACCTGTACTGTCTTGATCTGCATTTATGGCCTCAATCCTTTGAGTACTGTTATCCAAAATCTCCGCGCTCAAGCCCTTGAATTTCTATCTTACTCACATCCAGTTCACCCGAAACCAGACGGGGTAACAAAATGTCGCGAGCTTCCCTTAGAACATGGTTCTTAAAAATTGCGGTATGAATACTGCGAACAATTTCGCCAACAAATTCATTAAATTCTGATACCAATTCAATCGGCGGAAGTGCTATTGGATATTGTGAGATTATTTTCCAGTTGGCGCGGGGCATCTTCGTTCCTTGCGAGACCGCCGTAGCGAACTCAATGAAGTGGTTGCTAGAAACGCACATCAGAATATTCGCATAAAATTCAGGGATTCTTGGCAATATGACAATCGTATCTGTAGAAGTCACTCCATCGATAGGCGCAACCGCTACCTTATGAAGATATGAGCGTATTCGACCAAACAATATATCTCCAATTGTGAATAAGAACTTTGTACTGCTTACGTCGCCGATTTCCCCCCATTCGGATAAAGCGATTGTCTTACGAGGAATATGTTCAAGCCCAACGTATGGTGTGCTGGGGTCAAGTTCCGCAGGTTTAACACTTTTCCGTTTGTCAACAGCGATATCACCTAAACATCCTACCTCCCACCCCCGCGGAATCATCCCTCCATAATCACTCCCGCTGTCCACCATTTCAACATCTTCATGCCCGGGAAAACGAAAATGCACAAACCACTCGCGATAGAGATCCTGGGCAGCCTGCTCCAGCAGCTTGATGCGCCGGTTGTTGTTCTCGATCAGGTCGTCGTAGGCGGAGAGGATGGCGGCGATTTTGCGCTGGGTGTGGAGGGGCGGGAGGGGGATGAGTACCTGTCTCAGTTCACTTTGCTTTATTCCGAGTACAGTCGTTCCAGTTGCACGTGCTTTTAGACGTCCTTGTACTTCATACGATTGAAGTGCATAAAAATAGTAGTTTTGATTTATCAGATCCGGATTGCCACGCAATAAGATCACTCGCTGTGCTAAAGCTATTTTCTCGGCTGTCCTAATTTGACCAACCTCTCCAAGCGGGGCTTCCGTCGTGATGACTATGTCACCAAATTGAGGTATACCGCGTCGCATAACACGGTCATAGGTTTCAGCTGGTACATATTCGCGAGGGGAACTCTTAATGACGCCATGCTTGATGTTTTTTGCTGTAACGAGCCAGATACCACTATCTGACTTCTTGGGAGTTTTCCCTCGATAGTCAATTACAGTTGCTGTGAGTTCGCCAATGGCTTTAGTTGGAAAGTCAGACATTTGTCAAAACTCCAACAGTTTTGTCATATTGTATGAAATCCGCTCTTCCAAATCATGCGCTTCGGCATTCAAGATTTCCAGTTCCTCGTTCAGCTCCCCCAGCCGCAGCTTAAAATCAACATCGCCATCCTGCCGCGCCGCCACGCCGACATAGCGGCCCGGATTCAGGCTGTAGTCCTGGGAGGCGATCTCGTCGATGGTGGCGACATAGCAGCGCCCCGGTACATCCTGATAGATGCCAGCGGGGAATGTTGCCTGGAGCAACTCTTCGCTGCCGTTGATGGTTTCAGGTTCTTCGCCCCGGTAGAGCCGCCCGATATTGGCTATGAATTCCAGTTGATGCGGCTTGAACTCCCGATGGGCGCGGTCAACCTGATAAAAAATATCGCGGGCGTCGATGAATAGCACCTGGTCTTCGCGTGTGCCGCCGCGCTTGCCCTTGTCCAGGAACCAGAGGGTGCAGGGCAAGGTCACGGTATAAAAGAAGTTCGAGGCGATGGTGATCATCACATCGACAACTTTTGATTCGATCAACTGTTTACGAATTTCCAGTTCGCTGTGGCGGGCGTCGCTGGCGCTGTTCGCCATGACGAAGCCGGCTCGACCGGTCTCGTTCAAGGCGCTGTAAAAGCTCTGGATCCAGAGGGTGTTGGCATTATCCACTGTGGGCAAGCCAAAGGGAAAACGCGGATCCTGCTTGAGCTTGCTTTTGTCCACGCCTTTGACGTTGAAGGGAGGATTGGCCATGACAAAGTCGAATTTGTCTCTGCTTCTGTGAATGTCTTGGTAGTAGGTGTTGCCTTCGCGGATATCGCCTTCCAGTCCGTGTACAGTGAGGTTCATTTTCGCCAGCCGCACTGTAGCCGCTACTCGTTCTTGTCCGTAAATGCTGATGTCGGTCGTTCTGCCGCGATGCCGTTGCACAAAGTCCGCCGATTGCACGAACATGCCGCCGGAGCCGCAAGCCGGGTCGTATACGTAACCTTCAAAAGGTTCAATGATTTCGACGATGAGCTTGACCAGGCTGGTCGGGGTGAAAAATTCGCCGCCCTTTTGGCCTTCCGCCATGGCGAATTTGCCGAGGAAATACTCATAAATCTGCCCGAATACATCGCCTTCCATATCGTTCATTGAGAAGTGAAACTTCTTTAGCAATGTCGTCAGCATATCATTATCAAAGCGGGTGTATTGCTTGGGCAAAACATCTCGCAGCGCTTCGTTTTCGGCTTCGATAGCTTTCATCGCCTCGTTAATCGCTTTGCCGATATTTTCGCTTTCCGGCAGGCTCAACAGATAGTCATAGCGAGCCTTGTCCGGCAAGAACATAATGCCCTCCGCCTGAAAATCGATCTTGCCGATCTCACGCCGCCGAGTTTTCCGCAGCCTGACCTTGGCTTCGGCGTTGGCAAACTTGTGATCGGCATAACGCAGAAATATCAAACCCAAGACTGGGCTTGAGTATTCGGACGCCCTCAATTTGGAATTGGCGCGCAGTTCGTCCGCAGCTCTCCAAAGCTGTCGTACCAATTCAGCGTGTTTGGCAAGCATAATGGGGGCGATCCTTCCAGGAAATCATGATTGAGCGGGGACATATAAGCAAAGGATAGATGATTTGATCAGCTCAGGGTAGCATCTCTCTCTGTCAGCGCCTGCAGCCCGGCATGCAGCGCTTCGCTGATCTTGTCCACGTCATAGACGCTGCCGGCCCAGACGCCGCCACTCGCCGCTTGCAGCGCCGCCCACAAACGGGTATCGGCCGGCAGCTCGGGATGCGGCTGCAAGTCGGGATGCGGCTCGCGCGAATCGAGCAGCGCCCCCGCCTCAACCGCCGAGAGCTCACGGTTCGCTGTGCCGACCAAATCCACCGTGCCGCTCAGACTCTTCCGGTCGATCTCGATCTCGATCAGGTCGCCATCGCGCAATTTGCCGATGGGTCCGCCAGCCAGCCCTTCGGGACCGACATGGCCGATGCAGGCGCCGGTGGAAACGCCGGAGAAGCGCGCGTCGGTGATAATCGCCACCTGCTTGCCCCAGGGGATGAACTTTAACGCCGAGGTCAACTGATAGGTCTCTTCCATGCCGGTACCCATCGGTCCGATGCCGGTCAAGACCAGCACATCCCCCGCTTGAATCGCTTCGCCTTCCAAGCCCTTCAGCGCTCGAATCGCCGCGCGTTCCGAGGTGAACACCCGCGCCGGTCCGCGATGGCGATAGACGTTGTCGGCGTCAATCACCGATGGGTCAATGGCGGTCGCTTTGATGACCGAACCCTGCGGCGCGATATTGCCCCGAGGGAAGACTACAGTGCTGGCCAGTCCTCGCGCCTTCGCCTGCTGCGGCGACATGATGACATCCTTCGGGTCAATGCCGTCGTTAGCGCGCAGGCGCTCGCGCGCGAATCGCCGGCGATCGCTGCCCTCCCACCAATCCAAGACCGCATCCAGCTTGTCGCCGGTGACCGTCAGCACATCGGTATTGAGCAGCCCCGCCCTTCGCAGGTGACACATGACTTCGGGTACGCCGCCAGCCATATAGACCTGCACGGTCGGGTGATTGCGCGGTCCGTTGGGCAGGGCGTCGACGAGACGCGCCGTGCTGCGGTTGACACGAATCCAGTCATCAACCGTCGGCGGCTTCAGCCCAGCCGCATGCGCGACGGCGGGAATATGCAGCAGCAGATTGGTCGAGCCGCCGAAAGCGGAATGCACCAGCATGGCGTTTTCCAGCGCGGCCGGCGTCAAGATATCGGCGAGCGTCGTGCCGGCGGCCTTCATATTAAGCAGCGCCAGCGCCGAGCGCCGCGCATTGTCCAGCCAAACCGCCTCGCCCGATGGCACGAGCGCGCAATGGGGCAAGCTCATGCCAAGCGCTTCCGCCACCACTTGCGAGGTCGCCGCAGTGCCCAAAAACTGACAGCCGCCTCCAGAGGACCCGCAGGCTTTGCAGCCCATCTCGGCGGCGTAATTGAGCGTGATCATGCCGTGGGCGAAGCGCGCGCCGATCGTCTGCACGGTACCAGCGTCTTCCGCGCCTTCCGCTGGCAGCGTCACGCCGCCGGGCACGATGATGCCAGGCAGATCGCTGCAGCCAGCCAGCGCGATCATGGCGGCGGGCAGCCCCTTGTCGCAGGTGGCGACGCCCATGACGCCATCGCGGGTTGGCAAGGAGCGGATCATGCGGCGCATCACCAAAGCCGCGTCATTGCGATAAGCCAGGCTGTCCATCATGCCGGTCGTGCCTTGCGAGCGCCCATCGCAGGGATCGGAGCAATAGATGGCGAAGGGTATCGCATCGCGCTCGCGGATCGTCTCAGCCGCTTCTTTCACCAGCAGGCTGATCTCCCAATGCCCGGTGTGATAGCCGAGCGCCAGCGGACTGCCGTCTTCGGCGCGCAAGCCGCCTTTGGTGCTGACGATGACGTACTGCTCGCGATTGACCTCTTCCGGATGCCAGCCCATCGCCACATTTTGTGTCATGGCGAAGAGATTGCCGCTCGCTTCATTAAGCAGCATGTCTTCATCAAATGGGAGCTTGCCATCCCGGCCCTGCCCGCGCGTTTGCGTCGAAGGCAGCAGTTCTGCCCCGCCGTAAATCTCTTCTCGCATGTTGCCGACTCCTGAACCGAGTTTTGTATTCGACTTTCACCACCGAACACACCGAGGCTAGTCAAAGTTCAAGCAACAGTGTGGCAAAGCAACTGATACGGAGACATTTTAGCGGATAGCCAAATGCATTCGATACCAGTTCCGCGCGGGCGAGCCATGGCTCGCACCTACATCCGCTTTGCCACCTGCCACCTCTGTGTTCTCAGTGTTATCTGTGGTTAGAATAGCTTTATCGGACACAAGTTTCAGAGCGGATTATGACACAGAAGCGATTTGCAAACCAAACGGTCATCGTCACTGGCGCCGGCGAAGGCATCGGTTATGAAGTGGCGCGGCAGTTTTGCGCGGAAGGCGCGTCGGTTCTCGTAAACGACATCCTGCCCGAGCGCGCCAAGGCCGCGGCCAAGGCGATCGCCAGCGAGACGGGCGCGGATTGCATCGCGGCGCCGGGCGATGTCGCCGAAGTCGAGACGGTGCGCGGGCTGGTAGCGCAAGCCGTGGACAGCTTCGACGGTCTGGATGTCTGCGTCTGCAACGCCGGCTTGACCTCTTGGGGAAACTTCTTCGCATACAAGCCAGCTGATTTCGAGCGCGTGGTCAGCGTCAACCTGCGCGGCAGTTATTTTCTGGCGCAAGCGGCTGCCCGCCAGTTTCGCGCAGCTGGCAGCGGCGGGCGCATCGTGCTGATGTCGTCGGTCACCGGGCATCGCGCAGTGCCCTACCTCAGCGCTTACGGCATGACCAAGGCGGCGCTGGAAATGCTCGCGCGGAACCTGGTGCTTGAGCTTAGCCCGCACGGCATCACGATCAATTGCGTGGCGCCTGGGGCGGTCATCACGCCGCGCAACCTCAATGATGATCCGGATTATGAAGCGCGCTGGGGGAATCTGATCCCAGTGGGCAAGGCGATCGAATCGGCCGATATCGCCAATGCTGTGCTCTTCCTCGCCGCGCCCGAGTCGGAGAAAATCACTGGTCAAGCGATTGTGGTCGATGGCGGCTGGACCAGCACCAGTCCGATTCCGGATATGGGGTACGGCGCAGATTATGAAAATTGATGCGCGCGCCCGCGCCGTCAATCCATCAATTCTTGAACCAGGCGGTTGGTTGTCGCCAACCGGTCGGAAAGCAGACTGGCGATAAATACATGAATCGCCGTAGCCGTTTGCGGCGCTGTCACTTCCATACGGCGTAAAGCCTCGTGGCTCAGCCGTTGAAGAACGCCGGCTTCGGTCACCACGATGGAAGCCGTGCGCGCTTTGCCCAGGTAAAAGCCCACTTCGCCAATCACGGCACCAGCGGTCATGCTGCGCAAGCGCAGAACGTGACCGCCCTCATCGCGCAGGAGGACGTCAACGCGTCCGGATTCGATGAAATAGAGCGCATCGGATTCGTCACCCTGGCGGAAGATCGTATCGCCGACATGCGTCTCGATCCGCTCCAGCGCCGCCTGCGCCGCCGCGGCGTCTTCCGACCGAATGATCGCATGCTGCGCCAACTGCTGCCCCAAAGTTACCTGATTGGCGTCCGGCAGATTGGACTCCGCCAGCAAGATGCTTTCGCACCACTCCAGCGCGCGATCGAGATCGTCGAAATGCGGCGGCTTATCGGGCCGCGCTTCTACAATACCGCCATCGAACAGCAGCGTCTGCAATTGAGGCGCCGCGTCCGAAATAAGCAATTCGATGCCTTTGGCATCGGTCAGCCTCTTCAGCTTTTGGAAGTCCTTCATGGTTGACACATCAAAGCCGCGCACAGATTTGAAGTCGAGAATAATGAAGCGCAGCCGACCATTTTCGTCCGCCGAGATGCGAGATACAACATGTTCGTAAAAGCGATAGGCGGCGCCAAAAAAGATATAACCCTGCAGGCGCAGAATCAGGATTCCTTCACCCGCCTTTTGCAGCAATTGATTCTGCGCGAAGGAGCGGTCAAGGTTGCTGCGATGAAAACTGCCGGAGAACTCTTGCCTGATGACTTCCATGCGGCTGTATTCCAGCACGAAGAATGATATCGCCACCATAATGCCGACGGCGATAGCCGCTAACAGGCCAAACAGCGTGGTGACCAGCACGATAATGACGATTACGATGTAATCCTGCCGCGGCAGACTGGACCAACTGTCCAGCAGCCATTCTTTCATAAACTGAAGGCCGAAATACATCAACAGACCGGCAGGAACAAAGCTTGGCGCCAGCGAAAAGACGGCGCCGCCGAAAAATAGCGTGAGCGCAAACATGAGCGCAAGGACGAGGCCTACCAGACGACCGTAAACGCGCATGCCATGCACCAGCGCTGAGGATATGGGGGCGTGATAAGCGACGACGCCGCCACCGGACAGGGCGGACGCGATATTCGCGACGCCATTGACAAGGCATTCGCGATTCAAATTCAGTTCACGGTTTACGACGATTTCTTGCGCGCTGGCTCTTAGAAACAGATTTAGTATAAAGACGACGATCAAGGTCAGCGTATGACCGGCGCTTGCCAGGATTATGGCTGAGTCAATCCGTCCAAGAGCGGATAGATCGGGCAATTGCCAATGCAGCGCGTTTGACACATTCGGCAGCAGCCAACCGTCCCGCGCCAAAGCGTCCATGTCGCCTATGACAAACAGCGCCCAAACATAAAACAGGAAGAGCGAGGCGAGTATGCCGCCGGGCAATATCATCGCGCTCTTGTAGCGAGACCGCAGCCCGAGGACGCTAAGGGCGAAAACAGCAGCCGGCAGCCAACGCCGGAATACCTCGCCCTCCAGAAGAATTGGCAAGGACTCCGCGTTTAGTCGAAGATCAACCAGAACAGAGAATCCGGCATTCAATATCAGCCAACCTAAGCCAGCCATAAAGCCGCCGATGATGGGGTAAGGGATATATCTGATTAGGCTCCCGGCGCGCGACAAACCCAGCAAGACTACTAGTGCGCCGGCAAGTATCGACGTAAGCGCGATCACGAGGTAAACAAGCGCAAAGAGCTCATCCGGCGGCATATCGGCTGGCGCAGCGGAGATTACGCTGCCAGCGACCAAACCCTGGATCACGACGGTTGGACTTTGTGGCAGCACTTGCGTCGCGTGGTCGGAACTGAATAACGAGGTGATGAGCGCCATTACGATTTCGCTAACCAGAACAATCGCCAGCCCAGCGGCGAAATAACTGGCAAGCTTGCCGTTGAAAACCAGTCGGGAATAGGATGGCATTACGCTTGCCATAAGCAGCCAGATGATGGCGCTCGCCAAGACGCTTCGCAGGATCATCTGCGGTTTCAGCGCCTGCGCAATGGCTTGGCGAAGGGTCCAGTCAGCGGCGTCTGAAGGTGTTTGATTCGACATGAGAAATGGTTCTTGCCGACGATGGCAAGGATGCGTTACTTACAGCATAGCGCATTAGTCGAAAGTAGCGCTCGATTCGTGGCCCGGCGCCGCGCGCTTCCGCCTTCCGCGGACGATATCCGTGCCCAGCCAGCCAAAGCCCAGCAGCGCCAAGCCGACGCCGCCGACAATCATCATATTAAATTGTTCGGAAACCAGGCGCCGCCGTTCGATATCGGATGCCATTAAGCCCTGCGCCTGGCTCTTGCTCTCGATCTCGACTTCGCCGCCGTCGTCGTGGATTTGCGCCGCCAGGTTTGCCGAAAGCTCATTGTTAATCATCAGGTAACGGAGGGCGCCGCCAGCCGCCATCAGGATTCCGACGACTATCGCGGTGAAGAGCAGACGTTCAGTCAATTCGTAATCCAGGATTCTATTCATTTGCCTCGCTCGCAAAGCGTTTATTGCCGAATGCCAATCCGAACCTTACAATGAGCCAACCTTGAAGCCTTGCCATTTTACGGAAGATGGTTATGACTAGCAACACAATATCTGTTGGCGTCGTCGGCAGCAGTTGGTGGGCGGACGCCATGCACCTGCCGGCGCTCGCCAGCCACGCTCAAGCGCGGACGGTCGCCATCTGCGGTCGCAATCGGGACAATGCGCAGACGATGGCTGATACTTGGGATATCCCCCAAGTTTATAGCGACTACCGCGAGATGATCGACAAAGCGGATCTCGATGCCATCGTCGTTTCGACGCCAAACAGCACACATTATCCCATCAGCATGTACGCCTTGGAAAAGGGCTTGCACGCGCTTTGCGAAAAGCCGATCGCGCTGACCTACGCGCAGGCGCGGGAAATGGCGGAAAGAGCAAAAGCGCGCGGGCTCAAGACGTTGGTTCCCTTCACCTACAGCTACATGCCGACCGCCCGTTATCTGAAAGAGTTGATTGATGATGGATACATCGGCAAGGCTTATCATCTCAATATACGCTACTACACCGGATTCGCCCGCGATGGCGATTACCGCTGGCGCTTCGACCGCAAGATCGCCGGCTCCGGAGTGGTTGGCGATCTGGGCTCGCACTTTCTGTACCTCGCCGAATGGCTCTATGGCGAAATCAGCGCAGTTACCTGCCGGCTGGGATTCTCGGCGCCTCGTCCGCCGCTCGACCCCGCCGGCGAAGCCTATGAGGTCCTCGATGACTCCTGCATGCTGACGCTAGAATTCGCCAGCGGCGCCTTGGGCATGATTCATTGCACCGCTCTTTGCTATGAGGATACGCCCTTCGGTCAAACACATCACATGGAATTTCACGGTTCTGATGGCACGCTTTATAGCTTCACCGACTGGGACAAGATTCAGCAGGTCAAAGGCGCGCGCGTCGGCGAAGGCATGGTCCGCGAACTGCCGATTCCCGATCACATCTGGGGCAATGCCCGGCGCGACACGGTGCATAACACCTACCGCGATATGTTCCGCTCGGAGGATTTCATGATTCGGGGATTCATCAATGGGATCATTGATGACAGGGAGTTGAAGCCGAGCTTCCAGCAGGGCGCGCAAATACAGCGCCTTTTGAGCGCCGCGCTGCGCAGCCACGAAACCGAAAGGCGCGTCGAGGTCGAGTCGATCACTGCATAAGCATCACGACTGTCGGCGGTCGCAACTGGCTTGAACCGGTGACGGGAGTGATGGGACCAGTCTGCTAGACAGCGCGATCACGTGGATCAAGCGCGACTTCATCCCCGATACGGCTGGATTCAAAGGCAGCCTCGATGACCGCTTGCGCGATCAATCCGGCTTCGGCGGGCACGGGCGGCGGCTGACCTTTGCGGAGCGCGTTGAGGAAAGCGGACAATTCAGCGCTGAAGGCGTCGATGGGCGGCAGCGCGCTGCGCTCAATGCCACGCTTGGTCGCGGAAACCAAATGCCCGGCGCGATCGCCGGCGATATAGCCGGCCTCGCCAACAATTTGAAACAGAATGTCGTCAGAGGCAGCCACCGGCGGATAATCGCTGCCGACCCAGCCGCCATGAATTGACGCGCGCGCGCCATCGTCATAAGCAATCTGCAAGAAGACCTTATCTTCGCCTTGGAAGCCGAGGCGATTGTCGAGGCGAGCGCTGACCCGCGCCGGCTGACGATTTAATAGCCAATTCGACAGATCGATCGCGTGCACGACGTTATCGCGCGTTGTTCCATATTTGGTGTACCAGTTGCGCTCAGGCGGCGGGACCTGCTGAAAATAACTGAAGATGGAATAGAGCGGCAATCCAATTTCACCGGCCTCAATCAGCGACTTGGCGCGAGCGAAAACCGCTTCATAACGCATCTTGAAGCCAATCCCTAACGTGACGCCGGCTTCGCTTGCCGCGCGGCAGATTTCCCGCGCCTGCGCCAAGTTCTCCGCCAGCGGTTTCTCGCAGAAGACATGCGTTCCGTGGCGCGCCGCCGCCACTACCGCCTCGTGGTGAAATGGCGTGGGCGAGCAAACGCAGAGCAAGTCGATCTCGCGCTCCGCCAGCAGTTCATGCGCATCGTGATAGCTTGCGGCGCCGCTGTTTTCAGCGACCGGCGCTCGGCGTTCAGGCATTGGGTCGGCGACCGCTACGACGCGCGCTCCCAACTTCGGCAAGCGCTCGGCATACTGCCGCCCGATCAAGCCGCAGCCGACGATGCCGGCACGAAACTTATCCAATAGTCATTCCATTTCCCTGCGCTTCCACGCCGTTTAAGCTGATCTCGCGCGCGCGGTGGCAGGATACAAATTGACCGGGCTGAATTTCTTCCAAAGAAGGCGTCTCGGTTTTGCAGCGGTCGATGGCATGGGCGCAGCGCGGATGAAAATAGCAGCCGGAAGGCGGATGGGCTGGATCGGCCACTTCGCCCTGCAATACGATACGTTCGGAGCGCCGGCGCGGGTCCGGCTTGGGCACGGCTGAAAGCAGCGCTTCGGTATAGGGATGCTTTGGCGCCTTGAATAGGGTCTTCGTCTCGGCGATTTCCACGATCTTGCCGACATACATCACCGCCACGCGGTCGCTGATATGCTTGACCACGCTCAGGTCATGCGCGACAAACAGGTAGGTTAATCCCAGCTCGTCTTGCAGATCCAGCATTAAATTGAGAATCTGCGCCTGCACCGAGACATCCAGCGCCGAAACCGGCTCATCAGCGACGATCAGGCTGGGATTAAGCGCCAGCGCGCGGGCGATCCCAATGCGCTGCCGCTGCCCGCCGCTGAATGCATGCGGGAAGCGCTGCATGAATTCGGGGCGCAGACGCACCAGCTCCAGCAGTTCTTCTACGCGGCGCCGGCGCTGCTCACGGCTCTTGACGCCGCTGGCCAGCAATGGCTCGGCGACAATATCAAAGACGGTCATGCGCGGATTGAGCGAGGAAAATGGGTCCTGGAAGATCATCTGCATCTGATGGCGGAAGGGCTTCAGCGCCGCCTTGGGCAGCTCCGCAGTATCGACCACTTCGCCCTCGGCGGTCTGAAAAAGCACTTCACCGCTGGTAGGCTTTAGCGCGCGCAAAATGCAGCGCGCCGTCGTTGTCTTCCCGCAGCCGCTCTCGCCGACCAGCGACAGGGTCTCGCCTTTGTTGATATGAAAGCTGATGTCGTCGACCGCGCGCACCTGCCCGACGATGCGCCGCAACAGCCCTTTCCGAATTGGGAAGAAGCGCTGCAAGTTTCGTACTTCCAATAGTGGGACGACCATCCGCATTTTTTACCCTATCGTAGAATCATTGTTGGCGAGCCAGCGGCGGCGGTCAGTGTCTACGCGACCTCGCCCCTATACACATTCCCCTAACTTGGCGGCGCCGCTTCCGGCTCATGATACAAAAAGCAACTGGCAAAATGAGCTTCGCTGATCGGGCGCAGGCGCGGTTCGTGTCGATCGCAAATGCCGGGCATGGCTTCGGCGCAGCGCGGATGAAATGGGCAGCCGGTCGGTCGATTGTGCGGATGCGGAATCGAGCCGGCGATTGTCGGAAGTTTGGTGCGCGGCTCCGCGAATATGCTGGGGATCGAGCGCAGCAGCGCCTGCGTATAGGGGTGCTTGGGCTGGTGGAAGATCTCGTCCACTGGACCGCTCTCGACCACTCGTCCCAGATACATCACGATGACGTCGTCAGTCATTTCGGCGATGACGCCCATATCATGGGTGATGATAATTACCGACATCTGGGTCCGCTGCTGAATATCGCGAAGCAGGTCCAGGATTTGCGCCTGGGTCGTCACATCCAGGGCGGTGGTCGGTTCATCAGCGATCAGTATCTTCGGATTGCAAGATAGCGCCATCGCAATCATCATGCGCTGGCGCAAGCCTCCGCTCAGCTCAAAAGGATATTCGTCGATGCGCCGCTCGGGATTGGGAATGCCGACCATCCGCAACAGCTCAATAGTCCGGTTTCTGGCTTCTTCTTTCCCGACGTCTTGATGCAATTGAATCGTCTCCACGATCTGATTGCCGATGGTATAGTGCGGGCTGAAGGATGTCATCGGCTCTTGGAAAACAAGCGCAATTTCACCGCCGCGAATGGCGCGTATCTCCGCGCCTTCGGCTTCAAGCAGCGCTAGGTCGACTGGCGCCTTGGCATTAGGGCGGCGCAGCAGGATTTGGCCTGCCACAATCCGACCCGGTCGTTCCACGATGCGGAGAATCGACAGCGCCGTGACACTTTTTCCGCAGCCGCTCTCGCCGACGATGCCGACCGTCTTGCCAGCCTGAACCTCAAAACTGGCGCCGTCAACCGCTCTGACCGTGCCTTCATCAGTGAAGAAATAGGTCTTCAAGCCCTCCACCGTTAGCATCGGCGGCTGTCCATTCGCGCGCGCAATTTGATCAGCCATAAGGATCCGCCGCATCGCGCAAACCATCGCCTAAAAAGTTGAATGCCAGAATCACGACGACCACCGGCAGCGCCGCCGAAAGCAGCCAGGGCGATAGCGCCACCGTCTGAATATTCTGCGCGTCTTGCAGCAGCACACCCCAGCTCACCGCTGGCGGCCGCAGTCCCAAGCCGAGAAAACTGAGGGCTGTTTCGCTGATGATCATATTGGGCAGCGCCAGGGTGGTCGCCGCGATGATGTGGCTGAGGAATGAAGGCGCCATGTGGCGCAAGATGATGCGCATCTGGCTCACGCCGGCCAGCTCCGCCGCTAGCACAAAGTCTTCTTCGCGCAAGGCGAGAAAACGACCGCGAACCACACGCGCCAGATCGGTCCAGCCGATCAAGGACAGGATCACGGTGATGGCGAAATACACCTGGACGACGCCCCAATCGCGCGGCATGGCCGCGGCCAATCCCATCCATAGCGGAATCGTCGGAATTGAGCGCAGTATCTCAATGACGCGCTGAATCAGCGTGTCGATCGCGCCGCCGTATAAGCCGGATATGCCGCCGAGCAATACACCGAGGACCAAACTGAGCGTAACGCCGGCCAATCCTATCGTCAGCGAAAGCCGGCAGGCGATCATCAAGCGCGACCACAGATCGCGCCCCAGCTGATCGGTACCCAGCAGGAAGATCAACTCTTCGGCATTGCCGCCGTCAACCCCGATCAGGTGGCGGTTCGTGCGAAAGATGCCGAGGAATTTGTATTCGTAACCTTCGGCAAAGAAGCGAAGGGGGACCTTTTGCTCCGGGTCCGGTTCGTAGACGCGCTTGAAGGTGCGCGGATCACGCTTGCCGATCAAGGCGAAAACATGCGGGCTGAAGCGGCCTTCATCAAAGAAATGAATCGGCTGAGGCGCGATCAAGGAACGGAATGCCTCGGTCGATTGCGGATCGGCATAAGCCAGAAAGTCGGCGAAGATCGCCACCAAATAGAAGGCGAGAATGACGACGCCGCTGATCATCGCCAGGCGGTGTTTGCGAAAGCGCCACCACATCAATTGCCATTGCGTGGCGACCGAGACCCGTTCTTCGGCGGCGCTTGTGACCAGCGCTTCGTCGATCCCGTTGTCGGCAGCCGCTGGCGATTTCGCTTTCCTCATTCGCGCCTCTCAAAGCGGATGCGGGGATCAACCCACATCAGCAGAATGTCGGAAATGAAAGTGCCCAAGACTGTCAAAATGCCCAGGAATAGCACGATCGTCCCCGCCAGGAACATGTCTTGCGCCACCAGCGCCCGCAATAGCAGGGGACCAATGGTGGGCAAGCCCAATACGAGCGCGACGATGATGCTGCCCGAGATGATGAAGGGAAATAGATAACCGAGGGTGCTAATGAATGGATTCATGGCGGCGCGAACGGGATATTTCAAGATGAGCCGCAACTCGGACATGCCCTTGGCGCGCGCGGTGATGACGTATGGTTTACGCAATTCATCCAGCAGATTGGCGCGCATGATGCGAATGAGCTGGGCGGTGCCAGCGGTGCCAAGTATCAGGGCCGGCAGGGGCAGATGTTTAATGAGGTCCCATAGCTTGCCCAGGCTCCAATCGGCTTGTAGATACTCGGGTGAAAATAGACCGCCGATATTGGCGCCAAAGTAGCGGAAGCCGACATACATAAGAATCAGGGCGAGCAAAAAGCTGGGCACAGCCAGACCGATGAAGCCGATGAAGGTGAAGATATAATCGGCGATCGAATACTGTCGCACGGCGGAGTAGATGCCAATGGGCAGCGCCAGCCCCCAGGTAAAGAGCACAGCCGAAACGGAAACAGCCATCGTCAGCCAAAGCCGGTCGCCGATAATATCCAGGACGGGCACCCGCCATTCCAGCGAGCGCCCGAAATTGCCGCGCGAGATTTGCTGCATCCACTTCAAATACTGAACGTAGACCGGGCTGTCCAAGCCGTATTGCTGGCGCAGGTTCTCGGCGAATTCGGGCGTGACGTCAACGCCGCTGCTGGCCAGCTGGGCGATGTAGGCGGTGACATAATCGCCCGGCGGCAGTTGGATGATAGCGAAGGACAATACGCTAATCGCCCAGATAGTGAGCAACGCCAAGAGAAAACGGCGAATGGTGTAGGTTAGCATGGCGACGTCATTCGCCTTTTCATTTCGATTTCAACCCCTCTCTAAATCTCCCCCCAAAGCATCAGGGGGAGACTTGCGCGCATGGGTGAGTTCGTCACGAAATTGGTAAACACATCATGGGCGCCCCCTTCCCCAAAGCGTTGTGTCTCATAGGTCGCGTAGGTCGCGTAGACATTGACCGTCGACAACTGACCGCCGACACTGACCTTCGGGAAGGGGTCGGGTAAAGGGGTTGGCGCAAAGCGGATTGTCAGGTTTCCGCTAGCGCTGGATGAAATAGGTCTCCGGCAGCGTACAGCCGGGTGTCATGCAGAGCACGTTGGAAAGCTGTCTCGCGGGAACATTGCCCATCGCGTTCTTGACGACGCGCGTACCCAGCACGGCTGGCGAACTGCCGACGATGCCCGCCTGCCAGACGTTCTCGGCAAAGAGCACCCAGAGGCGCTTGCCCGCTTCAATGCGCTCATCTGGCGGCAGCGCTGGTCCGCTCACCCAGATCTCCATCGCCTCTTTAATCTCGGCGGGCGGCTCGTCGCCAATGGCGCCGCCGCTGCGCATCCAGTCGGTGTAATTCGGGCGCGCCCAGAGCCAGGTATTGTTGAAGTGCAGGAATACATCTTCGGTGCCGCCGTTATCCCAAAGGCTCAACTGAATCTCGCCGTTGTCAATGCGCGACTGCCACAGGCTGCGCTCCAGCTGCTCGGGGATGACGTGCAAGCCGATGCCACCGAGCTGGTTGGCGACCATCTCGGCGATCTTGGGATAGGGCACAAAGCTGGCGCCCGGCGTGGTTAGCGTCAGGGTGAGCCGTTCGCCGTTATCCGTGCGCAGGCGATAGCCGTCGCCGTCTTTCGCCGATAAGCCAATGTCATCGAGCAGTTGATTGGCGGCGTCGGCGTCGAAGGCGGTATAGAGCGTTTCATACTCTTCGCCCGGGTAATACGGATTGGCGGCTGTAGGTACCACGGACCGCGCTACGCCCAAGCCCAGCAGGAAGGTCTCATTGACCTGCCCGCCATCGACGCCCATCGAAACGGCGCGGCGGAAATCGACATTCTGCAGCCAGCCGGCGATCTCGGCATCGGCGCTGTAGGTCTGGCCGAAGAATAGCAGGACGTTGGCGCCATAGTCCGAGGGATCCAGACGGATAGAGTAATCGCCGCGCTCCGCGTTTTCGATGTATAGCGGCAGCTTTTGCAGGTCAATATGGCGGCTCTGCAAATCGTACTCGCCAGCGATGGCGCGCAGATTCAGCACCTCAAGGTCTTCGGCCAAGGTGAGCACGATGGTGTCGATATAGGGCAGTTGGTTGCCTTCGGTATCCACGTTGAAGTAGTAGGGGTTGCGCTCCAGCACATAGACCGGGTTGTCGGCCGGCGCCAGTTTGACGCGCCAGGGCGCCAAGGTGGGCAGGTCGGGATTGCGCGCCCAATCGTTCTTGGACTTGATCAGATCAACCCAATTGGAGAAGCCGCCCTCTTCCAGTATCGCGTTCAATTCGGCTTCGTCAGCGAAGTCGGGATGGAATTGTTTGATGTAATGGGCGGGCGCATAACCGCCATGGCCGTTCCAACCGCGGCGCGCATGGCTGGCGATATTGCTCGACGGCGTCGCCATTACCTTGAGGAATAGCGGATAGGGCGCGCTGAAGTTGTATTGCACGGTGAGATCGTCGATCTTGGTGAGCGTGGCGAACTCGCCATTCACCGAAAGGAAGGTCGAAGGCGCTGGCAAAAACTCTTCGTTGAGGAAGAGTTCTTCAAACCAGAACACGATGTCGTCGGCGGTAAATGGCGCGCCATCGGACCATTTATGGCCCTCGCGCAAGCCGAAGGTGAATTGCGTGAAGTCGTCGTTGGCTTCCCAGCTATCAAATACCCAGGGCTTGATTTCGTTCAAGGTGTAATCCATGAACAAGAGATTGTCGTTGCCGGCGATGCGGCGCGCGTTCCAGACGTCGCCCGGTCCGGTGTAGCCGCGGCGCCACTGACCGCCATACTGGCCGATCTCGTGCGCCGGCTGAATGACCCCCGGATTGGCTGGCAAACGTTCTTCGACCGGCGGCAAGTCGCCGGCTTCCACCATCGCGCTTAGCATCGGCGACTCGCTGTACATGGACGGCATCATCGCCGCATCGGTGATGATCGTCGGACCTTCGAATTCGCCAACCAGAAATGAGCCGGACTCATCCGACTGGGCGAGGGCCAAGCATACGCCCAGGGCAGCGATCAGTACGATGAGAAGTAACTTCCTTGACATTTCGTCCTCCTTCAGAATCAATTCAAGTCAAACCTCTTGCCAATCACAAGCTTACTGCTTTTCAGTTGGATTCGATATGCCTCCTTTCATCGCATTTGCCAAGCTCGCATAGCGTAGTGAATGCAAGCAAGTCACGCAAATTATGGTTGTTAATCTACGTGATTTGAGGGCGGGCCGAGGCTCGCCAATACACGCATTCGATGCTTCTGGCGGCTCTGTTTCGCGGGGCGGTTTTTCAATTGCTTGCTTTCGATTGATATGTAGTTACGGCTTTGTCGTAGATTTCGTCGATGACTTGCATCGCGCGATAGCAGTCCCGCAGGGTGGCGATTGGGGACCGTCCGTCGCGAAGCCGCGCCAAGGTATCGGGACCGAACTGATCATAACGCGCGCCCTGATCGGGACAGGAGCGCGCCTGCGCGGTGTCATCGTCAAGGATCGCCACTTCAAGCGTGTCGTTCCGATCAATCATGTAGCAGTTGGCAGCCGACAGCCGGATTTCGAAGTCGCCGCCCGGCTGCATTGAAGCATAAGAATACCCCGCCTCTATTGTGCCGATTACGCCGCTTTCCGAACGCAAGAGCGCGGCGCAGACCTCTTCAATCGCCGCGCCATGCACGCGATGGCTGGTCGCGGCGCCAAGGACTTCGACGGTTTCGCCCCCGGTGAAGCGCAAGAAGCCATCGATCGTGTGAATACCGACGTTGCGCAAGCAGCCGCCGCCGGAAACTGCCGGATCGAGCATCCACCCCACCCCATCCGATACGTAACGTTCGGGCGGACCGTTGATAACGCGAAAATGATAATGGGAGCGCGATCCGACGCGGCCCGCGCTTTCCAATTCGTCGAGCTGGCGCCAAATGCTGCTGTAGCGATTGATGAGGGGCACGGCGACAAAGGCATTCCGCTCTTCCGCAATATCAACCAGCGGCGCCAGGTCGCTCGCCGATATGCCGATGGGCTTCTCCATGGCGAAGGGAATGCCCGTTCCCAGCATATAGCGGCAAATGTCAGGCATATCGACATGCTTGCCCATAGCGACGACGAAATCGGGCTCGGTCCGTTCGAGCATGTCTTGATAACGCTCAAAGGGTTTGCCGCCCGACTGCCGCGCGAACGCCGCCGCCAAGCCCGGCTGATGATCGGCGACGGCGACAATCTCCACATCGTCCGCCAGCCGGAAGGAACGCAAGTGCATTGCGGCATGCCAGTGTCCCACCTCAATCATGGCGATACGCATATTTCGCTCTCCTGCTTAGTACTCCAGGATGACGAGATCGTTCTCGACGTCCACCGGGTAGGTTTCCACACCTTCAATCAAGCGCGCGACCGATGCTTTTTCGACCTGTACATCGTAGGTTTTCACCCGCGCATTCGACTGAAATATGGTAGAGCCGTTAGCTATATCGAATTCCCAGCCATGCCAGGGGCAGCGCAGAATCTCGCCCTCGCGCGTCCACTCGATCTCGCCCGGCTCATCGGAGATCGCCAAACCGGTGAGCTCGCCTAAACAGAGTGGCGCGCTTTGGTGCGGGCAGAGATTGCGCAGGGCGTAGTATTTCCCCTTCACGTTGAAGACGCCGATTTCGCGCCCGTTCACGCGGACGATGCGGCGGCTGCTGGGCGGAAGTTCTGAAACATTGCCTACGACTAATTTTCCCATTCAGTTGCCCGTCCCCATGATTTTTTGTTTTTCGGCGGCCGACGGCGTCGAATCCAAACTGTCGGCTCGTCGAGTTGCCGGCAAATTATACAATTCGCGCGCATTCTCGCAGAAAATTCGCCGCTTCAATTCTTTCGGCATACGCGGGAAAGCGCGCTTCGGGTCGTCAAAGTCCCAATGCGGATAATCGGAAGCGAACATCAGCACATGCTCGGCCTCCATCATCTCAAAGATCTGCAGCAGGTGGCGGGGATTTTCCGGTTCTTCGATCGGCTGCGTGGAAAAGCGAATGTGATCGCGCAAGTATTCGCTGGGGCGGCGTTTCAGCCAGGGCGCTTCGGCGCGCGCGCCCCGCCAATCTTTGTCCATCCGCCACATGATCGGCGCTAGCCAGGCGCTGCCCCCTTCTACGAAAACGAATTTGAAATCCGGATATTTCTCGAAGACGCCCTCGGCGATCAGGCTGACCAGGTGCGTCATGTAAATGGTCGGATACAGCGTGTGAAACTCGAGGAAATACGTGGGATAGCCCAGCGGCGAGGGCGGCGTCGGACCGACCGGACTCTCGACATGCAGCGCGGCTGGCAGATTATGGCGAGCCGCTGCCTCCCATATCGGATGGTATTGGCGCTTGCCGTAGGCAGCCTGCGCGCTGGAACCCACGAGGATCTGCACCAGATGCGGATGACCGGCCAGACGCTCGATCTCGCGCGCCGCCCGTTCGGGATGCTGGGGCGCGATCACGATAGAGCTTTTGAAGCGACCATGCCAGTTGTATTCGCCCAGCCAGGTTTCGATTTGCCAGTCGTTCCAGGCTTGGGCGACCTCGGCGGCGAAGACCGGATCGGGAATGATACTGATGCTGGAAGAAGGAATCAGAACGACGTAATCAGCGCCAATGCCTTGCAGCACCTGTGTCTCCAACAGTTTGGGATCGGAGCCGGCCGGGCTGCCATCCTCGGGAAAGGCATCCAGCCGCCGACCGTCGCCCGGTGGCAAGAATATCTGGCGGCGGGAGGGTATCGTCCGGCTGCGCCAGGGCTCCCGCATGTATTGGCGCAGCTCATCCGGATGCGTCAGGTAGGGGTGAACATCGCAGTCGATCAAATCGACGGAGACTTCACGCGGGACGCCGTAAGTGGTCGCTTCTTCCATTTGCCTCGCGCGCTCCATAAATGTCAAACTCCGGACAATTCCAAGTTGCCCACAATCGTAACGTATTTTCTCGCTGCGGTCGAAAGTTCGGCCCTGTTAGTTTCGGCATACACCAATCGATTAGTGGCGCGCGAGAGTATGCTCGACGCGTTCGCGCCTGCCGAAGATTACTCGACTAACGCAAAACGATGTATCCTATAGCCTAAGCTTGTACGCCACTTTTGGTCACGAAATGGCGCGCGTCGAGATCTATTGCGGGAGGCTTGAGTTGATGAAGATTGTCGGTCATACGATGGGTACGCCTGAATCAACTGTGCTGGAGGCGATTGACCTATTCGCCGGCCTCGGTTTGGACGGCATTGAGATCATCTGCGCAGATGATTACAGTTGCGGCATCAACCTCGCTACCTCATCGTCCGAGCTAAACCGCATCCGGCAGCGCGCTACAGACGCCGGGCTGGTCGTCGCCGGTCTAGTGCCCTATGCCAAGGACATGAATCATCCCGACGCAGGCGCGCGCGAGCAAGCGGTCGCCGAGCTTAAAGGCGCGGTTGATATCGCCGTCGCGCTAGAATGCCGCGCCATCCGCGTATTCGGCGGGCATGAAGTTCCGCCGTCAGAACAAGGCGGCGCCATGGGCTGGCTGACTGAATCGCTGCGCGAAGTTGGCGTATACGCTCAGGCGGCTGACGTGCGACTGAACATCGAGAACCACATGGACACGATGGCGACATCGGCGGAAATGACCATGGCGATCGTTCGCGCGGTTGATTTGCCCAACGTGGGTGTGCTCTATGACCAAGCGAATCTCGCGTTCATGAACAGCGAAGTGTTTGAGATGGCAATCGCCTTGCAAGGTCCGCGCATCCAGCACATTCATGTCAAGGACTTTTATTGGCGCGGCACCGAGCGCATCGCAGCCGTGCTCGGCCAGGGCATCATTCCTTGGGAGATGATCGTTGCTTCATTGAACGACCTGGGCTATGACGGATTCTACTCATTGGAATATGAGCGGCGCTGGTTCCCCGACCAGCTTCCGCCGCCCGCCGTCGGCATGCAACAGTGCCTGGATTTTTTGCGCGGGACCTCTCCGTAGACGCTGTGTTTGAGGATTTCTACTAGTTCGGAACCTGGTCGATGGGCTCGCCGCGCTGAAAGGCGAGCGCCGTCTTCACCATTTTGTCAAAAGTGTACTGCGGCTTGTAGCCCAGCAGCGCGCGCGCCTTTTCGGTTGATGCGTCCGCGCCGCGCCAGAAGGGCATCGTCACATCGCGATAGGGTCGGCCGGTCGCATCAGCCAGCAAGCGAGCCGCCTCGGGGTAAGTTATCGGCGGCGCCCCGGTCATGTTGAAGGCTTCGCCGACCGCACTGTCGCTTTCCAGCGCCAGGATCGTGCCGGCGACAACATCGCGCACATCGGTGACAACCAGCCGCCAGGGCAAACCATCCGCGTCGGTCACCGCGCAGACGGCATCCGGCGTCCGCAGCAGGTCGCTCATGATCGCCTTGGTTTGGTCAATATGTTCAGCGCCGAACCAGGGAATGCGATTATTGGACAGGGTCATTTCAATGAAAAAGTTGAGCCAGGCGGGGTGGAGCATGCCAAGCACTTCGTTAGCCGCTTTGATCGAACAATACCGCAATGCCGTCACTGGCAATCCGTATTCGCGCATGTATGCGAAGCAGATTTCCTCGGAGAGCAGCTTGGTCAAGGCATAGACATCGATCGGTTTCTGCGGCGTATTTTCGTCGAATGTGACCGGCGTGGTGACGAAGGGATTGTAAGCTTGGTAGGTGCTGGCCAGCACAAATCGCTGTAGCGGCACGGGAGAGGCCAGCGCGCCCTCGAGCAAACTCATGGTGGCGCGCGTGTTGACATCGAGCATGCGCTCCGACGGAGAATCCCCCTGCGGTATCTGCGCCGCCAGATGCACGATGACGTCGACGCCGCTTGCCGCCGCGCGCGCCTCATCGGCGTCCGCGATATCGGCTTCGATTATATCTACGCCCAACTTTGCCGCCTTGGACGCTTGCGGGTCATCCGGCATGACCAGCCCGCGGATGTCATAGCCTCGTTGCTTCATCAGCTGGGCGAGGTTGGCGCCGACCCGCCCGCTGATGCCGGTAATCAGTGCTTTCATGCCGTGGCTCCCGTAATTTCTCAGCGCTGATGGTAACTTGTATCTATATCATCTATACTATAGTAGGTTTGTGTGCCGCCTGCGGAGGATTCACAGACGGATGCGACACGACTGGACGTTGCTCTGCGCTGGATTGACGGCATCGCCATCCGGTAGCATTGAATTGAGGAATGTAGTAACAGAGGCTGAGGCGCCCGACGGTTTGCGCCGGTCGCCCATCGACACCGTGCTTCGGATTGAAAGTCCGCTATGGTTGGTTTCACAGTGGTCGGCGGAGTTCGAGACCGACAGGCGAGTTTTTTCGGGCCGATTGCAATTGATGGCGCCAGGTGGAGAACAAGTGTTGAGTCAGCGAATGGAGCAGTTTGATTTTCGACATACAGTAGTTTTCCGATATATTCACAGGATTCCGGATATGAGATATGTAGGCTTAGGTACCTACGAATTTCACGTGTTCGTGGCCGACGTCGCCGAACAAGGTGAGTGGGGACGGGCCTGTCTCAGGGTCTACTGAAATATCTGAAGGAGTCATTCGACATGAAAGAGCCAGCGCTTAAGCTAAAATTTGATGCAACGAATCATATCAGCGAGCATCCGCCGATGAAGGCGCCCGATCCCAACGACAAAGACGCGCCCAAGTGGAAGCGGCTTGCGCCCAGGCGGCCCAAACAGCAGCCGGAAGATCCGCCGAACAAGAACGACGCAGACGAATAGCGGGTGCTGGAATCGTCGAATTGAGCCACGCTGGCTGTGGGTCTGGAACTTTAATCCGCCAGTTCGACAAATTGCCGTTGGTAGAGTTCGTGATATAACCCTCGGCGAGAAAGCAACTCGGCATGCGTGCCCATCTCGCGGACGCGACCGTCATCAACGACACAAATGAGATCGGCATTCACGATCGTGCTTAGCCGGTGAGCGATGACGATGGCGCTCCGTTCGCTAAGCAGTTTGCGCAGGGCATCCTGTATCAGCGCTTCGGTGACCATGTCCACGCTTGAAGTCGCTTCGTCCATAATCAGAATGCGCGGGTCGGCCAAGATCGCGCGCGCAATCGAAATCAACTGCCGCTGCCCCACCGACAGATTGGCGCCGTCTTCGAAAATCTCGGTTTCATAACCAAGCGGCAGCTCGCTCACGAATTCGCCGACATTGGCAAGCTCGCCCGCTGCGATCACTTGCTCAATGGTCGCTTCAGGTTTTCCGAAGCGGATATTGTCGGCGATGGTACCGGCGAAGATAAAGGGATCCTGCGACACAAGACCCATCTGCGCGCGCATCGAACGCTGCTCGACATCGCGAATATCGATGCCGTCGATCAGAATCCCGCCAGCGCTGACATCATAAAAGCGCGCGATTAGATTGGCGATCGAAGTTTTTCCGGCGCCTGTCGGTCCCACAAGCGCTACCATCGTCCCCGCGGGAATATCCAGATTGATGTCATGCAGGACAGGCAAGCTTTCGCGGTAGCCAAAGCGCACATCGCGGAATTCGATTCGTCCTTCTATCGGCGGCATCTTCCGCGCATCGGGGCTGTCCTTGATCGCCGGTTCCGTCTGCAGCAGGTTGATCACGCGCTCGCCGCCCGCCATCGCCGTCTGCATGGTTGCGTAGAGTTGGCT
Organism: Anaerolineae bacterium; assembly: GCA_022821805.1. Lineage (GTDB taxonomy): Bacteria > Chloroflexota > Anaerolineae > Aggregatilineales > Phototrophicaceae > UBA6055. Next base: position 48,619 of record JAJECX010000016.1, read on the forward strand.
GAGCTCCTGCACGGGAAGGAAGAATCGGTTGACGTAAGCGAGGAAGGCGATCACCGTGCCCAAGGTCAGATTGCCTTGCGCTACGCTCAAGCCGCCGAACAGGAGCACGATCCCGGTCGCGACCATGCCCAGGAATTCGACAGTGGGCAAGAAAATAAAGGATAGCGACATCGCCTCGACATGGGCGTCGCGATTCGCGCCGTTGACGGTGTCGAATTTCTCCGAGCTGGTCTCTTCGTTGGCGAAGGCTTGAATCACGCGGATGCCGCTCAGGTTTTCCGCCAGGTCGCCGATCATGTTGGCGTTGCGCGCGCGCGTATTGCGAAAAGCCAGTTTCGCCTTTTGGGCGAAAACCATGGTCACCAGCACAATGATCGGCACAATGGAAAATGTCACCAGCGCCAGCTGCCAATTTAGCGAAAGCATCACGATAACGATGCCAGCCAGCAGCAAACTGTCGCCGGTCAGCGTGATCAAACCCTGAGACAAAAGCTGATTGATCACGCCGACATCGCTGATCACGCGGGAAATGGTCACACCGATGATATGGCTGTCGTGATACGCCAGCGGCAATTCCTGCAGATGCCGAAAGAGCGCCGAGCGCAGATCAGCCAGCACCCGCTGCCCCACCCAGCTGAGCAGGTAGCGCTGCGCCATTGAAGCCAGATAGAGACCAACGAAAGCCGCCAATAACAAGAGCGCGACTTCATTCAAGGCATCCAGGTCGCCAGCAAGAATCGGACCGTCTATGGCTACCTTGACCAGGAATGGCGCGAGCAGCGTCAAACCGGAGACAGCCAGCATCGCGAGGAAGGCGCCCAGCATGTGCAAGGCGTAGGGCTTTACGAAAACGAGCATGTGCCAGACGACGCGCAAGTTGAAGGAACGGCCTTCTACCTTGTCCGCGTAGGCGTCCAGCGTGCGGCGCGGGCTGCCCGTTCCCACGCCCGATGTGCCGATTGAAAAGCCGATAAGTTACTCCGTTTCGTTGTCGCTTTGCCTGGCGTTCTTTCTAGGCTGTGGCGGGTAGGGCCTATGCAATCTCGGGGCACGTCTCTTCAGCAAGTGCGAACCCTCGTCTTCGGGATATTTGACGCAGTTTTCAGTAGGATGATGTATTATCAGGATCTTCGTGTCGTGGACAATTTTGGCTTTCAGATACTTCATGATTGTGCAGCTCCTCGCGCTTCACTGATAGTGAGGCTGGCGCGTCCCCATTCACTAAGCATAGCGTACTCGTCTAAAAGAACATGAAACTCGTATGTACCAATACCTGTCAACGGCATATTTTGCATAATCAGCGTCATGAGTATAGTTGTTTGATTCCGAAAGTCGAATTCCACGCTTTCGCCCCACAATACACGTTCGCCACCTGGCGCCATTAGCTGAAGGGTCGCGGAGTGAAGGCGCCTATCGGCCTCGAACTCCGCCGTCCAGTGAGACACCAACAGTGCTGGCGGATCAAAGAGAACCGACTCCACATCCGCAACACTGCCGAAGGGGCTGGTTACTTGTAAGGTCGAAAATATGTTTTCCAATCCAATCGCGCCCGTGTCGTGAGTCTGAACTTCGGTACATAGAAGTGTCCAGTCATGACGCATCAGTGTCGTCTCCGGCGGCTTCCGTCATCATTGCAGTCAAGTTTACCGGAGGGCAACGTTGAAGGGCAAGATAGACCCCTGGTCTCCAGCCAGCCGATTCACTCGCGCAAGTTCCTGTAATAGATCTCGGCATACAATCCCGATTTTTCCAACAACTCCTCATGCGTGCCGGCGGCGGCGACGCGGCCGCCTTGCAACACCAACACCTTATCCGCCATGCGCACCGTGCTCAAACGTTGCGCGATGATGAAAGAGGTACGGCCCAGCATCAGCCGCTCCAGCGCGATTTGAATCAGTCGCTCGGTTTCCGTATCGACGCTGGAAGTCGCGTCATCCAAGAGCAGAATGCGCGGGTTCTTAAGCAAGGCGCGCGCGATGGCGATGCGCTGCTTCTGCCCGCCGGAAAGCGTAACGCCGCGCTCCCCGACCTCGGTATCATAGCCATCGGGCATCGCTGCGATGAAGTCATGCGCTTGCGCCGCTTTGGCCGCGTCGATTACAGCGGCCTCGCTTACGCCGTCGAGACCAAAAGCGATATTCTCGCGGATGCTGGCGGCGAAGAGCACCGTCTCCTGGAGCACGATGCCGATCTGGTCGCGGAGGGAATTCAGCGTCAAATCGCGCACGTCAATGCCATCCAGGGTAATCCGCCCGCCGGTGACATCGTAGAAGCGCGGAATCAGGTTGATGATGGTGGATTTGCCGGAGCCGGTCGCGCCAAGCAGCGCCACCACCTCGCCCGCTCGCGCCTCAAAATTGAGCCGATCCAGCACGACGCGCTGATTGAAATAGGAAAAGGAGACGTCGGTAAAGCGGACGTTCCCGCTGATTGGCGGCAGTTTGCGCGCGTCCGGCGAGTCCGTAACTTCCGATTGCGCGTCCAGGATGGAATAAATGCGTTCGCCGGCCGCAGATGCCATCGCCACCGCCGGGATAATCACGCCGAGCCGCCGCACGGGCGCGATCAACTGACCCAGGTAGGTGGTGAAAGCCACCAGCTCTCCCAGCGTCAATCCGCCTTCGATAACCAGCCGACCGCCCAGCCAGATGATGACAACCGAGCTCAAACTGGCGATAAAATCGAGCAGCGGGATATGTTTGGTCATCGCCGAGACTTGCGCCTGCGCCAGGTCAAACCATTTGCCATTTTCCTCATCGAAGCGCGCGATTTCGGCATCTTCCTGGGCGAAGGCTTTCACGATTTTGGCGCCGCGCAGGTTCTGCTCAAGCACGCTCGTCATCTCCGCCAGTTGATGCTGCAAGTCCAGCGAAAGCGGACGATAAATGCGGCCGAAGCGATAGGCGACGTAAAACAGCAGCGGCATCAGGATCATCGACAGTAGCGCAAGCTGCGCGTTCATCAATAGCAGCGCGAAAAATGTCAGCAGCATCAAGCTAGAATGCTGGAAGAGACGCAGGAAGGCGCGCCCGGTCAGGAATCGAACCCGCTCAACATCGGAAATGGAGCGCGCCAGCAACTGCCCGGTTTGCGCGCGATCGTGATAAGAAAACGACAGCGCGCTCAACTTTTCGTAGATGGCGTTGCGAATGTCGTAGGCGACGCCTTGCGACGCCACTTCCGTCCCGCGGCCCAGCGCAAAATCGACCAGCCCCTTGACCAGCGACAGCCCAAGCAAGCCGAGCAAGGACAGCTGCAATATGCGCATATCTTGCTGAATGACGCCAGCGTCTACAATCCAGCGGATCGTTTGGGGAATGATGACCGCCAGCCCATTGCTCGCCAAAGCCAGTACGTAAACGCCAGCGGCGATGCGGCGATACTTTTTGAGGAAGGCAATACTGCGCAGGATGGAGTTGCCAGGCCCGCCTTTGACTGTAAATGGATTGTCAATTGAGATTCTTGCCATAAGCGGGACGAGTGAAGCGGCGCTCTCCTGTGTTTATCAGTAGCGGATGCGAAACACGCCCTCTACCATAGCGGTTTCCCCGCCGGCCTTAAAGCCTGAATCTGTCGCAGCGCCAACTGAGTCTTGCTTGCCTAGTCCACAAAATCAACACCCCCAATGGACAAGAATTTTTGATATACTCACGCTATTTCATAAGCGGCGCATCTAGGACATCATTATATGTACCTCCTTGCTCCCCTCCCCCCCCCCCCCCCGCAGTTGTCGCATAGTTGCGGTCTCTATCAAGCGCTTCTCCAAAGCGCTGTTCCCGTTGCTTGTGGCATTCTTGTCTCTGTCAATCGTTCGCGCTAACCCGGCCGTCGCCGCCTGTGGCTTGCTGGCAGGGGGAGTGATCAACCAAACCGTAACCTACACGCTCACAAGCGACTGCGTTCAGACCGGGGAGATTGTCATCGCCAACGCGGTTCCTGACTTGGAAGTGACCATTAACGGCGGCGGGCATCGCATCACCGGTGGCGGGGACAGCGAAGACGGTCTGTTCAGAGGCAGCGGCATACTGACACTGAACAATGTAACGATCGATGGCGAGGGCAAGAGCAGATACTACCTTGTCTTCTCAGATGTTGTAAACGCCAACAATGTCACATTCGCAAGAGCGTATGCGGGCGCCGCGCTGCAAGCCGGGGAGGCCAATCTGAATAATGTCCTTTTTGTCAACAATTACTCGCCTTATTACGCTTTACGCGGGAACGGCAGCGCCCTGCACGCCGGGAGAGGCGCCGCACATACGCTGAACAACGCGGTCTTTCGCAATAATTATGGCAATGGCGGGGCGGCCGTGGCGAGCATTGAGGCGACGGTGACGACGACCGGCTGCCTGACTCTGTCCGGCAACGTGCCTTACGACTTCTATGAAGTAGAATATCCGTGGTTGGACTTTGCTGCCGGGACCTGGACGGACAACAGCACGGGTCCCTGCAGCGGCGCGATTGGCAATGGCGATCAAGCCGTCATTCCGCCGCCGGCGATCATGCCCTGCGGCTTGCCCGCGCCCGGCAATCTGGATGTCTCGGCGACCTACAGCTTGACAGCCGATTGCGTCATCACGGGCTCCAGCACGATTTCGGAACATGTGAGCATCCGCATTGAGGGCAATGGGCACAGCATACGCGCGAACCCGGCGAACCGCACCTACTACATCGCCGCGACCGCCAGTTTGGATCTGCAAAATGTCGGCATGTCGGGACTGCGCCTGTTTAACTGGGGCGAGGTGACAGGGCATCACATTAGCATGGCGGACACAACTTCCGGCGGAATTGTCAACATGGGCGAAATGCGGTTCACGAACGCGCTCTTTGAAGGTATGACAACCACGGAAGCGGAAGAGGAATCCGTCCTGCGGGCTTGGAACCCTTATGCGAAAGGCTTCACTCGCATCGCCGACAGCACCTTCCGCAACAATCATGGCGGGCTTGGCGTCTTGCAGAACGACGGCGGCACCATCGAGCTCATCGGCTGCGTCATGTTTATTGACAATACGCCCGCTAATTATTATGGCACTGTGGACGACCAAAGCATCCATTGCAATTCGCCGCCGGTTGGCCCCTTCTTCCCGGCCGCGCCTGTCGCCCCGATAGCGCAGGCGAGCGCGCTGCCGAAGTTTGAAAACTGCGATTTACGGCTCGGCGCGATTGGCGTCATCTGCCGCCCGTTCGTCCAGCCGCCCGCAGCCTATGTCTATCGAATCAACACCGAAAGCGAAGGCTTCTTCAAGCTAGGCCTTTCGCAGCCGCAGGTGGAGGCGGTGGAGAACGGTCTTGTGGCTTGTTCCGCCGACGGGCGCGTGGCGGTGCGGACGGGGCTGCCGCCCGAAATCCGCCATTTCTTTGAAATTGACCCGAAATACCACGAGGAGCTGCTAAAGCCGCGGCGCTACATAATCATCTCGAAAGGTCCAAATGTCGAAGGCAAAATCAATCATGTTGTGCTGGACAACGACTTGGATGGGCGCGTCTTTGGCATCGTCAGCACCTTTGGCGGTCTCCCGGCCGCCGAATGCGTCAAGGCGGCGTCCGCGCCGGTGGCGAAGCCGACTGTAAGATACGCCGCGCCCGTCCAGCCACAAGCCGCTCAGCCCGACGGCTCCATTATCCACGTCGTACAGCCCGGCGATACCGTCAGCGCCATCGCCGTCGCCTACCGCGTATATCAACTCGATATCATCATGCTCAACCAGCTCGAGAACATGGGGCGCTGGATTTATCCCAGGCAGGAACTGCTCATCCGCGAGGCGGACGCTTAATCCGCCCGTCAGTACCGCCGCGGCAGCCAGACGGTCATTTCATTGATGCCGCGGTTGTTCCAGGCGTAGTAGGGAACCATCGTAATATCGAGATCGGCTTCCTGTTCTTTCCCCGCTTCCAGATAGAGCGCGTTTGATCCATTCCGCTCGGTGATATGGCGGGCAGCCCCATTAATCGTCACGACGCCGCCGAGCAGATCATCTTCCCTTTTCGCCGTCAAACACATCTCATCGGGCGCGTAGACATCGAGAATCGAAACGTCATCTGGCAGGTCAACCCCTTCCAGGCAATAGACGATCGGGCCGCGCATGACCGCAATGTGATTGCGAATCTCCTCGGCTTTGGGATGCGCCTTGATCAGGCGGGGGCGCATCGGCAGGCGCAATTCGATGATATCGCCGCTCTTCCAGGCGCGCCGCAGCTCGATGTAACTCGCGGGCTCCAGCGGCGCTTCGCTCGCCTCGCCATTGATGGACAAGGCGGCGGAGTCGCACCAGCCGGGGATGCGCAGCATCAGCGAGACTTCATGCGCCGGCGCCGCGTCAATCGTGATGCGAGCCACATCATCCCAAGGGTAATCGGTCTGCTGCGTCAGCGCAATGGCTGAGCCGTCGGTCAGGGTAGCGCTTACGCTATTGCTGCCATAGAGATGCAGCCACAGCCCCGCATCGGTCGCGCTGTAAAGCCAGTTGTGCAAAAGAGCAATGGTGCGCGCGGTATTGGGGGGGCAGCAGTAGCAGTAAAGCAGGCGCCAGCGCTCGTAGGTGTCTTGACTCAATAACGGATGCTCTTCGCCATACCAGCGCAGCGGATTGGTGTAGCAGAAGCGCTTCCCGTCCAGGCTCATTGACGAAAGCATGCTGTTGTAGAGCACCAGCTCGACGATGTCGGTATACTTCGCGTCCCCGGTCAGATTCAACATGCGCCAATTCCACATTGCGTTGGCGATATTGGCGCAGGTTTCGTTGTAGGCGGTAGCGTTGGGCAGCGAATATTCGTAGCCAAAAGCCTCGTGCACAGCGCTGGCTTTGCCGCCAAATTCAGGGCGCTGCGAGGCGCCGTGGTGCAGCGCCGACGTGCCGCCGGTGATATACATCTTGCTATGAATAGCGTTCTCCCAGATGCGCTGCAAGCCATCCATGAGTTCTTCGTCGCCGGTCTCGGCCACGACATCGGCGGCGCCGCAATAGAGATAACCTGCGGTCACGGCATGCCCGACGGCGCGCGTTTCTTCCCGCAGCGATACCAGCGACTGATTCAGATCCTTGCCGCCCGGCTGCGAGCCGCGCATTTCAACGAATGTCTGCGCCAGCTCCAGATACCGCGCCTCTCCCGTGGCGCGATAGACATCGACCGCGCCAATCGTATTGGACGGATTGAAGCCAAAATGCGCCAACTCCGGCGGGCAGGGCACAAAGACCTCATGGAGGTAATCCGCCAGCCTGATAGCAATCTCGAGGAAGTTGCGCTTGCCAGTAGTGCGATGATGTACCGACGCCGCCGTAAGCAGATGCCCCATATTGTAAAGCTCGTGGTCGTGCAAGTCTGTCCAGCGTTCTTTGTCAGCGCGCAGCTGCATCGGTGTGCTGATATAGCCGTCGTCTTCCTGCGCCGCCGCGATCACATCAATCAGGGGATCCAGTTGATCAAGGATTGACTGCTCCTTGGTGACGCCATATACGTGGGCGCAGGCTTCCATGTATTTGTAGCAATCGCCATCGCTCCACATGGTGCCCTTGCGTTCGCCATCCTGCAGCCCGGCGGCGATATAAAAGTTGCTGAAGACGGCGCCGTTTTCCGGCTCGTCGAGCGCTTCGCGCATGCTGGGCAGGATCTGTTCGCGGCATAGCTGGTGGAGCCTTCCCCAGAAGCCGTCGTTCCAGTTGACGGCGTCATGCGCGAGCGGGCGCAGTTTCTGATACCTTGACATAGTCCGCATGAGAAATGTTGTTCCTTTCCGAATTGCAACGATTTACTGAGTAAGACTTCCGTTTGAAAATGGCGAGTAGCTTTGCTAGGCTTTCATGTAATTCTTCATAATGTGGATACTGAAGCGTAAGGGATGACGAATGAGGCTTGGTTGGTCGGTACTCTGTGGAGACTTTGAAGAACACGAGGACGGAATGCTCACCTTGCTAAACGTTTTCGCGGATGCAAAGATAGGTATTACGCCGTCCGCTCCACCACCGCTTGAGGTGGCATTAAACCCGGCGGTCATTCTGATTTCATATTGGTTCACAGAGTCGGACCTCGACAAGCCTCGATATCCTGCAGTATTGCGTGTATTGGCGCCCGAAGACAATCAGATTCTGGCTGAATGGCATTTCGCTATTGATTTCATGTGGAGCAGCAGCAGTCTTACCGCATTTCAGTTCCGCGAATTGTTGTTTGTCGGCGCTGGTCTGTATGAATTTCATATTGAAGTCCAGCAGTTTGGCGAGTGGAACATCATGTCTCAAAATAGCCTTTACCTGGGCGATTAGGTATAATGAATGGAAGCGAAAGGTGAAAAAGCATCATGAAATCCAACTGGAGCGTCAGCAACAATACGCCCATCACAGTGTATGAGGTGGACTCCAAAGGCATCCGCCACCTACGCACCACCTACCCTGGAAAGAAGCCAAAAGGCGCCTCCAAGCCCAAAAAAGGCGACGAGAAGGGCAAGAAATCGGATTAGTCGGCGCCGGAGTCTTGTCGCCTACACTCGTCAAGCGCTCTCCTCTTCACTTGGACGCGGGTCCTTTCGCCGCGTCTACCACGACTGCAATACCAAAAAAGAATCCGCTTGGCGCCATGGCGCTGTTCGCTAAAGTTGGCGGATATTCTATTTGTAACCAGTGAATACCACACCCTGGATAAATATCCGCTGGGCGAAGAAGAAGACGATGATCAAAGGCAACATCACCACCAGGGATGCCGCCATCAGTGAATTCCATTCGGTGCCGTAAGTACCCTGGAAATAACGCAGTCCCAGCGCCAGCGTCGCTTTGTCGGTATCAGACAAGAATATCAGCGGTCGGAAAAAGTCGTTCCAATGATACTGGAACGAAAAAATGGCGACCGCCGCCAGCACCGGCGTCGATAGCGGCAGCGTAATCCGCCAGAACACGCCGAATTTCGAGCAGCCATCGAGCAGCGCCGCCTCATCCAGTTCGCGCGATATCGTCATGAAATACTGCCGAATCAAGAATATATAGAACGGATTGCCGAACCAGGACGGAATCACGAGGGGCCAGTAGGTATCGTACATGCCGAAGTAGCGAAATATCAGAAAATCCGGGATAAGCGTCACTTGCCGCGGCAACATCATTGTCGCCAGCACGACGATGAAGAGCGCATCCCGCCCGCGCCAACGCAGACGCGAGAAGGCATAAGCGACCACCGCCGACACGCCCAATTCCCCTATCAAGGTCGCGCCTACGATTAGCAGCGTATTGCCGAGATAAAGGTCAAAGGGGAGCTTCGTCAGAGCCTTCGGGTAGTTTTCCAAGACGATCGGGTCAGGAATGAACTCCGGCGGCCAGCGGAAAACGTGCGATAGATCTTTCAGCGAGGTCGAAATCATCCAGGCGAAGGGCATCAGGATGACGATTGAGCCGCCGCCAAGCAAGCCGTAAACCACCGCTTTGCCCACAGCGTTTCGCATGTTCAAGCCGATGAATAACCCTGTCCTCATTCGTTGGCCTCGCCTTCGTAATAGACCCAGAATTTCGCCGTGCGGAAGAGCGCGACGGTAAACAGGAGGATGACCACGAATAGTAGCCAGGCCAGCGCCGAGGCGTAGCCCATCTGGAAATCCTGGAACGCCTTACGATACAGATAGAGGATGAAGAATAGCGACGCATTGGCCGGTCCGCCATTGGTCATGATGAAGGCTTCGGTGAAGATCTGCATCGAGAATATGACGCCGACGATCAACTGGAAGAAGATGGTCGGGCTGAGCATCGGCAGCGTGATATGACGTATGCGCCGCCACCAGTTCGCGCCATCGATTTCGGCCGCTTCATAAAGATCGGTCGGTATTGATTGCAAGCCGGCGAGGTAGATGACCATGCCGCCGCCGACGCTCCACAGTCGCATCACAACAAAGGACGGAATGACCCAAGCGCGGTCCGCCAACCAAGCTGGGCCTTGGATGCCAACCACATTGAGCGCCGCATTGATCAAACCGAAATCGGACGAGAATATCCAGCGCCACATCAAGGCGACGGCCACGCCGGATAGGATCGCGGGCAGATAATAAATGGTTCGAAAGGTCGACAGCCCGCGAATATTGGTGTTCAGCAGCATGGCGATGGCAAGGCCGAAGACGATGTTCAATGGAATTGACACCACCGAGAATACAACGGTGATCTTAAGCGAATGCATGGCGTATTTGTCGACGAAGAACATCCGGTGATAGTTCTCCAAGCCGACGAATTTGGGCGGCGTAAGAATATCCCATTCGGTGAAGGACAGCACCAGCGACGCCACCATGGGAAACGCAGTAAAGATGAAGAAGCCGGCTAGCCAAGGCGATACCATCGCCCAAGCCAGCCGCGTTTCACCTCTATTGAATTTCATCGCTCTGGTTGAGCGGGTTGGAAGGAACCGGCTCGGTACAGAGATGTTCATTGCTGTGCTTGTCCTGTCACGAAATCGCTTGTCCGCGGGCGAGACAGCCTATGGATGCCCCGATATCGCGAAGCGGCGGAGCAACTTCACCCGGCCTGTCAAGGGGTTCACCCACAGGGTGAAGGCGACGCTGTTAGCTGCGCCATTGGCCCTCAACAATCATCGGGTTGACTTCTTCGACGATCCGATCCATGACCACCTTGGCGTCGCGCTCTTCGCCGATGAACAACAGATCGAGTTCCGATTGCATGATGCGCGTGATCGCGTCCCAATTCGTCAGAACCGGGTCGGGCGCGACGAAATGACGCGCGGCATCGACCATGACATGCTTGTTCGCCGGCGGCAGCGGGTCGGTGACGAACCATTTGTCCTGCGCCTCAAAGGTAGTGCCTTGCAAGCCACCTTCCTTGATGATGGTTTCCATTGCCGGACCGTTGAAGAACTTCAACAGGTTCCAGGCGCATTCCGGTACTTCCGTCGTCTTTGGAACGACAAGCGGATAGTAGAATACGTAGTTGGCGCGGCCACCCTTGCCCGCGGGGAAGTGACCCAGGGCGACATTAAAGTCGACGTTGCGATAATTGGGGAAGCTCCAACTGCCACTCTGGAACATTGCCAGGCGCCCGGTCTGCATCAAAGTGTCGGTGCCGAATTCGGCCATCGCATCGGGCCGTGGCGCGAAGCCGTGTTCCCAGCGCAGGTCGGCGTAGAATTGCAGCGCTTCAACCGCGGGCGCTTCGTTGAGTACGCATTCGGTGGGGAAGAAGGGGTCATCAACGATCTGACCGCCAAAGATGCGCACCCAGATCTGCCAGATTTTATCCCAACTGCTGACATCGTAAGCGTATTGCGTTGTGCGATTTCCGTCGCGCTTGGTCAATTTTTCACAAGAGCTGAAGAAGTCATCAACCGTCCAACCCTCATCGTCCCATTGGGCGGTCGGTAGCATGGCGCCAGCCTCTTCGAACATATCCTGATTGTAGAAGAGCGCGATAGTGGCGACATTATCGGGTACGCCATAGATGCCGCCCTCGTGCGTATAGGCTTCAATCGCCAGATCAGGGAATTGTGACAGATCGTAGTTCTCAGCATCGATATACGGCTTCAAATCGACCAAAAGATCTTTGCTGAGGAACTCCGGCAGTTGACCGATGCGGATGATAAACACATCCGGCGCTTCATTTGCGGCGAGCATGGTGAGCAGCTTGTCGTTGTAGCCGCCGCCGGGCACGCTGATGAAGTCCAGCTTGCAATCGGGATAGGCTTCATCGAATGGGGTCAGCGCCTGCTCGCGAATACCGATCAATGGCGGGCCGTCCCAAAACATGATTGAGACTTCGCTTGCGTCTTGCGCTATGACCTGGCCGACGCCGGGAATGGTATACACGCCCGCCGCCAGCGAACTCATGCCCGCCATGCGCAGAAAGTCGCGGCGGCTCAAGTTGATTCTCTTGGACATTCTGTTTACTCCTATAGACTTGTTCAAACGAGAACTGTTGCTCTTGGATTATCCGAGCAATCAGATAATCCATCGTATGCGGCAGCTTCTATATCGGTTCCCCCTTCCAGATTACATCGCATCCATTTAATTCGATAATACGCGCGAAACTAAGTAACTAAAATATCGCATCTGCGCTAGTTTTGCCAACTGATTCAGACAGGCGAACGTCCGCCATATTGCAATCATCCCATGTAATTGTGTCAATCCAATGTGTTAGAATGCGCTGCGAAAATGTCCAACCCCGGCTCGTGACGGCGCCAAGAAGTTCCGTACGCGGAGTCGTCGAAACAGCGAAGGAAAACGAATGCCCGAAATCCTCGTTATCGGCAGCGGCGTCATCGGTTTGAGCTCAGCGCTCTGCCTGCAGCTAAGCGGATACGATGTCCGCATCATCACGCGTGAGCTTCCGCTGCGCGCCACATCAGTCGCCGCAGGCGCCGTTTGGTCAGGCTCGGACCTCGAAGGGCGAAGCCGGTGTTGGGCGGCGAATACGCTTGATCGTTTCCTCGCGCTCGCCAAAGAAGCGAATAGCGGGGTAACTTTGCAGCGCATGCGCGAGGTCTACGCGGAAGACGTTCCCGACCCGTGGTATCGCGAGCTTCTGCCCTTCTTTCAGCGCTTGTCGAAGCATGAAATGCGCGGCGGCTTAATAGGCGGCTATTTGATGGACGTGCCGATGGTCGCGCCGCCGATTTATCTGGAGCGACTGCATGATCAGTTCTTGGCCGCCGGCGGTCGCTTGGAACTGCGTACGGTGGAATCGCTGGAGGAACTCGCTGGCGAAGCGCCGCTTCTGGTCAATTGCACCGGCGTCGGCGCCCGCGAAGTGGCTAAGGACGACTCGGTTTATCCCCTGCGCGGGCAGACCATCCTCACCGATGCGCAGGGAATCCGCGTCGGTTACATGGACAACAGCTCCGTCGATCATATCTTCCCGCGCGCCGACGGCGTGTTGATCGGCGGCGTCAAAGTCAAGGGCGATTGGAACCGCGAGATTGATCCGGCGATATCGGACCGTATCATGCGCCGCTGTTCGAATATCGAGAAGCGCCTGGCTGGCGCAAATGTTTTGCGGGAATTCGTCGGCTTGCGTCCCGGGCGCGATGAGGCGCGTCTTGAAAATGAACAACTGGCGAATGGCTGCAATGTCATTCATAACTACGGGCACGCTGCCGTCGGCTATACCCTCTCCTGGGGCTGCGCCATGGAAGTGGCGGCGCTGGCGCGAGCAATGGAGATCTCATGAACAGACAGAACATCTCATCGGGCACAGATTACGAAGCGATCGCTGGATACTCGCGCGCTGTCCGCTTGGGGAATATCGTGCATGTCTCCGGCACGACGGCGACCGATGGCGCGGACACCATTGTCGGCATTGGCGACAGCGCCTCCCAGACTGATTTCATCATCCGCAAGATTGAGCGCGCGCTGAATGCGGCCGGCGCCCAACTCACCGACGTAGTGCGAACCCGCATCTATCTCGCGCCCGGAGCCGATTGGGAAGCGGTTGCGCGCGTGCACGGACAATACTTCGGCGAGATCCGCCCGGCAAATACCTTGCTTTACATTCAGGCTTTGGTCGGCGAAGAATACCTGGTCGAGATGGAAGCTGAAGCCATCATATCGTCAGCTCAACAATGAAATTCAGCCTAAGATTCAATAACGACCTGCCGGTTAATGACTACATTCGCTATGTGGCTGCGGCCGAGGCAGCCGGCTTCGATCAATTCTGGTTGAGCAACGACCTCTTCCTGCGCAGCGCTCCCGTGATTTTGTCGGCGCTGGCGATGTCCAGCGAGCGCATCGAAATCGGCAGCTGCATACTCAATCCCTACACCATCCATCCAGCCGAGATCGCCATGTTCGCGGTCACGCTGGATGAGCTATCAGGCGGGCGTTTCAATCTGGGCATTTCCAGCGGCGCGGCCGATTTCGTCCGCTGGCTGGGCATGGATTTCACCTATCCGCGCACCCGCGCGCTGGAAGCGATAAGCGCCATCAACAAGCTCACGTCAAATCAAAACGCGGCTATCGATGGCTTGGCGCTGAAATGGACCGAAGAAGCCTGGCTGCGCTTTGAATCAAAGCGGCGCGTGCCGATCTATCTGGGCGCGATGAGCCCCAAAATGCTGGAGGCGATCGGCGAAGCAGCGGATGGCGGCTTGCCCCTGCTCTTTCCGCCTGAGCATTACGCTAATGTGCTGCCTCATGTCGAACGCGGCTTGGCGCGCGCGAGCCGGTCGCTTGATGACATTGACCTGGCCGCCTGCATCTGGTGTTCGATTTCGGACGACAAAGGGTCGGCGGAAGCGATGCTGGCCGACAAGATCGCCTATTACGGTCACGCAATGAGCCCGATGCTCTTGGCGCAGCTCGGTCTCAGTCAGGCCGACTTCGAGCCGATCCGACATCTATATCATGTCGTCGGCGACCGCGAGCGCGCGCGGCAGTTGGTAACGCCACAAATGCTGCGCGTCGGCATCGCGGGAACAGCCGAAACCTTGATTGAACGCCTGGAGGGACTTGCCGCCTTCGGCGTACGTCATTTCAGCTTCGGTCCGCCGCTGGGACCGGATATTGAAGCGGCAATCGAGGCTATCGGACGGCAAATCATCCCGCGCTTCGCCCAAGATTGACTTGCCAGCTTTTGCCCCAAAAGTAAACTATAGCATTGAAGCCTTTGCCCGATGAAGCGCGTAGGCATTATCGCGTTGCGCTGTTCCGCCGTATTATGATGGCGATACGCGGCGGCGACGTGGAAAGGTCAGCAGATGCGCCGATTGGCGATCCTCGTCAATCTAATTCTGATGAGTCTCAGTCTCGCCGTTCTGGCTGATGACAGCGCATTGCCCATTTGCACCGCTGAAGAGTTCCTCAAATTCTTTAACATGATCGTCGAGCATCAGATCGAATTTGACGCCGACATCACCAACGCCAGCATGTTGCACCGGGCGAGCCGCGCGCAGATGGAACGCCGAGAAGCTTACACATCGGAACTGCCCATGTGCGCCGACGCAATCGCGATCCAGCGCCTATTAATCCAGCTTGGCGGCGACGCCCTGGCGCGGGCTGCCCTGGAATCAGCTGGCTTGCCAGCGGGCCAGAATCCCTATTTGTCGCGCCTGCCCGACAGCCAAGCGCGTATCGAAGACTTGCTTTCGACGATGCTGGGCGTTGACCGGTCGGCTGCGCCGTCACCCTTGGAACGCGAACTGCCAGCCTGTGACATGGCCGACCTCAGCCTGCTGGCGGATGCGGCCGCTGCATTCCTGGACCTCGATCCGTCGATCGGTGAAGGAGCGAATCCAACGGAATCTGTCGACGCGATAAACCGTATTTTGCAGTGGCGCGAAGACAATGTTCCACTATTGCCGCTTTGCGCCGAGTCCATCGATCTGGTTCAGGCTATGAGCGCCGCCGCCACCGATTCGGCCGCCGCCACCGCTTTCGCTTACGCGGGCCTGTCAGCGGAGCGCAATCCCTTTCCGCCGCTTCTGGAAGCCGGCGCCAAGACCGTGACCAACTGGCTTGATCAGTGGTCGGCAACGATCATCGACCAAGCCTCCGCTAGGCCTGCGCATTCCATAGGCGACGGGCTTCTGCCGCCTTGCGCGCCTTCCGACTTGCCCGCTGAATTCGAGGCGCTGCAATCCGAATATGCGGCTTTGCTCGAGCGCGCCAACGCCAGCGCCAATTTGGCTGATGATGGCGCCGCGCAAATCGCCTTCCGCCAGTCCCGTCTCGCGAAATTGCCAATCTGCGAAGAAGCCTTTGCTTTGCGCTGGTTTAGCATGGAAGCGCTCGCCGATGTCTCACTGCGTCACGCCGTCGATGGTGGCGCGCCCGCTACGATAATCGAAAGCCTGCCCGCCGCCATGGGCGATAGCGAAGCGCGTGCCGCCAACCTCTGGACGGATCTGGAAAACTCGCTCGCTCGTGGGGAGCGCCAGCAGGGCGAATCAATCGGCGCCGCCGCGCCAAAATGCAGCGACGCCGACGAACTCTTCGTTCTATCTTATTTGCTGCCCGAGTTCTGGGAATTCACCGATACTGCCCTGGCGATTACTCAACCGCACGAAGTCGCCGCCCTCGTCAATCAATCGTACGCGTTTCGTCAGTTGCTCTGGACGCATCTGCCCCACTGCAACGAAGCGCTCGCGATGGGCTTGCTGATGCGAGCGATTGCCGCCGATATTGTCGCTATGCTCGCGCTGGAGCTTGCCGGCTTGCCCGCCGCGGAGATTCCATACTTGCCGAAGATTAGCCGCGACATGGAACGGTTCTTTGACTGGATAGGCGAATTTTACTCCGTTTGCGGCAATGTCAATGGCGCGACCACTATCTACTACGTGACCGCCGAGAATATCGCCAACGTCCGCGCCTGCGGTTCCACGAATTGTAATATCGTGACGACCGCCAGCCGCGGGCAGCGAATCGATGTCGTGGATGACTTGAGCAACTGGTACGAAATTGTGCTGCCCAACTGCGAAACCGCATTCATTGCCGGCTTCCTCGCCAGCCAGACGCCGCCAGGTCGCTAGCCAGCCAGCAACCGGCTCACCGCCGCCAGCGCCGCGCCCAACTCGATATTGCGATTGGTGCCGCTGCCGCCGCCGATATGCGGGCACAGGATCACATTTTCCAGCGCGCAAAGCGGGCTTTCGGCCGGCAAGGGCTCATAGGTGAAGACATCCAGCCCGGCGCCGGCGATGCGATTCTCGCTTAGCGCTTCGATCATCGCGTCTTCATCAATGATGCCGCCGCGGGCGATATTGACGATATAGGCGCTCTCTTTCATCAGCGCAATCTGCCCCGCGCCAATCATGCCTTCGGTGGCCGGCGTATGCGGCGTCGCCACACAGACGTAGTCGCTTTCCGCCAGCAGCTCGTCCAATTCGGCGTAGGTCGCATCAAATGCGGACTCGAGCTCGGCCGAGAGCGGCGTCCGCTTGTAGTACAGGTTGCGCATGCCCATGACGCTCGCCCGCCGCGCCAATTCACAGCCGATCTCGCCCATGCCGATGATGCCCAGCGTTTTGCCCACTACTTCGTGCACGCGCATATTGTGCATCCAGTGGAAGGCGATCTTGCGCTCGGCGGTAATCTCGGGCTTTAGTCCGCGATAACGATAGGCGCCCAGCGTCACCGATTCGTTAGAGATGACCAGGTCTTTGCTAAGCGCCAAAATAAGCGTCATCGCCAGTTCTGCCACGCAGTTGGGTCCCTTGCGAGGCACACACTCGAAAGTCAAGCCGCGCTCGCGGACGGCATCCACGTCAATGTTGAAGTAACTGCGTCCCAGTTTCAGCACTGCCCGCAGGTTAGGCATAGCCGCCAGCAATTCATCGTCCACCGACGCCGCGCCAGCGATCAAGCCCGCGACGTCGCCACTGGCCTGCGCCGCCAAATCAGCGGATTCATCGGCGCATACGATTCGCAAATCCGGATAATCCGCCGCCAAATCGGCCGCCGCCGCTTCATAGCCTTCATCAGCAACCAGCACTGTATTCTTTGACTCGTTTGAGTCCGCCATTTTCTCACATCCTTTTTGCCTAGCGACGCTCTTCGATTGTTCGGATTATCTTGGCCACTACACTATGCAAATAACTAGCAACAGAGGCAAAAGCAGCAGGGATTATAGGTTTTCGCCGTAAACCTGTCAAGCAAAGCGGGCGCGCGCTGGCGGTCAAATGGCATTGCCACAAACGGGTGAAGCCCGCAGCAGCGCCTATTTGTTATTCCACAGGCGATATGGTACATTCTCATTTTCATAATTGACGACAGTTTCACAGTCAATGCATTTCTCACATTCACCGACGGTGGGCCAACGCGTCCGCCATGACCTAATGCTATGAGGAGAAGTCTATGGGATTAGCAACCAATGCTGACCAACTGGTGGAGATGGCGGTTGTCGGCTACGTCAGCCAACCGACCGTGCGCGGGTATATCCCGCACGCCTCGGGCGAGGCGATGATCTTGCCGGGCATGTCCGGCTTCATCTACAACGCTCGCGTTGGCGACAGCGCCTTTGACTGGGCGGCCGACCACTTGGAACCGGGCGCATCCATCGCCCACCCCGATCTTGATGCCGATTACGCCATGCATTACTTGACCTGCATGGGCAATCAAGCCTTTTTGATGAGCGGCTTGGCGAAGGGGACGGAAGGCATCGTCACCGGCGAGCATGCGCGGCTGCTCGTGGACTTCCCGCCGGAAGCGGCCGACCTCATTAATGTGGGCGACGCCGTGCAGATTCGTACGCTCGGACAAGGCTTGCAACTCAGCGATTATCCGCATATCACGCTAAAAAAATGCAGTCCGCGGCTGATCGAAAGCTTGCCGATCGAAGCCGTTGACGAGCGCAGGATTCGCGTGCCGGTGACGATGGAGTTGCCCGTGCGCATTATGGGCTCGGGCGCCGAGCTAAATCCCGATTTCGTCGATCAGGACCTGATGTCCGGCGACCGCGCCTTGATGGCCGAGCTCGGTATTGACCAAATGCGCCTCGGCGACCTGGTCGCGATCAATCATGCCGACCACCGTTACGGACGCGGTTACAAACCGGGCGCCGTCACCATCGGGCTCTGCATCCACGGGGACTCGGTCATGACCGGTCACGGACCCGGCATCCTCACCCTGATGACATGCGATGAGCCCTGCATCAAATGGGTTATCGACCCCGAAGCCAATATCGCCAATTACCTGAATATACGAGAGGCATCATGAGCGCAAAAAACAACGCCGAGCAAGTCGTCAGCGTATCCGTCCAAGGTGTGATCACCCCGCCGCGCATGCCGCCGCTGCCAGCCATGCCCTACTCGCTGGCGGCCGATGGCAGTCCCTTTTTGCTGCCCGCTTATGGCAGCATCGTTTATAACGTCGCCGTTGGCGATTCGGCATACGGCTGGCTGGCTGATTGTGTACATCCGGGCGTCAGCGTGATGATGGGCGATGCCACCGGCAACCGCGGGCTTAACGTCTTGTCTTGCGTCGGCAATACCGCCATCGTCATGACCGGCAACGCCCAGCGCGCCCGCGGCGTCGTCACCGGCAAAACAGGCCGTTTCTCCGAGCATGTCATCATCCATTTTGAACAAGATGTGCTGGAGCAACTCGCCATCGGCGACAAGATCGTCATCAAAGCCAAAGGCGTCGGCATGAAATTCGATGACCATCCCGATGTCATGCTCAAAGGCTGCTCGCCCGAACTGGTAGACGCCTTGGAAGTGACGACCAATAGCGAGGGCAAGCTCTCGGCGCCGGTTGTCGCCGCGGTGCCGCCGCATCTGCTGGGCGCTGGCGCGGGCTTGGTCAGCGATGGCGGCTCCATCCACATCCAGACGGCCGACAGCGGCGCGGTCAAAGAAGCGGGGCTGGATAATCTGCGGCTGGGCGATGTCGTTGCGCTGATTGATTATGACAGCAGTTGGAATCACGGCTATTTGCGCAACGCGGTGGGCATCGGCGTGGTGGCGCAGGGGGACAGCCCGCGCGCCGGTTACGGTCCCGGCATCACGCTGATCATGACCTCCGCCAGCGGCGACATCGCGCCCATGATTACGCCAGGCGTGAATTTGAAGGATTTGCTGCTGTAGTGTCACCCCCACCCTAAATCCCTCCCCCATGAAGAGGGAGGGACTTTTTTCTCCCCTTCCCTCATTTTGGGGGAAGGGGCCGGGGGATGGGGGGCAAGGAGGACATTTTGTCTTACATCAAACACATGGCATTTGCCGTCAAGAGCGTTGACGACACGCTGAAACGCTACCAAACGCTCCTCGGCGTCGGCTTGGACGCGCGCGTCGTCACTGCCGAAGTAGCGCGCATCAAGGTCGCGATCTTCAACGTCGGCGAGATCGAATACCAACTGAACGAGTCGCTGGATGCCGATGGACGCTTCAGCCAGTGGATCGCAGAACGCGGTACCGAAGGCTTGCACCATATCTGCTATGCGGTGCCCGATATCGATGCCGCCCTGGAGTCGGCGCAGGCGGAAGGCGCGACGCTGAAATTATGCAGCGCCTGCAATGTCTTCGGCAGTCACCCGCATCCGGAGGGCTATGTCGCCTTCCTTGAGCAAGAAACCGGCGGCATTGAACTTGAACTCATGCAGGTCTACACGCCGGAAGAGCTGGAGCAATACAAGTCAATCCGCGGAATCTGAGAACATGCCCATTAAAATGGTCACCGTAGACGTCGACGCGCTGGACGCCTTCGTGCAGCGCGCTTTCCTCGCTATGGGGCTTTCCCAGCGCGAAGCCGGCATCTGCGCCGACGGTCTCATGAGCAGCGAACTGCGCTGTCTGCCGGGCCAGGGGCAAGGCGTCGCCCGCCTCACCGGCTACTACGACCGCATATCCAAGGGCTTGTACCAGCCGGGCACATGCATGGAGATCATCAAGGAATCGCCCGCGCTGGCGCTGATTGACGCCAACATGGTTATGGGCTCGGTCGTTGGTCAAGACGCGATGGGCATCGCCGTCGCCAAGGCGAAAATCTGCGGCATTGGCGCCGCCTTTGTATTCAACAGCACCCATTTCGGCTCCTCCGGCTTTCATGCGCGGCGGGCGCTGGAATCGGATTGCATCGGCATCGCCATCACCAACGCCGGGGCAGAGATGGCGCCCTGGGGCGGACGCGAAGCCCGCGTCGGCACCAACCCCTGGGGACTGGCGGCCCCAACAGGCGGCGACTTCCCGGTCGTGCTCGATATCGCCCTGACCACCGCCGGCAAGGGCATGATGCGCTGGCGCGAGCGCGAAGGCATGAAGATGCCGCGCGATTGGGCGCTGACGCCAGCGGGCGATGAAACCGACGAACCCACGGCGGCGATGGCGGGCGCGCTCTTGGGCATCGGCGAGTACAAGGGTTACGGCTTGTCGCTTTTCACTGATGTGCTGACGGGCGTCATCAGCGGTGGCGGCTTCGGCTTGGCGCCATACCAGGATCGCTCGATCGCCAAGCTGGATGTCGCCCATACCTTCATCGCCATCGACATCAAATGGTTTATGCCAGTCGAAGAGTTTCAATCGCGCATGGACGCCTTCATCGCCGAGATTAAATCCAGCGCCCGGCGGCCAGGCTTTGACGAAATTTTGGCGCCAGGTGAAATCGACCACCGGCGCGAGACTGTATACCGCCGCAACGGCGCTCAACTCGACGCCCAGGTCTACGAAAGCCTGCGCCAACTTGCTCACACACTGGGAATCGCCTTTGACATCTGACACGCTCCAAATCGAATTCTGTAGGGGCGACTAACCCGCTGTGTCTACGCGCGGCTGTCAGTCGCCCGCTTGGGAGAATCGCTTTTGCATGTTATTTCCACAGACACTAAGTCGCTCATTAGCCCAACGGGTCACAAGCCTTGATGAACCCCGCTCGCCTATTGCAAACATGCCCAGCCTGCCCGCCTCCGTAATCGAAGCGGCCGCTTCCGCCCTCGATCGCGGCGAAACCCATTACACCGACCGACCGGGCATCCCGGAGTTCCGCGCCTGGGTCGCTCACCACATGCGGGAGCGCTACCGGGTAAGCGTTGATCCAGCCGAGGTTACGATCACCTGCGGCTCGACCGAAGCGCGTTTCGTCTGCATGACTCTGCTGGCGGCGCCCGGCAGCAGCGTACTCTGCCCGGGAGACAGCTCGCGGATTCGCGGCGCCGCGCATCTCGTCGGCACAAGCATCGTTGACGCCTTTCGAGATGACATCAGCCTGCTTTACATCAGGCCGGATGACTATCGCGAAACTTCAATTGAATTGCTGCAGCGCGCCGAAGAAACCGACTGGTGGATCGTCTACGATCTCAGCTTTGCTAAGACCTTGGCGCCCTTTCACCCGGCGCAGAACCCGAAGCTCGCCTCGCGCGTTGTCACCATCAACTCTTTGTCAGAATCGATGGCCGGCTGGCGGCTGGGCTGGATGGCTGGCTCGGAGATGGCGCTGCGCCTTCGCGCTAGCAAGCAAGCGATCACCATCTGCACCACCGCCGTTTCCCAGTGGGCCGGGCTTGAATGGGCGAGGACACAGCTATGAACTTGAATGCCAACCCCAATATCCCGGAAGAAGTCCGCGCGGTTGCCGCCGACGGCACACAGCTGCGATACGCCCTGATGGAGATTGCGCGCGAGATGGACGATGTCATCGCCCTGGGACGCGGCGACCCCGATCTGGATACACCGCCTCACATCGTGGAAGCGGCAAAAGCCGCCATCCGCGACGGACGCGCGAACCCCACGCCGGTCAAGGGCATGGACGACCTGCGCGCCGCCATCGCCGCGCACATGCGCCAGGTCAATGGCTTGCCCGTCGGCGCCGACAACGTGATGGTCACCACCGGCGGGCAAGAGGGCCTTTTCCTGGCGATACAGGCGCTGATTGATCCTGGCGATGAAATCCTGGTTCCCGACCCGCGTTATAGCTCGTATGACGATGCCATTCAGCGCGCCGGCGGCGTCATGGTTGCGGTGCCGACTAACCGGGAGGACGCCTTCAACCTCGAAGCGGAAGCGGTAGAAGCCGCAATCACGCCGGCCAGCAAGGCGCTGCTCATCGTCACGCCCAGCAACCCCACTGCCGGCATTGTCACCGAAGACCGCGCCCGCGCCATCGCCGATGTCGCCATCCGCCATAACCTGATCGTCATCGTCGACGAAATCTACGGCAAGATCGTTTATGAGCCTTGGCGGCATTTCAGCATCGGCTCGCTGCCGGGCATGGCGGAACGCGCCATCACCCTGGATGCCTTCTCAAAATCGTATGCCATGACCGGCTGGCGCTGCGGTTATGTGGCGGCGCCGGCGAATGTCATCGACGCCATGGCGCGCGTCAAGCAGGTCACCACTGGACCCGTCGCCACCGTGTCGCAGTGGGCGGGCTTGGCCGCGATTACCGGACCGCAAGATTGCGTAAGCGAATACCTGAACATATACACCGAGCGCCGCGCCGTATTGCTTGATGGATTGGACCGCATGGGCTTCTCGTATGGCGAGCCTCGTGGTGGATTGTTCGTCTGGGCGGATAGCTCATCCACCGGCATTCACGCCGCCGAGCTGTCTTATTTGCTGCTTAAGGAGGGTCGAGTCTTGATCTTCCCGGGCACGGCTTTCGGCGACCAGTGGCGCGAATATGTGCGCATTACCATGCTGGAGCCTATTGACACGTTGAAAGAAGCGGTGGATCGCATGCTGCCAGTTCTGGAGCGCTACCGCCTATGACCGAGCGCATGGATTTGTGGTTTTCTTAGCCAAATGCGTTATATTCGTGGCAATCGCCGCTTTATGCCAGAAAGGAGCGAGAATCTGATACTTGGCAAGTTTCGTCAATTTCTAGTTGTACCGACAGGAGTAGAAAATGAATAAGAAAGTCCCGATGCTGCTTTCATTGCTGCTGATCATCGTGCTCGGGCTTGTGCCCATAATGAGCAGCGCCCAAACCGTCCCAACGCCGGATGACGACACGCTTGTCATCGCGATCAACGGCGAACCGGGCTCGATGGATCCGGCGCAAGTCGGCGGCACGACCGGCGGCAGCAATTTCCGCATCATGATGCACACCTTCGCCACGCTCTACGAGCTGGGGCAGGCAAGCGGCGCCATTGATCCCTACCTGGCGCACAGCTTCACCGTCTCCGACGACGGCACGGAATGGACCTTCCACATGCACGAAGGTTTGACCTGCGACGATGGCGAGCCTTTGACAGCGGAAGACGCCGCCTACAGCTTCAATCGCATGGCGGACCCGGCCAACGGTTTCGACGGCAATTCGGCTGGCTTTGTTGTCTCGTCGACAGGCTTTATTGAAGCCCGCGCCGATAGCGAGCTGGATGTCACCATCGTTGCCGCGAAGCCGCAGAACCGGGCTATGCGCCTGGGCTTGTACTCTGAAATCCTGGTCCATTGCAAAGATTCCTACGAAGCGATGTCGCTGGAAGAAGCGACGCGCACCGTAGTCGGCAGCGGTCCTTACTCGCTGACCGAATGGGTGCCCGGCGAATACATCAGCATGCAAGCGGTCGAGGGCTTTGATTTGCGGCCGCAGGGCTTCGACGAGATCGTCTGGCGCTTCATCCCCGAGCCGTCAACGGCGGTGGCCGAAGTGATCACCGGCAATGTCGATATCTACAAGGAATTCCCAGCCAACCAAGCCGACGCCATCCGCAATTCTGGCATGGCGGAAGCGCGTTTCTTCCCCGGTACAACCCGCACCTACATCGGCTTCAACTTGAACCCTGATGCTCCGTTCCGCGTAGATAATCCCGACCACCTTGGCTCCCAAGCCATCATGGAAACGGATGTGCGCGTGGCTTTGCAATACGCCATTGACACCGACGCCATCTGCGAGAATCTGCTGCTCACCACCTGCGAGCGCGCCACCAGCCTGGTCAATCCAAGCAACGCAGATCACCCGACATTGGAGCCTTATCCCTATGACCCGGCGAAAGCCGAAGAACTGCTGGACGCGGCCGGCTACCCGCGCGGCGAAGATGGCGTGCGCTTCTCGCTCGAGATGAAGTCGCGGCGTCTTTCCGGCGCGATGGCGCCCGAAGTGGTCCTGGCGACAGCGCAGATGCTGAGCGATATCGGCGTGCAAACCGAAGCCATCTTCCAGGAATCGGCCGATTGGGTCGCCGAGTTGCTCACCCATGACCTGGGTCCCTTATACTTCGGCCGCACCGGCGGCAGCGAGTGGAGCGCGCAGTACGACATGGCTGATATTCCAGGTCATGCGGCTGGCGGTGCTGCGGCTGAAACCAACTACACCAATTGGGACAACGATTTCTGGTTTAGTGGCTGGGACATATTGCCAGTCTTGACTGGCTATCCCGAAGCCGAGCGGGCGCTGGAAATCGCCATGCTGGAAGAGTTCTACAATGATCCGCCCTGGCTGATGCTCTTCGCGGGACCGCGCACCGAAGCGGTCAGCAATCGCATCAACTATGAGTCGCGCGCCGATTACTTCATCACGGGCTACTCGGCCACGCTGAAGGACGATATGTAAGCCCCCATCCCCCAACCCCTTCCCCCAAAATGAGGGAAGGGGAGAATGAAGTCCCTCCCTCCTTGTGGGGGAGGGATTTAGGGTGGGGGGCGCGTAAGCCCCATGCACAAGTACATCATCCGCCGCCTGCTGCTCACCGTGGTCGTGGTCTTTGGGGTCACGCTCTTGACCTTTTTGTCCATCCACATGTCCGGCGATCCCACAATTTTCTACATCAGCGAACGGGCGAGCAAAGAAGAGCGCCTGGCTACGCGAAAACGTCTCGGCTTCGACCGTCCGCTGCATGTGCAATACCTGGACTTTATCGTCAATTTGGCCCGCGGCGATACCGGCAATTCGCTGAAGCATCGGGTGCCGGCTTTTGACGTGGTCATGGAGCGTATGCCGGCCACGCTGGAATTGACCATCGGTGGCTTTTTGCTGTCGACGATTGTGGCTTTTCCTATTGGCGTTCTGGCGGCGACGCGGCGCGGCACCATGACCGACGGCACCTTAATGCTGGGCGCGATGCTGGGGCAATCGATGCCGAGCTTTTGGCTGGGCTTGATGCTCATCTTGTTCTTCGGCGTTACCCTGCGCTGGATGCCGGTATCCGGGCATGTTGCTTTTCTCAAACCGCTCTTTGAGGGCAGGGTCGACGAAGCGCTGACCAACGTGCCTCAGGCGATTCGCTACTTGCTCATGCCGATGGTCGCCGTGTCCGTTTATTCGATTTCTCGCAACTCCCGTCTCATTCGCTCGGCCGTGCTGGAAGTATTGCGGCAAGATTACGTCGTCACCGCCCGCGCCAAAGGCTTGAACGAGCGCACGGTGATGATGCGCCACGCCATCCGCAACGCGCTTATCCCGATCGTCACCGTGTTGGCGCTGCAATTCGCCTTCCTCTTAAATGGCGTCATTGTTGTTGAGACGGTCTTCTCTTGGCCCGGCGTCGGGCGCCTTGTTTTTGATGCTGTCAGTCATCGCGATGTGCCGCTGGTGATGACGGCGGTCGTCTTGCTCTCGTTCTTATTCGTCGGCGCCAACCTTATTGCCGACCTCATGTATGGCTTCCTTGATCCGCGTATTCGGCTGGAATAAGTGAAACGATGAGCGCCTCCAAGGAGCCGAATCCGACGATGTCCGAAAGCCGCATTTCGGCGCTTGACCGGCAGTTCGACGAGACATACACGCCGCAGTCCTTCTTGCAGCGAGCGACTACCAGCATGGTCAAGTCGCGCTATCCGGTGGTCGCCATCATCTTCCTCACATTGATCGTGCTTTGCGCGGTATTTGCCACGCAGCTGGCGCCTAAAGACCCCAACCGCGTTGAGATTTTTGACACGCTGAAACCACCGCTGAGCACAAACCGCGAGGGCGATATCGAGAACGTGCTGGGCACCGATTCCTCCGGACGCGATGTGCTCTCGCGTGTGATTTACGGCGCGCGGATTTCCTTCTTCGTCGGCTTGGCGGCGGTCGGGCTAGGGGGCGGCGCCGGCACGATTCTTGGGCTGACAGCTGGTTACTTTGGCGGGCGCGTCGATGATGTCATCATGCGCCTTGCCGATATTCAGCTGGCATACCCGTTCATCCTCTTCGCCATCATGATGCTGACGATTCTGGGAGAAGGCGTTCTAAACCTGATCCTGGTTTTGGGGATCGGCCAGTGGGTTACGTATGCGCGCATCGCCCGCGCCGAGACGCTGGTGCAACGCGAGCGCGAATTTGTCGAAGCGGTTCGCGCCTTGGGCGCCACCGAAGGGCGCATCATGTTCCGCACCATCCTGCCCAATATCCTGACGCCGCTGATCGTAATCGCTTCCTTCAACGTCGCCGGCGTCATCCTTTCGGAAGCGTCGCTTTCCTTTCTCGGCTTAGGCGTGCCCGAAAGCGTGCCGACCTGGGGCGCAATGCTGGCAAACAGCCGCAATCAACTGTTGAGCGGGTCATGGTGGCTGGCAGTCTTCCCAGGCTTGGCGATCATGTTCACCGTCGTATCGCTTAACATCCTAGGCGACTGGATGCGCGACTTTCTGGATCCGCGACTGCGCGGCTCTGGGCAAGGCTTATGAGCGACACTCCTTACCCTCTCAGTCCCCCCAAAACATTGGGGGGAAGCGTATTCACTGTAGCCAGGAGGCGCAAATGAATAGTTTACGCGGACAAATCGCCGTCGTCACTGGCGCCGCGCAAGGGCTCGGTTATGCCATCGCCAAAGCATACGTCGCTGAAGGCGCGAAAGTGGCGCTCCTGGATATCCGCGGTGAAATCCTGCAAGAAGTCGCCGCCGAGTTTAACCGTTCGGGCGGGGATGTTCTGCCGATCACAGTTGATCTGTCAAATGCCAATGATACCCAAGCCGCTATCGATACAGTCCTTGAACACTATGGAACGCCCCGCATCCTCATCCATAACGCCGCCCTGCTCATCACTCGCTCAATGCTAGAGATCACGCTGGAGCAATGGCAAAGGGAGGTCAACATTATCTTGCAAGCCGCTTTCATCCTGAGCAAAGCTGTCTGGAAACCGATGATCGACGCTGGCGGCGGCAGCATCGTCTATCTCTCGTCCGGTTCGGGATACAAGGGCTTCATCGAGGAAGTCGCGTATAATCCGGGCAAGCACGGCATAGAAGGCTTGATGAAATGCCTGGCGCTGGAAGGAAAAGAATTCAACATCGCAGTAAATTGCGCGACGCCCGGCGCGCCAATCAACACGCCGATGTCCGACTCCAACTACACCGACGAGCAGAAAACGCGCTGGGTTGATCCCGTATTGCTGGCGCCCGCCTTTGTCTTTCTGGCGCAGCAAGACGGCGCTGGCTTGACCGGTCATCGCGTCGCCGCCCGCGCTGATGGGACATGGGACGCGATTGACTTGCTGTGAGGCGGACACGTTACGGCGTCCATCTCGTATTATCTATGCTTATGATCGAATTTCTGGGATACGAATACTGTAGGGGCGAGACTTGTCTCGCCCGCTTTCTGAATGGGGAGCGCTTGGGCGACTCAAGGGTCGCCCATACGAGGATCCATTATATCGTGCCACGCTTTTGATAATCGCATAAACACAGAGGAAAAAGATGGCTGAACATTATCTCGATGACAGCGTCACCCAACCCTTCTGGGATAACTCCGTAAGTCCACGGCTGACGATCGACCCGGGCGACACGGTTGTGATCGAATGCGCCGAACCGGTCGGTCAGGTCACACCCGCTTCCAGCGCCGACGATCTGGCGAATCTCGACTTCGACAAGATCCATGCCCTGACCGGGTCAATCTACATCAATGGCGCCGCCAGCGGCGACGCGCTCGAAGTGGAAATCCTCGATATGCGGCACAAGGGATGGGGCTGGACCGGGCATATCCCCGCCTTCGGCTTGCTGCAGGAAGACTTCGATTACGCCTATATTCATCATTGGGAATTGGACGGCGACACCTGCCGCTTCGGCGTCAATGACATCACGCTGCCCTTTGAGCCCTTCCCCGGTTGCGTCGGCGTTGCGCCTGCCGAACCCGGCCGCCTGGATACCATCCCGCCCCGCGTCAACGGGGGCAATGTTGATATTCGCGACTTGGTTGTCGGCTCGACCTTTTGGCTGCCGGTTTTGGCGGAAGGCGCTCTCTTCTCCACCGGCGACTGCCACAGCGCGCAGGGTCAGGGCGAGGTCAGCGGCACCGGCATCGAATCGCCCATGACCGTCACCATGCGCTTCAACGTCCGCAAAGATTTAAATATCCGCGAGTTGCAGATCCAGCGTCCCAGCCCGATGACGGCGGTCGACAGCGCCGGCTACCATATCACGACCGCGCATGGACCCGACCTGATGGAGAACGCCAAGAATTCCGTGCGTTATATGATTGAGTGGCTGGTGGCGAATCACGGCTTGAGCGAAAGCCAGGCTTACTGCATCTGCAGCACAGCAGGCGACTTGAAAATCGCCGAGATCGTCGATGTGCCCAACTGGATCGTCGCTTTTCACATGCCGTTGAGCATTTTCGGCTGAAGCGGGGCGCGGCGCCTATTGCGGTGGCGGATCGACAGAATCTGCGGCTGCGCTTAGCGCCGCTTCCAATTCCTGGATCTTCGCTTGAGCTTTGGCGAGCTTCTTCCGTATTTTCTTGCGCGCGAGCTTTTTCGCCTTCTTTCCCGCGAGCTTTCTAACCTGCTTGGGCAAGTCTTTCCGCGCTTGCTTTTTTGCCGCTTTCAGCGCCGCCCGCGTCTGCGTCAATTCCGACTCAGCCTTTGCCAACTTGGCTTCTGTCTGCTTGTGGCTCGCTCGGAGACTCTTCATCGCCGATTCTTGGGAGCGCAGTTCGCTTTGAGCCGCTTCTACTCGCTCACGCTCTTCCGCCAGGTCAGCTCGTCCGCGCTCTACCGTCTCCGCCAGCTGATGCAACTGCTCGCGCTCGCGCGCCAGCTTATTGCGCTCCCGCGTCAGCAAGCCCCGCGCTGTCGCCAGACGCTTCCGCTCCGCCTTCATTTCGGCCATGTTCATCGCAGATTGCTCGCTCATAAGCGCACCCGTCGCCGATGAATTAACGGTTAGTTAATATTCTTAACAATACCATAAAGTAGCCGCGAGGTCAAGCTGTTGCGCCCGTTCGGCATTGATCGCGCCGTCCCAGCCTCGCCCGCATTGGTCCGCGCTTGCTATAATCGTCGGCGGCAAAGGGATTATAGCGAAAGACTGCCGCATTTGACGAATCGCGAACTGAGCATCGCTTTTCAAACGGACAAGCGCGCAAGTGATTACGTTGATCTGGCGAAGTTGGTTAATCAATACGCCTTTGACGCGGTGACCGTCTATTGCGACGCGCCGTACCATCCCAGCTATGGACCGCTCCTGCTAATGGCGCCCCATATCGAGCGGGCGCGCCTTGGTCCAGCGGGCATTCCGCCATCGCGCATGCACCCGCTAGATATCGCCGCCCAGACCGCGCTGCTGGCCGATTTGGCGGCGGGGGGCGTCTACATCGGGCTCGTGCGCGGCGGCTGGCTGGCGGACCATGGCATCAGCGAACTCGATCCGCCCCTCACGGCGATACGCGAGTCAATCGATATCATCCGGTCGCTGCTGGCGGGCGGGTCGGCGCGTTATGACGGGCGCGTCTTCCACATCGGCAAACACGTACGCGCGCCCTATCCACTGCCATCGGACGAGATTCCGCTGCAGATTGGCACCTGGGGGAAAAAGCTCGCGGCTTTGGCAGGTGAAGTCGCCGATGAAGTGAAGGTCGGCGGCTCGGCAAACGCCGATATGGTCCCGCTTATCGCCGACTATATCGCCGCCGGAGAAGCGAAGGTCGGGCGGCAAAGCGGCACGGTTAAGATCGTCATCGGCGCGGTTTCGGTCGTCGATGACGATCGCGAGGCGGCGCGCTGGGTTGCGCGAAAAGCAGTTTCGCTTTATATGCCGATCGTCTCCAAGCTCGATCCTACCTTGTCTATTGATCCGGAGCTGATGCGCCAAGTGGAAGGCCGCGTCAACGCGGGCGACAACGAGGCGGCGGCGCGGCTCATCCCTGACGATATCCTCGATCGTTTTATATTCGCTGGCGCGCCCGCTGACATCATCGAGTACTGCGCCCGCCTTTACGATGCCGGCGCCCACCGCGTTGAGTTGGGCACGCCGCACGGCGCGGTCGAAGCCGCCACTGGCATCCGCCTCATCGGCGAACAAGTCATTCCGGCGCTAAAAGAATACTTGTCGCCTTAAGACAAGCGGCAGACGCGGACGACACAATGGCTCGCCCATACAGTTCCTTTTGGCGCGTGTCCGGCAACGCAGGAGAGTGGTGAAATTCAAGGATTTATGAATTGCATAGGGAAAGCCTTGTACTTGGGATACTGCTGAAGATATAACTGCCACCGATTCCAGGCATAGACAACAAGTTTCACGGTCCGTTGAAGCGCCTCAGCGCAACGAGAAAAGCAACGAGAACGCCGATGCAAGCGCGCTAGATAATGACGCAACTCCGCATTCATACCCTCTATTCGATAGGTTTCGCTCTTATGCGGCATCGGAGTATGCTTTCCGGGGTAATAGTTCAACTCCTTGTACGAAGCCATCAGATCACTGTAGTGCCAATGCGCTTGAGGGCTTTGATCCACCAACTCCTGCAATGTGGCTTCGTCCCGCTTTTGGCTCACGACAAAGCTAACAATGCAACTGCTGGCTCGCTCAACGAAAGTGCTTATGTACCATCTGTTTTTTTCGCCCAACAAAGGTATGCAACTCATCCATTTCAACGATATGCAGCGGAGTTTCTTGCGGAGTTGGGGCAGGCGCCAGTTGATCGGCATGAGCCTTGCCCCAGTTCATCACGGTGACATGATGAACGCCCAAATGACGCGCTATCCAGCGATAACTGGCGCCATCAACATACCAGCGCAAAGCTTGCCCTCGCATGTCAGCGCCCTCGAGACGCGCCAACTGTGGAGTATAACGACGCTTGCAGATGTTACAACGATAACGCTGGCTGCCAGAACGATTGAAGCCGGCTTTGACTTGCTTTTGTGTATCTTGACAGTCGGGGCAAGTATTCATAACCCCAGTCTATCATAACCGCCTATTCACCACTCCCTTTTGATTACAGAGCTTGCCCGAATTTCCCTTCTGCGTTGCCCTGCCTTCCGCGCTACCATCCACCTTATGCCAACGACAGCCATTTGATGCGCTTGCCCTGTCACGGGGGGTTATATGTCTCGCAAAATTGCATTTATCTCATTCCTTATCGCTTTCTTGCTCTCATCCCTAGCCCTTGCCCAAGGCCCACTTGACCCGGTTACGAGTATCCGTTTGTCCACGCCAAAGATACTCAGCGTCGACCGCG